>NZ_JAYFES010000115.1:0-785987 GCF_055795045.1 Pseudanabaena sp. PCC 9330 | reverse complement strand
CGACTGCGAGCCATGGGATTAAGTCCCACTTACAACCCAATACATTCATCGTTATACTCCCTAGTCCCGTCATAAGAACCTTAAGTTTGCTCCGATGGGGGCCTGCGCCCCCGGGAAGAAACAAAATTCTGCGGTGTTTTTCGGCCCTAGTTCTCTGCTGCATCGTCAGGGTTGGTTGCCATACTGGCCGCAGGACCAGACGGCTGATCTAGGCGCAGAGCCAGGGCCAAGGCCGATCGCGCCTGGGCCATTTGCACGAGTGGTTCCACTTGTTCTGTCGTTAGCCCGCTGAGCAGGCTGAGAGCCTGGCGATTTAGACCCTTGAGCAGCATCTCGATACACCAGGTGGCGCGAGCTTGCTCTACCCCGAGGCGATCGCCCGTGGGTGTGATCAGCCCCTGGGTCACCTCGGCCCAGACCTGCCGCACCCGGTAGGGGGTCATGGGCTGGTCGTCTAGCCCTAAGAACATAGCAGGGGAGTCATCGTTGCGGGCTTTGAGCCAGCGGGTGAAGGGGTTTTTGGTATAGGTGCCGTAGCGTCGCCCCATGATCCACTGATTGAGGGGCACCTGGCGGTGGTGGGGGCCAACCAGCAAAATGTGCTGGCTACTGTCGTAGATAGCGCTGGCGCGGGTCAGCAGCGGCACCTCAGTAACGGCTACCCCGGCCCCAAACAAGACATAGATCAGGGCGTAGGTCTGGCTGTCGGCCTTTCGAGCTGTCTGCATAATCTGGTGCACCACTGGGGCAGGCAGGTCGATCCAGGTTTCTGTATTGGTGGCAGCAGCAGACAAACTAGAGGAGTCTGGCACCAACTCGACCTTCACCGGCCCAAAGCGCAGCCCCAACAGCCAGCTCGCCAGGCTATCGACAAAGGCCGTCTGGCTGGGCCAGAGGCGTGCATGTTCGGCGAGGCCGAGGTCGTCGGGATGGCTCTCGGTAGCGCTTGCGATCGCGGTATAGCCCAGCAGCAGCGCCATGACCAACTCTGCCACCGCCTCTGGACGCAGGCTGGGGTTGTCGCCCAGGCCGAGCAGCGCCTCCAGATACTCAGCCATAAAGTCGCGAATGGTTTGCAGCCCGCGCCCCAGGGCCAGGCTGTTATCGGCTGAGAACTGCCCCGCCTCACCAATCACCGATCGCACCAATTCTGCCCGCTGCCCCAGAATGGCTAAACACTGGCTAAGAAAGTCTTGCAGGCTCTGTTCACTGGGCGCTTGCCCTAGGGTTTCTCGATCAAACATCGAGGCCATGCCTTGGGCCGAGCCAGACAGCACCTCAGCCTCGGTCATCACTGCCGCAAGCAAGCCATGCTTGCTACCAAACTGCCGAAACAGAGTAACCTCGTTCACCCCCGCCAGATCGGCCACCTGGCGGGTAGTCGTAGCCCCTACGCCCTGGCTAGAAAATAGCTGAAAGGCGGCATCTACAAGCTTTTGCCGAGCCGATTTGCGCTGATCTGCCATAGAAAAAAGAAAGCAACGCTTGCATTTTACCAGAGGGGTTTGCTAAGGTTGTTTTGCAAGCATCACTTGCACAAGACTCCCAGCAGTTCCCTCGGGGCAAAAAGGAGTTAGGCAAGGGTTTGCCCCGAGCCAGGCTAGATACCCGGCTGACGATTTTAGCCCCATAGCGCGTAAAGGAGTTGTAATGACAACAACAATGAAGCAAATCCCGCAGAAAAAGCGGATTACAGACTTAGACTGGACATTAGTGGGCTTTTTAGCTGCTATTCACGGCATGGCCCTGCTGGCCCCCTGGTTCTTTTCATGGTCGGCCTTGGGCGTCATGGTGGCGCTGCACTGGCTGTTTGGCAGCATTGGCATTTGCCTGGGCTACCACCGCTTGCTCACCCACCGCAGTTTGCAGGTGCCCCGCTGGTTAGAGTACGTGATTGCCACCATCGGCGCGATGGCGCTTCAGGGTGGGCCAATCTTTTGGGTGGCGGGCCACCGGCAGCACCACCTCTACACCGAAGATGCCGAAAAAGACCCCTACGCCGCCAGTCGCGGCTTTTGGTGGAGCCACATGCTCTGGATGGTCTACCGCAACCCGGCAGTCTTTAACGGTCAAATTTACCGCCGCTATGCCCCAGATATTGCCCGTGACCCCTACTATCGCTGGCTCGATCGCTACTTTCTGCTGCTGCAAGTACCGGTTGCGATCGCCCTCTTTCTGCTCGGCGGCTGGTCTTTCGTCATCTACGGCGGCTTTCTGCGCATTGTCACCCTCTGGCACTCCACCTGGCTGATCAACTCTGCCACCCACATGTGGGGCAAGCGCCGCTTTCAGCTCAACGACGGCTCGCGCAATCTTTGGTGGACGGCCCTGCTGACCTATGGCGAAGGCTGGCACAACAACCACCATGCCTACCCCAACGTGGCCCCCGCAGGCTGGCGCTGGTGGGAGGTCGATGTCACCTGGTACGCCATTTGGGCGCTAGAAAAACTCGGTCTAGCTCGACGGGTGGTGCGCCCCCCAGCCGAGGCGATGGCCCAAACTCAGCGCTAGAAAGCATCAGCCGGATGAAAGCGGGGGTGCAGGCGATCGCGCACTAACTCCCCTTTCCCCAAATGTTGCTCGACAATCGTTGGTACATCCTCAGGGGTGACCTGGCAGTACCAGGTATTACCGGGCATGACTTTGACCGTGGGGCCAGCACTGCACTGGCCCATGCAGTCGCTCTCAGCCACAAAAATATGGGCGCTTTGGTACTGTCGAAAGGCAGCTAAGACCTGCTCAGAACCGCCGCGATCGCACGATCGATGCCGACACACTTGCACCAGCCAGCGAGTTTCACCAGAAGAAGAGGGCTCTGTTGGCATCGTCTCTCACCTGCAATCTGATCTCAGCCTGACACAGACTGGCAACAGCGTCAGAGATAGTCGCCAGGGCGGGGAGCTAAAGCGACGTCTGGAAAAGAGTTTCCCAAATGGTGGGCAGTGCCCACCCTACGACCGCCGTAGGGGCTGAATTAAAGCTGGCATCTTCTTTCTTGGAAATCTGCTTATTCAAGGTAACGGCTAGTCATCGTGGTGCTGCTATGGCCAAGTAAACAGTCACCTCAGCTACCTCCCCACAATGCCATTCTGCCCATTCAAAGTCGATATTTCAGAAAACCAGTTGATTGCAGGAGGTCTAACGTTCCGCCTCACCCGTCGCTAGCAATCTTTTGAACTCAACGAAAAGACTCTAAACGGTCGGGTGCAGGCAGATTGTTAGCTTATTATGCATCTGTCAAATCTCTTAAGGTCTATCTGTTAGTTAGCTTCACGGTGACTGTAATCTTTACCCCATAGGCCGCTGATGATCATCCATATCATTTTGAACAAACCCATAAAACCCAATTTATGAATCATGGTTTCTACACCTAATACTATGTTGAAGTCGTAGGTATAAGCGATTCCTGGCTTTGGTGTACGATTAAGGGCAATGAACATGAAGTCATTGGGAGACAGCAATCTTATAAACTCGCCAATTAACACCCGCTCAGTTTCTGTAAACATAAGTGAGCATTGGAAAAAATGTTCCAACTCCTGCTCCGCATGGGCTACGATGCTCGTCGCAGCAGGGGCAAGAGTTCCACCCATCGCGAAATCAGGTTTTGCTGCTGCAATTTTGTTTGCTTTACGCTCATACAGATAATCCACCATATTCGCCACCAAAGTATCCCGTTCCTCAGGACTTAAATCATCTGCACTTGGATACTTGGAAGGCGACAGTATCAGCTCTATAGGAATTCTAGGCCACTCGTTTCGTGTATTGAAGACTTTCCCACAGGTATCTTTTAATTCTGAAGACGGAACCAGACCAAAAGTGTTAAACATATCCAAAACAAAATCGAAATCATTTAATTGATCAAGCTCACATTCAAAATATGTTATTCTTGGGAATTTTTTCTTGTAATCCTCAGCCCGAAGCCGGACTTCTTCCACGTACCACTCGCAGATATCATATAAACCAGCATTTTCAGGAGGACAACTCAAATTTCGTTGTGCACCAGATTGGAGATACCAAGTTCTACTCCACTCAGAAACTCCAGGTGCTTCATGGACACGAAGTAAGCTGTAAACTGTTTTTTCAACAGTTCTGCTAAGGATAACCACACCTATTTCTTCCTGGGGAATGTATTCATCAGGAATTAAATACCCCCAACCCTTGATATAGGAATGGTTGGTTTCGCAATACACTTTTTTGCCATTTTTATTCTTCTTTAGTATCTCTTTCATTTTCAATGGCATTAATCTACGTAAGGCTGAGCTGTCTCCATTGTTGAACTGCTGCATTTCAATACCATTCATTATCGGAAGTCCTTCGTGAATACTCATAGAATTCACTGCCATAGATAGCAGTTCAGTTAAGTAATCCGATCCTGACCGTCCGGTATTGATACTGAAAATATATTTGATGCTCACTCGTAGATACTCCTGTAGTAATCCCAACCTAATTTAGATGACGTGCTTCTAACCATAAGAATGGCATTTTATTTTTCGATAACTACTCACGTTGAAGCATAGTTGGTATAGTTGGATTACCCAAGAAGACTTACTTGAGTGTATCCAAAGTATTAAGTGCGATTGCTCTCATCTACGAGTAACTCGTTATTAGAGGGAAAATTTCTGCCTAATACTCCCATGCAGGATCTTAGGTGGAAATCTGTCTGCCTAAACACCTCCACAGGGATCTTAGGTGGAAAAATTCAGTGTAAATCCTTGGCGACTGGGAGGCAGACAACTTAAGATTCCCTTACGGCCAGTACAGAATTACTCATGGATGGTTCAACTCCACCACGGCGCTTGCTTGACCATGTGCGCGATGCGATTCGGCTGAAACATTATTCTTACCGGACGGAGCAGTCCTACGTTCAGTGGATCCGTAGGTACATTCTGTTTCACAACAAACGGCACCCCAATGAAATGGGGGTGCCAGAGATTGAGGCATTCTTAACCCACCTAGCAGTACAAGAGCATGTGGCTGCATCTACGCAGAATCAAGCCTTAAGTGCCCTGCTGTTTTTGTATCGGGCAGTGCTTTTTCTGCCGTTGGACGAGCGGATTGATGCCGTTAGGGCAAAGCCATCTCGTAAACTGCCTACAGTGCTGACCAAGGACGAGGTGCGTTCGATCCTTTTGCAGATGACGGGGGTGCATCGACTCATTGCTCAAACCCTCTATGGCAGTGGGCTGCGCTTACGAGAGGCGATGCAGCTCCGAGTCAAAGATTTAGACTTTGCCCAACATCAAATTGTGGTGCGTGATGCAAAAGGTCACGAGAGCCGGGTGACGATGCTACCGAGCCGTCTCGTAGCCCCCCTCCAGGAGCATCTTCGTGGTGTACAACGCCTGCACCATCAGGATCTAGAGCTGGGTTATGGGGCAACGACATTACCCTTTGCCTTGGCACGCAAATATCCCAATGCTGATCGCCAGTGGATCTGGCAGTTTGTCTTCCCATCATCAACCCGGTGCCGGGATCCTCGTAGTGGGGTTATTGTTCGCTATCACCTGCACGAGAGCGGTTTGCAAAAAGCGGTCAAACAAGCGGTGAGGTGTGCAGGGATTCAGAAACGGGTTGGATGTCATACGTTTCGCCACAGTTTTGCCACCCATCTGTTACAAAATGGCTGTGACATTCGCACCGTGCAGGAAGTGCTAGGCCATAAGGATGTGAAAACTACGATGATCTACACCCATGTGCTAAATCGGGGTGGTCGCGGCGTGATTAGCCCGTTGGATGATTAGGGACTTTGTGCCCACAATGCTAAGGTCTGTCTTCCATCGGGTATCTTTTTTCTCAGAAATCGACTACGGCTGCAAATATTGCCGAAAAAACTCAATTTGCAGCTGGGCCGCCAGGGGCTGATAGCCCGACCCGTAGAGACTGTGGCCCACCCCCTCAAACTCGTAGAGGGTCACCGGCACCGCCGCTAGATCGAGCACATCGTGGAAATTGCGGGCCATGTCAATCTGCAAAAAGTCGTCGGCACCGTGGAACAGCAGCGTTGGCGTGCGCACAGCCCCAGCGCTGTAGAGGGGCGAAGCCTGGAGGTAGGTGGCAGGGGCCACCATTGGCGTTTGCCCCACCAAGTACGACAGCAGCGACGAATAGCCCAGTTGCCACTCGGTCAAGAGATCGAGCAGCGAGCACTGGGGATTGGCCGCCGCCACTAGCTGTGGAAACTGGGCGATCATCTGGGCGGCGTAGTAGCCGCCGTAGGAGCAACCTGTCACACCCACCCGCGCTGCGGTCGTCCACCCCCGCTGAACCAGCTGACCCAAAATTTCAGCACCTTCGACCACATCCACCCGGCCAAAGTTTTGATCCTCAGCTAGGGCAAGGTAGCGATCGGGGCCAAAGCCCTCCCGGCCTGAGAGGGGCACCACCAGCACCGACAGGCCAAAGTTGGGCAGCAGGTTGAGCGGCATTTCTACCTCGGTGGCAAATTCGTTAACCATCGAGCCCCCCGGCCCGCCCTGCTGCCAAAACACAATCGGCTGCTCTACCGGCGGAAAGACGCTCCCCGCTGGCTGAACCAGAAAGCCCGATCGCACCCCCTGGCTAGTGGTAAAGCTCACCGGCTGCATCTGCACCCGATTGCGATCGGCGACAGCGGCGTTGATGTTGGTGAGCGATCGCGGTTCTTGATCCCCGTCTAGGTCAATGGCGTACAGCTCTGGCGGCTGGGTCACCGATGACAGGCCATAGACCACCGTGGCCCCATCCTCGCTAGCAGTGACCGCTAACGGATCCACCGCCCCCGGCGGCAGTGGCAGCGGTGTGAGCTGCCGCTGCGCCAGATCGTAGACATGCAGAGGCCGGTTGAGCCCGTCGGTGCCCCACAGCAACAGGCGATCGTTGCCCAAAAACCAGCCGTCAGACTCTTCTGGGCCTTGCAGAGGCTCGGCGTCAATGGTGTCGAGCACAGTGCCCTCCAGATCAATCAGCTGAAAGTAGGCCGATTCAGGGAAGACATAGGAAGGATGCGATCGCCCCGCCAAGACACTGGGCCGATAGCGCTTGATCAACACCCGCTCGCCGTCAGGGCTGATCTGGGCACCGCCAAAGGTATCGCCCCCGAGGGCTGGAGCCAAAAGCTCTAGCCGCAGCGGCTCGGCCTGGGTAAAGTCAAAGACCCGCAGGGCACTGTGCTGGTAAAAAGGATTGTCTTCTGGGGTCAGGGTACCCAGAGCATCTTGCACCAGAGGGTCGGCCAGGCTAGGGCTGCTAGGAGTGCGATCGAACAGGCGGCTTTCTGCTCCGGCGGCGGTGACCAGCACCACGCGATCGCCATTCGCCGACCAGGTCGGCGGCTGAATCTGCAAGTCCTCCGGCAGCCGTGCCACCTCTAGCCGCCGCAGCGACGGCAAAAACACAACATAGATGATGTCGTCATCCTCGCCATAGACCCGCAGGGCAAACTTAGAAAAATCGGGGGCAATACCGAGAATTTCGCCATCTTCCGGCTGAATCGGGTAGATGCTAGTGCGCGAGGCGATCTCCGTGACCCGGTTGACCGTAATGATTTCCCAGGGGCCGTAGACATCTTGCTGCACAAACCGCAGAGTGTCATTGTCAACCCAGCGGAGGGGAAGCTCAGGGGCAAACAGATCACTTTCTAACACCAGCGCCTCACTGAGTTCGCCGCTGTCAAGGGTGAGAAAGTGCAGACTGCGCTCCCCTTGACCCTGGCGGTTGCTGACCGCCACCACTAGGGTGGTGCCATCGGGGCTGAGAGTACTCAAAATCTCGATCTGCTGCACCCCCAGCAGCGCTTCGAGCCGAGTTTGGTCGTCTGCGGAGAGAGGGGCCAGCTCCAGTCCGTCAAGGCCCACCGAAATGATTTCTCCCCGTCCTGGGGCAACGGTCAGCGTCGTGGCCAGGGTGGCAACTAGAGTGGCGATCGCCCCCATCCAGCTCAGCCGCCGCCCCTGCCTTACTCGCCCAGGGTGGCGCTCAACCGAGCAGGGCAACAGAAAACTAAAAATACGCCAGGAATTTGCCACCAGGGGTCTGTAAATAGAGACAAGTCATCATACCGTCATCCCCCCGGCGATCGATGTGTCTAGCCGTAGTTTGTTAACAACCCGTCGCCCCCCATCCCCGACATGGACACCACAAGCTACCGTGAAAGAAACTCATCCCTACCGTCCAGAGCCCAGGCCGTGACCCAGAAATTTCATCTCTCTATTACTCCCGTGGGCCCTGACACCTACTGGCTGCGCACCGAAGCCGTCGCCAGCGGTGTACCCCTGGCCGAAGCTCAGGTCGTCTGGCCCCTAGAGACCTGGCTAGCTCAGACCGAAGCCCTATTTCAAGATCCGCTGCAAGCGCTGCTCCAGACCCCTGTCGAGGCTCACCTCGACAACGCCTGGATGGCCCTGGGCCAGGCTCTCTATACCGGCCTATTTCAGGGTCGCATTCGCGATAGCTGGGTAGCGGCCCAGGGGGTGGCCCAAAATCGCCGACAACCCCTACGGCTGCGGCTGGGGTTTAAAGACAGTCGGGTGCAGCGTCTCCCCTGGGAGCTACTCTACGGAGACGATCGCCCCTTGGCCACCGGTCTAGACGTCACCCTCTGTCGCTACTACCAAGGCCAGACCGTCACCGACCTAGCCACCATGGTTCCGCTGGCTCCTGCCACTGTTCCCATTCGAGTGCTGGTGGTAATCTCGGCACCCAGCGATCAAGATCGTCTAGCCCTGCGTCAAGAAGTGCAGCGTCTGGTCGAAAGTCTGCAAATAGCCCCCGTCGATGCCAGTACCCTGGCCTTAGACATCACAATTTTGGAGCAGCCGGGCCGCCCCGAGCTGGTGCAAGCCCTCGAACAGGGCAACTTTCAAATCTTTCACTACGCCGGTCACAGCGACATTGGTGAAGTCGGAGAAACAGGCGGTAGCCTATATTTGGTCAATCGCCAAAACGGCCTCTCTGAAAAGCTCAGCGGCGGTGATCTGGCCGGGCTGTTGGTCAACAACGGTACTCGCCTGGCGGTGTTTAACTCCTGTCGGGGTGCCTACACCCCGCAAGACGATGCCCAGGCCAACTGGCTCGATCAAAACCTCGTGCAGGCCCTGGTCAACCGGGGGGTGCCGGGGGTGATCGCCATGGCCGATCGCATCCCCGACGATGTTGCCCTCACCTTTACCCAACTGCTCTACCGCAACCTGCACCAGGGCCACCCCATCGATCTCTGCCTCAGCCGCGTGCGCCAGGGGCTGATGTCGGCCTACGGCTCGGGCCAGCCCTTTTGGATGCTGCCGCTGCTCTACCTGCGGGCCGACTTTGACGGCTACCTGTACGCAGGCGATCGCCCCACCTTCCATGCCCTAGACAACCTAGACGATGACGACCTCAGCACAGTCGCCCTGATGCTGCCCGACTACAGCACCGACCCCGATATTGCCGGTCTAGCCGCAGAGATGCTCACCCCCCAGGCCGAAGAGTTGCCCAGTGCTCCAGTCAGTGATGACTCCCCGGCCCCGCTCTACGACTGGTTGCCAACCATCGCGGCCCCAGACTCAGACCCAGCAGCAGACACCACCGTCACCAGTCTAGTGCAGCGGCTCTCTGGCCCAGCGGCCTCCCAGCCCGATCAGCTCCTCCCTGCCGATCTGAGCGAAAATCTTTTGCCTCCGGCTCCCCAGCCCCCTCAATCCAATAATTTTCTTTTCCAGCCTACGGAGCCCGACTCTCCCCCAGACGCTCTGGTAAGGGTGGGCAAAACCAGGCTCACCATCCCGTTTAATCTCCTGGCCTGGGGGGGGCTAGGCCTGGCGGGGCTAGCGGTGGTGTGGGCCTTGGCCCTAGTCACGCTCACTACAACTAGCCGCCCTGGCGACCCCGCACTTACGCCTACCCCCACAGCCAGTGAGAACACCCCAACCGCCGCCACCCCAACCGCTACCCTGGTCGAGAGCAGCGTCGCCGCTATCGGTCTGGGCAATACCGAGACAGCCCGCGATCTGCTTGAGCAATTGCTCGATCGCGGCGACTTGGTCAGCGTCGAATCTGTCCTCGAGACGGTACCTGGCCCCTTGCGAGACGACTCTCAGCTTGCCTACGTGCAGGGTCGCTTACTGTGGCAGCAGGCGACCACCGGTGGCAACCCCGATGCCAGCCCCTACGACGCCCGACGAGCCTGGGATCTGGCCACTCAGGGCAATCCTGATTTCGTAGAAGCCTGGGTGGCGCTAGGGTTTGCTCAGTACAGCCTGGGCGACTATGCCGAGGCGATCGCAGCCTGGGAGCGGGCGATCGCGATCGACACCGACAACCGCCGAGACATTAACCCCGAGGTTGCCCAGGTCGCCAATCCCTTAACCATCAATGCCTATGCCGGTCTAGCCATGGCCTACCGGCAAGAGGGTGCCATCACCCTGCTACCTGAAGAGCAACTGCCCTTTGAGCAGCAGGCACAGAGCTACTTCAGACAGGTGCTGGCCCTCGATCCTAGGCTTGTCAACCCCGGTGCCCTGGCAGTTAACTGGCTCTGGTCACAAGCTCTCCTTAGCGACTGGCAGACGACCGTGACCCAGCTAGCCAACGGTGATCCCAGTTCCGAGACCGCCCCCTCTAACTAAACCGGCATTAGCATGACAAGTCATAGAGCAGACTAAAGTCTGGGTGGTAGCATTGGGACATCGTTGAGATTGCCCTATGCCCAGCACCCTAGCTGTTCTTGCCCACCCCACCCAAATAGACAGCGTTCTAAACTGGCTCTCTAAACACCAGCGAGTTTTAACCCACTTTCAGATCATGTCCCCGGTAGAGATGGCCGAGGGCATTGAGCGAGGTTGGAGTAATGTGGCAACCATCGATCTGATTACTCTCAAAGCATCGAGCCAGGGAGGCGACATTGAGCTAGCTAGCCACATTCTCAATGGGGATGTCGCTGGGGTGCTTTTCTTTACTGAACCGGAGGCGATCGCCACCGCGTTCCCCAGCCTGCCCCTAGTGCTACGGGCCTGCCAACTACGGGGCATTCCTATCGCCCTTAACGATGCTTCGGCCACCCTGCTGCTGCGGGGCATCGCCGAAAGCCAAATCGCCTACCTGATCTTCAACCCCGTGGCCGGCCAGGGCAACCCCAATATGGATCTCGCCCTGATCAAAGAAGTATTAGAGCCTCAGATCATGGTCAACGTGACCATGACCCAGCCCGACCTAGACCCCGCTGACCAAGCCCGAGACATCATCGAGCACATTAAGTCTAAAAACGAGCACGACCTAGGCCGCAGCCTGATCATTGCCTCCGGCGGTGATGGTACTGTGTCGGCAGTAGCCGGGGCCGCGATGAATACCGGCATTCCCTTGGGCATCATTCCCCGGGGCACTGCCAACGCCTTTTCGGTTGGGCTGGGCATCCCCACCAACCTACGGGCCGCCTGCGAGACTATTTTGGCGGGCAACACCCACGTGATCGACGGCGCTCGCTGCAACAACATTCCTATGATTTTGCTGGCTGGGGTGGGGTTTGAGGCCGGTATGGTCGACGGCGCCACTCGTCAGCTCAAAAACGAGCTGGGCAACCTGGCCTACGTGCTCTCTGGGGTACGGCAGCTGGCCTCTGCCACCCCCTTTACCGCCACCCTTGAAATCGAGGGCGAAGTCTCAACCGTCACCACCAATGCCATCACCGTCGCCAACGTCGCCCCCTCAACCTCAGTCTTAGCCCAGGGTCTGGGCGAGGTGATCCCCGACGATGGGTTGCTCGAGGTCACCATTTCCACCAGTACCACCCGGCTCCAGGGCATCAACGCCCTAGCCTCGCTGATGGCCGCCGCCGCCTGGGGTAACCCCACCCAGCGCGACGACATCACCTGCCTGCGCACCAACCGCATCAAAGTCACCACCGACCCACCGCAAAAACTGGTGATCGACGGCGAAATTTTAGAGGCCAACCCTATGGAGTTTGAGTGTCTACCCCAGGCTCTGACAGTGTTTGCCCCCCTTAAAACCGTTTAGCCGATCCAACGGACTGGGAGCAATGTCATGACTGGTCTCTGGGTGGTTTAGCAGGTCTAAAGCACATCATTTACTGTACCAAGATGGGCAAACCAACACTCTTTACTTGAGCGATGGTTGCGCTGCCTGTCTAGCGTGTTGAGGGCCGCTCGTCTAGAAACTGCGGTGCATCTAGTAGCTGTGGTGCTGCTCGTCGGGGCGATATTCTCGCAGCCAGCAGCGCTCTAGGTAGCGCACCTGATGGAGATACCAAAACCGCCAGGGATTTAGGACAGTCTTGTAGGTGCTACTAAAGACAGGCTGATGCAAATAGGGCAATAAAGGAAACCGCATGGTTATAAATCGGATTGATAAAACGTGAAGTAGCCGATTAGCATTGGCTCAAAGGGCTGATTGGGAGGGCAATACAGCCTTCGACCTAGGCTGATATTTTTAGTATAGGCAGATGCAAAAAGAGACCCAACAGAGGGTCTCTCACTTGGAACGATAATTAATAATCGATTACAGAATTTATGGTGAATGCCCGGTGATCTTCATACCCCTGGTGGGTGCGGGATGACTCAGGCCTCGGTCTCTATCTCGATCTGGATTAAAAATCCTCTCCCCACACCTACCTGTCTAAGTGCCCGCTGTGCTCCTCAGTTAGGAGAGGCAGCTAGGATCCTCTGCGCTACAAATTACATCCACAAGACCTGTTACGGCAGCAGGCAAATATCGACTAAAGTCATTTCCACCAGAGAAAACTCCCCCAGCTTTTGACTCGTCCCGAGGGCGCAGACCCTACGCTCCTAACGGACTGGGGCGTCTTCTTTGCTGGAGATCTGTGGACGTGGGTGGCGATCGCAACCTATAACCGCAGCTAATAAAGCTAGAGCTTTATGGAAATGGAGCTGACGGGAGTCGAACCCGTGTCCGCTTTGAGTATTAACACACCACTCATTCACAGGCTTAGCCCATCTAACCCTCAGGGCCGGAACCGCCACTTATCCCGGACGGCGGGATTCTCTGGCTAAGTCTTAGTCAATGGATCCACCAGAGGAGATTCATTGAAGCATCCGTTGGGGTTTGTCTATAGCTCTTAACGGAGTCGAACTATAAACGCTCGCTAACTAGGTTAGAACTAAACTAGGTTTAGATTAAGCGGCAACAGGTGCAGCTTTACGAGCAAAAGGAACGATGTTGTTCGCATTTACGTTTGTTTTGAGCCTTGATTTACGAGAGTAGACTCCCTCTCGGCCTGTATCACAGCGTGACTTTCGTCAAAACGTCGAAACCGTTACAGCCCCATGATCTTGTGTATACATTGATTATAGATCATTCATTTAGAGATGAGAGTGGGGATGAAGGCATATCTAGCATTTGGCTTAGCACCGCGATCCCCGCTGCCTCACCCGGTACAAATCCCTTATGAGGGCAATAACCTTTCATAAACTCGATGGTGTAGCCATCAAAGTATAATAATTGCTTAACGGTTCTGTTATGGCGGGGGTTGCCCACCGGCAGCATGCGCCCAGGCAGACTCTAGACCAAACCAAGTCCAACTCAGAGTTTAAGCTTCCCCTCCGGGAAACTTCAGGTCTGGGCTTGAGTTTACATGACTAATTTCTTTTCATAGTCACCTCAGCGTTTTGCCCCCTGGGCAGCTGTTTGCAGCTAATAAGGACTTTTTACTCCCATGACCACCACCGAATCTAGCAACGGTAGCGCCGATACCCCTGAAAAAGAGCCCACTGCCAGCCGTTCTAACCGAGGTAGCCGCACTAAGCGCGGCGCGTCGTCTACCGGGGGCATTGTCAAGGCCAGCCCTGAGAGCGGCGACGTGATTGTGCTGGCTGACCACACCCGTCTGGTGGAAACCGACAGCCTGCCCAACCATCGCCCGATCGCCCTGAGCACCTTTGAGATTGTGGGTACCCTCGATCGCGCTGGTGTTCGCCCTATCGGTGCCAATACCTTTGAGATCTCCACTACCGACACTCTGCCTGGGCACCGTCCAGTGGGGGTCAATACGCTGCATATTGCCGACATTCACACTCTGCCCGGCGATCGCCCCATTGCCGACAACGAAGTCGATCCGCCGTCATCAGTGCTGATGGGCTATTTAGACTAGACACCCCAATCTAAATTCCCACTAAAAAGCTCCCCATATGGGGAGCTTTTTAGTGGGAGCAAACGGTGGCAGTCTGATCGATTAACTCAATCGCAATGCTGACTCTACCCAGCCCAGATAGCGTCTCAAAGCCAGAAACCCTACGCAGATACTTCAGCTGCTGCGGGGTAGACGCTGACTTTTTTCTTGTTTTTGCCGCGACGCTCAAAGGTGACGATGCCGTCTACCAGAGCAAACAGGGTGTCATCCCCACCGCGACCAACATTTTCACCGGGGTGAATTTTGGTGCCCCGCTGACGAATCAAAATGTTGCCAGCGGTGACGACCTCGCCGCCGTAGCGCTTAACGCCCAGGCGTTTGGCGTTTGAGTCACGCCCGTTACGAGTACTACCTGTACCTTTCTTATGAGCCATGGGTGTCTTCCTTAACCTACCTACTGTTTAATCTAGCGCGTCAATCTAGCCTGGGTCTAGCTGTCAGCTGCGACTTCAGCCGTAGCATCTACCGTTGCCGGGGCGGCAGTCTCGCCTGCGATCGCCTTACCGTTCACTTCGATAGCGTTGATCATCACGCGGGTGAGCTCTTGGCGGTGGCCCTGCTTTTTGCGGGTTTTCTTTTTGGGCTGCATTTTGTAGACGATGATTTTGCGGCCCCGCAGATGGCTGACCACGCTACCCGTCACCGTCGCGCCCTCAACCACAGGCTGACCGACCAAGGCCTCGCCATCGTTGTCAACAAACAGCACCCGTTCCAGGGTGACGGTGTCGTCTACCTCTAGAGCTAGGCGGTCAATGTCGTAAAAACGGCCCGGCTCTACCCGCAGCTGCTTTCCACCCGCTTCAACAATTGCGTACGTCATTTTTTACCTCATAACCGCCGTGCAGGTGCCAACCTGGCAACCCAGCCAAAAACAATTTGCCGGGGCGTTAGCCTTAGAAACCTGATCCGAGCGCATAAACAAAACAGTCTTTTATTATCGTGAGTTGCTTTCAACTCTGTCAAGGGGGCCAGCAAACCCGATAAGATCCCACGGCCCTGGTTAGCCTGTCTGCCATTTCGTCCTGATGGAGACGTTTTGTCAGGGAAAGGATATCAGAAGTTCTGCAAGACAGGTATGGATATGTGGCTCTTGGCGGCCCAGCTGACCATGGGTGGGTTTGGCCCTCCCAGTCTGACTACCACCAATACAGTGGCTACCCTGCCGCCAGAACTAGAGACCAGAGGGTGCGCGGCCTCGCTGGCAGAAACTGACTTTGAGACAGTGTGCTCAAATCCTGGCATGGTGACCTCTGGGATGGCGGCGATCGCCGATTCTGTCCCTGCGCCGCAGCCTCAATCTATGAGTGCCGCCGCCGCCCGCTGGCCTCGCCCCGAGCAGATGATGACGCCCCGCACCTCCGCTCTGCCCCCAGGACGTGAGCACCTCAAACCCATCACCGGTTCGCAGCTCTACCAGTTTCGCCTCGCGGCTCTACAGGCCGGAGAAGCCTACGCCCAGGCGGAGCCCTATCGCTATCTCAATCAGTGGCAGGGGGCCTTTGACAGCCCTACCCATGACCAGTGGCGGGAGTTACTGGCGGCAGAGGCGGCAGCCATGGCCCGCCGTCAGGGTCAGGCCTCCCTGACGGTCTTGGTGGGCGATTCTCTGGCTCTGTGGCTGCCCATCGACGATCTGCCCGTCAACCAGCTTTGGCTCAACCAGAGCATTTCTGGCGAAACCACTGCCCATATAGGGCAGCGACTCCACTACTTTGCTGAGACCCGGCCCACGGCGATTCATGTGATGGCAGGCATCAACGACCTGAAGCAGGGGGCCACCGAAGCAGAGATCATCGACAACTGGTACCAATTGCTGACCCAGCTCAAGCGGCAGCATCCCCAGGCTAGGCTGGTGGTGCATTCAATCTTGCCCACACGACAGCTAGATCTGCCCAGCGATCGCATTCAGCGCATCAACCACCGTCTAGTGGCCCTGGCTCGAGCCCAGGGAGCCATCTTTGTCGATTTGCACCCAGCCTTTAGCGACGACCAGGGCCAGCTGCGGGCTGACTTGACCACCGATGGGCTGCACCTCAGCCCGCAGGGTTATGCTCTGTGGCGGGCGGCTCTGGTTACCCCGTAGATTGCCGCGATTGTGGGTCGGCACCGCGCCATAATAGGATCACCACAGTGCCCTTTGCCCGAGCTCATGCCCCGTGCCTAAGCGATCTGCCCAACCCAAGCTGGGACGCCTCAAAAAACTCGACCCCACCGACTATTGGCAGACCCAGGCCGATTTTCAGCAATGGCTGACGGATGAGGAAACCCTGGAACTGCTGGGAGAATCTCTGGGCCTGAGCTTCTGCCTGGCGAATGACCTGCCTGCTGAGGGCTATAGCCTGCTGAGTCTCGCCCTGACCGAACAGGACGAGGGCGCAGGCAAAACAGCAGCTCTGGTGGCGGCCCATCTAAATACTCCCAACGCCGCTGACTTGGGCTGGCTGCTGACCTGGGCCGCCGTTGAGAATGTGGCCACCGTGCTCTGGGTAGCCCCAGAGTTTTCTACTGAGATGGTGCTGACCTTTGACTGGCTGAACCAGACCAGTGACGTCACCTTTGTAAGGCTGACAGTAGAACTGTGGCAGATTGGTAAAACGGCAATGGCGGCTAATTTCATCCCCGCCTGCGGTGCGGTGGTGGATGACGGCGATCTCGACGACGGGGACGATGAAACCGATACACCCACCGCAGTGACGCCCAGCGCCCCAGAGCCAGAGCCGCTGACACCCCTACAGCAAGAAAATTTAGATTTTTGGGGAGGCTTGTGCGATCGCCTCGACCGCCATGGCAGCCTGGTTAAGCCAGGGTCTCCCGCGACGGCGGCGACCATGGGCTTTGCCATTGCCCGGGCCGGGTTTCGCCTCAATGCCATTCTCGATCGCGACCATGGCAGCCTCTACGCTGAGCTGCTGCTGTCGGGCGTCGACGCTCAGCCCCACTTTTATCTGCTGGCCGCCGAGCGGGAGCAGATCGCCGACGAGATCAATCTGCCGCTGATTTGGGACGAATCGGGTGAACACAGCTGTGTCATCGCCAGTACCTTGACCGAGGTCGATTTAGCCGATCGCGATCGCTGGCCTGACTACCAAGCCTGGTTCTGCGACTGCCTAGAGCGCTTCTACGAGGTCTTTTTCGACCGCATTAAGCAGCTTGACGCCGCTGGCTATCAGCCGCCGCGTCGGGCCAAGCCCCTGGTAGATGCGCTAATTTTGCCCGCCAGTGGGCGATCCTAGGGGCGAGCACCATGGCTGAGCCGATGCCCTGCCCCTGCGGCCACGGTCGCCCCTACACCGACTGCTGCCAACCCTACCTGACGGGTGCCGCCTTGCCCCCCACGGCGGAAGCGCTGATGCGATCGCGCTACACTGCCTACCACCAGGGCAACGCAGACTATCTCATCGCCACCCATCACCCCACCCAGCGCTACCCAGCGCAAAGGGCCGCCATTCTGCAAACCATAGCGACCACCACCTGGCTGAGGCTGCAAGTGCTGGCGACCGCAGCGGGCCAACCAAAAGATAGACAGGGCGTGGTGGAGTTCATCGCCTACTACGCAGACCCTAAACCGGGTCAGGTCCATGAGCGATCGCGCTTTGTGCGGCAAAAAGACCGGTGGATCTACACCGATGGCGACCCCCTGCCGCCCCTAGTGCCTCAACGCAGTGACCCCTGCTGGTGTGGCAGCGGCAAAAAATATAAAGCGTGCCACGGGCGCTCAAAACCTTAGACCCTGATCTCCACCATGGCCGACCCCGTCAAGCTCCAGCCGTCTAACGAGCCATCTCATCAGCCAGCGGCGACCCTCACGCCCGAGGCGATCGCCCGCGTGCGTGAAGGGGTAGCCATGGCCCAACATCCCTCGGTGCGGCGCTGCATTGAGCACGACCTGGCAGAACTGAGCGCGATCGCCAACAGCACCGCCGATCGCCGGGTCAGTGGCCGATTTCGCCGCTGGGCCATGCGCCGGTTTATCAAAAGCTTCTTTCGGGTGCGCATTGAGCATCCAGAGAATATTCCCAATGAACCCAACATTCTTACCGCCAACCACCTCAGCCATCTGGATCCATTTTTAATTCTTGCCTTTTGCCCACCTCGCCCCTACTACTACATCTTGGGCGATGCCCGCACCCTGTTCAACAAACGCTGGAAACGCTGGCTGATCGACTGGGCCGGTGGGGTCATACCCCTAGAGCGCTGGTGGAAGGAAGAAATAGCCGTGATGGCCGCCGCCGATGGGGGCAGGGAAGATCTAACGCCTCTGGCCACCGAAATTCGCGATCGCGTCCCCAACGGCAGCTCGATTCAACAAATGCGTCAGATCGACCAGGCAGTGCAGGCGATCCTGGGCCGGGGCGATGGCATTATGCTGTTTCCCGAGGGGCGGCTGGGCGCAGAGGAGGGGCAAATGCATCCGCTCAAACGAGGTACCGTGCTCTACGCCATGCGATCGGGAGTGCCTATCTACCCCGTCGCCATCATCGGCACCAAAACCCTATATTTTCGCAAGCGCCTCACCCTGCGATTTGGGCCGCCCGTGCAGGTGCCCCACCAGGCCAGACCCAAGCGGGCCGACATTGACGCCGCCCTGGCAGACCTCAAACGGGCCTTTGACGCCCTACTGCCCACCGACTATCAAGAACCCCAAGGGCCTAAGCTATTGAGCGGATGGCTAGACCACCTGTTTTGGTAGCGACATCAGCGTGCCACAGCTAGCAGTGGCACCAATGACCTATCTTGACCAGCATTTATCTTTCTCAAAGCCCTTAACGAGATTTGAACTCGTGACCTCTCCCTTACCAAGGGAGTGCTCTACCACTGAGCTATAAGGGCAATTGTCGCGGATGGGCCGGGCTGGATTCGAACCAGCGTAGGCGTAGCCAGCGGATTTACAGTCCGCCCCCATTAACCACTCGGGCACCGACCCGCCCTATCCACGATTTTCAATCCTAGCATGGGTTGTGCACTTATCTTTGCCAATATTAAAAAGTTCTACCAATTATATTTTCCAGTCGTCGCGGCGGCGCTTTGGCGGGCTAGCCTCGATAGGCCAACCAAGCAAAAAACCAGCCAACCAGCAGGCCTAGCCCACCAAAGCGCACCGCCTGCCAAAAGGGTTCTTGCAGGTGCTGCCAAGACATGACGCGGCTAGCTAGCTCCAGCTCAAAGGCATCGACGGCCTCCTGTAGCCGCAGGGTCTCCTGGGCCGCCGCTTGGAGATCGTCTGCCGGAGGAGCCGTTTCGGCCTGCTGGAGCTGTAACAGGTTAGAGAGACCGGCCTTGAGCTGATGGAGTCGGGCTTCTAACCCTTCTAGCTGCTGCAACAGCTCTGGCAACGAGGGGCTGGCACCCTCAGGACTGCTCCCAACAGAGCCCTGCTGGCTATGGTTTCTGTGTCGCCGATAGACTCGCTTCATGGTGCAAAATAAATAAATGGAAGATGCTGCCCATTGGCCAACGGATTGAACAGGGGATTAGCCTCAGCCAAGGCCAGAAGCGAAGTTCTACCGAGGAAAACCGACGGCTACCGAGCTGGACTTGGGATATCTTCTAGTTAACCCCAACTGGTTTCAGTATCTATGGCTTTTTCATTTGATTCATCGCTGCGGCCTTCGTCGCCCCAGCCCACCGATGACCTCACCGACCTAGAGCTAGCCCAGGCGTTGGCCGAGCGACTGGCAATCAAACCGGCTGACTGGCACCGGCTCAATCGCGATCGCCGCATACGCGCCAAAGAGCAGCTAGCCGCTGCACTAGTCTTTTTGCTCAGAGACAATTCTGAAGAAGCGCTGGCCCGAGTGGAGCAGGCAGCCGGGTGGCTCAACCACAGCCTGCAAGCGCCCCCCTGCCCAAGCCACGGCGATCGCAAGGCGCGATCAGCTCAAGATAGCTAGACTGCCTACCCCATTACCCTACCGAATCAGCGGTAGCCTGTGGGCCTGACGCACCACCTTGCCAAGGTGTAGCTCACGACCGCCATTGCGCCAGGTGACCTGATCAAATACCTGGTAAAGAATATAGAGACCACGACCGCACTCTCCAGGGTGAGAGGTGCAGTTGCTATCTTCAGCTTCGTCGCAGTTGCAGGGATGGTGAAAGCCACTGCCTTGGTCAGCAATCACCCACCAGATCTCAGCAGCCGAGGCAGTGTACTTTACGGAGATACATTTGGCAGGGTCTAGGGCGTTGCCGTGCTTAGCTGCATTAACTAAGGCCTCTTGTAGACCTAGGCGAACCTCTGCCTGCCACAGCACCGGCACATCTTTGAGCAAGAGGTCTAGCACCGGCTGCAAGTATAAGGTAGACACGAAACTCAACGTGTCCCACTTTTGCCGTTGTGCAGATGGAGAAGTTGCAATCACTCAGGCCATCTCCAATGTCTTGAGTTGAGGGTTTTAGAACAGACAGGTTCAGAAGCTTGGCACTAACCTGTGAGGATAAATCGTAACAACCAATAAATTATTTTTATGACATGCCCTACACAAATCTTCAGGCGTCAGCCTTAAAGGCTTTTACCAGAACATTAATTTAGGCATTGTTTAAACTAATGCTCAATGAGCTCAAACTAGTACAGAAATAGTAATACGAGCACTGCTTTACTATAGCAAACTTTGTCAGGCCATCGCAAATGGAGCATGGTTTTGAGGCATCCAGCTATTTCAAGGCTATTTTGCCTGCATAGGAATTTTGTTTGCTTCTACCTTGACAGGCAAGTGACAAAAGTTGCTCTATTTGCCCGCTGCTCAATCTTTAGGAAAGTTAGCGCTTTTCTGAGAGGGTGTTAAGCAGTGTTAAGCAAATTTGAAGTGTCTTAGCTCGTCAAAGGTGGTGGTGCTAACGGGTTAAATGCTGGCGAGCTGCGCCCGCTACGATGTCAGACTCGTCTTGGGTGAGCTGTTCTAGAGCGGCTTTTGCTTCGGGTTCCGCAAATTGCGCCAGACTCTGCACCAGTCGGTGGCGCACCTGCCAGTCTGAATGTTGGGTATAGGTAAGCAGCAGGGGCAGGGCACGGCGATCGCCCAGCTCGCCCAACGCCCCAATAGCGGCGGTAGCAATCAACTCGTTGTCTGAGTTGAGGGCTTCTTGCAGCAGGTCAAAGGCGTCCGGTTCTCCTAGCTCCCCTAGGGCGGCGACAATGCTAAATTTCACCAGCCACTCTTCAGTGCTGTGGTAGAGCGCGGCCAGATCGGGGTAGGCGCTGGTCAGCTTGAGCCCGCCAATGGTGTCAGCGGCAGCGGCCTGCACATCGGGCTCAGGGTCTTGGGTGAGCGATCGCCGCAGCAGCGGCTCTACAGTAGCCAGATCTTGCTGCCCCAGGCTGGCAATCTGGCTAATCGCTGCGTAGCGCACCCGGGCATTGCCATCGTTGGCCGCCAACTGCACCAGCTCAAAGGCCTCTGCTGGTTCTAGCTCACGCATTTGGTTGACGGCTCGCAGCCGATCCCCGTAGTCGTCAGAGTGGAGCAGCTCTCGCACCGAGTCAGGAGTAATCGCCATTTTGTAGAACCGAACACAATTCTGTTCTTTCTACTATCGGCCATTTTGGGGATCGGCGATAGGGGGGATTGAGTGGGAGAGTTTTGAAGGTTGAATTTTGAGTTTTGAGTTGAAGCATTACCGAAAGAACTCAACCCTCAACCCTTAAAACTAAGTCCTTAAAACTCACCCTCCATCAGGCGTAGCTATTCGCCATCTCTCGCACGATGTCGCCCCGAGTGAGAATGCCGACGACCTGCTTCTCGGCATTGACCACAGGTAGGCGACGCACTTTCTTTTCGTGCATCAGGTGGGCAGCGTCGCGGAGCGATTGGTCGGGGGCGATGGTAACGACGTGGTCGGTCATGACGTCTTTGACCAGTTGGCCCAGGGCTTTGTGAAGTTCTTGGTTGTACTGGGTGGGGTTTTTGAGGTAGATGACGCTGTCAAGCAGCATGATGTAGGCCGGCATATCGACCCCGGTGGTTTGCCACATCAAGTCAGATTCTGACAAAATGCCCACTAGATCGCTGTCTGCGTTGATCACCGGCAGCCCGCCCACGTGGTTGTCGGCCATGAGCTGAATGGCGTCTTTGAGCACGGTGTCAGGGGTCACCGAGATCGGGTTGGGAGTCATCACATCTGAAACGGTTTTGGCCATAGCTTTGCCTGAACGTGTTTGCCGAAAGGGGCTTAATTTTATTCTAGAAAAGGTTTGGGCCTAACCTGGCCCCTGTCACAGGTCGTTACAGTAGTGCTCTAGAATGTCGGCGCAGTGGGCGATCGCCCCCAAATGCGCAATCTCATACCCATGGGTGTTGTGGGTAGGGAAGCTGAGGCAAGCGGCCCGCGACACATGGCCAAACTTCATGGCGATCGAGGCGTCGCTGCCAAAGCCACTGATCACGGCCATCTGGAGCGGGACATCGTGCTGGGTCGCGGCGCGGCGCAGTTCGGCATTCAGCCCCTCATCGTAGAGGCCGTAGCCATCCTGACTCAGCAGGACGGGAATGTCTCCGTCCTGAATGGGGTATTCCTTCGAGAGCGGGCAGATTTCCAAGGCAATCAGCGCTTCCAGCCGTTGCCGCTGGGCAAAGTACAGCGCTCCCAAGGCCCCCACTTCTTCCTTCGCGGAGGCCACCAGGTACACGGTCACGGGCGGCTCCTGCAGCCGTTCCGCCAGCATCAGTAGAATGGCCAAGGATGCTTTGTTATCGAGGGTGTAGCTGGCGATGTAGTCACCCAGACGAAAGGGAGCTTTGCGGTGCTTGCCGACGACCACCCGGGTGCCGGGGCGAATACCAGCGGCGGCGAGTTCTTGGGGCGATCGCTTGGTTTCGACCCAGGCGGTTTCCCACGTCACTGGTTTGGTCTCCTGCTGGGCCTTTTGGGGCGACTCGTGGGAGACATGGCGCGAGCCAAAGCTGAGAATGCCGCTGATGGTTTCGTGATCCCCCAGCAAGTCCATCACGCCTTCGCCATAGACCCAGGGAAACGAGCCGCCCAGTTTGCGCACCGATACGCGGCCATCGGCGTAGATGCTTTTGACCAGGGTACCGATTTCATCTTTGTGGGCAGTGATGGCAACGGCGCGGCTGTCGTCGCGGCCCGGAATTTTGGCGATCACGTTATCGGCCTCATCGCGCCAGTGGTCTACCCCGAGGCGAGCCAGGTCATCCATGAGACGCAGGTTAATTCCGTCTTCTACACCGCTGGGAGAGTGGCACAGGACGAGGTCTGAGATCTGCGCAAAGAGAGTGTCGTAGGGCATGAGAATGGGATGGGGATAGGGGGGGTGGGCAGGGGCGCTAGCGTTGCTGCTTGGTTAAGAAGCGATCGAGCTGGTTGGCAAAGGCGGCGGTGTCTCGCTGGCTAAAGGGGGGTGGGCCGCCGGTTTCTACCCCGCCGCTGCGCAGTTCGTTCAAGAAATTTCGCATCGATAGGCGTTCGCGAATGTTGCCGGCATCGTAGAATTCGCCCCGGGGGTTGAGGGCGTAGGCTCCTTTTTCAATGGCCTCGGCAGCCAGGGGAATGTCGGCAGTAATGACTAAACCCTGGGGCTGGAGGTGCTGAACGATGTAGCTATCGGCCACATCGAGGCCCGATCGCACCTGCACAAAGTCGATGTAGTCAGATCCTGGGATTTGGATCTCTTGATTGGCCACCAGGGTGGTTTTGATCGCAACCCGTTTGGCGGCCCGAAAGAGAATTTCTTTAATCACATTGGGGCAGGCGTCGGCATCGACCCAGATCTGCATGGTGTATCACCGTTTTCCGTTAGCCTATCGCGCTCTGTGGGATTCCTAAACCCATAGAAGTTTTCCTAAAGCTTGTGCATCTACCACTTTCTCCTCGGCCTAGGTCTGCTTGGCTGCGCTGGGCGATCGCCTTTGGACTGGGCCTTCTGCTATTTGTGGGAGTCAGTAGCCAGTTTCGCAGCGAGGCGACGCTGCCCACCCTCGATCCGCTGCCGCAAGATCCTTATATTCAGGCGT
Organism: Pseudanabaena sp. PCC 9330; assembly: GCF_055795045.1. Lineage (NCBI taxonomy): Bacteria > Bacillati > Cyanobacteriota > Cyanophyceae > Pseudanabaenales > Pseudanabaenaceae > Pseudanabaena > Pseudanabaena sp. PCC 9330. The sequence continues at coordinate 761,906 of NZ_JAYFES010000115.1, read as the reverse complement.
ATTTTAACCAAAACCAGGCGGCGGTCTACACTGACCCCTACCGTCAGATCACGCGCTACGGCGACGATCTGGAGCAGGTGGTTGTAGATGCGATCGCCACCGCCCAAACCTCTATCGATGTCGCTGTGCAAGAGTTTTCGCTACCGGCGATCGCCCATGCCCTGGCCGATCGCCAGGCGGCGGGGGTAACAGTGCGGGTGATGCTAGAGAATACCTACAGCAAGCCGATGGCGCAGCGGGGCAACCCAGCCGCCTTTGCCCAGCTCGACGAACACTACCAGGACAAGGCCAACGACCAGTTTGCCTTTATCGATGTCAATGGCGATGGGGTGCTGAGTGCAGAAGAGTTGGGCGATCGCGACGCCCTCACCATTCTCGACCAGGCAGGCATTCCTCGCCTTGACGACACCGCCGACGGCAGCAAGGGCAGCGGCCTGATGCACCACAAGTTTATGGTGGTCGATGGCCGCACCGTAGTCATGGGCTCAGCGAATTGGACGCTGAGCTGCACCCATGGCGACTTCACCAACCCCGACAGCCGAGGCAACGCCAACAGTATTTTGGTGATCGATAGCCCGCCCCTGGCCCAGCGGTTTCAGCAGGAGTTTGACCTGATGTGGGGCGATGGCCCCGGCGGCAAAACAGATAGCCTGTTTGGTCTGCAAAAGCCCCACCGGGCCTCGGCCCTAGCTTCGACCCCCGGTTCCGTTTTAGAACTCCAGTTTTCGCCCACCTCTAAAACCCAGCCTTGGGCGCAGAGTGTGAATGGATTGATTGCCAAAACCCTGGGCCAGGCCACCCGGAGCGTAAACCTGGCGCTGTTTGTGTTTTCGGAACAGGCGATTAGCGATCGCCTATTGCCCGTAGCCGATCGCGGCATTCCCGTCAAAACCCTAATCGACCCCGGTTTTGCCTACCGTAGCTATAGCGAGGGTCTGGATATGCTGGGCCTCACCCTGCCCGACCACAACTGCAAGCGTGACAGCAGCGTACCCTGGGCAAGGCCGATCACCACGGTGGGCACCCCCGCCCTGCCCGATGGCGACAAGCTGCACCACAAGTTTGCGGTGCTTGACCAAAACATCGTGCTGGTGGGGTCTCAGAACTGGAGCCAAGCAGCCAACAACACCAATGACGAAAATTTACTGGTGATTCGCAACGCCACGGTAGCAGCCCACTTTGAGCGCGAGTTTCAGCGCCTGTACGACGGAGCCAGCCTAGGTATGACGGAGCAGTTGCAGGGGGCGATCGGCCGACAGCAAGCTAAATGCGGTTCATAGCTGCTAGGAGACTGTCCTCGAAGAGGATATATCTACACAATGTTGAAAGAACATCCTGAGGACTATCCAGAGGATGGTTTCCTAAGCAATACTGAAAGAACATCCTGAGGACTATCCAGAGGATGGTTTCCTAAGCAATACTGAAAGAACATCCTGAGGACTATCCAGAGGATGGTTTCCTAAGCGATACTGAAAGAACATCCTGAGGATTGTCCGGAGGATAGCGATGAACCCTGGGGAAATTGATCGGTATCCAGTCAATCAGTTGCAAGACCGTTATAGTCTGGCCCGCAGCGCTGTGTACAAACGCATGCAGGACTTGGGGATTGTCCCTGACAAGGTTGGACAGCGCTCTTACATCACCGCCCAACAGTTGCAGCTGATGGACGAATTGCATCGATTTATTAACCAAGGGGGCAGCGCCGCTGAATTTATTGAGGCACGAGGGCTGAGGCCGCGATCGGGGAACAGTGGCAGCGGTCAATCTGGCAGTGGCTCTGATCTGGCAATTAATCCGAATGATTTTGGCGGCATGATCGGCGCGCTGGCCGAGTTGTTGGGGCGTATGGGAATTGGCCAACCCGACCCGCTGAAATACTTTGAGACTTTAGAGAATGCGGCTAAAAATGGTTGGCTGCCTAGTACCAGGGAGCTGGCTGAGCTGATTGACCTGTCACCTAGAGAAATTGAGAGCTACGGCGATCGCTTCTCTGAGGCCGGGTTTATCTTCAGCCGTGCTGGGTACCGAAAAAATGGTGAGATTGCCTGGAAGGTCACCAAGCGTTTAAAATAAAAAGACCAGCACTGGAACTGCTGGTCTAAATAAGCTAGTTGTTTTCTTTTTTTCCTTTGGTGGTGATGTTGGTGGTAGCACTGGCATCACCTCTCTTTTTGAGGGGTGACGGGTTGTTAACCGCTCTGGCGTGAGAGTTTGCCAGCGGGAGCTATACCCACCAGTGGGGGCGGTGTCTCCCTGGGCCCTTCAACCTTGGTCTTATCCTAACACGTCCTGAGGACAATCCTGAGGACAAAGACAAAATATTCCTCAGGATTGTCCTCAGGACACATCGACAAAGATTAGGAGGAGCTTTACGCCCACGAAATATCTGTTTTGGAGAAATCGTTCACTTTGAATAGCAAAGGCTGATTTCTGGCTTTTGCCAAAGCGTTAGGCAAAGCGGTCACTCTAAGCTGGGCAGTCCATAGTCGCCATAGCCCACAATTTCGTCTGGACTGCGGCTGTCAAAGTCTGGCAGGGCGGCGCAGCGCAGCGCAATCTCATTCAACCGTTCGACCAAAGGGCGAGGCTCGGACGTAATCTGGTTAGCTTTGATCTGAGTAAGCGCCTGCTGAAGCGCCATTTTGACGGCGTCGGTAAGACTTTGGCCGGTCAGAGCGGCTAACTCCTGAGCCATGCTGTGGGCTTGGGGGTCTTTGATATTCATACCCATAGGAGCAATGGTAGAAATCTATAGACATTCTACCTAGATAAGAAGTGTCGCCTTCTTTAAGGTCTAAAGGGCTGCTAGCGGCTGGATGAATCTCGCATCCTGAGTCATCTTGCTCATTCCCAGGCTGAAGGACTGGAGGGTTATTTGTAACGGCAACCTGCATTATTTGCTGAGCTGGCACTGGAGGGCGGCGATCGCATCGTACTCCCGCTCAAACACCACCGTCAGGTGTTCGAATACTGGCAATACTTTCTTATAAACCGTCACATTTTCTGCGATTGGCTGGTGGCGATAGGTTTCGCCAATCATCGTCGATACCGTCTCCAGCGACGGCACCCGGCCCAGGGCGTAGAGGCCCAGCACTGCCGCCCCCAGGCAGGAGCTTTCGTAGTGCTCAGGAATCGTCACCTCGCGGTCAAAGATATCGGCCATCATCTGCCGCCACAGGGCCGACTCGGCAAAGCCCCCCGTCGCCTGAATGAGCGTCGCGGGGCCAGCAAAATCTTCTAGCGCCTTGAGCACCAGATAGAGGTTGTAGACAATACCTTCTAGCACCGATCGCACCAGGTGCGACTTGGTGTGCTTAACGCTGAGGCCAAAGAACGAGGCCCGGGCATTGGCGTTCCACAGGGGCGATCGCTCGCCCATCAGGTAGGGGTGAAACAGCAGCCCCTCTGAGCCGGGGGGCACCGCGCCCGCCATGGAGGTCAGCAGACTATACACGTCCTGGCCCAGGCGTTTGGCGGTGGCCACCTCGGCATCGGCCAGCTGGTCGCGCACCCAGCGCAGGGCAATGCCGCCGTTGTTGACCGCGCCGCCAATCACCCAGTGGTGCTCGGTGAGGGGGTAGCAAAACAGCCGCTCTTGGGGGTCGGTAATGGGGCGATCGACCACGGCCCGCACCGCGCCGCTGGTGCCCACGGTGACGGCCACCAGCCCCGGCGAAATTGCCCCCACCCCCAGATTTGACAGCACCCCATCGCTGGCCCCAGCAATGATCGGCGTCTCGACCCGCAGGCCCATGGCTGCCGCCATGGCGGGCTTGAGTCCGGTGAGCACGGCGGTAGTGGGCACCAGTTCTGAAAGAGAATCGGGGGCGACTCCGGCGATCGCCAGCGCCCCCGCATCCCAGTCCAGCGTCTCTAGATTCAGCAGACCCATGGCCGTGGCGATGGAGTGATCGACCACGTAGCGGCCCAGCAGCCGGTAGAACACATACTCTTTGATCGAAATAAACCGCACCGCCGACTGAAACAGCTCGGTCTGTTCGTGCCGCAGCCAGGCCAGCTTCACCAGGGGCGACATCGGGTGAATTGGAGTGCCCGTGCGCCGGTAGACGGCGTGGCCCTCCATATCAGCCTTGACCCGCTTTTCCCAACCGGCGCTGCGGTTATCGGCCCAGGTGATGCTGCGGGTGAGGGGTTTACCATCGGCATCGACCAAGATCAGGCTGTGCATGGCGGCGCTAAAGCACAGGCCCAGCACCTGGGAGGGGTTGAGCACGTAGGCTTCCATCAGCTTCTGCACGGTTTTGACCACGGCGGCAAAGATTTCCTCCGGGTCTTGCTCGGCGGTGGCGACATCGGGGGTGTAGAGAGGGTAGGTGACCAGGGCTTTGCCCACCACTTTGCCTGCCTCAGTAAACAGCACCGACTTGGTGCTGGTGGTGCCAATATCGACCCCGATGATGTAGTTTTGGTCAGCCATGGTAAGGAAGGGTGTGAGAAATGTTGATGGGGTAGGGGCAAACGGTTGTTTGCCCTGGCAAAATTCATGCCGCAGTGATGTCGAAGCCTGTCTGGTTACCCCCGATTAGGCAGGGCAAACGCCGTTTGCTCCTCCAAAGTGCCTCGTTTTTGAATCGGAGATTTTGAACTCGGGTTTGGTATTGGACCTTCTTTAGAGGAACAGCCCCACGAGCAGCATAATCCCCAGGCCTACCAGGCCAACGATAGTTTCCATCACCGTCCAAGACTGGAGGGTCTGCTTCTCGGTCATACCTAAGAATTTGCCCACCAGCCAAAAGCCCGAGTCGTTAACGTGGGAGAGCACCGTGGCCCCGGAGGCGATCGCAATCACAATCGCCGCCACCATAGGGGCCGAATAGTTGGCCAGCTCCACCGCCGGGGCCACCAGGCCCGCCGCCGTCACCATCGACACCGTGGCCGAGCCCTGGCTGACCCGCACCACCGTGGCAATCAAAAACGCCAGCAGAATAATCGGCAAATTCGAAGCGGCCATTGCCCCCGCTAGGGCTTCTCCGACCCCGGTTTCAATCAGGGTGCGGCCAAACACGCCGCCTGCCCCAGTCACCAAGATGATCATACCGATGGGCTCAAACGACTTGGTGGCAATGCGCTGAATGTCGTTGCGGGTGTAGCCCCGCATCGTGCCCAAAAAGTAGAACGACAGCAGCGTCACAATGGTCAGGGCCGTGAACGGGTGGCCAATGAACGCCATCCAGTCGCGCACTGGGTTACCCTCGGGCAGCGTTACCCCCAACACGGTGTTGAGCAAAATCAGCACCAGGGGAATCGCTACTAGCGTTATCACCATCGTAAAGCTGGGCAAGTCTTTGAGGGGAACGCCCTGGGGCGGCGGGGCAGCCTCTTCCATCTCAGCGGGGACATTGAGGTGAATCTTGCCCGCAATTTTTTTGCCGAAGTAGACCCCGCCAATGGCCATGGCCGGAATACCCGCCACCAGACCCATGAGAATAACCCAGCCCAGGTCGGCCCCAATTAGCGAGGCCACCGCCACCGGCCCCGGCGTCGGCGGAATGAACGAGTGGCCCACCGCAATGCCCGCCACCAGAGGAATGGCGTAGTAAAGCAGCGATCGTCCCGTGCGCCGCCCCAGGCTATACACCAGCGGAATCGACAAAATCAGCGCCACATCAAAAAACACCGGAATGGCGATCACCAGACCGGCCAGGCCCAAGGCCCACTGGGCCTTGTCTTCGCCAAACTTTTTCACCAACGAGTTGGCGATCTGCTCGGCCCCGCCCGAGACCTGGAGCATTTCGCCAAACATCGCCCCCAGGGCAATCACAATGGCAATGTAGCCCAGGGTATTGCCCATGCCTGTCTGAATCACCCCGGCAATTTCGGCGGGGGGAATGCCGCCAATGACGGCGACAAAGAGACTCACCAGCAGCAGGGCCAAAAATGCCTGCAACCGCACCACAATGACCAAGAAAAGCAGTAAGGCAATACCCAGAACTGCAATAAACAATAATGAAAAAGTGGACATATTTAAAAATCCTAACTATCCAACGTCAAGACCCAAGCTCGCGCAGATTTTTAAGCCTTTACCATCGCATTCAGCCAAGAAAAAACACTACTTTTCTGCTGAAAGTCAATCAGCCAAAAGACAGATATTTTGCGCCTCGTGCCCCGCCCAGAGAGCTTTACAGCAGCTTCCAGATATTTCTCAAGAAAAGATTGAGCCGAAGCACTGCTCTAGAACTAAAGTCAATCTCCCATGAGCAGATCAAGACTTGCTTAACCCTATACACGGGCGAAAAAATATAATTGCTGCCTTTCGTAAGGCTTTACCACCTAATTTTTGCAGCTACTTTTACCATAAAAAGAAATGAGCATTAAATATTCATCTGATTTACAAAAGTAAACCAGCCTCGATAGGAATGGCGAGGTGTCGGGCATGAAAGAGGCATTTTGCCATCGTTTCATCTAGGCAAACCTAACTCGGCCCTTGCCCGTTGGCCTGATTTCCTCAGGGCGCAATTTATGGTTAGCGATTTAACATCACTTCTCGGTAATGGGGTTCGACGGGGTGGTGGGGTGAGACTGTCTGCTGAGCTGACTGAGGCTGGAGCCGCAACCTGTGGTTCAGGGCGGCGATGTCTACGGTGAGCACCCGTCCCTGATCGACCAGCTGTCGCCCCTGCACCCAGGCGGCTTCGACCACATCGGTGGGGCGTCCCAAAACCAGCAGTTGCAGCGGGTTGTTGCGGGGCAGCATTGAAGGATGGTTGAGGTTGTAGAGCACCAAGTCAGCGTCCATACCGGGGGAGAGGGTGCCAGTGCGATCGCCCAAATTCACCCCTTTAGCTCCGCCCGCAGCCGCCATCTCCACCGCCTGCTCGGGAGTCAGCCAGTTCTCGTAGTCCTGATCGGTGACCGTGTGCAAAATCGTGCCCAGCTTGATCGCGTCCAGCATGTTTTGGGCGTCGTTGCTGGCGGCCCCGTCGCAGCCGATCGCTACGTTTAGCCCTGCTTGCAGGCATTTGAGAATGGGAGCTAACCCGCTGCCGAGGCGCAGGTTGCTGACGGGGTTGTGGACGAGGGTGGATCCGGCATTGGCTAAGAGTTCAATGTCGGCGTCATCAATCCAGACCCCGTGGGCCATGGAGGTGCGGGGGGTAAGGCAGCCAAGAGTCTGTAGGTGCTGAACGGCGCTGATGCCGTAGCGCTCTTGGGCCAGGCGCTGCTGGGCGCGGGTTTCGAGCAGGTGGGTGTGGTAGCAGAGATCGTGGCGATCGCTCAGTTCTGCACAGCCCACCAGCAGTTCATCCGAACAGCGGTGAAACCCCGTCGGCCCCACACCGATATAAATGCCGCTGTCGGGGTCGTGGAATTCTGCAATGATTGCCTCCATCATCGCTAGCAGATGGGCCGCCGACCTTGGCAAGGTCGACTGGGGCAATAGGCACCCTTGCGGAAACCCAGCCGCAAAGGGCAAATCTTGAATCAGCGGCGCGATTACAGCGCGAATGCCCACGGCTTTGTAGCCCTGCACCAGGGCATCCACCGTCTCCAATTCCTGCCCTGGAATCACATAGGCGTGATCCATCAGGCAGGTGCCGCCGGAGAGCAGAGTATCCACTGCCGTGCTGACTGCGCCCCAGTAAAACTGGTCGAGCTGTCGGGGGGTAGAGTCGAACACGTTAGCCAGCCACAGTTCTAACGGTAGCTGGGGAATTAGCCCCCGCTGCCACACCTGGGAGGAGTGGGTGTGGCCGTTGACAAAACCCGGCAGCAGCAGCTTGTCCTGGCCCGAAATCACCCGCTGGTGGGGGGCGACGGGCAGGGTGTGGGCGGGGGCGACGGTGTGGATGCGATCGCCCACCAGCAGCACATCCACCGATTCAAGGGTGCCGTTTTGCAGAGCGAGGACGGACTGGATGATGGTTTGCATAGGAATTTTAGATTTTGGCGGGTTGAGAATATGGGTGGCTGGGACTTCGCTAGCTTGGCAATGAATTGCTAGGCTGGCAGCGAAAGATCTCTGGCCAGGACAGGTGCTTTTGTGAGTCGCGGTATGATCAGGAGTAATATGCTTGCTCCATACTCGGTTGGACATAATCAATGGCCACTATGTCGAATAAGCGACGGGTGTCGGTCACTCTGGATGCTGAGCTTTTAGCTGAAATCGATCGCCTCTCGGACAACCGCTCAGCAGCGATTGAGGAAGCGCTGAGGCTTTGGCGTAATCAAAAAATTGATGACCAGCTGCGGCAGTTTTACCAATCGCGCGGCCAAGCTGATTTAGATCAAGAGGAAGCATGGGCAGAGTTTGCGCAGCAACAGTTTGAAGAAACCATAGAGAATGGGGAGCTCTAGGGGATTGTGGCAGCTTACCCACTCCAGGGGGAGATTTACTTGGTCAGAGCTCTGCGCAGTCTGGGAGATAGCAAAAAGCGCCCAGTAGTTGTGGTGTCGATCAACCTTCGCAATGAGTTCAGCCAAACAGTTTTGGTGGTTCCCTTTACCAGCGACCTGGGCAGTGGTGAGACACCGACGCGCATTTTGGTCAAAGCTGGGGAGGGTGGGTTGCAGGCAGATTCTCTAGCAATCTGCGATAACATTTTGGCCGTGAGCAAAAGCTATCTGGAGCAAGGGCCGTACGGCAGGGTCAACTCGCGATCGCTACAGCATATTCAGCAGGGTATTCAACTTGCCATCGGCATCTACCCCGGCTAGGGCAGGCAATGCTCACCAGCGCTACACCTCCGCCAAAACCCGCCCATTCTCCTGAACCAACTCATAGGTCTTAATCAGCGCGGCGAGCTGTCGGCGCATGATGATGCCCGGCTGATCCGACGGCATGTGTTGCTCACAGGACACGTCCACCGGGGTGTCGTAGTCGGTCGATTCGAGCACTAGCTTGTCTTCGTTGACCACCTGGCGATCGAAGGCGATGATCGCCTCGGCGCTGGCCTCAGCCTCGCTGTCGTTGCGAATGCAGAACTGCACGATCTGGGAGATGCGATCGCTCACTGGAGTCGCCGCCGTAAAGATCAAGTGCATCAGCCCGTTGGGATAGGTAATCTTCAGCGTGCGGCTAAAGGGCACGTACCAGGTCGATTCCACCTCCCGCATGGTCAGGCTGTCGGGAATGTTGAGAATCTGCTGCTGGATTGGCGGGTTGACCACGGGCACGGTGGCGTAGGCCTTGAGGCCCAGCTCCAGGGGCACCAGCTCTGATCTGACGGGCTTGGGCTGCTCGGTCACGCCAAAAGATTCGGCATGGACGATGCTGAAGTGGGCGTTGTCGAAGGAATTTTCCATCACCCGCAGGCCGCTGCACTGCCAGGGTTCGTAGAACTGGGGAATCAGCCGATTGTTGGGCTCGTCTGCCTCAGGGATCTCCGGCAGAGGCAGCAAGGGATCGTCGGCCAGGCAGACCCAGGCGTAGCCGTAGCGCTCAGCACAGTGGAAGGCATCGACCCGGTAGGTGTTGGGAATTGCCGCGCCGGATTCGAGCTGGGGCACTTTCGCACAGGCCCCAGTTTCATCATATTCCCAGCCGTGGTAGGGGCAGCGCACACAGCCGTTTTGCACCATGCCCATGGAGAGCTTGGCAGAGCGGTGACAGCAGCGATCGCGCAATGCAGCCGGTTTCCCTGCCGCCGTTAGCCACAGCACCAGGGGTTCCCCCAGCAGCGTGAAAGATTGGGGGCCATCGCTGAGGTCGGCGATGGGGATGACCGGATACCAAAAGCGTCGCAAGACAGGATGTTGGGTGACAAGCATAGGTGGTCTCGGGGTGGATGGGTGAAGGGATAGGAGTAGGGTGCATTGCTTCGCTTCGCTACACGAATGCACCCTACGGGGTGGTGGCTGCTGCCAATGGTTTAGCAGGCACGATCGCCGTCCTGGCTCGCCTCTGCTCCACTTCGCCGTGTTCTTTTAGCAGTTTGGCCAAGCGGTGGCGCATGAGAATACCGGGGCGATCGCTCGCCATGTGCTGTTCCTCAGCCAGACTCAGGGGTGCATCGTAGTCGGTGCCTTCGAGAATGACGCGGTCTTCACTGGTCACCTGGCGATCGAAGGCGATGATGTCTGCCGCCTTGGCCTCGGCCTCGGTGTCATTTCGCAGGCAAAACTGCACCACCTGGGAATTTTGGTCATCAATCGGGGTGTAGGCGGTAAAAATCAGGTGTTCTAGACCGTTGGGATACTGAATTTTGAGCGTGCGGGCAAAGGGCATATACCAGGTGCGGGTATTGGTGCGAATGGTTTTTTCTTCGGCGATGCCCAGGTTTTTCTTTTGCAGGTCGGGGTTGAGCACCTCTAGCCAGTGCTTCATCACAAAGCCAAAGTCGGTTTCGGTGACGTCATCGATCGGCGGCGGCTGAGGGTTCGACATATCGCCCCAAGAGCTAGCGTGAACAAAGTGCCCGTGGGCGCTGTCGAAGGAGTTTTCGATCGCCCGCAGCCCCCCAACTTTCCAGGGTTCATAAAATTCGTGAATGAACCGAAAGTTGGCATCGGCAAATTCAGGAATCTCGGGAATCGGCTGAAGGGGATTTTCATCCAGACAGATCCACACATAGCCGTAGCGCTCGACGCAGTGGAAGGCATCGATCCGGTAGGTTTTGGGAATCGCCGCGCCCGCGTCGAGCTGGGGCACATCGACGCAGGTGCCGCTGGCGTCGTACTGCCAGCCGTGGTAGGGGCAGCGCACGCAGCCGTCTTTGACAATACCCTTCGAGAGCTGGGCAGAACGGTGACAGCAGCGATCGCGCAGGGCGGCGGGCTTGCCATCACCATCGATCCACAGCACCAGAGGTTCTTCGAGCAGGGTGAAGGATTGCGGGCCGTTAAGCAGATTATCCAGAGGAATGACGGGGTACCAAAAGCGCCGCAGCACGGGCTGTTGAGTGGTGAGCATGGGGATTTCTCCAATTAAGGGCAAAAGGTGGAGGTGGTAGGGTGCATTCGCGCTAGCAATGCACCGATGAAGGTTTTTGTACATCAAGAATTTCGTCGCCATTATGTTGACGGAATCCTTTTTGCAAAAGCTTTGGTGCATTGCTTCGCGAATGCACCCTACAAGAAATCGGGCTAGTTCTCGTGGGTCATGGCGCTGGCGTGCCAATCTTTGAGCAAATAGTTCGACAGGGCTGAGAGGGCGGCGAAGATGGCAATCCCCGACACCGTGATCAGCAGCAGTGCCGCAAACATACGAGGAATTTGCAGGTTGTAGCCCGCCATCAAGATCTGGTAGGCCAGTCCTGATTGAGCACCGCCAGTACCGGCGACAAATTCTGCGACTACGGCTCCAATCAGCGCGAGGCCACCGCTAATTCTTAAACCTGCTAAGAAGTAGGGCAGGCTGGTGGGCAGGCGCAGGTGCCACAGGGTTTGCCAGCGGCTGGCCTTGTTGAGCTTAAACAGGTTTACCAGCGAGGGGTCGGTGCTGTTTAGCCCCAGCACAGTGTTCGACACGATGGGGAAGAAGGCGACAATCCAGGCGCAGACCACCAGGGCGGCGAAGGTGTTGCTCTTCAGCCAGATGATGATCAGCGGAGCAACGGCGACGATGGGCGTGGTTTGCAGCAGCACCGCGTAGGGAAAGAAGCTGCGCTCGATCCACTTACTCTGGGCAAAGAGGATCGCGACAAAGAGGCCCGACAGGGTGGCGGCGACCAGTGCAGTGAAGGCGATCTTCATGGTCACAAACCAGGAAGGAATCAGCGTCGGCCAGTCTGTTGCCAGGGTTTGCAGAATCAGGATAGGGCCGGGCAGGATGTAGGCGGGAGTATTGGTGAAGCGGACGGCCAGTTCCCAGGCGGTGAGCAAAACGAGACCGACGATGACGGGAGCGAGCACGTCGGGGGAGAGGAGCGCCTTCAGCCACCGGGGCTGCGTTTGGGGCTGTTCTAGGGCGGGAGAGAGCATGGGGGTTAACAATTTTGGATGGAGGATTTTGGATTGCCAGAACCCGGTTTTTAATCAAAAGGCCAGGTGTAGGCTGGGTGAAGCGCTAGCGGAACCCAGCAGAGGGGTTGGGTGCGTTGGGTTCCACTCCGTTCCACCCAACCTACGCTTGAGAAATCGCTAAAGCGCCAGGGCCAACGACTCGCCCATGGCCTCAGACAGGCTGTGGGAGACATCGCGGCAGTAGCGGTTGAACTGGGCGGAGGTGCGGTAGTCGGGTTCGCGCGGGTGGGGGCTGTCGATCGCAATCTCCGCCACCACCCGCCCTGGCTTCGAGGCCATTACCACCACCCGGTGAGCCAGGTACACCGCCTCATAAATGCTGTGGGTGACAAACAGAATCGTCAGATTACGCCGATGCTGAAGCTGGAGCAGATCCTGGTTGAGCTTGCCGCGAGTCATCTCATCTAGAGCCCCAAAGGGTTCATCCATCAGCAGCACGCTGGGGCAGGTGACCAGGGCGCGGGCGATCGAGGCCCGCATTTTCATGCCGCCAGAGAGTTCGCGGGGGTAAACCCGCTCAAAGCCTTGCAGACCGACTTGGGCGATCGCATCTGACACCAGCTCCAGCGCCTCGCGCTTGGGCACTCCCGCCAGCTTCAGCGGCAGGCGAATGTTGTCGATCACCGTGGCCCAGGGCATTAGCGCCGCCTCTTGAAAGACGTAGGCCAGCTTGTGGTCGTCGCTGTTTTGCCAGGTCATGCGCCCGGTGGTCAGGTCGCCCAGTTCGGAAATAATTCGCAGTACGGTGCTCTTGCCGCAGCCCGATGGCCCCACCAGGCTGGTGATTGTCCCCGGCTCGACGGCCAGGTTAAAGTCTTGCAGGGCCACCGTGCCGTTGGCGTAGGTTTTGCCCACATGCTCCAGGGTGAGGATGGGTTGGGTCTGCATGGCGATCGCATTGGGTAACGTTGAAACAATCATCGGCCAAACCTCCGGCCTGGAGGGTCGTAGGTGAACAATTCGATAACGGGCGAGCTAACCCACCCCTCCGAGGAGGGGATTTAGCCTCCCCGTCCCCTCCTCGGAGGGGTGCCCGCAGGGCGGGGTGGGTCACGAGGACTGGGCTGACCCACCCCTACCCCTCAGAGGAGGGGATTTAGCCCCCATTCCTCCTCGGAAGGATGCCCATTCGCGAAGCGTTTCGGAGAAAAGGGCGGGGTGGGTCTAAGCCTGGTATGCCTCTGGCCCCTTATTCACAAAGTCGAGGGAATAGGCCTGCTTGTAGTCAACCGAAGCATCAAACGCCCCCAGGTCAGACATCACCGTGAAAATTTCTTCCCAGCGCGCATCGGTCATCGCGCCAATGCCCTGGGTTTCGGCATCGCCGCTGAGAATGATGCCGTACTCCGCCATTTTCTCTAGGCCAAAGGCGATCTGCTCATCGGTCATCTCGGGGTTGTCTTGTTTAATCAGCTCGTTCCCCGGCGCAGGATTTTCCAAATAGCTATACCAGCCTTTGATCGAGGCATCCACAAACCGCTGCACCAGGTCGGGGTTGCTCTCCATGATTTCGCGGCGAGTTTCGATGGTGGTGGTGTAGTTGGGATAGCCATGGTCGGCCATGAGCAAAATTACTGGGTCAAAGCCCCCCTCCCGATTTACCGCGAAGGGTTCAGACGTAATGTAGCCCTGCTGTACCAGGTTTTTATCGGCGACAAACGGCCCCACGTTAAAGGTGTAAACCCCCATCTGGTCATCACTCAGATCGTACTTAGCCTTTAAAAACGGCCAAAAAGTGGTGTGAGCAGCGGTGGACATCAAAATCGTCTTGCCCTGCAGATCTTCAAAAGCATCTATCCCAACCCCAGGGTGCGCCATCAGCGCCTGAGGATCTTTTTGGAAGATAGCGGCCACCGTCACCTTAGGCAAACCCTCTTTAATGCCGTTAATCGCATCAATGGCATAGCCCATGTTGAAATCGATCGCACCCGCCATCAACAGCTGGTTGCCGTTGACTTGGGGGCCACCCATGCGAATGGTGACATCAAGGCCGTGCTCTTCGTAGATACCGGTGGCTACCGCCTGGTAAAAGCCGCCGTGCTCAGCCTGGGCAAACCAGCTGGTGCCAAAGGTGACTTTGTCTAGCTCGCCAGGGGCCGCGCCCGTCGAAGTATCTGTCGGCGCAGTGGTGGTTGACGTGCCGCCCCCGCAGGCCGCCAGCACCCCGGTGCCTAGAGCCAACGAGCCATAGCGCAGAAAGCGGCGGCGGTTGAGTGCGATCGCAAAAGACTCAGCATGACGCAAAAATGACATAGCAAAAGGCCCAATTTAATAGAAAGAACACAACAGTTAGACAGAACAGGGGCCAACCATCACTCCCCCAAGAAATCCTTTTAGCTTAGTATCCAGAACCCAATGGGTTGCGTATACTAGACATACAACAATGAATGCCCCAGAAAATTTAACCCTGAATTCAACGTTGTATACAAGAGACGTTAGTGGCTTTGCCTAGGCGCTTCTGTGTTTTCAGGCACAGTTTTTATTTCATCTTGACAGTTGGAGTGCGATCGTGGCCAAAGCAGGTTCCCAGGCTCCCCAAACCCAGGCCGCCCCAGCAGCCAACCCCCAGGCCAGTAAAGCCCGCAAGCCCTCCGGCAGCAGCGTCGATCGCATCTACGAGCAGCTCAAACAGATGGCGATGACCTACAAGTTTCGCCCCGGCGAGCCGCTCAATGAAGTAGAGCTAGCGGCCTCCTTTGGGGTCAGCCGCACGCCCCTGAGAGAAGTGCTAAACCGCCTGGTGGCCGAGGGCCTGCTCGACTTTGTGCCGCGCAAGGGCTTCTCCTGCAAACCGCTAGATACCAAGCGCGTGTTTGCCCTCTACGAAGTGCGCTGCGGCCTGGAGATGATGAGCGCCAAACTGGCCACTGAGCGCGCCAGCGACGACGAAATCGACGCCCTGATCCAGTTTTGGCAGACTGCCAGCGAAAATTTTTGCACCCTGTCGCCGGTCGACTGTGCCCGCTGCGACGAAACCTTTCACGAGCGCCTGGCGGAGCTGTCGCAAAATAGCGAGCTGCTGCACATGCTGCAAAACGTCAACGCCCGCGCCCACTACCTGCGGCTGATCTCCATGGAGCAAGAGCCCTACCGCCGCAACACCTGCGCCGAGCACCAGCTAATTCTCAATGCCGTTCAGAACCGCAATGTGGAGGCCGCAGTGAACTGCATGTCGGCCCACGTCAGCCTGCGCCAAGAGCAGCTGGTGGAAGTGATCAAAGAAGGCGTGGCGCGCTTATATATGAGTTGATACGAGTTGAGCCGCACCCACGCTCCCATGGCTGACTGATTGTTTCTATGGCTGACTCTACACCGGTACCCCTACACTACCGGGGGCGGCTGGCCCCTACGCCCACCGGGCACCTGCACCTGGGCCATGCCAAGACTTTTTGGACGGCCCAGATGCGATCGCAGCAGCACCACGGTACCTTGATTCTCCGCATTGAAGACCTCGATCGCGATCGCTGCCAGCCCCAGTACGCCGCCGATCTGCTCGAAGACCTGGCCTGGTTTGGCCTGCGCTGGCAGGAGGGGCCAGACGTGGGCGGCGAGTATGGGCCGTATACCCAGAGCGATCGCCAGCCCCTGTACCGACAAATCTGGCAGCAGCTTAACGAGGCCGGGGCCATCTACCCCAGCCCCCACTCCCGGCGCGATGTGGCCCAGGCGCTCAGTGCGCCCCACGAGGGCGATCGCGAGGTAATCTTTCCTCCCCAGCTACGCCCCACCACCTGGAAACCCGTCAATGAGCCTGGCGCAGTAAACTGGCGCTTGCGGGTGCCCGATGGCGAAACCATTGCGTTCATCGACCAAAATTTGGGGCCGCAGACCTTCACCGCAGGCCAAGATTTTGGCGACTTCATCGTCTGGCGACGGGATGGATTTCCCAGCTATGAGTTGGCGGTGGTGGCTGACGACCACACCATGGCCATTACCGAGGTGGTGCGGG
Source organism: Pseudanabaena sp. PCC 9330 (assembly GCF_055795045.1). Lineage (NCBI taxonomy): Bacteria > Bacillati > Cyanobacteriota > Cyanophyceae > Pseudanabaenales > Pseudanabaenaceae > Pseudanabaena > Pseudanabaena sp. PCC 9330. The sequence goes on along the minus strand of NZ_JAYFES010000115.1, from coordinate 746,035 downwards.
GCGCAGATCTACTACTCTCTGCCGCCAAGCAAATTTTGCTCTACCGCGCCCTGGGATGGGAGGTGCCCCAGTTCTACCACTGTCCGCTGGTGCGTGACGAGACCGGTAGGCGGCTGGCCAAGCGAGATGGGGCGCGCAGTCTGCGATCGCTGCGACACCAGGGCATGGCCCCAGACATTCTGTGCTCAACCTGGGAGAGACCTTGCCCCGACCACGCCAAAGGGTAGCGCCATACGCTCAGGCCCACTGCGGCCATGACCAGCAGGGTTACGCCTTCTCTCGGCCCATGGATCTAGAAGCAGCTACGACCTTGATCACCCAGCCTCTAGCACACCTAAAACGGAAACGGCTTGTAAGGAATCCATTGAGCCCACAGCTTGGCCAGAGTGCCATTCACAATCAGCTGGTTGAGGGCGTGGTTGAGGGCTTCGAGCAGTTCGCGGTTGCCGGGCAAGACCCCAATGCCAAAGGGATGCTGGGTCGGCAGCTGAAAAGCTACCCGCAGATGTTTGCTGTCAGCCTCGGCGGTCATCAACATCAGGGCATCGCCCACCAGGGCATCGATGGTGCTATCTGACAGAGACGTCATTAGGGTAGCCAGGGTTTGGTCTGGCCCGGTAAAAGCCACCCACTCCAGGTCGGGGAGTGCCTCGGTCAGAGCTAAGGGGGTGCTGCCCGCCAGTGCCCCCAGGCGCTTGCCCGCCAGGTCGGCGGCGGCGTAGATGGGGCTCTCTTCACGCACTAGCACCGCCTCATCAAAGCGCCCATAGGGCCGGGTAAAGTCGGCCCAAGCGCGGCGATCTTGGGTGATGGCCTGGCTAAACCACACCACGTCGTAATCGCCGGTGCTGAGGGTGGGGTAAAACTGCTCTGGGGCAATATCAAACCACACCGGGTCTAGCCCCAGCACCTCCCCCACCGCCCGAGCCACAGCGGGTTCGTAGCCAAAACGCTCACCCCCTTGCACAAAGCTCATGGGCCGAGCGTCAAAGTCGCTAGCGATGATTGACAGCTGCCCTGGGCAAACGGTGGTGAAATCCATATCTACACAAAAGACTGTAGGGCTATTGTGACACCAAACTTGGCATCCCCATGGGGGCTAAATCCCCCCAACCACAGAGAACTCAAGCGTCACCCATTCTGCCCTTGAAATCATCGGCCATTCTGTGGAATGGTAAAGGCAGTATTACGAGACTATACGAGAGCGGCATGACTGTTGGTAACCCTGCAACCGATCCGGCCTTTGCCCCCCTACACGAGCTGCGATCGCTGCTGCTCAAGGCCCACAAAATTTTGATGGATGCTGAAAAAGACCGCTACGAAGCCAGCCACGGCCCTATCGCCCACAAGGGTGACTACCTGCGTCTGGTGCTCAGCCACGAGCAGTTTAGCTGGCTACGACCCATTTCTCAGCTGATTGTGCAGATGGATGAGGTGCTGATGGCCAAGCAGCCCCAGCCCCTCGATCGCGCCCCTGAGCTGCGCGACCAGGCACGGCATTTGCTCTACGACAGCGAAATTGGCCAGGCCTTTCAAGAACGCACCGAGGCCGTCGCTCCCCAGCATCCTGACTTGGCTGCCATGGCCCAGCGCATCGCCCACCTGACCCAGCCCGATGCCCCACCCCAAAGCACCAACCCCGCCTAATCTACCAGCGTTGACCTGGAGCACCGGGGCCATCCTGTGCAAAGATAATAGGGTTGTAACCAAGTTTTCCACCTGGGTGCCAGGCGCTAGGGAGGATTGAACAAGAGCGAGTGTGTGCTATGAACGTTGGCGATCGCGTCCGAGTCAAAGAATCTGTTACCTTCTACCACCACCCGCTACACCGCAACGAAGCCTTCGAGGCCAAGGGCTTGGAGGGGGTTGTTGTGAATATTTTGACCGACTATAAAGGTCGCCCAATCAGCCCTAACTTTCCTGTACAGGTCGAGTTTGCCGTTGAAGGGGCTAAGCGACCCATGCGTGCCCACCTCAAGCAAGGTGAGCTAGAGGCTCTATAGTTCTAGCTTGTTTTTAAGACGGTCTTGCCCCATCAGTTGAGCCGACTCTGCAACCGGGCGGCGGCTCAACCAACCCAGTAGATTTAGCTCCGATCGCATGCGGGCAAAATCTTGTCGGTTTTCAGCGGCTACCTGGTAATACCACTGGCAATAGGCTTCTACCTGAGCCCGATGTTCCAGCTCTAGACGAAATGCCTGGGCTGCTTGGTGCAGCTCTAGATATTCAATGATTTCTGACGAGGTGGCCTGTGAGCGTGGCAACAGGTACTCAAACATAACAGCCCAGCAAAACACAAAGGCATCATAACCTGTCACTTCTAGCAGACAGGGCCAACTGGGAAACAGAACCGAGGGAAATACCAGTTCATTCTCTGTAGCCTAAACCGGCCAGCCAGGTCTAGGCTTCTCCGTGCCCTACCAAAGCGGCTACTGCTACGCAGCCCCAGCCCAACATCAGCGCCGCACCGCCCAGGGGTGCCACCGCCCCCAATATGTTTTGCCCGGTCAGGGCCAGGGCGTAGAGGCTACCCGAAAACACCGCGACTCCGGCCACAAAAGCCCACCCCGCCGTCGTGAGCAGCGCCGGTGCCCCCAGCCCCTGACTGCGAATTACCACCACCAGCAGCAGCGCCAAGGCGTGATACATCTGGTAGCGAGCACCCGTCTCAAAAATGGCCAGCAGGCGATCGCTGAGCTGAGCCTTGAGAGCGTGGGTTGCAAAGGCCCCAGCGGCCACTGCAGTGCCGCCCAACAGCGCTGCGATCGCTATAAAAACTTGCTCTATCCCCATGGTCATCCATTGCGCTGTTACTGCAATATCCCCGGTCAAACCCTGGGGCCACCCCGGGCTGACCCCAACTATTTCGCCAAGCTAATCTCTAACCGCTTCTAGCATGCGCGAGAAGTAAAACTGAGTTTTCGTCATCGCCCGCCGCTCGATGCGCCAGCCATCGGCCTCCAGCGCTTTGACAATGTCAGCTTCCCGGTGCAGGTAGGCGCGGGTCGTTTTGCTAGGGCCAGGAAAAAACTCACCGACCTTTTTCAGGGCGCTGTAAAACACCGTCTTAGGGGCAAAGCTCATAATCAGCCGCGACTCCGCCAGAGAGCTCAGGTGACTGATCATGCCCTGCACCTGGTCTTGGGGATAGTGAATCAGCACATCTAGACAAATCACCGTGTGGTAGCGCCCCGACAAATGCTCCAGGTCTTTGACCTCAAAGGTGGGCAAGTTTTTGCCCTCTAGGGCAACCTCGGCTCGGCGATGGGCCTCTTCGACCATCTTGGCAGAGATATCACTGGCATAGACCTTAGCCCCTGCTTGCGCAAGGGGAATGGTCAGACTGCCAACCCCACAGCCCGCGTCGCAGCAGGTCAGCCCAGCCAGGTTGCCATCGGCCTCTAGCCAGCCCAGCAGGGTGTCAACCGTGCGCTGGTGCCCCTTACGAATGTCGAGTTGCACCTTGTTGACCTCGCCATCGCCGTAGATGCGCTGCCAGCGGTCAAACCCCGTGGCATTGAAATACTCGCGAACTACGGTCTTGTCGTCAGTGGCAGTCATGGTCAGGTGCTTAGCTTTGCTAACTTCTGTAAAATTCTATGATGTTTTGCTGCGCCAAACCCACCCGCAACGAAACTCAATCTTTCCTTGCTAGAGGCAACGACCCCCACCGAAGCCTGCGGGTGGCATGATGGGAAAGCAAAATCTAGCGGTGGTTGAGGCTATGACCCTCTCTGACAGTGGCCCTGAAGTCGGCATCATCATGGGCAGCGACTCTGACCTGCCCACTATGGCGGCGGCGATCGAAGTTTGCAGCGAGTTTGGTATTGCCCACGAGGTGGCCATCGTGTCGGCCCACCGCACCCCCGAACGCATGGTGACCTATGCCCAAACTGCCCGCGATCGCGGCCTTAAGGTAATCATTGCTGGCGCAGGAGGGGCAGCCCATCTGCCCGGCATGGTCGCCGCCCTCACCCCCCTGCCGGTGATCGGCGTGCCCGTGGTGAGCAAAACCATGCAGGGGCTCGACTCGCTTTACTCGATTGTGCAAATGCCAGCGGGTATTCCGGTCGCCACTGTGGCCATTGGCAATGCCAAAAATGCCGGACTGCTGGCAGTACAGATATTAGCCACCGATCGCCCCGTCCTCCTCGATCGCATTGCCCAGTACCGCAAAGATCTAAACCAGGCCGTCTTGGCTAAACAAGAGGAGCTAGAGCGCCTCGGTCCCCAGGTCTATCTGCAAAACATGACCATCCCTGCTCACAAATGACAAAACGCACAGGTCAAAAGATGACTTGTACGTTCTGTCGTGGCAAACTAACCCCGATTTACTGGCTCACCGACGGAGCTTTGAGCACCGGTAGGGCGGCGATCGGGGCTGAGCCTTCGGTTACCGCTTCGCTAGCGATAAACACATCCCCCAGCCGCGCTGTCAGCTTTTGAGTGGTAGCGTCGTAAATCTGGGTCAACATCTTGGGGTAGAAACCAAAGCCGATAATCGGCACGAGCAGGCAGGCGATGATAAACACCTCGCGGGGTTCGGCATCGGCTAGCACCTCGTTTTCGATCAGTTCTTTGTTTTCAGGGCCGTAGAAAATCTCCCGCAGCATCGACAACAGATAGATCGGAGTAAGAATTACGCCGATCGCCATGAAGATGACCGTAATCAGCCTAAAGGTAAAACTGTAGGCATCGCTGGTGGCAAAGCCCACAAACACCATCAACTCGGCCACAAAACCACTCATGCCTGGCAGCGCCAGCGACGCCAGCGAGCAGGCAGTGAACATGGCAAAGATCCTCGGCATCTTTTTGCCCACACCACCCATCTCATCCAAAATCAGTGTGTGAGTGCGATCGTAGGTGGCCCCCACCAAAAAGAACAGGCTAGCCCCAATCAACCCGTGGGAGATCATTTGCAGCACCGCGCCGCTCAGCCCCAAGTTGGTAAACGAAGCAATCCCAATCAACACAAAACCCATGTGGGAGATCGACGAGTAGGCAATCTTGCGCTTGAGATTGCGCTGGGCAAAGGAAGTCAGTGCCGCATAAACAATATTCACGCAGCCCAAGATAACCAGAATCGGCGCAAAGTAGGTGTGGGCGTCGGGCAGCATGCCCAAATTCATGCGAACTAGCGCATAGCCGCCCATTTTGAGCAGAATGCCCGCCAGCAACATGTGTACCGGGGCCGTGGCCTCGCCATGGGCATCGGGCAGCCAGGTGTGCAGCGGAATAATCGGCAGTTTGACGGCGTAGGCAATCAAAAACGCACCGTACAGCAACAGCTGCAGCCGTAGCGGATAAACCTTCTCCGCCAGCGCTCGCATGTCAAAGGTGATGGTGTCGCCGTAGAAGGCCATTGCCAACGCCGCCACCAAAATAAACAGCGACCCACCCGCCGTGTAGAGAATAAACTTGGTCGCCGCGTAGAGCCGCTTCTTGCCACCCCAGATCGACAGCAACAGATACACCGGAATCAGCTCTAATTCCCAAAACAGGAAGAACAGCAGCATATCCTGTACGGCAAACACGCCGATCTGGCCACTATACATGGCCAGCAGCAAAAAATAGAAAAACTTCGGCTTTAGCGTTACCGGCCAGGCTGCCAGGGCCGCCAGGGTGGTGATGAACCCGGTCAGCAGCACCAGCGGCATTGACAGACCATCGACCCCCAGCGACCACTTGAGATCGAGCTGCGGCACCCAGGTGTAGCTCTCGACTAGTTGTAGGCCAGGATTGCTGAAGTCGTAGTTGAGGTAAAAGGCCGCCACAATCAGCACAAAGTCGATCAGCCCCACCGACAGGGCATACCAGCGCACCGTCTTGCCGTTGTCGTCGGGCAGAAACGGTATGGCTATGCAGGCCACCAGCGGCAGCAGCGTAACGGTAGTCAGCCAGGGAAAAGTCGCGAGGTCCATATCGTCGTTTCTCGTCGCGTTCTGCTAGAAGGGCAGGATATTGGGGCAATTGAGACGGTGGTGAGTAGGCAGGGGTGGGAACGCTGGCAGGTTAACAAGTTAGAGCCTGCTAACCTAACAACCTTCAAACCTCTAAGTCACACCCGACAGCAGCACTAGCCCCAGCACCGCGCCAAACACAATCAGCGCGTAGAACTGGGCGCGGCCATTCTCCAGGTACTTGAGTCCTTCGCCGGTCACCAAGGTGACTAGGCCCGCCAAGTTGACGATGCCGTCGACAATGCGGATATCGACTTCCAGCACCTGTTTGGCCAGCTTGCGGCTGCCCTGGACAAAGAGCACCTCGTAGATGTCGTCGATATACCACTTGTTGAGCGAGAGGTTGTAGAGGAAAGGAACTTTAGCAGCGATCGCCTTCGGGTCAATCGTCTTGGTGCGATACATCAACACGGAGATGATGATGCCGACAGTGGCGATCGCCACAGAACTGCCCGCCATGAGCGCAAACTCGTTCCAGTCAAAGGCTGCCGCCGTCTCTAGCGCCTCCACCACTTCACCCGGAGGATGGATGAAGGCCTCAAAATAGTTGGCGAAGGGCGTACCCAGCAGACCTACCAGCACCGAGGGCACCGCCAGCGCCATCAGCGGAAAGATCATGGACAAGGGCGACTCGTGAGGCTCATGGGCGTGGTGCCCGTGGTCATCATGGGGGGCATCTAAGGTCAGTTCCTGAGGGTTCATCGCGCCGGGGCCAAGGGAGGCACCCATTTTTTGGAGCTGTGCCCGCTTCAGATCACGGCGAATGCCTTCGTCGTTGCCGCGAAACTCACCCTCAAAGGTAGAGAGGTACATGCGGAACATGTAGAAGGCGGTGATTCCCGCCGTCAGCCAGCCCACGGCCCAGAGAGCTGGGTTTGCCGCAAAAGTCGCACCTAGAATCTCATCCTTAGACCAGAAACCCGCAAAGGGAGGAATGCCGCAGATCGCTAGGGTACCGATCAAAAAAGTGTAGGCGGTAACGGGCATATACTTCCGCAGGCCGCCCATCAGGCGCATATCCTGGGCCAGCACCGGGTCATGGCCCACGACCGCCTCCATGCCGTGGATGACAGAGCCAGAGCCGAGAAACAGCATGGCCTTGAAGTAGGCGTGGGTCATCAGGTGAAACAGACCAGCGCTATAAGCCCCGACACCCATGGCCATGACCATATAGCCCAGCTGCGACATGGTGGAAAAGGCCAACCCTTTCTTGATGTCGTTTTGGGTGATGGCGATGGTCGCGCCCATGAAAGCAGTAAATGCCCCGGTGTAGGCAATCACGGTCATTACCGTGGGGATGTGCTCAAACACGGGGTACATGCGGGCCACCAGGAACACCCCTGCTGCCACCATCGTCGCCGCGTGAATCAGCGCGGAGATCGGAGTAGGGCCTTCCATGGCGTCAGGTAGCCACACGTGGAGGGGAAACTGGGCCGACTTGGCCACGGGCCCGAGGAACACCAGAATGGCGAAGATGGCGGCGACGCTAGCGGGCAGGGTGGCCAAACCTACCATGCCGGTAAGCCGTTCACCCATGATTTCAAAGTCAAAGCTGCCGGTGGCCCAAAACAGCCCGAGGATGCCCAGCAGCAGGCCAAAGTCGCCGACGCGGTTGGTGACAAAGGCCTTTTGACAGGCATCGGCTGCGGGCTTGCGGTTGTACCAAAAGCCGATCAGCAGGTACGAACACATACCCACCAGCTCCCAAAACACGTAGACCTGGAGCAGGTTGGGGCTGATCACCAGACCCAGCATGGAGGAGCTAAACAGGCTCAGATAGGCATAAAACCGTACATAGCCAGGGTCGTGGGCCATGTAGCCGTCGGTGTAGATCATCACCAGAAAGGCAACGGTAGTGACCACGACGAGCATGAGTGATGCCAAGTGGTCGATGGTATAACCCATCTCGATGCGGAAGTCGCCTGCCGAGGCCCATTCAAACATGGCCTGGTAGGGGGCGTGCCCCTGCCACTGGCTCCAAAAAATTAAAAATGACAGCACCATCGCCGCCCCGGTGAGGGAGACGATCAGCGCCGCCGAGGGCTGCCGTAGCTTGCTGGTGGCTTCGCCGTAGGAAATTAACCCTACACCGACGATAGTCGCCCCAATCAGAGGCAACACCGGAATCAGCCAGGCGTATTGATAAAGCATGTCTACAGAATTCATTTCGACTGCCTACTCCAAGAGCTTGGGTGAGTTGGCAAAAAACCGCTTACATTCTGACATACCCTTCCCCAACGAAAAGTCGGCTGGATACCAAAGTTGGGCAGATTTAGCGGCGATCGCCCCTTAAATCAGTCAGCCCGATACCGCGTCTAAGCCTTGTGCTAGGCCCATTTTGGGGATACTGGCCGGGCGATCGCGGCTTTCTTAAGAAAGTTGTCGGATTCTCTAAGTGCTTCCTCATGGGGATCAATCCTACTGAGACATTCCATAGAGGAGCGAGGGGAGACGGGCTAGCGATTTCTGCCCACTATTTTTACCTACTACAGGCTCCTGCAATTAGAGGCGGCATTCCCTAGAGATTGAGCCATAATCGTGACAGCCTGAACTTGGTTAAGGAGACAGTGCGCTGGCTGACCGTGTGCCGCCCCTCCCCAGGCGTCGTCAACAACCCCTTCCATGAAGCTCTGGATCGTCTCCTTTTTGCTGCTCTTCTTTGCTGCTGAAACCGCCCAATGGCTTGGTCAACTGCCCTGGCTGAGCAGCCCAGAGCTATCGATGCCGCTCACGATCTTGGGTGGCGTCGGCCTAGCGATCGCATCCAACTCGTCCTATCGGGTTAACCGATCGCGGTCTAAACTCGACACTACGGCCCCAAAGCCCCAAGAGACGCCCCTGCCCTCCCCACAGCTTGAGTCACTCTCGCCAACTCAACAGCCCAAAGCCAGCAAAGCAGACACTATCTCCTTTGAGATTAAGAAAGCCAGACAAAAGTAGAGGCGGCGGCACAGCAACCATCGCGCAGGAGTACCTAAAGCCTCCTAGCGCTGCTAACAAGGCTACAGCTAAAACCAGTTATCCCCAGGCTTTGAAGGGATTGCGGGCCAGGTTGGAGTTGTGATATCGAGTATCCCCGCTAACTTCCTCACCAATCCAATCGGGCAAATCGACCGCCTGATCGGCATCGGTCAGCTCCACCTCAGCCATGACCAGGCCTTCGTTGTCGCCCCAAAATTCATCGATTTCCCAAACGATGTCGTCCTGAGGGAGGCGGTATCGAGTCTTTTCAATCAGCGGCGGCTGGCAGAGGATGTCGAGGATGGCCTGGGCATCGTCAACCGGAATGGGATACTCGAACTCGGGGCGCACTAAGCCCACAGCAGGGCCTTTGAGGGTGAGGTAGGCGCGATCGCCCACACGCCGCACCCGCACCGTGCGCGCATCCTGGGTAGGGATGTAGCCCTGACAAATCACCTCGCCCTTAGACTGTTCACGCCAGGCATTGCCCACCACCAAAAACTTGCGCTCAATCTCTTGACCCATGGAGCTGCCTTGAATGACCTCTGTAGATTGAGTTCACTGTAATTTGAATGGTGGCAATTGTCGTTAAAGAACCGCGACCCCGTGGGCTATAGCATTGCACCCTCACAATACTCAATCCGTTTAGGAGCAAGGGTTTTAAGCGCAATGGCCACCGCACACTTGGCAACAGCCTCAAAGCGCCAGCAGCTGGTCTAGCGCATCTAGCGCTTCGCAGCGGGGAGAGGTAGTGGGCGATCGCCGGGCATCGGCAGGTTGCGCTTCACGATGGCTGAGTCGGGCAGAGTCTTGAACGCCCCTGCTATCGTTCACGTCCAATGGACGGCCGTATAAATAGTCATCGCAGTAGCGGCGAAAGACCGCTTCAACCGCAGCGCGGGTGTTTTTGAGACCCCACTCGGCAGCAATGCGATCGGCTTTTTCGAGCACGTCCTGACTGAGGCGCACTTTATTGTCTTGCCGGGTTGTACTCGACTTTACTTGGTGGTCATACATAGTTGGGTATCCCCAGTCATCAAAAACAGGCCGCGAACGTTGGCAAACTGAGGGTCACCCATGACAGCGAATAGGTCATGTCCCTGCAGGCGATCGGCAATCAGATGCGAGCCACCACCGGTCACCAAAAACCTAGTAACGCGGGGCATATAGGGGGTGTACTGGGCCTTTACGGTTTGAAAAATTCCCTTAAACCAGGGGTCGAGGTACTCATCGAGCCAGTCAGCCCAGGCCAGCCCAGTGTCGGCGTAGACATGATCAATGCGAAAACCATCCATAACGATGCAGGGGTCGGCGCTGCTGCCCAGAAGATCGGTGAGGCGATGGTCAAAGCTGATGGCGGTGGCCAATTCGTAGGTGCCACCACGATCCATGATGTTTTCATCGATCACTTCGCCGTCGGCATCCACCAGGCGAGTGAGCCAGGTACCACCGCCGATATCGACCACAATGGTATACCCCTGGCCAGGAATGATGCCCTGGGCCTTGGCGTAGTGGTAAGCGCCCATACCCTCGCGGCCCACTTCTACCGATTCCACATTGATCCGAAACGGAGTTTCATTGCGGATGAATTCGTGGATGCCAAGCAGTTGCCGGCGAATGTCTTCACCGTTGCGGGCGGGATCGGGGGTGGAGACATGGAGGTTGAGGGTATAGTCGGCCACGTCACCAGGCAGAGGCTCTAGGCAGGCGTAGAGGTGCAGCTTGGCCAGCTCGACCTTATTCTCGATCACGGTTTGCTGTTGGCGACGGTATTTATAGGCCTGGGCGCCAAAGTGGTAGCGGCGGCCATCAGGCAGCTCAATCAGGGGAGAGGCCTCGGAAAAACTAACGGCGTCGCGCCCCTGGGGCAGCTGGTAACGCACGGAGCGAATCGCCTTGGGGTGACCGCTGCCAGCGAAAAACTTGAGGTCGTAATTGCCAGCATCGAGGGCGAGCACTGGGGCAGTGGCGGTCGGCTGTGTGCCGCGAGCCTTGGCCGAAGACCGAGCCGCACCAGTGGCGCGGCTGCGGGGGGCGGTAGTCGTGGTCATAGGACACTCTTTTGACAATACAGGGCAGTAGTGTTGTGGAAGTGCGTCTCACCGGGGTGGGAACGGTTGTACCCACAAGTACACATGCACCAATACTAATTCAAGCGTACTGCCGTGGCAAGGGGTGGCGCTTCATTTGCTGAGTGCTGCTGTGGATTTGCGGTGGCAAAGTCTCTCACCTCACACCAAGGGTGTAGAGCAACTGTGCCCATGGTCAACCCTCAACGGCTACGTCGATACCCGGTTCCTAAATATCGATGAACCGGCTGCGCACTGCGCTTTCTTCACCAATACGTTTCCAGAAAACAACACTAATACCATCACGATCGCCTTGGTTCGACCGTCGATCACAGTCTTGATAAAAACTTGGCGAGATGAACGTTCTAACGCTGGAACGTTCATCTCGCCAAGTTTACAACCTGCTAACCCTCACCCCGGCAATGTTCCTACACCAAGACTAAGCGCACCCTATAGGGATCATCTAAAAACCACTATCGTGTTGCAGGTCACATTCCATCACAATCTTCCCAAAGACCCCTTGTCAACCGGTACCCTCGGCCTCAAACTGTAAATGTTGAATAAAAATGGCGTAAAACAAGCCAGCGTCTGTGGCTTATCGAGGGAAACTTGTGAAATCAGTTCTAGCCATAATCTTAGGCGGCGGTGCCGGCACTCGCCTTTACCCATTAACGAAGTTTCGGGCCAAGCCAGCGGTTTCCCTGGCTGGCAAGTACCGCTTAATTGATATCCCTGTCAGCAACTGCATCAACTCTGAGATCCATAAAATATATGTGCTGACCCAGTTCAACTCCGCCTCGTTGAATCGGCACATTGGTCGCGCCTACCAGTTTTCACAATTTACCGAAGGCTTTGTGGAGGTACTGGCAGCTCAGCAGACGCCCGAGAGCCCTAGCTGGTTTCAGGGCACAGCTGACGCCGTGCGCAAATACCTCTGGCTGTTTGACTCTTGGAATGTAGAGGACTTCATCATCCTTTCGGGCGATCACCTCTACCGCATGGACTACAGTCTGTTTGTTCAACGCCACCGGGCCACCAATGCCGACATTACCCTGTCGGTGGTGCCTATTGGCCATAAGCAAGCGTCAGACTTTGGGCTCATGAAGGTCGATAGCAGCGGCCGCGTCGTTGACTTTAGCGAAAAACCCAAAGGCGACGCCCTAGAAGCCATGAAGGTTGACACTACATCCCTCGGGCTGAGCCCAGAGCAAGCCAAAGAGCAACCTTTTATTGCCTCAATGGGCATTTATGTATTTAAAAAGCAGGTTCTCATTGACCTATTACGCAAAAACCTCGACCAAACCGACTTTGGCAAGGAAATTATTCCTGCCTCAGCCCGTGACTACAACGTACAGGCTTACTTGTTTGACGGCTACTGGGAAGATATCGGCACCATTGAGGCCTTTTATGAGGCCAATTTAGCTCTAACCCAGCAGCCCCACCCTGACTTCAGCTTTTACCACGAAGACGCACCCATCTACACTCGCGCTCGCTACCTGCCGCCCAACAAACTGCAAGACTGTCATGTCACCGAGTCAAGCATTACCGAGGGCTGCATTCTCAAAAACTGTCGCGTTCACCATTCGGTGATTGGTCTGCGCCAGCGTATCAATGCTGACTGTGTAATCGAAGATTCGCTGCTAATGGGGGCTGATTACTACGAGCCGCTGTCGGAGAGCAGTCAGAACCTGACCCGCAGCAAAATTCCCATGGGCATTGGCGAGGGTTCGGTCATTCGCCGCGCCATCATCGACAAAAATGCCCGCATTGGCCGCAATGTGCAGATTGTGAATAAAGAAAATGTGCAGGAAGCCGAACGCGAAGACCTAGGCTTCTACATCCGCAGCGGTATTGTAGTAGTGCTGAAGGGGGCAGTGATTCCCGACGGCATGATTATCTAGACAGTGAGGGGAAATCAGCCTAGCGCTGATGTTGCCATCCCTCTGCTAATGCTTGTCGGCATTCCTGGCAGCGGCAAATCGACATGGGCCAAAGGCTGGGTGTCATCCAATCACCGCTATCAGATTGTCTCCACTGACGCGATTCGTGCTGAGGTCTACGGCAATGACGCTGTGCAGGGCGACTGGCGACAGATATGGGAGACCGTTGTGGCCCGGTGGCGGCTAGGGGTAACGGCAATCTCCCAAGGCAATTTAGATGGTGTCATCTACGACGCTACCAATGCCCGGCGCAGGCACCGACGGGAGACGATCGCCGCCGCTCGTCAGGTCGGGTTTACCTATATCACCCTAGTTTGGTTTGATGTGCCCCTGCGGGTGGCGCTAGAGCGAAACCGGGAACGATCGCGTCAAGTACCCGCAGACATTATTACCACCATGCACCGCCAGCTTCAGGGCGCACCACCAGCGGTAACTGAAGGGGTCGACCAGATGATCCATAGGCGTGACATGTCGTAAAACTAACCGGATTTGTTCCCGCTCCATGCGTAACAACCAAAAGCGTGAACGGTTTAGAGCACCCGATGAGAAGTACCCCAATTTTGACCTGCGCCTCGCTGCTGGCGGTAACCGGCTACGGCACCGCCGCCAAAGCGACCACCGTGATTTCTGACAACCAAATTAAAACCGACCTCAAGGCAGCCATCTGTGAGCAAGACTGGCAAAAGGCGATCGCCTTTTCGAGTCGTCTGATGGCGTCCAGCACCATAACTCCCGAGCATCGGCAAGAGCTAGTCACCTGGCGGCATCGGTTTTCTCAGTACGCCGCCGGAGGCACCTATTTCGACCATATTCCCAACTGTGAGGGCTTTGCCCCCTACCAGGGGCCAAAGCCCTCGGAAACTGCAGCAGCCCAGGCTGCTACTGCCGCGGCCCAAGCGGCCCATGCCCAGACTGAGCAGATTAAAGCCGATCTTAAAACGGCTATCTGCCTCCAAGATTGGCAGGGTGCCGTAGCCCTCTCAAGTCAGCTGATGGCCTCCAACACGATCACTGCAGACCACCGCCAAGAGCTGGTTAAGTGGCGCTATCAGTTCACCCAGTACGCCGCTAGCGGCACCGTCTTTGCCGAAATTCCCAACTGTGGCTACACCAGTAACCCCATGGCCAAGGCCGAGGATCACGTCTCCAGAGCTGACTCGCTGCCACTAAGTACCCCCCGAGCAACATCCAGGACTCAAACAGCAACGACCATCGCACGACCCCAGCCCACCGCCGCGCCCAATGCCACCTGCTACATCACCTACTCCGATGGACGCACCATTAACCTTGGGCACCTGTGCGGCGGCTAAGCACCTATCAAAAACAGTAGCGGTGGCCATATGACCACCGCCACTGGGTAGGGCGTCGCAGCGATAGCAGTTTAATCGCGCATCGGCATTAGTGAAGTCTACAGGCCAGCGATCGGCTATACCAGTGGACAGACTACACAACTAGAGAGAGTTTGCCCCAGCCACCACTTCCAGAATTTCCTGGGTAATGGCGGCCTGTCGCGCCTTGTTATAGGTCAGGTTAAGGGTCTTGGCCAGTTCCTTCGCGTTGTCGCTGGCATTGTTCATTGCGGTCATCCGAGCCGCTAGCTCGCTGGCCGCAGACTCTTGCAGAGCGCGCAGAATCTGGTTATTTAGATACAGCGGCAGCAAAGCGTCAAGAATTTGCACCGGGTCTTGCTCAAAAATCATATCCTGGGGAAACTCTGCCGGAGTTGGCCCAGCTACTTTCTCGCGCTCCACCTGGAAGACACCCCCTCGTGTGGTGAGTCGGAAAATTTCGTCATCAGACACTTCTAAACCCTGAGGATCGAGGGGCAGCAGCGTTTGAATGACCGGACGTGAGCTGACCAGAGAGACAAAACGGGTGTAGATCAGCTCTACCCGGTCAACCTCGTCTGACAAAAATAGCGACAGTAGTTCATCGGCAATGGTGGAAGCTTCATCCGCTGTGGGAATCTGCTCCATGCCTGTGAAGCTAGCTTCGATGGGCTGCTCTCGGCGCTTAAAATACTGACTAGCTTTACGCCCCACCAAAATGAGGCGGTAGTCAACACCCTCCGCCGCTAGTTCTTGAGCACGAATCTCGGCCCGGCGAATGACGTTGGCGTTATAGCCACCACATAGGCCGCGATCGCCAGAGATGACCAGCAGGGCCACGGTCTTCACCTCCCGCTGCTTGAGCAGAGGTAGGTCGGCTTCCTCAAACTTGAGGCGGCTTTGCAAGCCGTAGAGAACCTGGGCTAGGCGATCGGCAAAAGGACGGGTAGCAATCACCTGCTCCTGGGCACGACGCACCTTGGCAGCAGCCACTAGACGCATGGCCTCGGTGATCTTGCGAGTATTTTTTACAGACTTAATGCGGTCTCGAATCGCTTTTAGGTTAGGCATAGTGGATCCCTAAGGGGTCGTCGAAAACCGAGACGCTGAAATAGTCAACGCCTCGGCTAGAACAGAAGTTTAGACTGCCGCCAAAAAGGCTTGCTTAGCTTCAGCGATCGCTTCTTTCAGAAGGGTTTCGCTTTCATCACCAAGCTTCTTCTCGCTACGGACCAGTTCCGCAAACTTGGGCTTGTTGTTGCGAATGTAGTCGCGCAGCGCCTTAGAAAAGGCCACCACTTGATCGACTGGCACCTCATCCATAAAGCCATTAATGCCAGCGTAGATAATCGCTACCTGCTCTTCCACCGGAATGGGAGAGTACTGGGGCTGCTTCAGCAGTTCCCGCAGACGCTGCCCACGAGCTAGCTGTTTCTGGGTGGCGGCATCCAGGTCAGAAGCGAACTGGGAGAAGGCCTGCAGTTCGTCAAACTGGGCCAGTTCCAGCTTCACCTTACCGGCGACCTGCTTCATGGCCTTGATCTGAGCCGCAGACCCTACCCGAGATACCGAGATACCGGCGTTGATAGCGGGGCGCAGACCTGAGTTAAACAGGTCAGAGGACAAGAAGATCTGACCGTCGGTGATCGAGATCACGTTGGTGGGAATGTAGGCAGATACGTCACCGGCCTGGGTCTCAATCACGGGCAGGGCGGTCATGCTGCCTTCGCCCAGTTCGGGGCTGAGCTTAGCGGCTCGCTCCAGGAGGCGAGAGTGCAGGTAGAACACATCACCAGGGTAGGCTTCACGCCCAGGAGGACGACGCAGCAGCAGCGACATCTGGCGGTAGGCTTGGGCCTGCTTGGTCAAGTCGTCGTAGATGATCAGGGTAGCTTTGCCTTTGTACATAAAGTACTCAGCCAGGCTGGCGCCTGTGTAGGGAGCCAGGTACTGGAGCGGAGCGGGGTCGTTGGCGCTAGCAGTAACCACAATGGTGTAGTCAAGAGCACCGCGATCGCGCAGTACGTCCACAATCTGAGCCACCGAAGAGGCCTTTTGACCAATCGCTACATAAACGCAGACCACATCCTCAGACTTTTGATTGAGGATGGTGTCAATGGCGATCGCCGTCTTACCAGTCTGGCGGTCACCAATGATCAGCTCGCGCTGGCCCCGACCGATAGGAATCATGGCGTCAATGGCGGTAATGCCGGTCTGCATCGGCTCGTACACCGACTTACGGGCAATAATGCCAGGAGCAGGAGACTCAATCAGGCGGGATTCGGTAGTTTGAATGTCACCCTTACCGTCAATAGGGCGACCCAAAGCGTCGACCACGCGGCCCAACATAGCCTCACCTACGGGCACTGACGCAATCTTGCCGGTAGCGGTAACCGCACTACCCTCTCTAATATTAATGCCGTCGCCCATCAGCACCGCACCCACGTTGTCTTCTTCTAGGTTGAGGGCAATGCCCACGGTGCCGTCTTCAAACTCCAGCAGCTCGCCGGACATGGCGGTTTCGAGACCGTAGATGCGGGCGATACCATCACCCACCTGCAACACAGTACCAATGTTGGAGACTTTGACCTCCTGGTTGTACTGCTCGATCTGCTGCTTAATGATGCTGCTAATTTCGTCAGGTCTGATACTAACCATAGGACTCGCTCTGGATAAACCTACATAAACACGAAAAAATCAGAGAAACTGCCCAGCTATGGGGCCAGCCTATTGTTACTAGGCAGTGGTCGCCAACTGCATACCAATGCGGCGAAGCTGCCCCCGCAGGCTAGCATCAACCACCTGAGAACCCACCTTGATCACTAAGCCACCGAGTAGGGATGGATCGAGCTGAACCGACAGGTCGACGTTGTGGGCACCAGTCATGGTTTTGACGCGATCGCGAATGGCGTCTTTCTGCTCATCAGTCAGCTCAACGGCAGCAATGACTTCGGCTAAAACCGTTTGATTTTGCTCCCTCAGCAGAGCCTGATACTGCTCTAGCACCGGCTTTAGAAACGCAACCCGACCTCGGTCAACCAGCAGCAGCAGGAAATTCAGCAAAAAATCGCTCACCTTACCTTCGGCGACCTGGCGCAATACACCCTTCTTGGCGTCGGCAGACATCAGCGGGTTGGCCAAAAAGCGGGCTAGCTCATCAGAGCTGGCCAAGACTTCGAGTAGCTCGGCCACTTCGCCCCCCACCTGATCCACCGCATTGTGGTCATTGGCCACCGACATCAGAGCCTTGGCGTAGGGACTAGAGATTTCAGAACTGAGTGTTGAGTCATTCATAGCTACTCTCCTTTAAGCAGAGCGATGCTGGAATCAACCAGTCGTCGCTGCAAATCATCGTTTAGCTGGCCGGGCAAGTTGGCTTCACTGCGCTCAACTGCTAGGGCAGCAATACGCTGCTGGAGCTCCCGCATCACCCTAGATTCCTGAGATGAGAGGTCTTGAGCAGCACTTGCCCGCATCCGCTCAACATCGATTTGAGACTGCGCCAAAATAGATTCACGAGCTCGCTCCGCTGTGAGCTGAGCGTCAGCCAATATCTTTTTGGCCTCTTCTTGGGCTTGGGCCAGCTTCTGCTGCTGCTCTGCCAGAGCGGCAGCAGCCGATTGCTTACGCTGCTCCGCTTCAGTAATAGCTGCAGCAATGTCTGCCTGACGCGTCGACAGAGTTTTGCCTAAAAATTTGCCGCCAAAGTAGTACAGCACGCCAATAATAATGACCAGATTAATCAGGTTGGTTTCTAGAATGTTGAAATCCAGACCAACCCCACCTTCTGCCGCTAGTAACCAACCAATAGTCATATCCCTACTTTCCGTCAACGACGCGGGCAGCCCTGAGTGGGCGAAACCAGCTATTCACCAATCACCTAGGCCGCTAGAGATCCCAGCAACTTGTCTAAGATCTGCTGGCTCAAACCATCGACCTGCTGCTCCAAAGTAGACAGGGCCTGGCTCTTTTGCTCATCCAGCTCTCGCTGCACCTGCTCTCGCTGGGCCTGAGCCTCTTGCTGAGCGGCGGCAACGGTTTGAGCTGCAATCTTCTGCGCTTCTTCCTGGGCACCAGCAATCACCGCTTGAGCTTGGCGACGGCTATCGGCCAATTCTTGCTCATACTGCTTGGCAATCTTCTCAGCCTTGGCCAAACGCTCGGCAGCGTCGACCTGATTAGAACTGATGTAACCATCTCGCTCGTCGAGCACCTTACCTAGCGGCTTGTAAAAAATTGCATTCAGCGCCACCGCCAGCAGCACAAACTGCACCGCCATCAACGGCAGCGTTGCGTCTAGATCAAATAACCCGCCGCTTTCTTCTGCAGCTTCAACCGCCAGTAACCAAACAAAATTCATCATTGTGGATATGCCCTTCAAATCGGCCCAGGGCCAACACTACAAAGTGACAAGAGACAATCTCGACAGGCCGGGATGAGTGTGACACCCTATCCCAGCCCAGCGAATTGAGTCTACGCGAAGGGGTTGGCAAACAGCAGCACTAGGGCCACCACCAGACCATAGATAGTCAGGGCTTCCATGAAAGCCAAGCTCAGCAGTAGGGTGCCGCGAATTTTGCCTTCAGCCTCGGGCTGGCGGGCAATCCCTTCTACCGCTTGACCTGCTGCATTACCTTGACCAATACCAGGGCCGATAGCTGCCAGACCAACGGCTAGAGCAGCAGCAATTACGGAAGCAGCAGCGATAATAGGATCCATGTCTTTACCTCGATTTGGACAATTTAACAACTCATTAATCAGGTCGTAGACAACGCGCAATCGGCGTCTCTTGTGGATGTGGCCCTAGAACCACGTCGGCTGGCAGCACCTGCCCCACCAGCCAATGCAAACTGAATGACCCCCAAAAGGGAACTACTGAAGGTCATCCATGCTCTTCACCACCATGCCCCTCAATCGCCTCGCCGATGTAGGCCGCTGCTAGGGTTGCAAAGATCAGCGCCTGAATCGCACTGGTAAACAAACCTAGAACCATTACTGGCAGAGGCACGAAGAGAGGTACCAGCAAAACCAGAACAGCGACCACTAGCTCATCGGCCAGGATGTTTCCAAACAGACGGAAACTAAGGGAGAGAGGCTTGGTGAAATCTTCGAGAATGTTGATGGGCAGCAAGATTGGGGTGGGTTCGATGTACTTGGCGAAGTAACCTAAGCCACGCTTGCTAAACCCGGCATAAAAGTAGGCTAGGGAGGTCAACAACGCTAGCGCCACGGTGGTGTTGATGTCGTTTGTGGGAGCGGCCAACTCACCTGAAGGCAGATGAATTAGCTTCCACGGAATCAAGGCCCCAGACCAATTGGAGACAAAGATGAATAGAAATAGGGTGCCAACAAAGGGAACCCAAGGTCGATACTCCTTTTCACCAATCTGATTTTTGGCTAGGTCGCGGATGAACTCCAGGGCATATTCCATAAAGTTCTGAAGACCAGAGGGTATGCGCTGAATGTTGCGAGTGGCCAAAAACGACACCAGCAACAGAGCACCAATGACAAACCAGGAGGTCAGAAATACCTGACCGTGGAGCTTTAGGCCACCGATCTGCCAATACAGATGCTCGCCAACTTCTAGCTTTGCCAGAACTAAGGGATGAATCGTTAACATAGTGAGCGCCATCTCTTAAATCGACTTTTCCTCAAGACCCGCCAGGAAAAAGCATGCTATGCTGTGGAACCACCGATCTAGGAAGACCCAGACACCTGAGACGACTCAGATGGTGATTTTGGCAGCACTGCAGTCCAGAGGGTGTAAGCAATTAACGCCCCCTTGTAGGTCAAAAACCCAAGAAACACAGGCACGATCTGAAGCTGTTGCCACTGACTAGCTACCAGTACTAAACCAACCACAAGGGCTAGCCGACCACTGCCTAATCTAGTGCTTCCGCGCCCAATGTTGGCCACGCTTTTTGCCAACATCCTCAAGTAAACCACACCGCCGCACGCTCCTATTAAATAATTCAGAGCGATTGGCAAGGAGTAGACCAGCCAGACGCTCAAAAAAATCACACCAGTGAAGGCAAGAGTAGTCAGCAGCAAGTTTTGCTGGAGCTGATAATACTCTTCCATGGCCGTTACTGAGGCTGGAGGCAGAACTTGACCATCGATTTGGCCGGGGTCTGCCTCTGACTCAACGGTAGCAACCGGGTCGGTGTGTTCGGAGGGCAATGGAGCCACGAAAGCGCCTAATCCTTAGCCGTTAAAGGGTTTTACCTGTCGTAACAGGCCGTAGAAGATCATATCACGGCAATAATACTTAATAGACGCTCCTCAAAAGGAAATCTGGCATTTTCGACTGAGCCTTGTTGAAATCACTGTGACGGCTGCAACAGGATCAGCGATCGCCGCTGCAGGTCTCGCACATCCTCAAGGCTTCCGGGCCATTGGGTGAGCAGGTCGGCCACTGTCGCTGGCTGGTCTTTTTGAGCACCATCGCAGGCCTGCAAAAACTCAAACTCCGACGCTGTCAGAGAGATGATCTGATAGTTGTGGTCAAAAATACTCTGGCTGGGCCAACCCTCCATGCAGGGGTTGCGGGTGGGAATGGCGGCGAGCAGATCGGCGTCATTCTCCCAGCCCATCTTGGGGTAAGGGGGGCGGGCCAGAAACCATTCGAAGTGGGTGATCTCAGGATCGAGCAGTTCTACCAGACGCTGCTGATCAGTGACAGACAGCTGCTGAGCCCGAGCCAGTAGATCAGGATTGTTTGCCAACAGGCGATCGATCTGCCACACCTCGGGATTGGAGAAGCCCAGGAACTCAAGCCCTGAAGCGTCTATCAGCTCAAACAGGCTATCCAATCTATAGTCCACCTCCTGGGGATGAACATACATATCGGCGAAGCATTCGTCGCGGTGGTTTTCCATGGCCCAACGGGTTTGCTCTCGCTGCTTCAGCCGATTGCCCTCAGGCAGGCTAGCGAAGATCTGTCGCCCCACCTGCACGCCGTCGCGGTAGTCGCCCCGCTGGCTGCCCTGAACGAGGGCGATCGCCCGCTGCATGAGCGAAATCTCCCAGCGACCAATAGCGGCATAGACAAACAGATGCATGAACCCGCCGGGGGCCAGTTTGGTGGCCAAAGCCTGGAGTCCTCGCAAGGGGTCAGGCATGTGATGGATGACACCGACGCAGTTAATCCAGTCAAACTCGCCCTCAAGCTGATCGACGTCATAGATGCTGAGCTGGCGAAAGGTGACGTTGGTTGCTCCGGAGGACTGGCAGCGCTGGGTGGCAGTGGCGATCGCTCCCTCGCTGAGATCGATGCCCAACACCTCGGCCTCGGGGTTGAGATGAGCGATATATTCTGTACTCACCCCTGTGCCACAGCCCGCATCTAGCACCCGCACCTGATGACTGGCAGGTGTCGCCCCAGTACAAAAGCTGTGCACCGTAGGCCAGTACCACCGCCAGTTATAGCCCGGTGGCGCTTCATCTAGAAACGGCTCTGGGGGAAATGGGTAGGTGTTGTAGAGGCTGGCCACCGCATCACTGACCGCCTGGTTTTTAGTCGAGTCGTCCATAGGTTTACAGAGAAATTAGTTAAAGAACTTAGTCTGCCGACCCTCTGATGCCATGACCAAAAGCAGCGCAGACGTTCACTCAAACAGCTCCAACAGAGCCAGCGTTACAGTAGTCGACGAATCAAATTCCACAGCAGAGGAGACTTTGGGCCGTTAGCGGCCTCGGCTTTATCACGAAACGTTACAAAACTTATCCGCCTTCTCAGGGGTGTAGTGACCATCCTCTATGATGACCACAGGCATTTGTCAGGTGGGATGTTACACACTTTTTAATAATCTGTGTTGCTGTCCTGAAACGGTTTAATCTGATTCCAAGTCAGCGAACAGTCCGCCCTTCATTGATACCGCATTCGGCGTCCGGCTCGGGTGTGTACCAGGTGAGGTTAACAACGCTTTACCTTGAGGTGGGTTGAGGGTTTGGCGCTACCCATTGAGAAAGCATTTTGGATGCTTTTTCTTGGTCGGCGCTTTGGTCTGCACCTGCTTACCGTCTTGATAGATTCTTTTTTTGATGCCGTCATTGTCCGCATAGGGAGCCTTTGAAAACGCATGAGTGTTAAAGCAAGTGGTGGAAGTGCACCAGCGCGGCCCCAGCTCTACCAAACTCTGCCAGTGGCCACAATTTCCCAGGCCGAGCAGCAAGATCGCTACATGGGCCGAGGGGAGCTAGAAGAGCTGTCGGGCTTTTTTAACTCCGGTCTGAAGCGAGTGCAGATTGCTGAGTTGCTGACCCGCTATTCTGAGTTGATTGTCTCCCAGGCGGCCAACCGTATCTTTACCGGTGGCTCTCCCCTGGCTTATCTAGAGAGAGTAGAAACTGAATTACCCCTAGAGAAGACCCGAGCCGGTACAGTTCTGGATGAAACAGAAGCGTCTCGACTGGGGACTTCAACGTTTATTGAGAGCGGCGGTGGGCTGTTTCAAAACCTGTTTACCTCGACTCCGTCGGGGCCAGTGCCTCCTGGGTTTCGGCCTATTAGCGTGTCACGCTATGGCCCCGGCAACATGACCAAGTCGCTGCGCGACATGAGTTGGTTTCTGCGCTACGTAACCTATGCGATCGTAGCAGGCGACCCCAACATCATCTCGGTCAACGTGCGCGGCCTGCGCGAGATTATTGAGACGGCCTGCTCTTCGGCGGCCACCATTGTGGCAATTCAGACCATGCGGGCGGCGTCGCTGCGCTATTTCAATGGCGACTCTGATGCCCAAGGCATTGTGGCGCAGTACTTTGACGTGTTGCTGACCGAGTTCAAGGCACCAACACCTTCTAATAAAGTGCGCCAGCGCCCCTCCAGCGACCTGCAAGGTCTGGAACTACCGCAAATCTATTTCAACGCGGCGGAGCGGCGACCCAAGTACGCCATGAAGCCGGGCCTATCGGCCAGCGAGAAGAATGATGTGGTGAAGGCCGCCTACCGGCAGGTCTTTGAGCGTGACATTACCCGCGCCTACTCCCTCTCAGTTTCTGATCTGGAGTCAAAGGTCAAAAACGGCGAAATCTCCATGAAGGAGTTTGTGCGGCGTCTGGCCAAGTCACCTCTGTACCGCAAAAACTTCTTTGACCCCTACATCAACAGCCGCGCGCTAGAGCTGGCTTTTCGGCATATTCTGGGGCGTGCGCCTAGCTCCCGTGAAGAAGTGCGCAATTATTTCTCAATTGTCTCGAGCGGCGGCCTACCTGCCCTGGTTGACGCTCTGGTCGACTCTAAGGAGTATGGCGATTACTTCGGTGAAGAGACTGTGCCCTACCTGCGCGGTCTGGGGCAAGAAGCTCAGGAATGTCGTAACTGGGGGCCGCAGTTTGAGCTGTTTAACTACAGTGCACCCTTCCGGAAGAAGCCGCAGTTTATTACGCTGTTTGCCTCCTACGAGCAGCCCCTGCCCGACCAGCACCCCTACGGCTCGGGCAATGACCCTCTGGAAATCCAGTTTGGGGCCATCTTCCCCAAAGAGACTCGCAATATCAGCGCCACTCCGGCCTTCTTCAACAAAGACACTCGCCGCATTCTGATTCACCGCGGCCCCGGCATCAACAATCAGCTCAGCAACCCCGCCGCCCGGCCCGAAAATCCTGGTTCTCTCGGAGCCAAGGTGTTCAAGCTGGATCAAATTCCCCGCACGGGTAACACCAAGGCGAGCGTGCGCTACTCCGAAAGCTCGACTCAGACGGTGATCAGTGCTGCCTACCGCCAAGTATTTGGCCGCGAAGTGTATTCGGGCCAGCGCTCTAACGTCGCTGAGATCAAGCTGGAGAACGGCGAGATTACGGTGAAGGAATTTATTCGGGCGATCGCCAAGTCTGAGGCTTTCAGAAAGACCTACTGGACCTCGCTGTACGTGATGAAGGCGGTGGAATACATTCATCGTCGCCTGCTGGGTCGCCCCACCTACGGTCGTAAAGAGACCAACGCCTACTTCGACATCTCTGCTAAAAAGGGCTTTTATGCTCTGGTTGACGCCATTATCGACAGCCAGGAATACGCCGAGGCCTTTGGCGAAGATACCGTACCCTATGAGCGCTATCTAACGCCGAAGGGATTGGCCCTGCGCAGTATGCGGGCAGGCTCTCTGGCCGAGAAAGGTATGGTGCCTGTGGCTGACACCACGGTGCCCCGCTTTGTGGAGTTGGGCGCGGTTACCGAAGATCGGGCAATTCTTGATGTGCAGCGTCGTCTTAACCAGGGTGTCAACCGTCAGCGCCAGCAGACTAAGGTGTTTAAACTCACCTCTCTGGCCGACAAGCCCAACCTCAAACAGGTGACGGCTGCCGCCTATCGGCAAATCTTTGAGCGCGATATTGCGCCCTACATTGTCAAGAACGAGTTCACCGCCCTGGAGAGCAAGTTGGGCAATGGCGAAATCAGCGTCAAGGAATTTATCGAAGGGCTCGGCACCTCAACGCTCTACATCAAAGAGTTTTACGCGCCCTACCCCAACACCCAGGTGATTGAGTTTGGCACCAAGCACTTCCTCGGTCGGGCACCCCTCGATCAGGCGGAAATTCGAAAGTACAACCAGGTGTTGGCCAGCGCAGGGATTCGCGGGTTCATTCAGGCGATGCTCAACACCCCTGAGTACGCCGACAACTTTGGGGAAGATACGGTGCCCTACCGTCGCTATCCGACCTTACCGGCTGCGAACTTCCCCAACACTGAGAAGTTGTATAACCGTTTGACAAAGCAAAACCGCGATTTGATTGTGCCTAGCTTTGTCAGCGCCAATGGCAAGGTGGATGTGGCCGACATGCCGCTGATGGCAGATGCGGTGGCCTCGGCGGCAGCGGCCTCGGCTCAACTGGCAGCTACGGTGGGCCGATCTGCTGTAGAGACTGAGACCGTAGTGGCTCCGTTGGTGACGCGGTTCTATCGGCACCAGGCTGGTGCCAGTGCCGATCGCATTAACGAGGTGCTCGAAGCCGTTTACCGTCAAGTAATGGTGCTGCCCGAGGGCGACATTCCTACCGAGTGGCGGCTGACTGAGGCGGAAGCAGCAGTAATGGGCGATCGCATCACCCTACGCGAGTTTATTCGCCAGTTGGTGCAGTCTCCGGCCTACCAGGCCAGGTTTGTGGCGGCCTACCCAGTCGCCAAGGTGGTGGCGATCATGGGTCGCCAACTGCTGGGGCGAACTGTGGATGCCGATGAGTATGGTGCCACTGCCGCCGAGCATGGTGCCATGGCAGTAGCTACGGCCATGCTCGACTCCACAGAGTACCTGCGCTACTTTGGTGAACAGGGCGTCCCCTACCGTCGCGCCTAGGTTAGCTACTTCTCCCTGAGGATGGGCTGTGATGGCTCATCTTCAGGGAGTGCTGCTGCTTCAGGGAGCGATCGTGGCGATGGCAGGGCTTTGTCCGTCTGCTGTGCTCCATCAGCTCAGTAACGAAATATTAAATCTCAACCCTAAATTGAGTCAGATTGGTGGTTTTGCCTGGTCTAAGCTGTCTTAGCCCGGCTCCTGGAATGGCGTTGCCATCAGGCTTCAGCAAAACTGAGGAAAACTATTACAAAATATTTCGCAGCTTTGAAGAAGGTTGACGCAATACCGGACAATTAATCGGGAAGGCTGCCAGGTCTGAGGTTCTTCATAGAGTTAGCTCTGGTCCCGAACCCTTAAATGCCAGTTTCAAATCATCTGGTTATATTTTTCGGAGGAATCCATCAATGAGTATTGTCACGAAATCCATCGTGAATGCCGATGCTGAGGCTCGCTATCTCAGCCCCGGTGAGCTAGACCGTATCAAAGGCTTTGTCACCTCTGGTGAGCGTCGTCTACGCATCGCTCAGGTGCTGACCGAATCCCGTGAGCGCATCGTCAAGGAAGCTGGCAACCAGCTGTTTCAGAAGCGTCCCGACGTTGTCTCTCCCGGTGGCAATGCCTACGGCGAAGAAATGACCGCTACCTGCCTGCGCGATCTGGACTACTACCTGCGCCTTGTGACCTATGGCGTAGTGGCTGGTGACGTGACCCCCATTGAAGAAATTGGCCTGGTGGGCGTAAAAGAGATGTACAACTCTCTGGGCACTCCCCTAGCTGGTGTAGCTGAAGGCGTACGCGCCCTCAAGGCTGTTGCGGCCGGTCTGCTGTCCGGTGAAGATGCCGCCGAGGCTTCTGCTTACTTCGACTATGTTGTCGGTGGGCTGCTCTAAGCCACCGTCTTCATTGCGTTGTCAACTCAACTAAGGTCTTTTAGGGAAAAATCATGCAAGACGCAATTACTTCTGTAATTAATTCTTCTGACGTGCAGGGCAAGTACCTGGATAGTTCAGCTCTAGATAAGCTTAAGGCTTATTTTCAAACTGGTGAACTGCGCGTTCGTGCCGCTAGCACCATTAGCGCCAACGCTGCTGAAATCGTGAAGGAAGCTGTGGCTAAGTCGCTGCTTTACTCCGACATCACCCGCCCCGGTGGCAACATGTACACCACTCGTCGCTATGCTGCCTGCATTCGCGACCTTGACTACTACCTGCGCTACGCCACCTACGCCATGCTGGCTGGGGATCCCTCCATCCTGGATGAGCGGGTGCTGAACGGCCTCAAGGAAACCTACAACTCCCTGGGTGTACCCATCGGCGCTACCGTCAACGCCATTCAAGCCATGAAAGAAGTGACCAGCAGCCTGGTGGGCGCTGACGCTGGCAAAGAAATGGGCGTTTACTTCGACTACATCTCCTCTGGCTTGAGCTAATTCAGGCTCATCCATCGCGCTTTGGCCGTTAGCCAGAGCTGACCCAAGCCAGAGTCAGGGGCGAGTGTTGAAGACACTAGGTTGTGCTGTATTGTCTTCCTGCTGTCTAAGCATTGGCTTTCGACTCTGGCTTTTAAGTGTTTGTACTAGGTCCAGCTCGGAATCTGTGGTTTTGCCATCAGCAAAACTCCATTTCTGGACTTGGATTTGGTTTACATCTGTCCAATGAGGTAGTAGGAGAGTTTTCGGCCATGCGCATGTTTAAGATTACCGCTTGTGTTCCTAGCCAAACCAGAATTCGCACCCAGCGGGAACTGCAAAATACCTTTTTTACCAAACTGGTGCCCTACGACAACTGGTTCAAAGAGCAGCAGCGGATTCAAAAGATGGGTGGCAAAATCGTTAAGGTTGAACTGGCTACCGGACGCCAAGGGGCCAACACTGGTCTGCTTTAAGGAGCTTATCCCAGGAAAGAATCCGATAAAATTTTTACTGCATTCTCAATGCTGCGATATGTGCAGGGTCGGCCAGTGGGCTAGCCCTGCTGTCGTTTTTGGGGCATAAGAAAGCCGATTTCTTCAATCAGGAACTGCAAGAAAATACTACGTGTCATTTTCAGCTAAATTTAGCCGAGGCCGCAGATCTTCGGTTAAGGAATGGGTTAGGAGTTTGTGGGCATGCTGAGGAGACCGAATGGCCCAAGTCATTATCAGGGCTATGGCATAGGCCAGATAACCATTGGTATTGATCAGCGGCGGTACAAACAACGGCAGAAGAATAAAGAATTTCCCCAGGGTTGTGGTGCGCTCATAAAGATAAACAAACAGCGGGATGTACCAGCTGACTCCCATGATCCAAGCTTGGGCATTAAAGAGCGGAACCGTAGTCAGAACAGCAAAAAACTTGTACTGGCTCGATAGTTGACGACTGGCCAGCAGAAGCACTGTTAGGGCGATCGCGCCAAATATGAGAGCAGCCACCGCATTAGCGGAAAACAGGGGGTTCATCCGCCCGTTGACAAAGTCATGGCCGAAGATTTTGCCGTTCCCCTGCAAGGCTTGGACAATAAAAAAATTCAGCACACCCTGACCATGGACATTGATCGGGGTTGGGCTAGAAATAGCCCCAAACACCCCCGGCAGCGATCGCTTCAAGAAACTTACATAGACCCCAGAACCAAAGTAGAGCAACGGAGCCAGGGACAAGACAACCGTAATCGCCAGAGTTTTAAGGATGAGTTTAAGATCTCGTTGCTCGACAAAGTAGGCCAGGACAAACAGGGGAAAGACTTTGATAGATGAGGCGATCGCTAGGAACCAGGCCGTGCCCCAGTTGGCTTGTTTTGGCTTGTAGACAACAAAGGCTCCAACCACCAGCCATAGCAACAACAGATCAATTTGTCCCCGCTCAAAATGGGCCAAGATGGGAAAGCTACTCATGGCAAATAGAATGGCCGTTCCTTCTATCCGCATACCATTCAGTCGGGCGAGGTAAAAGCAAGTCAAAACAAACAGCCCAAAGTTCAGTAGGCTAAACAAGATCCGTGAGGGCTCATAGGCCAATAAGCCAAGGGGCGTAAACAGCAGTGCCGCCAGCGGCGGATAGCGAAATCCAGAGGCTGGGTTGGCATCGGCGTTTCCAGCAGCAAAGAGTTCTGGGAACTCAGAAACCGGGTTCAGGTAAGGATCGAGGTGATGCAGCACAGATTTAGCTGCCACATAGAAAGCTCGGAAGTCCATTTGATAAGACTCAGCCACCAGATAGCCTAGGTACATAATTGGGGCAAAGTAAATCACGTAGCGGCTAAGAAATTGGCGAAAAGTCATATTTGGCATCGGCAGAAGGGGACGGCAAGGGAGGACAGTACTCCGATCAACAAGGTCTGCACTGTGCAAAAATCTCGCTGCATTGAGAGCAGTGTTTTTTGGTTGCAGTGTCACCAGTTAGTCAATTTACGCATCTGTGCATAAGGACGCGGAGGATAGACCCTGGGTAGTTCGAGGGTTTGGACGAAAAGATCAGCTTTTTGAGAGGATATTTGAAAAGCCGGAGAGAACCCGCCTTGATTCTGCTTGCGCAGGATCAAGGTAATTCATACTGCGAGTATTTGAAGTAGCCCTAAGGCTACACCAGAGGATATCTCTTTTCAAACGCCCTCTGAGAGGAGTTGTAGAGTGTTCAAGAGCACTGATCAGCCCACAACTCGTCCCGAGAATCTTGGCTTACTTCAACCCCCTCCGCTATACTTGGCCCTTGAAACACTCAGCCCTTGGGCACGCGGAGTAGCAGGGTGAACATCGCTCGATTAGTACCATGGATGGACTCAACGGTAAATCTTTGGTCGGCGGAGGCCCGCTGGCTGCGTTGGCTCACCCTGGTTTGGTTAGGGGGCGGACTGATGGTGCTGTTTTCGGCCTCCTACGCTGTGGCCGTGGCCGAACGCGGTTTTGGACTGCACTACGTCATGGTGCAACTACTGTGGGTGGCCATCGGTCTACTGGTGTTTAATCGCATGGTTCACACCTCCTTAGATCGACTGCTCCAGGGATCGGGAATTGTGCTGTTGATTTTGGTGGGACTGGTAGCGTTGACGCTCGTGCCATCCCTCGGGGTGACGGTCAATGGAGCCACTCGCTGGCTGCCCCTGGGGCCATTTATGATTCAGCCGTCAGAGTTGTTGAAGCCTTGTCTGGTGCTCCAGGGGGCACGGTTGTTTGGGCGGTGGCACCAGCTCACCTGGCAAACGCGGATCACCTGGTTGGGTATCTTTGCCGCTATTTTGGGGCTGATTTTAATGCAGCCGAATCTGAGTACTGCTGCTGTCTGTGGTCTTACCCTATGGTTGATTGCGCTGGCTTCGGGGTTGCCTTACCTATACCTGCTGCTAACGGCGGGGAGTGGGCTGCTGGTGGCGGCGGTGAGCATCAGCCTGAAGACTTACCAGCGCCAGCGCATTATTTCTTTTCTTAACCCTTGGGCCGACCCTGGAGACCAGGGCTATCAGCTAGTGCAGAGCCTCTTGGCCATTGGCTCGGGTGGTTTTTGGGGTCAGGGGTTTGGGATGTCACAGCAAAAGCTGTATTCGCTACCCATTCAGTACACCGATTTCATTTTTGCGGTGTTTGCCGAAGAGTTTGGCCTTGTCGGCTGTGTGCTGCTGCTGCTGTTTTTAGGCATCTATGCCTCGATCGCCATGGTGGTCGCCCTACGGCTCAAACAGCCCTTGCATCGGCTAGTGGCCGTGGGGGCCATGGTGTTGCTAGTGGGCCAGTCGCTGTTAAATATGGGGGTAGCCACGGGGCTGTTGCCGACGACAGGGCTACCCTTTCCGCTGCTGAGCTACGGAGGAAGCTCTATGGTGGCCAGTTTAGCTACAGCAGCGTTGCTCGTGCGAGCCGCTCGGGAAATTAATTTGGATGCACCTGTGCCCCTGCGGCGATCGCCTCTGCGCGGTCTGAACGGTGGCCGCTCGCCCGTGGCGTAGTTCTCTATCAGCTGCATATAAGTCCCAGGACATTGGTTGAATCATCACGACACCCTGTGAACGTTTGAACGTTCATGGAGAAATGTCTCAACCAGACTGGCCCCAGCTAAACCTGAGAGCCGGTTAAAGGATTGTTACAATGGTGAGTGCTTTTGCGTTTCACCGGGCGGCAATGTTTGAAAGCCTTCAGCTCTATCTGTACGAAATCGCCCAGTGGGCTAACCAGCTGGTCAATGCTCAGCTAGCCCAGGTGTCTTGGGTCAGCCTGACGGTGGTGGCCCTGGCGGGGTTGCTGACCAGCCTGTCGCCCTGCCTGTTGTCGATGCTGCCGATTATGGTGGGCTATATGGGAGCCTACGAGGAGGGGAGTAAAGGCGGGGCAGTGGTGCGATCGCTCTCCTTTGCCCTGGGTCTGGCGACCACCTTGGCGCTGCTGGGCCTGATTGCTGGTCTGTTTGGCCTGGTCTATGGTCAGGTGGCCTGGGGGCTACCGATCGTGGTCAGTCTAGTGGCGATCGCCATGGGGTTAAACCTGTTGGGCATCGTACCGCTGGCACTGCCCGCTGGTGCTGGCCCCACCTTTGACAATTTGAACTTGCCCCCCTGGCTCAGAGCCTACGCTCTGGGGCTGACCTTTGGCATTGTGGCGTCGCCGTGCAGCACTCCGGTACTGGCGACTCTGCTGGCGTGGATTTCGACAACGCAGGATCCTGTCCTGGGAAGCGCTCTGCTGCTAGCTTATGCGGTGGGCTATGTGACGCCCCTGGTGCTGGCGGGCACGTTTACCGCTAGCCTCAAGCGGCTGCTGGATCTGCGGCAGTGGTCGAGCTGGGTGACCCCCGCCAGCGGAGCGCTGCTGTTGGGGTTTGGGGTGTTTTCGCTGCTGTCGCGGCTGCTGCCAGCCACCCTGGTGTGACGGCATTAGGGCGCACCGCATTGCGCCCATACAGGGATCAAATCCCTTGCTTAGCTGTGTTTAGATGGTCTGAAGAATTTTATGGCTCCGTCTGAGGCCTCGCGCTCTCGCCCCTGGGACGGGGTGCGCAACTACTTTCAACAAGATTTGCTGCCGCTGCTGGCGGATCTGCGGCTGGCGATCGCCCTACTGCTGGCGATCGCCGTCTTTAGCATCAGCGGCACCGTGATCGAGCAGGGCGAAACTCTGGAGTTTTACCAGACCCACTACCCGGCAGATCCGGCCCTGTTTGGCTTTCTCAGCTGGAAGGTAATTCTCACCAGCGGTCTGGATCATGTTTACCGCACCTGGTGGTTTTTGGCTCTGCTGATTGTGTTTGGGGCCAGCCTGGTGGCCTGCACCTTTACCCGCCAGTTTCCTGCCCTGGGGGCCGCGCAAAAGTGGAAGTACTACAGCCAGCCGCGCCAGTTTCAGAAGCTAGCGCTGAGTGCCGAGCTGGCCGATGCCGATTTGGCGACCCTGGCGGAAGCTTTGACCCAAAAGCGCTATCTCGTCTTTCAAGAGGGCAACCAGCTCTATGGGCGCAAGGGCATTGTGGGTCGCATTGGCCCTATCGTTGTCCATGCCAGCATGATTTTGATTTTGCTGGGGGCGATCTTGGGAGCCATGACCGGCTTCTTTGCCCAGGAGATCGTACCCAGCGGCGAGACTTTTCAAATCCGCAATATTTTTGATGCCGGGCCTTGGGCCGAGGCGCAGATTCCTAAAGACTGGTCGGTGCGAGTCAACCGTTTTTGGATTGACTACACCCCTGAGGGCAACATTGATCAGTTTTACTCTGACCTGTCAGTGCTTGACCTTGGCGGCGACGAGATCGACCGCAAAACCATTTTCGTCAACGAACCCCTGCGCCACAAGGGCGTGACTCTCTATCAGGCTGACTGGGGCATTGCAGCGGTGCAGGTAAAGCTCAATAACAGCCCGGTGCTACAACTGCCCATGCAGCTGCTAGACAACGACGGACCCCGGTTTTGGGGCACCTGGGTACCAACGAAGCCCGATCTGAGCGAAGGCGTGACGCTGCTGGCCAGCGACCTGCAAGGCTCGGTGCTGATTTACGACAATGCTGGGCAGCTAGTCTCGACGGTGCGCCGGGGCATGGCTACGGAGGTGAATGGCGTGCGGCTGTCGCTGGTGGATGTGGTGGGCAGCACCGGGCTTCAGATCAAGGCTGACCCTGGTATCCCGCTCGTGTACGGCGGGTTTGGTCTGCTGATGCTGGGGGTAATTATGAGCTATGTGTCGCATTCCCAAGTGTGGGCGCTGGCGGAGGACGGCAAGGTGTATGTGGGTGGCCGCACCAACCGAGCCCAGGTGGCCTTTGAACGAGAGCTGCTGGAGCTGCTAGAGGGAGGGCTGTCGGCATCTTCTCTAGCTAACTCTAGGTCGGAGGCCCGGATGGCCTGATGCTGGGCATGGTATTGTGTCAGGCGCATTTTTGGGTTGCGTTCGTGGTGCGATCGCCCCTGCCACCGCCACCTCACCGCAAGGGCGTCAATCATAGTTATGGAGTTTTCCATCGCCGCTTGCCCCTTGTAGTCGGCTATTGTAGATCATGCGGTTTGTGGCCTCGTTCGCCTTGTCATATCCCAGTCAGAGCTCTACTGCTGGCCTTGGGTTTGGTTTAAGGTTCGGGCCAGGCTAGACCGAGGTTCCTCCACACCCAGCAGTGCTATGCCCACCTACCGTTCTAAAACCTCCACCCAAGGGCGCAACATGGCCGGGGCTCGTGCCCTCTGGCGCGCCACCGGTATGCAGAGCGAAGATTTTGAGAAGCCGATCATTGCGGTGGCTAACTCGTTTACCCAGTTTGTGCCCGGCCACGTTCACCTCAAAGATCTGGGTCAGCTGGTGTGCCGCGAGATCGAGGCAGCGGGCGGGGTCGCCAAAGAATTTAACACCATCGCCGTCGATGACGGCATCGCTATGGGCCACGACGGCATGCTCTACAGCCTGCCCTCCCGCGAGATCATCGCTGACTCAGTGGAGTACATGGCCAACGCCCACTGCGCCGATGCCCTGGTCTGCATCTCCAACTGCGACAAGATCACCCCTGGCATGCTGATGGCGGCCCTGCGGCTGAATATTCCTGCTGTGTTTGTCTCGGGCGGGCCGATGGAGGCGGGCAAGACCAAGCTGGCCGACCACAAGCTTGACCTGGTCGATGCCATGGTGGCCGCCGCCAGCGACACCATGAGCGACGAAATGGTAGAAGAATATGAGCGCTCCGCTTGCCCCACCTGCGGCTCGTGCTCGGGCATGTTTACCGCCAACTCGATGAACTGCCTCACCGAGGCGATCGGCCTGTCGCTGCCGGGCAACGGCACCACCTTAGCCACCCACTTTGATCGCAAAGACCTATTTCTCACCGCTGCCCGCACCATTGTCGAGATCACCCGCCGCTACTACGAGCAGGGCGACGAGTCGGTGCTGCCCCGCTCCACCGCCAGCTTCAAAGCCTTTGAGAACGCCATGATGCTGGATATCGCCATGGGCGGATCCACTAACACTATTCTGCACCTGCTGGCGGCGGCCCGCGAAGCCGAGGTGGACTTTACCATGGCCGACATCGATCGCCTGTCGCAGCGAGTGCCCCAGCTGTGCAAGGTAGCCCCCAACACCCCCAATTACCACGTCGAGGACGTACACCGGGCCGGGGGGGTGTACGCCATTTTAGGCGAGCTTGACCGGGCCGGGCTGCTGCACAGCGACGTACCCACGGTTCACAGCCCCACCCTGAAGGCAGCCCTGGAACGATGGGACGTGACCCGCACTGCCGACGAAGCCGTGCACACCTTCTTTAGGGCTGGCCCGGCGGGCATTCCCACCCAGGTGGCCTTCAGCCAAGACACCCGCTGGCCCTCGCTGGATCTGGACCGCGAAACCGGTTGCATTCGCAGTGTGGAGCATGCCTACTCCCACGACGGTGGCTTGGCCGTGCTCTACGGCAACCTGGCCGTCAATGGCTGCGTCGTCAAGACCGCAGGCGTTGACGAAAGCATGTTTGAGGCGGAGCAGTTGCGCTACACGACCAGCGTCCCGACCTCGACTCTGCGGGTGTTTGAAGGGCCTGCCCGCATCTTTGAAAGCCAGGATGCCGCCGTCACCGCCATTCTCAACGACCGGGTGCAGGCGGGCGACGTGGTGGTCATTCGCTACGAGGGGCCAAAGGGTGGGCCAGGGATGCAGGAGATGCTTTACCCTACCAGCTATCTGAAGTCGAAAGGGCTGGGCAAGGTCTGCGCCCTGCTCACCGACGGGCGGTTCTCTGGGGGCACCTCGGGCCTCTCTATCGGCCATGCCTCACCTGAGGCGGCAGCGGGGGGCAATATTGCCCTGGTGGAAGAGGGCGATCGCATCGTGATCGACATTCCCAACCGCACCATCAATGTGGATATCTCTGACGAAGAACTGGCCAGCCGCCGCACTGCCATGGAAGCCAAGGGCGACGCCGCCTGGCAGCCTGCCGAGCCTCGCCAGCGCAAGGTAACGGCTGCTCTCAAGGCCTACGCCCTATTAGCCACCAGTGCCGACCAAGGTGCTGTGCGAAATCTGGAGATGCTCAAGTAGGGGCAAACGGTCGTTTGCCCTTTGCCCCAACCAGGAATGTTGCGGTTTTGATGCATACCCAATCCGAGTGACACAACCCCGATTTGAACCGATACCTCGTAGGGCGCATTGCAGTGCAATGCCCCTACAAACCGGGGGTAGACAGATAGAATTGGGTGCCACACCTGCACCCAGCAGCGCTAGGTTTTCTCTCACTGCACCAGCAAATTGAGCTGGTAGTGGATGCGGCCCGTGCCAGTGGTCTGCTGCTGCACCACAGTATCTGGCCCATTGAAGGCGATCGCCACTCCGGCGGTGGGGGGCGAGTAGCTGCCGACAATGGTGATGCGGGTGATCGACTCGCTCAGGTAGGGGCTAACGTCTAAAAACTCTGAGCTGGTGCTCAGCGGCACCCGGGTGTGACCGTCAATCTCGATGTAGCCCTGGAGACTACCCCCGGCAGGCACGCTCACCGACAGCAGGTGGGGCTCGTCTAGGTTGGCGCGATCGAGGCTAATGGTGTTGGTTTGCCGCTGATAAGACTCCATGACATCCTTCGCGGTGGCCTTAGACAAAATGGTGCTGAGGGCTTGGTAAGTGCCCGCAAACGACTGATTGCCATTGGCCGACGATGGCCCCACGGCCGTCGTGACAGCCACCAAAATTAACAGAGCAACTCCGAGAGCTGAGGGATGCTTCATGACCATGACATCTCCAGGAAGAGGGAAGGTCACCCTAGATCTGAGCCAGCCCGCTGGGGGCCAGTCAGACCTGGGGCAGACATTATGATGCCTTAGACTGCATTGCTCTAACGATCGTTCCAGTTGACTGAGGGTGGTCTTTCGCCAAAAGAGCCTAGCGCCGGAGGCGATCGGCTGGGTTGTAGACATCGACCTGCACCTCTACGGGGATGGCCACCGTCGGCCCTGCCCCTACCGAACTCTCAGACCCAGACCCGCGAATTTGGTGGCGGCTCTGGCGAGTTTGACGCACTTCGCCCGTACCGCCCACCTGCACTTGGCGGCTGGTGCTGACGCTGGTGTTACCCCGGCAAGCACCGTCGGCATCGATGGCGACATCATTGGCTTGATTGGCCGGTGGGCCACCGTGAATGGCGGCCTGAATAGCCACATCGGCTACCACGCAGGTGGCCGATGCTGGTGCCATTGGCGTCAAAGTGGCCAGAGCTCCAGCACAGAGGAGCCCCAGGCCAACGTACTGAGGTTTAATCATAGTGATAGCCCAATGGTAAGTTTCGAAGGGTGCAACTCAGGAAAGAAGCACCCCTACTGGCACACCCGAGTGGTGCTGCGGTTTTCGCTATAGACCACGCCCCCCGCCGTCGAGCGGGTGGAATGGGCACTGTGGGATCGCGCTGTGCACCCTGGAGCAAACGTCGCGGGGCGCAGCAGGGTTGCCCCTGACTGGGTGACCCGAGGTAGGTTAACGGTAGGGGCGTCGGCCAGGGTTCTGATGTAAACCTGCCCATTGTTGCCCACCTGCACCTGCACTCGATCGGTAGAAATAGACACAGCGCTGGCCAGGGCCGCAGGGGTTAGAGTCGCCAGGGCGATCGCCCCCAACAGCCCTGCTTTGATGATGGAATGGGTCATAGTGGTCTCCTTGCTACAGCAAGCGGCGGAATCGGCAGGGTGCGATCGCCAGGGGCGGCAATCGCACCCCAAGGGTCTACTTACGCATGTCGATGCGAGCGCCCCGGCCACGGGTGTTGTTGGGCTGTACCCGCTCACGGATGACATTGGTCTGACGGCTCTCTTGGTAGACAGCGTTGTCGTCGCCCAAAACAGTACCAGTTTGGTAGATGTCTTGCACTACCCCACTGGCCTCTACCCGACGCCCAGACGGCCCCTGACGCTCAATGCGATTGCTCTGCTGACTGCGCTGCACGGTGCCATTGCCGTCGCCTTGAATATAGATGTCTTGCACGCCCTGCTGGATGACAGCGGTATCGGCGCTAGCGGGCAGAGCCACAAAGCCCAGAGCAGCAGCAGCCAGTAGACCCAGAGTAGAAATGTGCTTCAACATGAGAAATGTCCTCAACGGATAAATTTGCAAAGCTAAGCTGGCGAAATCAGGCATTCTTAAACAGATTAAAAGGAGCAATTTAGCTCGCCAATCAACCTAATTTAATTCGTCCCTATCACACACTCTATGACCCCATAGATTCCTCGAAGGTTCCCAAAATTAAAACTATTTTTGACTGATTTTTGAGAGCAAATAAAAATTCCCAAAGACACAAATGCCTTTGGGAATTTCTCAAAACTGTAGGAGACTACAAATCAGAAAATAGTCAAACTGGAAGAGCTGATCTAGATCTTATGGGGGCAACTCATCAAAACCTTTGCACAGCCAACCCTTCGCACTGTTGCTTCATGACTTTGCCCTATCCACGTTTTTTATACTCCGGCCTAGGGCAACTAGATAGGCTGAGGACAATTCTGGCAATCAACATACCGGAAGGGCGCAGGCCCTGCGCCCCTACATGGAGGTATTCTCTTTCCCAGAAATTTCCTTAGTCGTCGTCATCATCATCATCATCGCGATCGCGATCATGACCCCGCCGCTGGCCTCGGTTCCGGCCCCGATCATCATCATCGTCGTCGTCGTCGCCAAAGCGGTTGTTATTGCCCCGATTGGGCCGACCGGTAGAGCGTTGCTGGTTAATTTGGTTAGATTCTTGGTAGACGCTATTGCCATCGCCATCGATGGCGACACCCTGGTAGATATCTTGAACTGTGCCGCGACGGCTGTTATTTCCCAGTCCGCGACCGAGCCCTGGATGGCTGATATTGACCTGATTGATCACCTGAATGACTTGGTTGTTACTGCCGTTGATAGTGGCCGACTGTGTGCCAATTTGCTCACTGGCTGTATTGGCAAAAACAGGTAGCGCCATCGTGCTAATGGCCGCTGCTCCTAATAGACTAAAGGCTCCGTGCCGCTGTTTCATTGTGGTTCAATCCATCAACAGGTGAGACGAGTTAATAGACCGCAGCGGATAGTCAAAGAGTTCCAGATTTTTCGTAAAGCTTAGGTAAAGGCGATCGCGATCGGGTCAACGTTCACCGATTAAGGTTTGATACACGGCTAAGGTTTTTTGGGCCAGATAGGGCCAACTGTAGCGCTGGCAGACCTTCTGATACCCAGCCTCGCCCAGGGCAACTCGTTGGTCAGCATGGTGGAGTAAGTAATTGATGCGATCGCCAATTTCTGCTGCCGACTGCTCGACCAAATAGCCATCTTGCCCATCACTCACCACCTCGGCAACGGCGGGAATATTGCAGCCAATCACTGGCTTTTTAAAACTCCAGGCTTCGGTGTAGACACCGCCAAAGCTCTCTTGGCTGGAGGGCACGCAGAGCAGGTCACAGGCGGCTAGGGCGTTAGTTTTTTCTTGCAGCGAGACAGCTCCGAGACGATGGATGCGGGGGTCAGCGA
Source organism: Pseudanabaena sp. PCC 9330 (assembly GCF_055795045.1). NCBI lineage: Bacteria > Bacillati > Cyanobacteriota > Cyanophyceae > Pseudanabaenales > Pseudanabaenaceae > Pseudanabaena > Pseudanabaena sp. PCC 9330. The sequence goes on along the minus strand of NZ_JAYFES010000115.1, from coordinate 707,586 downwards.
ACTCGGCAAACACTGCTTCAGAATCATTGACAGGGGGGCCAATAAACACAAACTGAGCATTGGGGTGCTGCGCCCACACGGCAGGGGTAGCGTCCAGCACCTGGCGGAAGCCTTTGTAAGAATAGTGCTGACCTAAAAACAATACGACTGGCCCCGTTAGCCCGTGGGTAGATCGAAAGGCCGTAGGGTCGGACTGGGAGGCCAGCACAGGGCCATGGCCGGTGATATGAATGCGATGTTGAGCAACACCCAAACCAGCCAAAATCTGAGCTTCGGCTTTGGTTAGGGCAATCACGGCGTCGGCCTGCTGGTAAAGCTTAATGTATTCGCGATACCGCCAACCCACCCAGCGGGGGTGATGCACAGGGGTGAGCACAAAGGGAATGTCGCGCTGTCGCGCTACCTGTAACGAAGCGTAGGTGAGCCCTTCGCGGCCAATGCGCACGTTGTGGATCAGGTCGCTGGTTTGGGCTAGGGCGGCGATGGGCTTGGCGATTACCTGGGCAATGGGGGGCAGGGCCGCAGCCATCCAGGGATAGTAGAGGGGTAGCCAGGGAGCCATACGCAGCTTGTCGGCCCAGCTAAACCCCAGGCGGCGAACAGAAATGCCGTCAACATCGTAGTTGTGAGGTTGACTGTGGGCCTTGAGGGTGGTGCCGAGCAGCCAGTCGGTGCGATTGTGGTTCCAAAAGGTGGCGACTTGGATGCGGTGGGTAGCCTGAAGCTGCTGAGCCAGCAGGTGCTGATGGAGTTGGGCGCCGCCAATGTAGGGAGGGTAGGCGGTTAGTGTATAAAGAAGATCCATTTACCGAGAGACGATATTTCTTTTATTGATGTGATAGAACCGTGGAATACGATTCTGCACTAGAGCCAGATTTAACTAAGGCCTAGATGAGTTTTCGATAATCGGCAATAAACTTTCCTACATCAGCAATATCAATATCTGAGACACCGGCAGATGACAGCTGCTGAGCCTTCCCCATGTGGGGAAAAATCAAGGGCACATAGTTTGCGCCAGTTAGCATGGCGAGCTGCCAAAAACACCAGTGAACATAATCAGCATTAAATAGCTCAATAACGAGAGGCTTTTTCGCACAAAAAACGAGGTTGGCAAGCCCCGCACCGTGGGGGGCAATAATCTCCCGAGCATGATAGAAAAGATTGATTTGCTCTTTCCAGGAGAAGTTTTCTAGGTGAACACGGGCAAATCCGTGAGGTTCAAGCGATTGAAAAAAGCTGTCTTCATTGACTACCCGTCTCACCCCGGCTGACTGGCGAGAAATAAACAGTTTTTCAGGATAGGAAGCTGACGGAGATATTAAATGAGCAACCGCCTGAGTCAAACGTTCTACCAGATAGGGGCTTGGCTTTCCGGTGGTGGCTACGTAGGAGGGGACGATCAGAGCATCGCATTGATAATGCTTGACCTGATCTAAAAAATTGATGGGTTTCTTATCTAGCCCAAGGTGTTGTATAGCCTCTCGGCAGATACGACTATTTTTAGAACACACAACTTGGTCGTATTCTGGCAGATTGGGCAACAGATGGCGGGGAAGCTCATCGAGGAGCCAATGATAGTAGCTGTGGGTGAGCCAGGAAGCTACGCTGAGGATTCGGCCTCTGAGGCTATAGCTACGGTGAATAGGACGATTGAGCAGGTAGTGCGACTCGAAGGGATGGGTAAAGTCTAGGGATAAATCGCGGGCCAGTGTAGAACCATCAGGAGAGAGAACAACCCCATTAGCATAGGTACGCCCGCATGGAATTTGGGAGAGAGTAACAGCTGGGTATTCGCCATGGGCATGCTGAGCAAAAAAGTCGGTAAGGGCCGGATTGTCTGATTCAGGAAGAGGGAAGTCATAAGATCCCCCGTCTAGGATGGTGGTGTGACTACCCCCTGCAGCTATAGCAATGTCGGAGACTAGGCCACAGCGAACTGGCCCACGGATTGGGGACAGGGTTGGGCCATCGTAGGGCTGAACGCTTAGATAGGTGTCTTTCAGCGTTTTTTTGAGCAGACCAGAGGGCCAACGGGCCGCCATCACCTTCAACCAACCAGGTCGCTTCATTGGGCTAGCTCCTTCGGTGGTGGAGAAGAATTTAGGAGCATGAACGCTTTCATACCTTGGCAGCGACCGAGTGATTGATCCTTTTTAATCGGCAGGTACAGTATCACCATAACGAAGCCGTAAATCAAGTAGGCCAATAACCCTAGCGCTGTACCATGTTGCCTGAGAATTAATAGTCGGCCAAAGACATAGTTTTTATACATAGACTGTACATTTCTGCCAATAATAGAAGAAACCCTGTGGCTTACCAGAGTTTTGTTAGTGACTGCTACCCGACGGCCCTGATTGGCATAGCGCAGGCAGAAGTCAACATCCTCAAAATAAAGAAAATAGCTGTTGTCGAATTCAGGCAATTCTTGGAAACGGACTAGATTAATGATTAAACTACAGCCCGTCACCCATTGAACAGACCTAGTCAGCTGATTGTCGCCAGGGGCTGTGATGGGGTTGCTCTCATGTTTTAGCGAGCCCGTCCAGCGGTTAAACGTCCCTTCAGAAAACCAAGTGCCGCCGCTTTCTGTTCTAATTTGCGTGCCGAGAATAGCAATGGTGGGGTCATCTAGGAGGCATTTGTGAATGTGAAGATCAGCGTCGGGATCTAGGGTAGCATCAGGATTAATGAGCCATACTAAACTCTGGCAATCGCGCTCCCAAACGTGGCGAATGCCGAGGTTACAGCCCTGACCAAAGCCTAGATTTTCACTGGCCTCGATGACTCTAACCTGTGCTCCGGCAAGCTGATGAATTGCAGTGTCTTCTGGTGAGTTATTAACGATCAAAAGCTCGTAGGGGCTAGTGATGCCAGCATGAATTGAGTCGATTAGGTCTTTGACAAGTTCTGTAGAGTAGTAGTTGACGGTAATGAAGTAAATCATGGCTATGAGTGAGGGCTATTCCTCCGCAGCCAAAAACGTAGATTTTGAATTAGAGCCTTTAGCGCAGGGAATCGATAATATAAATATTTTCGAGTTTTCATGGAGAATAAGCCAGGCCTATAGGTTGACATCAGGGTTTCTTTTAGCACTTCTATTCTCCAGAGAGCATAGCTCCAGGCTTTGATTTTATCTTGATCTGGTACACCCACTTGATCATTCATAATCAAGGTAGAGTTGCTTAGATCGCTGAAGACTCGATACTCACTCACCACTTCTTCGACATAAGTGGGCAGATGATGAGTGGCTAACTTAAGCAAAAATGCATAGTCTTCGGCTAGATTATAGCTTTCGTCGAAGGTGAGCAGATCAGGACAAATTTGATCTCGATCTAATAGGTAGCTGTTAATCGGGATGAAATTGCCTTGAAAAAGCTGCTGGAGCGAGAACCCTGATGCTCTAAACGGATAATCTACACTGTGCTTAACAATGGAATTTTCAGTAGTCACAGAGCAGACTACTAAAGCCACGTCTCCATAGGCCCAGGCAGTGTGCTCTGAAGTTTGCAAAGGCTTTAGCAGAGATGCGATCGCATTGGGATAATAAATATCGTCTTCATCTAAAAAGCCAAGGTAGCGACCAGACGCTCTAGCGATGCCCAAGTTAAGGTTTTTAGCCCGTTCATCTTGTGCTGATGGGTTAACTATGACCACGGCCTCACAACTGTCTCGACGGTATTGTGAGGCTAGTTGTTTAACCTGATCTAAGAAGTCATCATCTAGAGTTTGCGCCACTATCACAATCTCAATAGGGCGATAAGAATTCTCAGACAAGCTGCGAAGAGTTTCTGCCAGCAACGGCAATTTCTTGGGGCTATGGGTTCTAACGATTATAGAAACGAGATTTTGATCTAGAGTTGTCATAATCTACCTTGAGGATGCTGGGCTTACCTCTGCCCACGCCTAAATTAAGCCGTCAGGCGTCGTTTTAGGGTCATTATTTTTTTGCGGGTGCTAATTGGCAATAGGCGCAGCATGGTAATGATGGTGAGTTTGGGCAGCAGACTGAGATACTTAACGCCAAACAGCCACACCCCTAAAAGACCATGATCTACGGTGAGTAAAACCCACCATACCCGCCAACTCAAGATAGATTGCGGCTGAAAAATAAGTTGAAAAATTTTGCCTGGGCCGCCCGTTTGGAGCATCCAAGAATTTGGCTGGAGTGCAGACTCTCCAGGCATATCGGTAGGGCTTGTGCGACCATCAACGTGCAGATTAAAGCCAGCCTGGCGGGCTCGAATGAGATATAAGGTGTCACCACCGTAGTGGGGCAGGATGATATCGGGCAGGCCAATGGTGGCAACAACGGCCTGAGACAGGCAAACCAGGTTGCCGCTGAGCATATCGCAAGGTGCTATTTCGCCGGAGGGGCAGGGAAACAGGTGATAGTAACCGTGGTGCAGGTGCTTACCGCCAAAGACCAACTGACCACCTACGCTATAGCCCTGGGCACCAATAATGGCCCTAGGCTGCTGGTCTACAAAGCTAATTAAGTTATGGAGGGTGCCGGGGGGAACTAGGCAATCGTCGTTGAGCCAAATAAAGTGCCTGGCTCCCTGCTGGTGGGCGTAGTGCATGCCTTGGGCGATGGCCCCTGTCCACCAAAGCTGACCGCTGCCGGAGAGTACTGTGACTGAGGGATACTGAGCCTGGATGGCGGTAGAAGTGCCGTCTGTAGAGCCATCGTCAACCACGACTACCGAGTATCTGTCTAGATCGCCCTGAGTCTGGAGATTGGCTAGGCAGCGCAGCGTAGTGGCACAGCGGTTGTAGACGGGGATGATGATAAAAACGGAGTGGGTATCCCCTGGGTTAGACGAGGGCATAGAAAGGGCGGTGAAAGGGGCGATGAGCTAAGTTTAATATGCCCTGCAAAGCCCCAAGCGCTGCAAGGGTTTACAAGAGTTAGACTAATTGCGATGCCTACAAAGATGCCAGAACTTTTTTGTAGAGGCTGATGTAGCGATCGCACTGAAGTTCAATAGAGTATTCGTTGATGGCAACATCACGGCAAGACTGTTTTAGACGATGACGCAGCGATTGATTTTCAAAGATTTCAACTATTTTTGTTGCTAGATCCGATGAGTCTTCGGGGTGGGCCAGCAGACCCGTAATGCCTGGTCGCACCATTTCAGAAACGCCACCAACATCAAATGAAACGATAGGAGTGCCGCAGGCCATACTTTCTTGGATTACGACCGGCAGGTTATCAGCACGGGTTGGAAAAACAAACACATCAGCCGCCGAATAAATCAATGATTTGAGGCGGTCTCCTGCCACATAGCCTAATGACAGGGTTGGAATATCTACAGCGTTAGTCAGTGAATTGCCGCCGTTGCCGACAGTTACTAAAACCAAGTCGCTCTTGAGCGAGGCCGGTAGTTGTTGTAAGGCGGCCAGCAATAAATCACCGCCTTTGCGGGAGTCTTTGAGGCTTTGAGCCATAAACAACAAAACTTTTTGACTAGAAGATAGCCCTAGGGAAGCTCTGCATAGGTCAGGATCAAGCGGTTGATAGGCAGTGATATCTAACCCGTTAGGAATGTGATAAATAGGAAACTGTTGAAGCAAACTTTGACGAGCCAGGTTTGCCAGCCACTGACTAGGCGTTACAATTGTTAAATGAGACCGGCTGTAAACCCAGCGTTTTAACTTCCACTCAAGGGCAGTGCTATCAAGCGTTATTTCAGGGTAGGTATCAGGATAAGGGCATTGCCCACAGCCATGTTTCCAGCGATCGCAGTCAAAGCTGTAGGCACAGTGCCCTGTAAAGCTCCACATATCGTGGAGGGTATGAACAGCCGGTTTGGCTTGGGTGAGCTTAGCAATGGCAAGATAGTTAAAATAGCCGCCATGGAGATTGTGAAAGTTAAGTAGATCTACTTTTTGATAGATTTCACTGGAGGCAATTTTATTGGTTCCCAAGATGTGGAGATAGTTTAAGCCTAGTTTAGAGGAGAGGCGTCCTGCTAGATCTTCAACAAATCGCCTACGCTGAATGCAGTAGGTTGTTGAGTCATCTTGCGTTGCGATATCTACCAGCAAATATGAATCTATTAACTGCTTACACAGCTGCTGATGCAGACGATAGGCCGCAATATTGCCGCCGCCTGAGAGATCGCCTTGATTGATCTGGAGAACCTTCATAGACTCCCTTTAAGTGCCTCAATAAAAAGAGAATCAGGCTTACAAACACTTCCATCAGGCTCGGTGTCTAGGTTAAAGGTTGACCAGTTAGCAATATAGCTTTCATTAGCTTGGCGTTGCACGATGTTGACAAAGCCACATTGATCTAGCAAACGTGTTAAAGAATAACGATCATACATCCAGTAGTGAATTTCACCACTTTGACGCACTCGCCCGATTTCCAAATTAGAATACTCGCGCCCTAGCATTAACTTAAGCCAAAGGTCTCGGCGAAAACTTGAACTGATAAGAAAAAGATATAAGGGTTTGAATACTTTTTTGATTTGAGCCAGGGATTTTTTTCTATCTTTACGATCTTGATTTTTATATAGGTCTTCAAGGATATGATTGGCTTCTGAACCAATACGACTTTGAATAAAATCTAAGTTAGTCATATTAGGATTGCTCAAATACTCTACCATGGCACCGCCAGGAGTATTCCGAGACATTTGATCAAAGAGTTCTAACAAGATCCAGTCGTAGTTGACTGGCCAGCCTGGCTCCCCTGAGAGAGATTTTTCTAAAGCTAACAGATAGGCACGGGTAATTTGCTCCAGGTCTGGCACAACAACTCTGATCACACCTTGAGGCTTTAAAACCCGGTAGCACTCTTGCATGAACTGAAAGCTAGATGCTTTTGTGAAGTGTTCTAAAACGTGGGAGTGATAGACTACATCAAAAGATGCCTCTTGAAAGGGAATACCTTTGCCTAAGTCATGCTGGATAACATCTGGACTGCTAGACACGAAGTCTAGGTTAAACCAGTCAAGATTAAATCGGCTTCCACAACCTAGGTTGAGATATTTCATGATATCAAGCTACTCACAAATTGACGTGCTTTGTGCAAGTAAAAATGGATCATCATAATTAAGCTAGGAACTAATGCACTACGCTTAACGGAAGCACAAAACCATACATTTTGATGCTGATTACTATTCTTAAACAATAGCCTTAGAGCCAGTTTAAGATTATACTTTGGAGCTAACTCATATAAAATACTTTCAGCCTGATCCTCTGCGAAGAAGAATTGACCAAAAACATCAGCCTCCAACTGAGTTGGAGAAGTAACCAACTCACACAAAAGTAATTCCGAGGCTTCTAGCCAATTATCTAAGTTGAAAGTGCTAGCTTCAAAAATTTCCACGGCTTGCTCAGTAAATTCCAGCACAGCCTGTTGTAAGCAGTTGAGACCCCAATACAAGGCTGACGTGTTAGTCTGAGAACGCAATACAGGTTGGTAACTGTGATCATCTTTAGTAAAGGATAGTGTACTGCCATGGGTGGCAGAAACAAATAGCTCTAATAGTGCCAAGTGACACAGCTTGTCTCTTGAGCTTGGCTTTTCGCAATCAACGAAGTAAGCCATAAGCTTATCTTCAGGATGAGCCTTGAAGCGATTAAACAATCCAAAATAAAAACCTGTTATTCCGTCGGCTGGATAAAGGCCTTCAGTTTTCAGGATTATGCTTAAAGATCGTTGAAGCCTGCCATTCCATCCAACATCAACCAACGCGAACTTACTTGTGTCGTTGATACCTTCTTGTTTTAGATAGCCAACTAAGTTTTTTCTATAATGCTGGGAACGTCTAACAATTGGTTCTTGGATAGCATCTTCTAAAAACCAATTTCTAAGTCTTTTTCTCTCCTCTACACTCAAGTTTTTCTTCCAAGCTTCTTCAGAAAATCCTGAGGAGACGAGTTGGCTTTTAAATTCTTGAGGATCAAAGTTAATTCGTTTAAGGGCTGATTCAACAGACAAAAAGTCTGTTGGATCTAGGATCCAGTTTAGAGCAATATCGTCTACTGTCTGAATGGAGGGGAAATGCCAGGATTGTCGAGATGCATACAGATAGTGACAATCAATTGGAATGTTCCATTTTTCTACTATAACTCTAGCAATCTGAAGTAGTATTTCACCATCCCTTGCTAAAAAGTAAAGTTTCTCTATTCTTAGCCGTTGAGCCTCTAAAAGAACCCACCAAACAAAGCCGAAGAGAAGTGGGGCGACGACGTTAGAAGCAGTATCCCAGATTGTTTTATGATGAAAATCAAGATATTCAAGATTTTGTAGGCGAGCCAGGCGACTAGCACCTGCTACAAGAGATAAAAAAACAGGATCACAATTGCTAGCTTTGAGCAATAAATTCTCATAGCGATTGAGTTTAACTTCCTGAAAAAGCTCTGCCTTAATACCTATTTTTTGAGGCACCTCCAAATCAGACTGTTCATTATCACCTTTGTGGTGCAATTGTTCAGGCAAACATTGCGCTTCCTGTATGACAAGCTTGAAAAGTTCACCAAAGGCTTTATTTTTTCGATGCTCGGAGGAAACATACAACTTATCTTGTTCACCCCACAGGCCATAAAAAGCAAGTCGGTTTTGAATCACTTCACTGGGCAGATACATGTCAGATAAGTAGTAAATACTTGCCCCTAGGCTGTGAAGTTCATGTATTTCTTTTTGAATTGTTGGAACGGGTCTTAAGCTAGCTTTTTCGTATTCTATCTCTAGCCCTATAGCTTTTTCAATTTGTTCTGAACTCCAGCCAAGGCGTTGAGAAATTCGAACATAGATCTCTGATAGACGAATTTCAAGGTTCTCAAACTCTTGGCGAGATTCACGCTCTGTTGTTATTCTAAGGTTTACCCATTGTTTAATAGATATATTCAGAAAGCCGCAACTATCCAACTGTTCGCCAAGTTCCCAAAACAAGTCGGTGGGCTGTGCCCAGATACGAGTTAAGACCGTATCAAAGACATCATAACTATAGATGACAGACGGGCTCTTCATGGTTTAGTTGCTGTTGCCAAAAGATTTAAGGAAAGAGGAACAGCTTTGCCTTGTTCCCATCCCAACTCGGCCATCATTGTTAACCGATGACTAAAACGCACCCAACGAAGCAACCACCAATGAGTTTGAGCCTTCCAATAGCCCTTACTGAAAATTGCTTTTTTAAAGGAGCTGATTTTTGGCTTCTCAAAAAATTCAGTTTCAAGCACTGAAATATCATGGAACCCAGCGTTAAACAACAAAAAATCTAAACTATGTTCCGAAAAACTGATGTGATGAGTCCAATCAATATAGCGCCAGCGACTAGCCAGGATAGAACTTGCGTTGGGTACTGTGCAGACAAGCCTACCTCCATCTCTTAAGGAATTTGCAATGCTTTTCACAAAAGCCAATTGTTCAACATAAGGAATGTGCTCAATTACATCTAAAGCAATAACCAAATCATATTTATTCCTTCTGCTGTTGAGGTAATTAGCAGAATCTTCTACCTGAATTGCATTTAAACCTTTGGCCATGCAAGACTTGATCTGACTAAAATCGATGTCTATCCCTTCGATATTTCTATAGCCTAGATCTTGCACAGCTAGCATAGCAAAGCCCATGCCACAGCCGACCTCTAAAATTTCAATATCTTTCTCTTCTGGCAAAAATTCCTGGACAATCTTGCCAAAGTATTGCTTCATCGCCTGAATATGCTCAGGTGTGTCAGAGTGCCATTTTTGATAGATTCGTGTGTAGTCGAGTTTGCTTACTTCCATTTTTTTCACGATTGACAAATCACTACGCCCTTACAAAGCTAAATATTTTGGAGCTTACTTTTAGCCTAATAACAAGCCTTTTTGGGCAAAATCGATATTTATTTGGGCCACCAATTTCGTCTTAAAGAATTTAGTATTCTTCTGATTCCAAATTTCACCTTTGCCTTCAGTGTATTTGGTCTTGAATTATTCAAAAGCATCAAGTAGCTAATGTCATATTCACAATCTACTTTAATTTCTGATGGGTACACTAAAGGAAACTGCAAAGACTGAACTGAATAATTAGTGAATATATTTTCATTTTTTGTGTGTGTCGCATCTATACCAAAGCCAATATTTTCAATTAGATTTTTCTGGGGAAGGACAGATAGAGTATATTCCTTTACACAAGTAAATGCCCAGTATGAATCCCAAGTGTCAACTAGCTCTCTATATGCAGATTCAAAGACCTGATATACATTCTCTGCTTCTGAACCAAAATACTGAATATCATTAGTTTTACAGTAACTAATCCATGAAGACATATTTGCATCATACCTTTCCCATGCTCTTCTCCAAGTGGCCCATCCCCAGATAGGAACCAGGCGAGAAAAGACAAAACTTGACTTGCAATGGGGCAGTGGCAGGAGATTAGTCCCTGCTATATGAAAAACGCTGTGATTGTCTCGATAGGCATTTAGCATCTCTTCGCAAAACGGAAAAAAGCTCGGATCTGGTAGGCAGTCATCTTCCAAAATGATCGCCTCTTCTACCTGGCTAAAGGCCCAATCTAAACCTGACGATACACGCTGACGACAGCCCAAGTTAGTATCCGAATAGTTTCTAAAAACCTCACAGTCCCAATCCACTTGTTCTGTAATAGTTCTGGCTTCTTGACAGCGTAAAGCCTCTTGAACATCACGAGGGCCATCAGCAACCACAAAAAGTTTTTTAGGCTGAGCTAGGCGAATTTGTTCAAACACCCTTGCCGTCACGTCGGGGCGACGAAAGATAATAAAAACAATTGGTGTAGAACAGGTCATAGGAGAGGGAGTACAAGGAGCAGCAATAATAACTTAAATATCTACATAGCGTAGAAAGTCAGCTTCTATAAATTGAGGGAACCAGTGACCTGATCGATGACCAGCCCAAAATCGAGGAGCCAGGAACAATTTACTATAGTTTTGAATTTGAGATAAATAGGCAGCCCACCATGAGAAGCTGCTTGCAGAAAGAATACCACTTTCACACAGTGTCATCAAAGCAAAGTCTTCAACATCGCTTTGCTTTGAAATATAGCTGTCTTTAACGTTACTAAAACAGTCTTGCACATAAAAAGGATCGTCTGACACGAAAATAAAAAATGGATTTGAAATTTCTGAGCGAATAATATCGATGCACTTCAGATAATAACTCGCTGATAAGATTGCAGGTGTCTCTTGGCTAGGCCACCTTACATAATCTCCTCTGCGTATATGAACAAAAATTGGCGTTCTTCGCCCTGCTATTTCTTGAATCAATTTCTTTGCCTGATTCAAGAGGACTGATTTAATTTTTAATGACTGAGCTTTTTCTGCATCAAAGAACTTTTCGCCTTGAAAATAAGTCTTTCCCGAAAATTTGACTTCCCTTATCAATCCCAGCTTAATGACAGACTCTTGCAAGTGCTTGGATTCTTCAATCCTAGAGAATATTCTGATAGAGGATAACTTGTCAGCCAGTTCATACAGGCGATAGAAAAAATATCTCTCAAGCCTAGAACTATGTTGGTTAATTATTTTTGCCTCAATACCATCAAAAACAACTTGTAGTGCCTCAAAGCCAAGCAGTATGATTGTTTCTCCATCTTGGCAGATCGTACGGAGAGCCAAGTATTGAAACAGTTGATTGCCTAATCTCCCTTCTTCTCTGAAGATAATCATAATGCCGATTTACTATCGCAGAAGATCACTTATGACTATGCAGCAAACTACATCTAACTCTCCGGAGAAATACCGGCATTCTTCTGCTGACAGGTTCTTCTAGTTCTGCGATCGAGAACTGAAAGCTTTTGTCATAATTATCCCGAATTGAATTAACGTAATTTATTGCGCTTGAGTTGTCTTTTAAGGCAATCAGATTTCCGTAAACATCATCTTCCTTAAATAGATTTTCAGCAGAGAAAGAATCGCCCTCTAAATCAGATACTCTTATTTTTGCCTCTGCCGAATCAATAATGAGAATCTGTTTGTATGCAAGCTGCTTAAGAAGAGTGATGGCGTTAACGGTATCATCAAAGATTTCTTTTTCCCAGCCACCTACACCACTTTTCTTAGTATTACCTCCACCATATTCAAACATTAAGATATCAGGTAGTAAATCTTTTTTCAGATCAGATAACTGATGAATAATAGAAAATTCGACACCTTCAACATCAATCTTAATGCATGTAATTTTTGAGTACTTTACCTCTTTCAGTAGATCATCTAAATTCATAGATGGGACAATTACTTTTTGAGCACTACTTCCCCACCAATCATGTCTCAAAGAACTAAGATTTAAGTTTTCCTGACCCTCAAATTCTCCTATGAACATCGCCACATCGCCTTGCGTTTCAGAGATGCAAGTTTGAATAAGTCTAATATTCCGACGACAGCAGATTTTGACAAGCTGCTTGGTAGGCAAAGGCTCTACCGCGACTGTTTTAAATCCCAGCTTGTCAAACAGTTCGCAGTAAAATGCAAAAGTCCCTACACCAATATCAAGAGCTAGACCGCGTCTTTTAGGATCAACTAGGGGCAGTAATTTAGATAGTATTGACTGACAACAATCTTCTACGTACACCGGAATAATACCTTCTTTAGTTGCTTTTTCGATCTAGATTATGTCCCCAAACTAGTAGCGATATCTCGCAACTTGCATCAAGATCACTCAGTCTTGATTTGGATTTTATGATCTCAACTTTATCTAATCTTGTAAGCAGCTCTGACTCCGAATATTGCTGTGAATCCCAAGTGTGAGTCTTGAAATTACAAAGCATGTATCCTCGTGGGCTATTTTTTAATATTTTCTCTAAGTAAACATCCTGGATATCTCTTCGAATTTCACTAAATGCATAGTTGCTAATGACCAAGTCGGATTTAAGCTCGCTAGGCAAATCTTCACTAGTCTTGTAATCGACGTTTTTTACTTGAAGACTAGAAAGATATCTTTGAGAAAGTTTAAGGCATGGCGATAAATCCAATATTGTATAGTTCTGAACATCAAAAATATCGCCTATAATTTTACATTGTCCGCCATAGCCTCCACCAATCTCAACGATCTTCATGTCGTCAAGATTCCCGAAAAAAAACATAAGATCACTTAGAACTTTAACGTATCTAATAGTTGTTGGAGAAAGATGGATTTTTGGAGAAAACCAACTAACTTTATAAGGAAATACTTCTGGGTCACCCAAACGTTCACTAGACGCAAACTTGTCAACATACTTCTTAAGGACTGGTGTTTGTTCAACAGCAATCTTTAAATATTCTTTCCCATTTCTATAGGGCACTGTTTCAACTATGCTTGTATATTCAGGAGAGCGCCTGAACGTCTTAAATGTTTCGTCATCTGTGGCAGCACGCAAACAGAATTCAGGATATTCTTCATTATCAGAGCAGCTTGACTTATTTTTCACGTTAGATCCTCTCCTCGTTCAAAGGCTTTACTTTCCATTCTGCTCGAACCAAACATATACCATGAGAAAGAGGTGGTACTTCACCAGAATTGTAAAAGTCTCCATCAATCACTGTGACTCCAAAAGCATCCTTTAAGGAGTCATAATATTTACCATCAAGTCCATTATTTGGCATGATGCTATAACTTACCTTATAAGTGCCTGCTGGCAGTGGAACTGAGAGCAATCGGCAAATAAATACACCCTTGTCTTTGACGTGATTGAATTCTTGTCTAATTAAGCGGTTATGATGCAAAAAGACTGGCTGATCTAATTCAGTTTTAAATGATATTCCCGCTAGAACCTTGTTGAATTCTTTAATTCCTTCGCACTGAAAACAAAGATGAATATCAACAGTTTGGCCAGACTTTATCACTTCTAGCTGATCACCATTTTCTCCACATATTTTTACTTCTGTAATCTTAATTTCTCCACTTCCTTGTCTATCTTTTCGCTCCTCTAGAGAAATATATAGATCTGTTGAATTAGATAAATATTGACTGATGGCTTGAGTGCTATCGCCAAGGAATACTAAGCCTCCTTTTTGAAGCAGCAATCCTGTTCTACATAAATATTCAATAGCTGCCATATTATGACTAACAAATAGAACCGTTCTCCCTTGTTTGCTGACCGATTCCATCTTCCCCAAGCATTTTTTCTGAAATGCCGCATCTCCCACTGCCAGCACTTCATCCACCACCAAAATCTCTGGCTCTAGGTGTGCAGCCACCGCAAAAGCCAGCCGCACATACATGCCGCTGCTGTACCGCTTAACCGGCGTATCTAAAAACCGCTCTACCTCTGCAAAGTCAACTATTTCGTCAAACTTGCGTTTGATTTCTACCCGGCTCATGCCCAAAATGGCACCGTTCAAAAAAATATTTTCTCGCCCCGTCAGCTCTGGGTGAAACCCCGTACCCACCTCCAGCAAACTCGCCACCCGCCCCCGCAATCGCACCCGCCCCTCCGTCGGCTCGGTAATGCGGCTCAAAATCTTTAGCAGCGTCGACTTGCCCGCCCCATTGCGGCCAATAATGCCCACTACTTCGCCTCGCTTCACCTCAAACGAGACATCTTTCAGCGCCCAAAACTCTTCTTGGTTGGGTCTTACCCTCGGCTTGCCAGGGTGGCGCAGCCGTTGCCCCAGCGCCCTCGCCCCATCGCTCAGCACATCCCGCAGAGCCACGTAGTGCGATTGGCCCTCCTGTTGGTGGCCAATGATGTACTTTTTGCCGAGATTTTCGACCTGGATAACCGTGTCAGACATGGGGCTGTGAAACGGGGGCAATTCACTTAGCGGTTGCATCCGCCATTGTGCTCATTGTGCCCCCTGACTTCATGAAAATTGCATGAACACATACTTAGTTACGCAGTTTCCCAGCCAGCTCGACCGCCCACCACCTTACCCTAGCCCCTAAACTCAACGGATATGATAAAAGAACCAAGCCACCACCTATCCCTATGGCCACCACCGCTGACGACGTCTGGCGCATACTGGGCGAACTCGCCGAAGCCCAAAAAGAAACCGAGCGTCGCTTTCAAGAGACCGATCGCCAATTCCAAGAGACAAAGCAGCTCATCAAACAGCAAAACCAGCAGCTCAACGAGCAACTAGGCAAGTTGGGCAACCATCTGGGCGAGTTTATCGAATGGCAAGTGCGCCCTGCTGTCGCGCGGTTGTTTCAAGAGCGCGGCATTGCGGTGCACGAGTTTTATCCTGGCGCGTCTGCCCAGCGCGATGGTGAGGGTATCGAGATCGCCCTGTTGGTGGTCAACACCACAGAAGCCGTGCTGGTAGAAGTCAAAAGCAAGCTTACCCAGGCCGATGTCGATGAACACCGGGAGCGCCTGCGCAAATTTAAGCGGCTCATGCCCCGCTACGGTGATGTTCAAGCCATGGGGGCCGGTAGTGCCTGACGACGTAGCCCGCTACGCCTATCGTCAGGGGCTGTTTGTACTGGCGCAGTCAGGCGACGGTGTAGTAATTCTCAACGATCGCAGCTTTCAGCCCCAGGTGTGGTGAGCGATCCACCTCAACAGCAGCATGCCTTACGCGCCTTCCTGCTCCGCTGGCGCTGATGCCTGAGCGATCGCCGCTGGATGAGCCTGCAACCAGGCCTCCAACGCAGCCAGATCCGCTAAATCAAACAAAACCTCCGACAGGGCATTGAGCTGCTCCAGCGACAAAGCCTGCACCCCCACCACCTGCTCTTCCGACAATCTCCCCAATCGATACCCCAGAAACCGCAGAAGGAGCATAGCTTCTGCTTCTCGCCGCCCCTCCTGAAGACCCTCTTGACGCCCCTCTTGGAGGCCTTCCTGACGGCCTTCCTGGCGGCCTTCTTCTAAAATTTCTTGAAAGAAGCGGGTTTGGCGAAGGTCGGCGGTTTTAATATCTAACATTGCTAAAACCTCCTGGGTGGTTAACTGGGGAAACTTACTTGCCAGTATAGCTTCCACCAAATTGAGCATCTGCTGAACCGCCTCTGCTCCCTGAGGCTGAACGTTGTGCAGTAGAGTTTTTGCCGCCTGAGGAGTTGCCTCATTGGGCAAGACAATTAATTGCAACAGGGCTAGACCGGGGGGTAGCTGCGTTTCATCCAGCAGATCGTTCAAATAGATGCGCTGTACTTTGCCACCCAGCAGGTCGCTATAGTGCGCTTCATCGCCATGGTTGTGCTGCCGCGACTGAAAGATCAATAGCCCTCGCCAGGGCCGCTCTACCTGGTATTGGTAGAGATAAAGATAGGTCTCGGCAAAGAAGCGCCCGTAGAAACGGCTATCGGGCTGCATCTGCGCTTCGATAAAGATGACCGGCGCATTGGGGTTCTCGGCAGTAGGTACCAGCAGGCCATCGAGACGAAACTCGCTTTCTTTGACCACCGGGGCGACGTACTCAAATGCACAGTCGTCTGGCAGCCCAGGGATAAGGTCTGCCAGTAGGGCGGGCTGAGTGAGAAAGATTTGGTAGTAAAGTTTATCGGTTCTCATGCGATCGCCCCATCTGCCCCCATCGCTGGCCTAAGCGACCCCGGCAAACATCGCGTCGTAGGGCTGGGGGTTGGCGTTGTCTTGGGCGACGATCTCTACAATTTTGTTGCGCGACTGGGGCAGATACAGCGCCTCTACGCACGCCTCGGCCACCTTGAGGCGCGGTACGCTGCCCTCAAATAAGGTGTCGGCAGGGGCCATGACCAGGGGCCGGGCATCGGTGTCGTCATCCTTGAGGCCGCCGGGGCGGACGATGGTGTAGGTGAGGCCGCTGGCCTGGAGGTAGGCCTCGGCCTGGTGCTTCCAGTAGAGAACGAGAAAGAACAGGTTGAGCGGGTGAAAGAAGCGGGAGACGCAGAGGGATGACACCATCACAAAGTGGTCGATGCCGACTTCTTTGGCCACATCGACCAAGTTTTTGGTGCCTTCGTAGTCGACCTGGTAAGGGCCGGTGGGGTCGAAGCTAGGCCGGGCTCCGGTGGCGCAGAGTAATACGGTGCAGCCTGAGAGAGCGGCACGAATGCTGGCTTTGTCGGTGACCGTGCCCTCGGCCAGGGTGACCTCGGGGGGGAGCGTGGCGCGGGCGCTGGCAGCATCGCGCACAAAGGCTACCACCGGCACGCCGCGATCGACGAGCTGACGCACAATTCTCGATCCGGTGGCTCCGGTGGCCCCTGCAACAAATGCTTTCACCGCTCTCTCCCCGCTGTAAACTTGGCCTGATCTTACGAAATCTCTGCCTAAATAGAAACTCACCCAGGGGCATAGTCGAGCAAACCGTGATCGGCATCACAGTTCTAGGGGGCACAGTTGAGATACTAAGGGCTTACGATAGGCTAAAGCTTTGGTGCAGTTTTACGATTCAGTGTCGTTTTAGCGTTTGGTTTTACCGTGGCTCTGGAATCTATGTCGCCCGCTCAAAATTCTGACTCGTTGCCCTTGGGGGCGACGCAGGAGGGGGCTGAGGTAGACCCGGTGACCCGTGAAGATGCGATCGCCCCCAGCGCCCCCCAAGATCTCAGCCCCGCCCACGATGCTCTGCTGCTAGAGGGCCACTACGCCGGCAAAATGGATATGGCCGCCGATGTAGACACGGTGGGCCGCTACCTCAACAGCCACCGGGGCTGGTTTACCCGCTCGGCTCACCCCATGCAGGTCGAGCCGATCTCTGACCATGGCTATGCGCTGGTAGTAGGGCATTTTGCGGTGCTGGGCTACGAGGTAGAGCCCAAGGTGGGGCTATATCTGTCGCCCCTCGACCACGGGGTGTATCGCATCGACACCATTCCCATACCTGGCTATGTGGCACCGGGCTACGAGGTAGACTTTCAGGCGGTGTTGCGGCTCAAGGAGGGGGCTGAGGTGGTGCCCCCGGCTACGGCCCTGACCGAGGTTGACTGGGAGCTGAGCCTAGCGGTGAAGATTCATATGCCGCGCATGCTGAACTCGGTACCGCGATCGCTGCTCAAGGCCTCCGGCGATCGCCTGCTTAACCAGGTGGTGCGTCAGGTTTCTAAGCGGCTCACTCGCAAGGTGCAAGAAGACTTTCACCACAGCCACAGCCTGCCGCTGCCAGAGAGCTACCGGGGCCATCACTTTTGGTCAAACTGGGGACGGCGGGGCCAGTCTTCGTGATTTGTCTGGGCTTTGCAGTTAAATAGGGGATGGTTCTGGCGGTGGCCAGATGCTGTTTACCCGGCGAGGCCCTGTGTCAGACGCAAAACCCTCTCGTTCTTTGGCCAATATTGCGGGCATTGTGGCGATCGCCACCATTCTCAGCAAGTTTGTGGGGCTGTTTCGTCAGCAGGCGATCGGGGCGGCCTTTGCGGTGGGGCCGGTGGCCGACGCCTACAGCTTTGCCTATATCATTCCGGGCTTTTTGCTGATCTTGCTGGGGGGCATCAACGGGCCGTTTCACAGTGCGATCGTCAGCGTGGTGGCGCGGCAAGACCGCAAAGACACCGCCAAGCTGATCGAGGCGGTGAATACCCTGGTGGGGCTGATTTTGATCGGGGTGTCGGTGCTGCTGTTTGTACTGGCGGGGGGCATCATCGATGCGATCGCCCCCGGCCTTTCCCAAACCGACACCGTGGCGCGAGACATCGCCGTGCTGCAGCTGCGGATCATGTCGCCCATGGCGCTGCTGGCGGGGCTGATTGGCATTGGCTTTGGGGCGCTGAACGCCGACAGCCAGTTTTGGCTGCCCTCGATTAGCCCAATTTTCTCCAGCGGGGCGGTGCTAGTGGGGCTGGGGCTGCTCTACGGGGCGATCGGCGGCGACATCACCAATCCAGAGTTTTACCTGCTGGGGGGCGCGGTGCTGGCGGCCAGCACCCTGGGCGGCGCGGTGTTGCAGTGGCTGGCCCAAATTCCAGCATTGTGGAAGTCGGGGCTGGGGCGACCGCGCCTGCGGTTCGACTGGTCGATTCCGGGGGTGCGCGAGGTGATGCGGGTGCTGGTGCCCGCCACCCTGTCGTCGGGGATGCTGCAAATTAACCTGTTCACCGATTTGTTCTTTGCCTCGTTTATTCCCGGCACGGCGGCGGCGCTGAGCTACGCCAACCTGCTGGTGCAGACGCCCCTGGGCATTATCTCCAACGTGATTTTGGTGCCGTTTTTGCCGCTGTTTGCCCGGCTGGCCGAGCCGCAGGACTGGCCCGAACTCAAGAGTCGCATTCGCCAGAGTTTATTATTCACGGCGCTGACTATGCTGCCGTTGGGGGCGCTGTTTGTGGTGCTGGCGCTGCCGATTGTGCGGGTGATCTACGAGCGGGGCGCGTTTGACCAGGAGGCGTCGAACCTGGTGACCTCGGTGCTGATGGTCTACGGCCTGGGCATGTTTGTGTACCTGGCCCGCGACGTGCTGGTGCGGGTGTTTTATGCCCTGGGCGATGGGCAGACCCCCTTCCGCATCAGCCTGATCAACATTGTGCTCAACGGGGTGCTCGACTTTTTCTTCATTCGTTGGCTGGGGGCACCGGGTCTGGTGCTGGCCACGGTGGGGGTGAATGTGTTTTCGACCCTAGCGCTGACGGTGATTTTGCACCGCAAGCTGCGGGGGCTGCCGCTGGGGGAATGGGGCGGTGCGATCGCCCTGCTGACTCTGCTGAGTGCGATCGCGGGCACCGCTGCCTGGGGCGTTTTACAGGGTTTAGAATCTTGGCTGGGCACCGAAGGCTTTGGGGTGCTGGTGCTGCAACTGGTCATTCCTGGCGGGGTCGGCCTGCTGGTATTTACCCTGGGAGCCTGCTTGCTGCCCATACCTGAAGCGAAGCAGCTAGCCGCACGTCTACGAGAACGCGTGAGGCGCTAGGTGCCCTTTTAGCAATTGGGTGATGTGATTCGGATTTCGTATAAGTTGGAATAATTACGAGATTGACCTTGAACCGCCCTCTTCCTCAGCGAACAAGCCGCATCATCTTGCTTCACGGAGCCTCAAGTTCCGGAAAATCGACGTTATCGAAAGCCATACAGACAGAGCTGGATGAGCCCTTTCTGCATTTCGCATCTGACTATCTCGCTCTCGGGCTGCCGACGCGGCGCGACCCCGACGGGCCGTTTCAATGGTGGGGCAACCTGCGTCCACGGTTCTTCGACGGGTTCCAGCGTTGCATTGTCACCCTCGCCATGGCGGACAACGACCTCATCGTTGAGCACATCATTGAGTTTCCAGAGTGGCGAGCCGATCTCAGGGAGCTGCTGAAATCCTTCGATGTCTTTCTTGTCGGGGTGCACTGCTCTCTAGAAGAACTGGAACGGCGTGAGCACGCTCGTGGCGATCGCTGGATCGGAGAGGGGCGCTCCCATATCATCGACGATAAAATCCACAGCTTCGGCCCGTACGACTATGAAGTCGACACGACTGGCCGCGAGCCGTCCGAGGTGGCAGTGGATGTCGTTCACCGCTGGAGAGGGCGATCGGTATCTGTTTTGTTCAACGAGAACTCGGCCAGCTAACCTCTAGAGGGAGCCGACACGCCCATCATCCTGGCACACGCGACTAGCAGCTCCGGCAAGTCTACGGGTATGGCGGCGGCGGCGATCGCCCTAACCCAGCCACTGCCGCATAATAGAAGTACGCGCGCAGCGACAGGATACAGACGATGGCAGAGCCAATCACCCTCGACGACATTTACGCCCTATTTCAAACCTCCCAAGCCGAGGCCGATCGCCGCTTTGCAGAAGCCGATCGCCGGGCTGCTGAATCTAAAGCAGAAGCTGACCGCCGGGCGGCTGAGGCCGATCGCCGGGCTGCAGAAGCAGCCCGATCGATGGAAGACCTGAGGCGTCTTGTGGACAACACTACCCGAGCCGTAGACGGGCTCACCACTCGCTGGGGGCAGTTTGTTGAAAATCTAGTCGAGCCTTCGGTGGTACGGCTCTTTCGCGAACGGGGTATAGAGGTGCAAGAAACCTCTCGCCGAGTAAAGTCACAGCGCCCCGGAGCCGAGATGCAAATCGACATCTTAGCTATCAATGGCGATGTCGCTGTGGCGGTGGAAGTCAAGTCGCGACTGTCGCGCCAGGATGTAGAGTACTTTTTAAGCTGTTTGAAACGGTTTAAGCAGTCGTTTCCCCACTATGCAGACTATGACATTTACGGTGCCGTGGCTGGTATTGAGATCGACGAAGGGGTAGATCGCTTTGCCTATCAGCGGGGGCTGTTTGTGATTAAGCAAACGGGCGACACCGTGATGATTGCCAATAACGCAACCTTTCAGCCCACTGCTTGGTAAAATCTATGACCACGGCAGCACCCGTCGATCGCGAGGCGGCGCTACAGGAAATTCGGGCCGGGCTGCGGCGGGGGCAGCAAGAACTGGCAGACTGGGCTGGGGGGCGGCTGGCAGTGTCGGCGGTGCCCGGCTCCGGCAAGTCTACGGGGATGGCGGCGGCGGCGGCGATCGCGATCGCCCGTCACCAGCTGCACCTCAATCGCCAGCTGGTGCTGGTCACCTTTACGCGATCGGCGGCGGCCAACCTCAAGGCAAAAGTGCGCGGGCACCTGAAAACTTTGGGATTGCCCCAGACCAGCTTCACCGTCTCCACCCTGCACGGGCTGGCCCTCACCATTGCCACCCGCAACCCCGAGCTGTCGAACCTAAACCTGGACACGCTGACGCTGGTTTCTCCGGCGCAGAATAACCGCATCTTGCGCACCTGCGTGGAGCAGTGGATTGTGGCCCACCCCGACCTCTACTACCGCCTGGTTGAGGGCCGCCAGTTCGACGGCGAAGAAACCGAGCAGCTGCGTCGCCAGTCTGTCTTGCGTACCGAGGTGCTGCCCAGTCTGGCCCATACCGTAATTCGTGAGGCCAAGAGTTCGGGCCTGATGCCGGGCGAGCTGGGGGAGTTGGCTACCACCGTAAACCATAATTTGCCCGGCGATGGTTCAGACTACGACGTGCTCACCATTGCGGCGGGGCTGTACGATCGCTACCAAACCCTGCTCCAGCAGCGGGGCTGGATCGACTACGACGACATGATTCTCGGTGCCCTGCGGACGCTGGATGACCCCGACAGCCGCCGCTTTTGGCAGGGGCGCACCTTTGCCGTGTTTGAAGACGAGGCCCAAGATTCTTCGCCATTGCAGAGTCGATTGCTGACGCTGCTAGCGGGCAACCCAGACGACCCGACCAGCGAACCCAATCTGGTGCGGGTGGGCGACCCCAACCAGGCAATCAACTCGACCTTTACCCCAGCGGATCCAGTATTCTTCAACCAGTTCTGCGACGACTGCCGAGTGCAGGGGCGCTTGGTGACGATGGACCAGGCGGGGCGCAGCACCGGGGTGATCATGGCTGCCGCAAACCGCATGTTGGCCTGGGTAAATCAGGCGCAGGTGGCCGGGCCAGAGACCCCCTTTCGCGATCAGGCGATCGCCCCTGTGCCCCCCGACGACCCCCAGCCAGGGGCAAACCCACACCCCCTGGGGGCTGGGGTAGAAATACTCTCGCCGCCCACCACGGTGGAGTCGGTGAAGCTGATCGCCCAGCGAGTGCGCAATCTCTATGGTGAGAATCCCGAGACCAGCTTTGCGATTTTGGTGCGGGAGGGTCGCCAGGGCCAGTTTGTTGGCAGTTTGCTGCGCGACCCCGAGCAAGTGGGGGTAGATCTGCCCGCCCTGGGGCTGGCAATTTACGACGTGGGCGAGCAAGACCGGCAGACCAAAGTGCCCGAAGACATGCTGGCAATGCTGCAATTTATCGAGCGGCCCCACTCCGCCGATCGCCTCAAGGGGGCGCTGCGGGTGCTGGTCGATCGCCAGCGCATTCCCACCCAAGATCTCAACGCTCTGGCCCAGGCTCCCGAGCAGTTTCTCTACCCTGGCCCGCTAGATACGCCGCCCGATACCGAGGCAGCTCGTGCAGCCCGACGATACTGTACGGGGCTGCTCAGAGCCCGCCTAGAGCTGCCCCCCTACAGCCTGTTTTCCTTCATTGGCCTGACTCTGAGCTACAACCAGAGCGAGCTGGCCACCGCCGACAAGCTCGCCGCCCGCGTCAGCCAGCAGATTCGTAATGACGATACGCTAGCCGCTGCGATCGCCGTCCTCCAAGACATCGTCGGTTCTGAGCGCTTTACCGCCGTCGATACCGAAGACACCGACGATCGCTACACCAAGCCGGGCCAGCTCACCCTGATCACCATGCACAAAGCCAAAGGCCTCGATTGGGACGTGGTGTTTCTGCCCTTTCTCCACGACAAAACCATCCCCGGCACGCTCTGGGTGCCGCCCCAGGGAGAATTCCTCGGCGACTTTACCCTAGCAGAGGTGGCCCGAGCCCAGATCCGCGCCCGCGCCCACGCTGGTGCCGCTCACAGGCAAAGCGAAATTCCCGACATTATCGCCGCCTGGCAGCAGGCCAAACACCTCAAAGCCGCCGAAGAATACCGCCTGCTCTACGTCGCCATGACCCGCGCCAAGCGCCTGCTGTGGATGTCAGCGGCCCAGCAAGCTCCCTTTACCTGGAGCAAACCAGAGAATGTACAGACGGCAAACCCCTGCCCGGTGTTACCAGTGTTGAGAGAGTGGATAAAGGGTGAGGGGTAGGAACAGACCTCTGGGTCTGCCCGTGAACATCAGGCATTCGCAAAGCGCCGCCAGCATAAAACCACAACCGGTGACCCGCCATGGGTCACCGGTCACCCCTCCAAAATCTAAGGGCGTCAGTCGATGCGTTCAATTTGCCAAAGAATTTGATTACCTTCGCGCCGCACCCGCAGCACCGACCAGTTGCGCCAGGCCCAAGATTCACCTCTGCTGGTGACGGCACTAGCATTGACATCCATCAAATCAGCTAGCTCAGAGCTAGTGATTAAGTAGCCCTGCTTGGCAATTTCGTCGGCGATTTGCAGGGTTTCTAGAACGTTGCGGAGGCTATCTACCCTAACCTCGCGCGAGAGCGATTCAAAATTTTCACTAATCGAAGAAGTTCCAGAGTCTGCCATGATTCATAATGCCGTGCAAAGCTAAAATCAAGCTAAATTCTACCCTTAGACCTTGAGCTTGACAGTAGTTCGGGCCATAAATCATTTATCCTTCTCATCAGAAAAACTTATACAAGACGATAGGCTAGCCGATCGCAACCCGCTTAGGCCTCTATCTTCAAGGGCACATAGATGGGGCGCATCCTAGTTTTGCCCGTTGGCCTGCCCCAGGGGCAGCCGCAAGGGTTCGTCACGCGATCGCCAGGGCATCTAGCTCATACGGTCAAAATTTGATCGATATCTAGCAAAAATAAGGGGGGCTCGTCGCTACCCAGGGAAACCAAAACCTTGACGCCGCGCAGGCGATGGGTGATCAGGTAAGCGACCGGCACCGGGCTAAAGGCTGACTGCCGGGCGCGTTTGAGGGCGGGGGTATGGTCAACGACGAGCCCGATGCGACCGAGACGGGGAGATTCGACAATCAGAACAGTTTGGTCAGGGGCGGTGTCCTCCAAGCTGGGTGAGACGCTGTCGGGCAGCAGTGGCGCTTCGGAGAAAATCCACGGAGCAATATTGACCACAGGGATTTGCTCGGCCTGGACTTGCACTAGACCAGGGCTGCGGGCGGCCTCAGCCGCCGGTCGATACAGCACCCGGTGGGCAGCGGCCAGGGGTAGGCAAAAGTGGGCCTGGCGAAGAACAAAGCTAATGAGCCGCAGAGTGGGCTCTGGAGCCGCAGGACGGCGGTAGCGAGTGAGGGCAGTCATAGGGGTGGGGAGTGGGGAGTGGGGAGTGGGGGCCTTAGGGCGATCGCTGGGAAAGCAAATACCCTCCGGTGGGGGTGCGGGGCCTGCGCCCTCGGGAGGGTATTTGCTCGATCAGAATTGTCCTGACTCAAAATTCAAACCTGAGACCTCAAAACGGCTTTAGAAAACCAAGGCGGGCTGGATCATGTCTTCGAGGGTTTTGAGCAGGGTCTGCTCGTTGTAGGGCTTGGTAAAGTAGGCGGCGGCTCCGAGGTTCATGGCCAGCTGGCGGTGCTTTTGGCTGCTGCGAGAGGTGAGCATGGCCACAGGTAGATCGCCGTAATCGGTTTCAGAGCGCAGGCGGGCGAGAAAGCCGTAACCGTCGAGGCGGGGCATTTCTACATCGCAGATGACGGCTTCGACGGCGAGCCCGGCAGTAAGTTTGTCGAGGGCGTCTTGACCGTCTTTGGCCTGGGCCACCTGGTAGCCCGCTTTCTCTAGGGTGAGGGCCAGCAGGCGACGCACGTTGATCGAGTCGTCGACCAGCAGCACCGTAGGGCGACGCGAGAGGCTGCTGGCTTCGTAGCCGGGGCCGCTAGTGAGAAAGGCAGGGATGGGGGTTTCTGCCAGGGTGGCGGCTCCGGAGACTTCGCAGCTGGCGATCCAGTAGAGCATCTCGGCGGTGTTGACCAGGGGCACCACCTGGCCGTCACCCATGATGGTGCAGCTATTAAAGCCTTTGGGCATGGGCAGGTTGCCAATGACGCGGCGCAGAGCCACCTCCTGCTCGCCCCACGATCGCTCGACTTGAATGCCCACAATCCGCTGGTTGACCTGCACCATCAGCACCGTGGGGGTAGAGATGGCGGGGGCGGTTTCGGGGCTTTCGATCGCCACCGGGCAGTTGAAGTGCAGCCAGTCGGCCAGACGCACCAGCTGCACCAGCTCGCCGTTCCACTCAAAGCTGTCGCGGCCAGCGGTGGTGAGAATGTGCTCGGCGGGCAGGGCCACAATCTCTTCGATCGCATCGACCGGAAAAGCCATGCGCATACCCCGGCTCTCGGCGATCAGCACCCGCGTCACCGACAGGGTGTAGGGGATAGAGAGGGTGAAGGTGGTGCCCTCGCCCGGCTGGGTGTCTACCTGAATGTCGCCGCGAATGTCTTTGAGTTTGCTGCGCACCACATCCATGCCGATACCGCGACCGGAGAGGTCGGTGACCTCGCTGGCGGTGCTAAAGCCGGGCTCAAAGATCAGCGACAGCAGCTCTTGGGTGCTGGCGACGGCCAGTAGCCCCTCGTCGAGGCCCATCTGGCGGGCGCGATCGCGAATTTTTTCTACCGCAATGCCGCCGCCGTCGTCTTGAATGGTGATGATGGTGCGGCTGCTCTGCTGCTGGGCACTGATGGCGATCGTGCCGACGGCGGGTTTGCCTCGCTGCTGGCGGGTGGCGGCGTCTTCAATGCCGTGGTCAAAGCAGTTGCGCAGAATGTGCATCAGCGGCTCTTGCAGGGCTTCGAGCACGTTGCGATCGACCAGGGTGCGATCGCCCCGCAGCTTGAGCTCCACTGGTTTGTTGTACTGCAACGACATCTGCCGCAGGGAGCGGGGGTAGCGGTCAAAAATGTCGGCCAGGGGCCGCATGCGCAGCTGGGTGATGTTTTTTTGCAGCTGGCGCGAGGTTTTGCGCAGGGTGTGGGTGGTCTGCTCGGTGCCCTCCAGCGACAGCTCAATGTCGGCCCCCACCTCTTGCAGCTGAATGATGGTCTCGATGGTTTCGCGGAAGGGCAGGTGCAGGTCGCGGTAGTGGTCGAGCTCAAGCACGTCAAACTGCGATCGCAGAGACTGGTCGGCAGGCGGGGGAGAACCGCCACCGTTGTGAACCCCGTTTGGCCCCTGGG
Source organism: Pseudanabaena sp. PCC 9330 (assembly GCF_055795045.1). NCBI lineage: Bacteria > Bacillati > Cyanobacteriota > Cyanophyceae > Pseudanabaenales > Pseudanabaenaceae > Pseudanabaena > Pseudanabaena sp. PCC 9330. The sequence continues at coordinate 681,103 of NZ_JAYFES010000115.1, read as the reverse complement.
CGGCGGGCAGCAGCGGCACCGATGCTGAGCGATCTTGGGTGGCGACGCGATCGTAGGCGGCGCGCAGATCGTTGTTGACCTGGTCGAGGGTGCGCATGCGGGTTTGCAGGGTGCCCACCAGCCCTCGCAGGCGGCTCACCTCTAACTCTAGGCGGTGGCGCTCAATGGTGAGTTCGCCAAACAGGTCGCTGAGCTGGTTGATCTGCTTCACCGGCACCCGCACGGTGCTGTCGCTGTCGGCCTCGTCGGGGTCGGCAGTGGGGGTCTCGGGGGCGGGCGTCTCAGGCTCTCTGCCTAGCTCTGGCTCCGCTTGAGATTGGCCCCAGCCCGCGGCCGCAAAGTCGTCAAACTCTTCCCCAGCGATGGCTCCAGCAGCCGCATCTGGCCAAGACTCTACGGCGGCGTCACGGTCAAACTCTACCGTCAGGTCAATATAGTCGGGCCGCAGCAATTCATCGTCGCTGGGGGGCCACAGGCCAGCGGTGATCTCGTCATCGTCTAAATGGGGAATCGCGTCATCTACCAGCTCGGGGATGGCAATGGTGGCGATCGCCCCAGGCATTTGGGTGGGCAGGGCACTGAGGTTGCCGGTCAGTACCAGGGCCTGGGCCTGCCGCCAGATTGTCAGCGCCTCCTGCACCACTGCCTCCAGCCCGTCGTCAGCGGTAGCGTTGACCTGGGCGGTGACCGACTGACACAGGCTGACAAAACTCTCGAGCTGGAGCATTTCTCCCAGGCCACCCAGCTCCTGGGCCAAGATCTGGGCCTCTTCGCGCAGGCAGGGCGATCGCTCCGCCAGTACCCCCTCCAGCCGTTGCAGACAGCCCTCGACCTCGCTCTGAAACAGCAGCAGCACCACGTCGTGGCCATCTTCGGGCGACAGCATCGAGTAGGCGTCTTCGTCTACCGGGTCGCCCAGGCGATCGTGCAGTTGCTCAAAGATGGGGAGAACGTGCTGATCGAGCCAGCTTTCTTCTACCGGCAGCTGGTGGGGGTGGCCCTGGCTGAGGCAGTGGCGCTGGCCCACCATCACCTGGGCCAGGCAGTCAACCGCCGCCAGCAGCAGCTGCTCTAGGGCGGCGTCGATCTCGACCTTGCCCCGCTGCACCTTGAGCACCTTGAGGCTGTCTTCGAGCCGGTGGCCCAGGTCGCTGAGCAGCTGAAAGCCCATCAGCGCCGCCCCGCCCTTGATCGAGTGGGCCGCCCGCAGGGCTTCGTTGATGGTACTGGCCTCAAAGGTGTGGGACAGCCCCATCAGCTGGGTGCCCAAGCTCTCCAGATATTCTTGGGCCTCGTCGAGAAACTGGAGGCGAATTTCGAGTTCCTTTGCGTCGGACATGGTTGGGGAAGGGGTTGTGGGGATGGGGAGGTGGGGAGTGGGGGAGGTGGGGAGTGGGAGATAGAAACTCCATCACCCCATTACTCTTCGCCGGTCTTAAACGTTCCTACCGTCGCCTGGAGCGATCGCGCCACACCGACCGTCTCGCGCAGCGATGTGGAGATATCCAGCGACGACTGAGAGGTACGAGTCGACTCGGCGGCAATGCCCTGCATCAGCTGGGTGACAGTCTCAGAAATTTTCACCTGGGAGACGGTGGCGTCGGAAATCGATCGCACCAGCAGGTCGATCTGCTGGGAGACGTCGAGAATGCGGCTGAGGCTCTGCTTGGCGTCTTCGACTAGGCGGGTACCGGCAACGACCTCGGTGGTGCTTTGGTCCATAGCGTCGACCACCTCAGCGGTTTCGCGCTGAATGGTTTCGACAATGCGCTCAATTTCTTTAGTCGCTTCGGCAGAGCGGGCGGCCAGTTCGCCCACCTCTTCGGCCACTACCGCAAAGCCCTGGCCCTCTTCTCCGGCGCGGGCAGCCTCGATACCGGCGTTGATGGCCAGCAGGTTGGTCTGCATGGCGATCTGGTTGATCAGCGAGACGGCCTTAGAAATCTGCTGCGACGACTCGCCCAGGCGTTTTACCTTTTTAGAAGTTTCGCCAATGATCTCCCGCAGGCTGAGGATGTTTTGCACCGTTAGATCCATCGCTTGGCCACCGCTCTCGGCGGTCGCAGAGGCGCTGTTGGCCACCAGGGCAGCCTGCTGAGCGCTGGTAGCCACCTGCTGAATGGAGGCGGTCATGGCTTCTACCGAGGCCAGGGTTTGGGTGACCTCGTCGGCCTGGCGCAGGGCCTCGTTGGCCAGGTCTTGAATGGCCCCTTCGTTTTGCCCCAGGGAGGCATTTACCTGCTCGGCAGAGGTCTTCACCTTAGTGACGATCTGCCGCAGGCTCTCGACAATGGAGTTGAAGAAGTCGGCGACGGTGCCGATCTCTCCGGCGGTGACGTCGGCGCGCACGGTGAGGTCGCCCCGGGAGGCCCCTTCTACCTCGCTGAGCAGCTCGATCAGCTGCATTTGCAGGGCCTCCTGCTTTTGGCGGCGCTCTTCAGAGAGGGCTTCGGTTTGGGCATAGAGGCGCGATTGCTCTAGGGCAAAGCCCAGCTGGGTGGCCACCTGGCGGAAGAAGTTGACCTCCACGGCCTCCCAGTTGCGGGGGCGGCTGCACTGGTGGGCGATCAGCAGACCTACCAGCTCTTCGTTAATGATAATGGGGGCGACCAGGTTGGCCTTGACGTTGTACTGCTCAAGCTGGCGCAGGTGGCACTCGGTGAGACCGGCATCGGCCAGATTGGCGACTGCCTGCACCCGACCCTGGCGGTACTGCTCGATGTATTTTTCTTTGAAGCAGGGGTCGTAGATGTCTTGGCCCAGGGCGGTGGGCCAGCCCTGTTCTACCGACTCAGCGACAAAGGTGCCCTTCCAAGTTTCGTCAAACTGGTACACCACCACCCGGTCGGTTTGCAGCACCCGCCGAGTCTCGGTGACGGCGGTGCGAAAGATGCGATCGGCTTCTAGACTTTCGCGCAGGCGAGAGACAATCTCGTTGAGCTGCCGCTCACGGGCCACGGTCAGCTCCTGCTGTTGCAGCAGACGGGCCTGGCTGAGGGCGTAGCCAATCTGCACCGATACCTGTTGCAGGAGGTCAATTTCCTCCGGTGTCCAGTCACGGGGGCCGCTGCACTGGTGCACGCACAGTAGACCAATCAGCTCATCACCGGCCAGCAGGGGGGCGACCATATTCGCCATCACCTCCAGCTTTTCGAGAATCTCGCAGTGGCAGTGGGCGATCGCGGCAGTGGTGCGGTTGGCCATAGCGGTCACCCGACCGGCATAGTAGCGATCTAGAGCCTCTGGGGTGAGAGGGTCTTGAATGATTTGCCCCAGGGCTCGCTTCCAGCCTCGGTTCACCGATTCGGCAGTGACATCGCCCCCTTTAAAGTCGGGGTGGAAGCGGTAGATCAGAACTCGATCGACCGCCAACACCTCCCGCAGGCCATCGACGCTGGTGCTGAGAATGGTCTGCTCGTTGAGCGACTGGCGAATGCGGCTGGTGAGGTTGGCCAATAGGTTGGCCCGGGCAGCGGAGAGCTGCTCTTTTTGACCCTGGCGGCGCAGCAGGTCTTCGGATTCGACCACGTTTTCGGCCAGTTGGTTGAAGGCCTGGGCCACCTGGCCGACCTCGTCAACGGCAAAGACCTCGGCCCGGGCGGTGCGATCGCCCATGCCAAAGCGCCAGGTGGCCTGCTGCAAGTTTTTCATCGGGCGCAAAATCGATCGCCCCAGCAGAGCGGCCAGCCCCACATCAGAGGCCAGGGCGATCAAGGCAATCAGCATTTGCAGCCGCAGGCTGTTGCCGATCAGCTGGTTGAGGGCGGTCTCGGAGGTGCCCCGCACCATCACCGCTACCGGCTCGCCGTTAAAGTCTTCGATCGCCCGAGCGGCCAGGGTATAGGTGGTGCCGTTGATGCGATCGCGGCGGGCAATGTCTTGGCCGGGGCGAGCCACGGCCTGATTGACCAGGGTCAGCGCATCGAGGGGCACATTCTCGGCGGCGGCCTCAATGTCGGGGTTGTCGCCCGCGTAGAGGCCGGTGGCCAGCTCAAACTCGCCGTTGTCGCCCCGCTGGTAGAGGGCGCTGTAGCCGTTGCCAAAGGGGGCGATCGCCCCCTGCGGAATCACCGTCTTGCCGTTGACAATGTCGCCCGACACCAGCGCCCCCACCACCTCGCCCGAGTCGGGGTCATTCACCGGAGTAATGGTGTAGCGCACCAGGGCGTCTTGGTTGGCAAGGCCGGGGGGCAGGGGCGGCGCTTCGTTGCGCAGCTCCTCCCAGCTGACGATGGCGCTGGCTTTGATCTGGCGCGGGTTTTGCAGCACCGTGCCCACCAGGCCATTGGGGTCAAACGGCTGCCCCCGGCGATCGCGGTTGGCGTTGGTGATAATTCTCAAGTCGTTGCCCACCAGGGTGGCGTACTCGATGTTGCGCGCCTGGATCTCGTTTTGAAGAATTTGCTGCACGTCGGCGATCGCCCCCGCCGACAGCGCCTCACCTCGGGCGTAGGCCGCCGCCGCATCAACAATGGCGCGGTTGTCAGACTGCCCGCGAAAGCCAAAGCCCATCTGATCAATTTTGATGTTGTAGCGAATGTCGGTGACCGCCAGCTCAGCCTTGGCCTGGTTGAGCAACTGGCTACGACCGCCCGAGATAATCAAAAACGACCCCACCCCCACCAGGCCCAACACCGAGATCACCTCGGAGGTAAACAGACCGGTGAGCTGCTTTTGCCGCACGCTCAGATTGCTAAACCACTGCACCGGGCCAAACCGCGATCGCCGGGTAATTTTGACGGCCTCGGGGCTGTCGGCACCGTAGGCCACGCCGCGATATTTGAGCCCTCTGGCTGCGTCGTCTGCCAGGGGGGCAGGAGCAACCCCATTGGTGGGTTCCTGGCTGGGGTCTGGGTCAACTTGGGCCGGGGTGTAGGGTCGAAAGTCGGTGGTCATGGGTCATCTACCTTCTTGAATTGGGATTGGGTGGGAGTGAGGTGAGTTCTAAAAATGCACATGCCAGCAGGAGTACAGCGATCGCCGCTGTAGGGTAGGCAATGCCCACCATGGGGAGAGATGCTTTCTAGAAATCACCTCAAGCCAGCGCGGGGGCGACACCGGCGATCGATCGTGAACCTTAGAGATGCTGAAGAGACACTGATGGTAGGGAGAAGATCTACAGCGGCTGCAGGGCCGGCGCTCTGAGCAGCGCCTCGCCATCGAGGGCCAAGAGCACCGTGCCCTCCTGCACCACACAGCCCCGCAAAAAGGGCACCAGCCCTGGGGGTACGTGGGTGGGAGCAGGCTGTAGATGCTGATGCGGCAGGCTGAGAATGCCGTCGATCTGGCTCACCCGCAGCCCCAGAGAGACCGCCCCCACCTGCATCAGCACCAGGTTGTACTGCTGCGAGTTGGGGTAGGCGGTGGGCAGCCCCAGCAGCAGGGCCAGATCGACCACCCACAGCACCCGACTGCGGCGGTTGATCAGCCCCAGCAGGGCCGGAGCCATGTTGGGCATAGGGGTAATGCGGGCGGCGGGGGTGGCGATCGCCTCCTGCACCTGGCGCGTGGGTAGTAGAGCAAGCTGGCTCCCCAGGGTAAAGCGCAGGTAGCTGTGGGTCAGCGGGGTCAGCGATTGGGTGGCGAGGGCAGCTTCTCCCCAGGGGTGAGGCTGCACTAACGACAGCTTGCTCATCGGTTTACCCTCACCACGCTGAGCACCACCTGCACCAGCTGCTCGCGGCTGTAGGGCTTGGTCAAGTAGGCGTCGGCCCCCTGGCGCATGCCCCACAGGCGGTCAATATCCTGATTTTTTGAGGTGCAGAGCACAATCGGTACGTGGGCGGTGGTCGGCTGTTTTTTGAGGCTGCGGCACAGCTCAAAGCCGCTCATGCCCGGCATCACCACATCGCTGACGATCACATCAGGAATCTGGTTGGCAGCTTTTTCGAGCGCCTCCTGGGCGGTGACGGCGCAGATCACCGTGCAGCCACTGTCACGCAGGTAGTGCACCATCAGCTCCATTTCTGAGGGGGTATCTTCAACCACTAAAACGGTGCTGGTTAGAGTCGCTTGCATAGTCAAGTCACCTAAAGAATAAAGAACTGCAACCCGAGCAGAATTCGCTGCCTAGACTGCTGCGATCGCCAGAACTATGAGCCAGAGTCTGATGCTGTAGCCGGGCTGGGGCGCGCCTAAATCTACAGAATTGCCGCATCAGAACTGGGCTTTGACAAAGCCATGTTTAACAGCAGAGAGCGAGCTGGCCAAATCCAATTCACCCCTAGATCTGGAGTGCCAGTCATGGCAAAACTACAGACCCAAAATGCGTGTGAACTGGCCAGCTAATTCAAATATTTAAAAATAAACTTCAGCAGATCAGACTGATTAAACGGCTTGGTCAAATAGCCCGACGCTCTCACCAGCTTTGCCTTGGCACGATCGATAAAGCCGGTGTTGCTAGTCACCATAATAATGGGAGTATTTTTAAAGTCTGGATGGCGTCGCAGCAGAGAGCACAGCTCATAGCCATCCAGACTGGGCATAGTGACATCGAGCAAGATCAAATCGGGCTTGGTTCTGATCACCTGCATCAGCGCCTTGACCGGGTCGTCAATCATAATGACTGAGAAAATTTTGTCGTCTAAAAAGCTATTGATCGCCTGCAACACCGTGGGGCTATCGTCGATGCAGGCAATGGTGTAGTGAGCTTTTGCACCGGTCGGCATCGCCCTCGGCGGTGCCCCCTCGGGGGCCAACGCCGCCGGAGCCTGGGCACCCGCCGCGATCGCCCCGCCAAACTGCTGGTAACTGCCGTTAGGGCTGGCCCCACCAGTGCGCCGCTGCTTGAGCCGAGCGTAGCAGGCTTCTACCGTGGTGCGCAGGTTGAGTTGGCAGTAGCGCGGGGCGCCGCCAAAGCTGTCGCCCTCCACCAGTTCGTAGCTGCCCTGGCGCACTTCTAAAAAGGCTTCTAACACCTCCTGGCTGAGGGTTTCTACCAGGGTAGAGGCCTGCTCGGGGTAGAGGTGCTGCTGCTCGACCAGCCAGCAGATCGCCTGATAGTCGGCTAAGGGGGTGGGCTGTTGTTCAAACAGCAGGCGCACCTGCACCCGCACCGCACTGACCAACGAGGGCACCTGCACACTCAGCCGCCGCAGATGGCGGTCTAACCGTTCAAAGGCCCGGTCGGTGGTCGAAACGTAGTTGAGCTGCCCCTGGTTGAGGTGCAGCAGCCAAGTGGTGGTGGGTGTCATCACCTGGAGGCAGCCGGTCACCTGTCGACTGCTCACCTGAGCCAGCAGACTCAGCGGGTGCAGCGGTGGAGAGGAAGACGGAGATGCCATGGGAACGGTGTTTAAGAGCGAAGGTTGCATAGCGATTCACAACAGAAAGCGGGAACACGGGAGGTAGATGAACGCCATCAGGCCGCGATCGCACTGGGGGGCAGCAGCGCAAACATCGCGGGCGACAATACTTAATCGATGAGAACCTAAACAGTGCGGCCAAACACCACCAGAGAAACTTCACCAGCGGCAAAGACCATCTCAAGGGCTGCCATCTCAATGGACGATCGAGGGGTTCGCCAAATACAAGATTCAAAACGTCGTCGCTGGGATGACGCTATCTACGGCGATCGCCGCAAACAAACCTTTAAAGACTATGGCAACGATACTGACCGATCGCAAAGAGATGCCGTTCTTAGACCCGATATTCGAAGGCTAAAACTGTCGCTTTTATGTCGATAGCTTTAGACAAATAGATGCTAAGCAAATGAGGGCAAAGCTCGATCTAAACTGGAGGGTTGACACAAGCCCTAACCTGAAAAATAGTCAAGCTTTGATCGAGAAGTCAGGAACCAATTGAAACGTGAGCGATAGTCAGGAATGAAGCGCTAAACCGTTACCTAATAAATTAATACTAACAGCTAGGGAGACAGGAATAATAAAAAACAAATGAACGATCGCAACCGAATAAGTTGAATCATAAAGAGGCGGTAAAGTTCTCGATCGGCCCTCAGCAATATGATTTATCTTTTGTGCGATCGACTACAGATACAGCAATCGCCCATTGAATGGAGGCGTAGAAAGCCTGAGAGCGTTGGCAGGTTGAAACGTTCAAACCCGTTGAGGCCGTACGGATAACGGCTGTCTGGCGTTGCTGGATACAGGTATGAATCAAAAATGCCAACGGCTCTCGCAAGGGCAAACGGCCGTTTGCCCCTACCCAAATTCATGAGTCGGTTCAGCAACGCCACAGCTGTCTTAAATCTGAAGCGCAGATCCTGATGTAGGCATTACGCCAGCGATCGCAACAATGTCTGAATCTTGCGCCGCTGCTGGGCCGCCAGGGCGGTGGGAAACACCAGCTCCAGCACCAGCCGCGACTCCGTTCCGGGCCGGGGGGGCAACTCCATCGCCTCATAGACCTGGGCCACCAGGCTTTGGGCCGTAGCCAGGCCAGGCCCCGCCGGAAACAGCAGCCCCACCGTAGGCAAGGTCTCTAGCAACGTCGCCCGATCGAGCTCGGTCACCTGCTGTACTTCTAGACGCAGGTCGCGGCTGCCGATTTCGACCACGCGAGCCTGGTAGCTATCGCTGTGCCAGCCATCCCAGGCTAGCTCTACCGGGGCCTGCACCTGCTTGCGCATTTTTTGCCCCGTCGCCGGCTGAAACTCAGTGAACACCCGCCACAGGGTGGTGGCGATAAACTGGAGCGATCGCAGCGGATGATCGACCTGCTGGCGGTTTTGCGAATACCACTCTTTAACGTCAGAAAACAGCACCAGGGTGAGATCGTCAGCCTGAGCAGGGCTCAGGTCAATAAAATTGAGCGACAGCTCGGTTTCTAGGCGGCTGGTGGCCGTAGCTCGCACAATTTGCGCCTCGACGAGCACCCGAGCATCGTAGTCACCCACCAGCTCAACCCGCACCTGGTCGGCCACATTGGGCCATTCATCGAGCCTGATCTGGGCACCGCTCTCGCTCACATCGATGGTCTTACCCATCCACTGTTGGCCATCGCTGTGGAGAATGGCAGTGAGCTGCCGGGGCAGGCGGTGGGCGCGGCGCAGCTGGGGTTGTTCGAGCGCCACCAGGCAGGCGGCCAGCACCAGCACCAGGTTAAAGCCGCACCACAGGGCGTTGATCAGCACCGCCTGGGTATCTTCGGGGCTGAGCAACAGCCAAAAGGGCACCGACACCAGCGAGGCCGCTGTCAACAAGCCCAAAATCAGCAGATATCGCACCGTACTGGCGTCAAAGGTGCGCTGGTTGACCACCAGCCCCTTAGCGGTGACGTTAAAACTGCCCAACTTAGGGTTGACCAACGCCAGCAGGGTGACAATGCCCGCCTGAAACGACATGGCAAACTCGTAGATCTCATTCCAAAACGAAAACCGCACCCGCTTGTAGGGAATGTGGTTAGTCTGCATCGACAGCACAATGTGGGGCAGGGCGTAGAACAGCGTCTCAATGCCCAACCCCTTGACCGAGTTGATGCTAAACAGCAAAAACAGCGTCGGTGCCAGGGCATACATCAGCCGGGGAAAGCCAAAGAAAAAGTGCGAGGTGGCGCTGAAATAGCAGATGCGCTGAGACAAGGACAGCTTGAGCCGCCGGTTAAACAGCGGATTTTCTAACCGCAAAATCTGGGCCATGCCCCGCGCCCACCGCACCTGCTGCCCCACGTAGGCCGAAAATTTTTCCGGGGCCAGCCCCGCCACCATAATCTTGTCGTAGTAAATAGTGCGGTAGCCCAGCGAGTGCAGGCGTAGGGAGGTGTGGCAGTCTTCGGTGACCGTTTCGGTAGCAATGCCCCCTACTTCGAGCAGATGGTTGCGCCGCACCACCGCCGCCGAGCCGCAAAAAAACGCCGCATTCCAGGCGTCGTTGCCCTTTTGCAGCACCTTGTAAAACAGCTCGTTGCCCACGGGCACCTGGCCCTGGGTGAGCAGGTTGCGCTCAAAGGGGTCGGGGTTGTAAAACCAGTGGGGCGTCTGCACCAGGGCCACGGTGGGGTCGAGAAAGAAGCCGACGGTCTCTTGCAAAAAGGCCCGCACGGGGATGTGGTCGCAGTCGAGAATGAGCACCAGATCGCCATGGGTGCGCCCCAGGGCGGTGTTGATGTTGCCCGCTTTGGCGTGGTCGTTGTTGTCGCGGATCAGCAGCTCTGCTCCTAGCTCGTCGCAAAGGGTTTGCAACTCGGCTCGCCGCTCGGGGTACTTGCGCCCGTCATCGAGCACGTAGACCTGTTTTTTGCCGAGGGGATAGTCGATCGCCACTGCGGCTACGACGGTTTTGCGCACGATCGCCACGTCTTCGTCATAGGTGGGGATGTACACATCTACCGTGGGCCACTGGCTGGGGGGCACCGGGGTGAGATCGACAGATTTGCGATCGCGCAGCCGCAGGGTCTGAAAGTACGACAAAAACAGCGTTCCCAGGGCGTACAGCTCGGCCCCGTAGAGCAGCAGCGAAAATACGGCATCTAGCGGGGTGTCAAAGTTGAGCGTGTAGCGGGTGCGGTAGTAGAGGTAGCGCAGAGTAGTCAAACTGCTGAGGGCAATCATAAACAGGTGCAGCCGCTCGCGATCGCCACTACTGCGGGCCTGACCATCTTCTAAATGCAAAATGCCGTAGCCCAGCACAATCAGCAGCACCGCCACTACTGCCTGCTGCCAGACCGCCAGATGGGCCAGCAGCAGCGGCTTGGTCATCAGCCCCAAACAGCCCAACAGCACCAGCATCTGCCAGCGGCTGAGGTAGCGCATCAGGGCATGGGCGCGATCGGGCAGGGTTTTAGTCAGCCAGTGGTGCAGGGGTGGGGTGGGGTGGAGCATGGGGTATGGATGGGGTGAAGGGTGGCTGGGGCACGGGGGACAGGGAGCAGGTGACCGGGGCAAAACGTCAGGACAAAGCGTCAAATCACGCCTCCACCCACCCATTCATCTACTCCCCATCACTCCGCCGCAGGTACGACTGCGCTGCCCCGTACAGCAGCAGGGCCAGGGCCACAGTGCCAGGAACGATCAAGAGCCAGTTGTGGCGGGTGACTTGCCAGAGCCAGGGGTAGGAGGCGGTGGTCGCCAGCTGCACCGTGGGGGTCTGACGCAGGGTGGCAATGCGGTAGTGGTTGCTGGTGTAAGGGTCGGGGTCGGGTACCTGGGCGCTGACCAGCACCGTATCGCCGTCGATCTGGTAGAAGAGGGGGTCGTGGCGCAGCAGGTCGGCCACCTGGGCCAGACCGATGTCATCGCGACCGCTGAGGGCCAGCACTAGCCGCTGGGAGTTCCAGGGGGAGATGACTGACTTCATCAGGCCTTCGCCGTCGGGCAGGGGCTGCACCTGGGTGGTGCCCCACTGGCGAGTGCCGCTGCCGCGCAGGGCAAAGCCGTTGTCGGTGAGTAGCTCCGGCAGGGGAAATCGGGGCTGGGGGCCGATCGCCACCAGGTGCTTTTCATTGCGATCGCCCTCGGGTAGGTCGCTCTGTTGGTAGACCGCCAGCTGCACCGAGTCAGCGCGGCTGAGGCGGCCCAGGCGATCGGCCAGCTCCAGCAGCACGGCAATGTCGGTCGAGCTGGGCGCGTCGGGGACGACAACAGCGGTGGTGGACAGATCTTGCGGGGCGGTGAAGGGGTAGCCGGTTTTGAGCAGATCTAAGTCGGGCAGACTGGTGACGGCGGTGCGGTTGAGCTTAAAGCTGGTGTCGCTGTGGATGGTGCCCCACAGCTGCTGGTCGGTGACCCGGCTGCACGATCGCCGCTCGCGAGGGTCAAGGCGAAAGTTGACGTGCAGTTGGGAGGTCGGGGTAATGCGATCGCCCGGCAGATCGACCACCAGGGTGCGGCGATTTGCGCCCTTGACCTCGGTCAGCCGCTCACCCTTGAGCGAGACGCCGTCTAGCTCCACATCTACCATAGAGGTCAGGGGGTTGACCTGGGGGCCATAGCTGTACACCAGACGCATTTGGCTGCCCCGCTCTAGGCGATCGTCGGGCAGCGCCTTAAAGTCAACGGCAATGGCCGGAGACTGAGACCCCCGCACCGTGACCTCATCTAGCGGCTGGCGAGTAGAGGTAGAGAGGTCGGTGAGCAAAAAGCTGTCGGCTTCCGGCAGGTAGCCCGGCCACTGGCGGGGCGAGGGGGAAGAGACTGCTCCAGCCTGGTGAACTATCAGCCCGTGGCCCGTAGCGATCTGCCGATCTTGGGGCTGCACCAGATACTGCACCGCCTTGGCCACCCCGGCCTCGCCATTGCCGCTGACCACCAAAACGAGGGAACGGTCATCGGCAGCGGTGGCCCACATCAGCAGCCCCGCATCGTCAGGCAGCGGGGTGCCATTCTCATCGACAAACTGCCCGTCGGCGAGGGCAAAGGGCAGAGTTAGATCGGCGAGACTGGGCTGCTGGGCGGGGGTGCCCAAGACCACCAGCTTTTCGTCTATCTCCAGATCGGTCAGGTCAGCTACCAGACGGCTGTCGAAGGGGCGGTAGTGGGCGGTGCGGCCCAGGTAGGTTTGCAGCCGTGCCGTCGCCGTCAGCCAGGGGGTGTCAGCGGCAGCGGGTTGCAGGTACGCCACTCGGTTGGTCTCCAGACTCAGCACGTCAAACAGCGGGTAAGGAAACTGGCTAAAGTCTGGCGTTACAGCCTGGGGCTCGTAGTCAAACACTAGCTTCGAGTCGGGCAGCACCTCGGTCCACAGGGAGGGGTCGTAGGGGTCTTGGGTGCAGGTGGGCGAGTTGTTTTGCAGCACCGCCACCACCAGCTCATTGTTGTCTTGCAGCAGATCGATCGGGATCTCCATCACCGCGTCGCCAATGTCACCCATGGGCTGGTTGAGGGGCAGACTGCCAATGTTGGTGTCGTTGACCAGTACCGTCAGGTTTGAACGGGTGGCGTAGAGGGCGGCAGAGTGACGATAGCGCAGCAGCACTTTGACCGATTGTGGATGCCAATTGCGGGGCCGGGTAAAGTACAGCCGCTGCTCGTCGTAGATGCCGCTAAACCGCAGCCGATTGCCCACCACCGCACTGCGGTTAAACTCCAGCACGTATTGGCCAGGGTCGCCGGGGGCGATCGCCGGAGCAGCGGGCAGATCGCTGGGCAGGCTAATCTCCGCCAGGGGCAGAGCGTCCTCGCCGCTGGGGGCATTTTGGGCCAAGAGCGGTTGCCCGGTGATGAGCACCAGGGTGACCAGGTAGATCGCCAAACGGCGGCGGGCGCGGGGAGAGAGGGGAAGCATGGGTAAAAAGGTGAGGGAGGTGGGGAGATGGGTAGGGGCGCACCGCTGTGCGCCCGCCCAGGGGAGATGGAAAAAATAAGTGACCAATCCCCTCGTGGGAGGGGCAGGGGCTTCTAGGGAAAAGATGACGTTAGGGAGAGCAAACACCTCCAGCAGCGGCCTGCAGGCGATCGGGCGACACCTCCAGGGGCAGCAGGCCAAACCAGGCCAGGTTTTGGGTGTAGTAGGCGATGTCGCTGTCCCAAAAGCCCTTGTCGTAGGCGGGCTGGAGTTTTTGCTGAAGGATCTGATCGGCAATTCGCCCCGGCAGCGCCCCCTCCACCTGCACCAGGGCCAGGTAGAGCATGGCGTAGTGGGCCGTGGCTTCGTAGCTGCTTTCGGCACCGCCGTCGAGGGTGATGCGGGCGGGCAGACGGCCATCCCGCTGCCAGCGGCCCATCAGCTCCGGCAGCCGGGCTTCGAGGTAAGCCTGGGCGCGGGGTTCGCCAAACCAAGCCGCATCTTGGGCCACCCGCCACCAGACCCGAAAGGCATCAAAGCTGTAGCGGCTTTGCAGAGCGTGGTCGAGGGGCAGCTGGCCGTAGGTGCCCAGGGCGGGGGTGTAGGCCACCCAATCGGGGGGCAGCCCGGTAGCAGAAAACTCTCCCAGGTCGGCCAGCAGGGTGTAGCCGCTGTCGATCAGGCTCTGCCAGTCGCGGTCTGGGTCTAGCTCAGCAAACAGCCGAAAGCTAGCGGGAGCAAAGTACGACGGGTTGAGAATCACCTGGGCAGGCTCCAGGCGAAAGTCTTCGGCGGGGCCGGGAATGAGTTGTCGGGTGCCGTCGGGCAGGGCCAGGGTGCCGTGATTCCAGATGTCGGCCAGCAGGGCGCGGGCTTCGTCACGGTACTGGGGGCAATTCCAGCGATCGGCGGCGAGAATCAGGGCAGTGGCGGCGTCGATGTCGGCGTCGGTGGCAAAGTTAGAGTCGAGGGTGCCCCAGCTGCCATTGGGCCGCTGGCCCCACTTCCAGGCCCAGAGGCGGTCGGTGGGTTGCCCAGCTTCGTCTACGCGGGCCAGGTTAGTTTTGGCCCAGGTGTAGGTGCGATCGAAGGTGACGGGGTCGTTGATGGCGACGGCCCGCAGCATGGCGTAGGCCTGCCCCTCTGAGACGGTGCGATCGCCGTCTTCGCGATCAATCACCCGCCCATCGGTTTGGATAAAGCGATCGCGGTAGGCCCGCCAGCTCTCTAGCAGTTGGTCATTGTGAATGCTCTCGACCGGTAGCGCTAGAGCAGCCTCGGCACCCGATGCCAAACAGGGGCAGGCGAGGCTCTGCTGGGTGCAGCCGGGGGCCACCACCGCCAAAACCGTTACCAAAGGCAGTATCGAGAGCAGCAGGGGTCTGGGCAATAGCCGCAGGAAAAAGAATCGAGCCATAGTGGTCACCGAAAAGGGTGGATGGGTGAATCGTGAATCACCCCAGGGCTTAGGGTGGGCACGGCCCACCCTGCCCTAAAGCTTTAGGGCAGGATCAATACCGTTCCCAGCCCGGCTGAAAGCCCCGGCGGCGCAGCAGGTCAAACTCCACCTCTTGGGCTCGCTGCTCCAGGTTAGCCGGAGCGGCCTCGGGGGGAATTTGGCGCAGTTGCTCCAGGGCCAGCTGCCGCTGGTCGTCGGCGATGTTGAGCTCTGCGATCGCATATCGAGCCTCCCAATCGTCAGCCTCTAACGCCAGCACCTGGTCGTAGAGGGCACGGGCCGCAGGCAGGTTACCCTGCTGAAACTGCACCCCCGCTAGGGCACTGAGGGCACCGATATTGTCAGGGTCCTGGGTCAACACCCGCTGGTAGGCAGCGGTGGCTAGGGACAGATCGCCCTGCTGCTGGGCCAGCCCACCCTGCCAGAAGTACACCGTGATGTCGTCGGGGTTGGCGGCGATCAGCGACCCCAGCTCGGCCTGGGCCTGGGCAGGGTCGGTCTGGGCCACCAGCTCAATAGTTCGCCAGCGCAGCCACAAGTCGCCAGGTCGCTGGGCTAGTAATGCTTGGTAGAGGCTGGCGCGATCGCCATCGGCAGGCAGAGCCCCCACTAGCTCAAACAGCTCAGTCGGGGCCGAGTCTAAGCTTTGGGCTCCACTCTCGGACACCTGCCAGGCCGCTAATGTTGCCGCCGCTTCGGCAGCAGGGATCTGCCCGGTGCGGTAGGCCAGCAGGGCATAACCCAGCGGCAGGGTAGGATCTTCAGGGTAGGTGGCCAGAGCCTCGGTGTATATGAGGGTTGCGGCCTGGGGCTGACCTTGCAGAGTGCGCACAAACCCCAGCCCCCGCAGAGCCTCGGCGGTCACCCTGGCCCCCGGCTGGGCAGCCACCACGGCTTCGTAGCGCTCAGCACTGGCCTCCAGATCACCCAGCTGGCGCTCTAGGTCGGCCAGCAGCAGATCGGTACCCCAGTCGCCCTGGCCCACTGGCGTCAGGCGGTAGGTCTCCAGAGCGTTTCGCGCCGCCTGTAGATTGCCCTGGGCCAGGTGCATTTGGGCGATGCGGTAGGTGAGCAGAGGCGCATCCACCGCCATAGCAACGGCGGCATAGACCGGCAGCAGGGCCGGATCAGGGTTGTCGATGGGCATTAGCGCAGTGGCCATGGCCCGCTGCTCAGGCTGGGATGGGGGCATCGGATCAACCAGCGGCAGGATGGTTGCAGCCGCCTCAGAGGCGCTGGCTCTCCCCAGGCGGTAGGCCAGTAGGTCAGCTTTGACCGCCAGGCTGGCTACGGCGGGGTTTTCTTGGGCCAGCTGCTCCACCATCTCCAGGGCCACCGCTTCTGTATCGGGCCATTCGCTCAGCACGTCGGCCACCTCTACCCGCAGGCCGTAGCTGGGGGCTGGGGTGGCCGCCAACGCCTGGCGATAGAGCACCGTAGCCTGCTCAAACAGATCGGGGAGCTGCTGGCGGCGAGCGATCGCACTGTAGGCACGGGCCAGGGCCAGCCCCGCCTGGGGTTTTCCCTCCAGAGGAGTCAGGAGAGCCAGCGCTTGGTCGGTCTGGTCGCTAGCATCGTAGGCGTTGGCCAGCCCGGCCCGCAGGCTGAGGGAGAGATCGTCGGTGCGCTCCGGCAATCGCAGCTCTGGCTCCAGCAGGGCGATCGCCCCCTGGACATTGCCCGTCTCTTGCAGCGCCAGGGCATAGGCGGGCAGCGCCTCGGTGGGGAATGGCCCCGTCTGCCTATAGCGGGTGAACAGCGCCAGCGCCCCGCTGTAGTCACCGCTAAAGGCGTAGATCTGCGCGGCCCCCAGCAGAGTCTGGGGCGAGGGGTTGCGAGCCAGTAGGCGGTCGTAATCGGCGAGAGACTCGCTAAAGCGGCCTTGGTAACCGTAGAGCAAGGCCCGCTGGCTCAGCACCGCCGTATTTTGAGGATTTTGCCCTAAAAGTCGGGTCAGGGCGCTAATTCCCTCCGCCTGCCACTCGGGACGATAGCCCCCCAGGGTGCCGATCGCCTCCAGCGCCACGGCATTCTCGGGGCTGACCTGGAGCACTGCCTGGTAGGCCACCCAGGCGTCGGCATCGCGGCCCGCCCGCTGATAGGCGATCGCCAACCCCAATCGCGCCTCTGGGGAATTTGGCTGCTGGCGCAGGGCCGCTTGGAAGGCGGCGATCGCGTCATTCATCCAGCCCCGTTCTAGCAGGCTGTAGCCCGCGCTTGTTTGGGGCGATCGCTGGGCTAGGGCGGGGCTGAGTAAGGCCAGTTCTAGGCCAAGACCGAAGGCTACGGCTAGCAGGAAGATTCTCAGTGGGCCAAAGCTTCTAGGGATCCCCCCGGTTGCTCTAGGGAAGAGATTCCCTCGGTCGCCCCCCTTTCCCAAGGGGGGCGTTTTTGGGCGATTTTGAAGTCCATCACGGCCCCCCTTTCTCAGGGGGGTGGGGGGGGTCGTCTTCATTCTGCTGTCCTCCGGAATGGTTGCCACCTGAGGTCGTAGCGCACCCGCAGACCCAGGTAGGTCTCGCTAAAGCCGTTGCGCTGCTGCACGCTCACCCCGGCCCGCAGGTGATCGATGATCTGGGCGTCGTAGAACAGCTCCCACACGTCGGGGATGCCCCCCTGCTGGAGATCGCTATTCGAGAGCTGGCGACCGTAGCCCAGCCCCAGGCGATCGCCGGGCAAAAACACATCTAGCCCGTTGGCCCCCAGGCTAAAGGTCTGGCCGCTGGCCCCCAGGGTTTGGTTGCTGTACCAGCCGTAGCGGCCAAAAAAGCCCAGCCTCAGCTCTGGGATAAAGGCCTCGGCGTTGAGGCCAAAGCCTGTCTCGCGATCGCCTGGCAGCGCCCCAAACTGACCATTGCCCCGATCGATTGCCCCCAGTTCCGCAAAGCCATCCTGACGGCCAGCATCGACCGAAGACACGTAGGTGCCCCGCACAATGGCGTTGCCCAGGCGCACCCCCACCTCCCCAGCAAAGGAGTCGAGGGCAAAGCTGCCCAGGCTGCGATTGGCCGAAAAGGTCGTGGCCGTCAGCGAGACCGCATCCACCGGCATCCAGTTCACCAGGGCACCGGGGCGCGAGGCCACATTGGCCGTGGCCAGGGCCGGGTTGGTTTGAAACACCGGGTTAAAGAAGTGGGTGAGCGAGTCTTTGGCAAAGCTGTTGCGATCGAGGTAAGAGGTCAGGTCCATCAGCCCCATCGTCAGCCGCAGTTCGGGCACATTGGCGGGCGAGGCGGTCAGGTACAGCTCGTTCAGGCGCAGCCCGGTCTGGTCGCTGTCTGAGAAGGCCTGCCCGGTGCTCAGGTCGGCGGTTATACCCGCTAGCACCGAGGGGCTGAGCACGTAGATACCGCCCCCCCGCAGCCGGGCCGACAGGTCATATCCAGTTTGCAGATAGGCCGCCTGCACAAACACCTCCGATCGCTCCGCCGGGGCTACACCCTGGGGCAAATTCAGAGAGGTTTCGGGCTCTAGGGTATCGGCCTGGGCGATCGGGTCTGGCGGCTCAGCATTGGCGGCATCAGGCAGGGCCGCCGCTGAGAATAAATCTGGGTCGTCGGGGGCACTGGTCGAGGGTCGAGCCGCTGGGGCAGTCGCCTCATGGTCCAGGCCAGCCAACGCCCTCTCTGGGGCTAAAAATGCCGCCTCTGGCTTGGCCACCTCAGGCTTAGCCACCATACCCAGCCCCAACTCGCCAGACCAAACTGTCTCGGCGTCGCCCGTCGCCGGGGGCGATGCTCCCTGGCCCCAGGCAGGCGATGGGGCCGCAGTTAGCGCCGTGGCCAATGCGATCGCCCCCAGCGCCCACCCATTCAGCACCCATGGGAGCGCTATCCAAGCACCCAAAGAAAAATTCATAGAACACTCAAAATAAGAGAAAAATAGTCGAACCAGACTACCTCTGCCCCACGTTAAAACCAGGGTCAGCGTTGATAACTAAAGGCCAGACCGCCCGTGAGACTAAGCAGCCCAAATAGGGCACTCAACCTCATGTGCTGCGGATGATTGCACCTAAAATAGTCAGCCAAAAATGGTTGCCCAAAGACACCAAAAGCTGTCAAATCAAAGCTGCACACCGCCACTAAGGCAGAGCAAGAGTTATCTAGAAAGTCAATTAACGAGACCAAGACAAAGGCTTGATCAGCCCATGAATGTGTCGAAAAAACTAAAGGCTAAACCTGAGTATTCAGTGACGATATATCAAGCCCAGCTTAAGACCTGTAGGTTTTCTACAGGTAGAACTCCATATCTAGGCTTGAATCAGGTTTAGATCAGGGTCGAGACGATTTCAGTCGGGTGATTGATAGAGCAGTGGCCTAGGCGCGATCGCCCCAGAGGACAAGTCACCGTTGCCATTAGTCTATCTATAGGAGCTAATCACGATTAGGTAATGGGTTAGCCAAACACTTAGCGCTACCCCTTACTACAAAGCGAATTTACTCTGTCAGGACAGAAATTCAAAAAAATGTGGACATCATAGATCTCTGTAGAGAGTTCCAAATTTTGCCGTTGCACCGCAGGCAGAGACGCTTACCTATGATTTGATCATACTCAGTAGCCCCCTCTGAGAAAGTTTCTGAGAAAGTTGCAGATTGCGCTCTCGCCACCCTCGACCACCCGCCAAATCAACCGTTCCGCTCTTGCCCCATCTACGCTCTCTCCCAGGCCTACTTACCGACATCTCGCCCATGACTCCGCGACCAAGACAAACAACGTCTCTATTGCTGTCGATGCTGGTGCCGATCGCCGGTGCTGGGTGCCAACAGACCCTGCGATCGAGCCCTGCCCCCGTGTCAGCAACAACCACACTCACCCTAGAGGCCACCCCCCTCGAAAATGGCAAGTTTGCCCTCACTGGCACCACCAACCTGCCCGACAACACCCAACTCACAGCCCTGGCCCTGCGCTACTGGGTGCCCGCTGGGGCAGAGGCTCCAGATTCAGCAGATGCTATTAATCCATCGACCCAGACTGCCGTCGGAAAATTGGCCCCCAGCCAGCAGCCCCTCTACTCAGTACTCGACTACCAGCCCGTAACCGTGACCAAAGGGCAGTGGTCAGCCCAGATCCAGCTCTGGCAGGTGGCCGCCGACGGTCGCTACCAAGAGCCCTGGCAGGCCCAGGCCGAGAGCCTCAACTTGACTGCCATCCCCCACGACACCGTGCAGTTTGCCATTACCCTGGCCCCCGATCGCCTGGGGGCCGTCTTGGATCAGGTGGGGCGACAGCGGCTGGCCGGGGTGCTGCGGGTCACCGCCGACGGCGAACCCTTTCTCTGGGCCGATCAAACCCTGCCAGCAGCTCTGCCTCGGGGGCAGACCACACCCCCTGCCGACCTGCTGGCTCGCACCAACGGCGGTTGGGGCGATCGCCATGTGCTAGTGCCAGAGCCACCGTTGCCCTATACCCTCACCCCAGAGAATGCGCGGCAAACCGACCAGCCTCTCACCTTTGATGAGCTGCTGCGGTAGGTGCTGTCATCTCAGGTTATTTGAGAGCCGGGCACTGGGAGTCGCGAGTTGTGCCGTCGGGCATGATCGTCTGACAAAATTTTGCTCCCGTCAGGTTGGCACCGGTCAAATTGGTGCCAGTCAAATTGGTATAGCGGAGGTTGGCCCAGTAGAGATTGGTGTGGCTGAGGTCGGCATGACTGAGATTGGCCCCCTCAAGATTGGCGTGGCTGAGGTCGGCATGGTCGAGGCGACTTTCGCGCAGGTCGGCATTGATCAGGGTCAGCCGATGGCCTTGGGCTCGGTGCAGGTCGGCCTCGCGCAGCACAGCATGGGCCAGAGACGCATGCCTTAAGTTGGCTTGACCCAGATTGATTTGGTAACCGTCAATGTGGGTGAGATCGGCCCGGTTCAAGTTAGCCCGAGCCAAATTAGTGCGTCGCAGATCGGCCTGGGGCAAATGGACTGAGGCCAGGTCTAGCCCTTGCAGGTCTAGACCATGGAGGTCGCGGGCACCAGCTTGGTAGTAGCGGTTGACCAATTCTCGCAGAGTAGCTGGATTCATCGTTGCCATGCCCTCACAACAACAGGGGTATGACGCTGGGGCCATGGCTCTATTGTCTCTCTGCGATCGCCCCAGCGCATCAAGCATTACAAGAATGCTACATTTCCCTGGCCTCAGCGGTTCTGGCCTCAGGCCTAGAGCCGGTACCACCAGCACCAGCACAGGGGCTGCGACGGCAGACAGGGGGCGATCGCCATACAACTCGCCCTCCTGGGGCAAGGCGCTGCTGATTTTAGAGATGACCGATTGCTGTAGCTATTGAAACTCGTTCAAATGTTGGCAAAGTAGTACTGCCATTCTGCAACAACTGCGTCAGCAAGTTGGCAAACTAAGCATAAATCTCTATCTTGGGTGCGACCTGATTATTAAAATAAAAAAATAAGATAGCAGTATTGGATACCTTTTAATAATTAAAAAATGTTTACCACGCCCGAGCCATCTAAGTTTCATATCTTGGTGGTAGACGATCTCAGTGACAACCGCTTTTTGCTGCAGACCGTCTTAGAAACGGAAGGATACAGGGTTGATACAGCCGAAGACGGGCAGTCGGCCCTAGCCAAGATCCAGGCGACACCACCCGATCTCATCTTGATGGATGTGATGATGCCCGACCTAAATGGCTATGAGGTGACCCAGCAAATTCGTCAAAATGCTAGCCTGCCGACTATGCCTATTTTGATGGTGACCGCCTACGACGACACGGTACACCATCAAAATATGACCGTAGAAACCAATGGATTTATCCGCAAGCCCATTGACTTTAATCAGCTATTGACTCAAGTTGCCCACCTGCTAAGCGTCGGTGTAGCGTAACAAACCCATCTACAACGACTGCATGAGAGTCGCGATCGCCCCTAGCAGTTCCTCAGCCTCAAAGGGTTTGCTGAGATGGCACTCAAAGCCAGCGGCCAGAGCGTTTTGCCCATTCACGTCGCCAGCATAGGCCGTCAGGGCGATGGCCTTAAACGGCAGCGCTCCGTCCTCAGCGGCATGCTGAGCCACGATCTGCCGCATCAGTATATAGCCATCCATATCGGGCATACCGATATCGCTAATCAGCAGGTCGATATCTAAGTTGGCCAACAGGGTGAGGGCTTCGATCGCAGAGCCAGCGGCGGTAACGATCGCCCCTGCCTGCCCTAAAACAAACACTACCAAGTTACGCGCATCGGCCTCATCGTCTACGACCAAGACCCGTAGATTGTCTAGCCTGGTAGGCAGAGCCAGGGGATTTGTCGGGTTAGCTGGCATCTGAGCCATGCTCAGGGCCTGGCGCAGGAGCGGTAGCCTGACGGTAAACGTGGCCCCCTGGTCTTCGCCGGGGCTATCGACCGTGATGGTGCCACCGTGCAGCTCTACCAGCTGTCGCACAATTGCCAGCCCCAGCCCCAGCCCGCCAAACTGCCGCGTAGTCTTGCTGTCAGCCTGGCGAAAGCGCTCAAAGATGTGGGGCAGCACCTCTGGGGTAATGCCTTTGCCCGTGTCGCTGACCGTGATCTGAGCTTGAGCGGCCCCGCCCTCACCCACGGCCTCAAGGCGCACCGCCACCCGGCCCCCCTGGGGGGTAAACTTGACGGCGTTCGAGAGCAGGTTCCACACCACCTGCTGCAAACGACCGGCGTCGCCCAGCACCCGACCGAGGTTTGGGTCAACCCAGGTGGCGATGGCAATGGCCTTGGCCTCTGCCGCCAGCCGCACGGTCTCTAGGGCAGATTCGAGCATGATCGACAGATGCACCTCTTCCACATTGAGGGTGAGCTTGCCGCGCAAAATCCGCGATACATCGAGCAGGTCTTCGATCAGCTGGGTTTGCAGCTTGGCGTTGCGCTCAATGGTCTCTAGGCCCTTGGTCAAAATTTTGGGGTCGTGCTGGCGAGTTTGCAATAGCTGGGCCCAGCCCAAAATCGGGTTGAGGGGCGACCTCAACTCGTGGGAGAGCACCGCGAGAAATTCATCCTTGGTGCGGTTGGCGGCTTCGGCTTCGCTGCGGGCAGTTTGTTCGGCCTGGTAGAGTCGGGCATTGTCGGTGGCGATCGCCACCTGGTGGGCAATGTTTTCAGCCAGAGCCAAATCGACAGGGGCATAGGTGCGGTCTGACTCGGCGGTAATAAACGAAATCGCCCCCAGAATTTGCCCACGCGCGATCAGGGGGGCCACAATGCAAGACTTGAGCCCCAACGCCTGCAACTGCTCAAGGTGGTCGGGGCTGTGGGCGATCGCGTCTAAGGCCTGGGCAGGAATGTTGGGCACCAGCTGGGTTTGGCCAGCGCGCAGCAGCGTGACCATGCCCTCGCTGTCATCCATCGCCGAGTGCTGGTGCAGTTGCCAACCCAGAGCCACCATGGCCGGGTCTGTATGGGCGATCGCCACGCGCTCGATCGCCTGATCGGCGTGGAGCAGATCGATCACACACCAGTCGGCAAAGGCGGGCACCACTCGGTCGGCAACCTGTTGCAGGGTGTCGGTATGGTTGAGCAACGAGGCCAGGGTAGTGCTGATATCCACCAGCAGCGCCGAGCGAAACTGCTCAGCCTCAGCCTCTAGTCGGGCCGCCTGCTCGCGGATGAACTGGGCGCGTTCGGTCTCAGCTAGCTTGCGATCGGTGATATCAAAAAACGAGGCCACCACCGCAGAGGGCTGGTCGCTGTCAGACTGAAACAGCGGTCGGGCATTGATCGAGATCCAGGTGAGGGTGCCGTTGGGTTTGCAGACTCCCATCACCACGTTGGTCTGGGGTTTCCCGGTGCGCAGAGTGACCATAGCCGGGTGCTCGTCTCCAGAGAAGGGCGACCCATCTTCATGAATCGAGGCCCAGCGCGCATCGAGGGAGGTACGCCCCATCATCTGATCGGCGGTCAACCCCAAAATCTCTTCGGCACTGGCATTGCAGGTAAAAATTTCGCCGTCAGCCTGCTGCAAGACAATGCCTTCGGCGGCGGTCTCAATCACCGATCGGTAGCGTTCTTCTGACTCTTGCAGCACGGTCTCGGCCTGCTTGCGCTCGGTAATGTCGCTGATAGAGGCCACCACATGGGTGATCTGGCCCTGGCTATCGACCATGGGCGAGGCGTTGATGCAGAGGATGGTGCGGCTGCCGTCGGCATGGGCAATGGATTGCTCGACGTTGTAGACGGCTTGGCCGGTGCGCATCACCTGGGCAAAGGGCAGATCGGCTTCGGCCACGGGCTGCCCGTCAGCATCGGTGATCTGCCAGGCCACGTCGTTGTAGGTGCGCATAGCCAGATCGCTAACCGACAGGTGCAAAATCTTTTCGGCGGCGGCGTTGGCGGTCACCAGTTGCCCCGTCGCATCGAGAATCAAAATGCCGTCGGGAATGGTTTGAAAAATGCTGGAAAGCTGAGATTCTCGATCGCGCAGCGTGTTTTCCATCTCTTTGCGTTCGGTGATGTCGTGCATCACCACCACGGCCCCCAGCCGATTGCCGTTGAGATCGGCGATCGCCCGCCCGCTGGCCAGCAACGCCCGCACCTTGCCCCGCTGCGGCGCAATTACCATCTCAGCATTGTGGATAATTTCGCCCTGCAACGCCCGAAACAGCGGAATGGCCTCCTTGGCCATGGGGGTTTTGCCATCGCTCAGGTAGAGGTCGTAGTAGTCGGCCCACTGGTCGGCGGGCAGGGGGTGCTCGGGCAACCCATGAAAATCGCAGGCCGCTTTATTAAACAGGGTCAAAATGCCCTCGCTGTTGCAGGCCACAATGCCCGCCTGCACACTGTCGAGCAGCACTTGCAGCGTCTCTTGATCTTTTTGTAGGGCGATCGCCGTCTGCTGCCGCTCGGCACTCTCGCGCCGCAACTGCTGGTTGGTCGCAGACAGCTCTGCCGTGCGCTGGGCCACCAGCTGCTCTAGCTCGGTTTGCATTTGCTGCCGGGCCGCATCGGTGCGCTGGCGATCTAGCTCTGTAGCCGTGCGCAAGGCAAAAATAGGCAGCAGGGTTTCGGCCAGGTGCACATTGGTTAAGGGCTGGCGATGCATAATGCCCAGCAGCCCAATGGCCTGGCCCGCCCCGTCAAAGCAGGGCACCGCCGCATAGCTCTCGATGCCCAACTGGCCGAGCATCGGGGCGCGCGGAAACTGCTGCTGCACACCGCTGGGGTAGCAGCACAGCTGGCGATCGCTCAGCACTTTAAAGCAGGGGCTATGGCGCAGGGGATAGTCGAAGTTGTCGGCAATGGTGCCCTGGGCGCAGACCGCCAGGGTTTGCATGGTCTCACCGTCGCTGACCAAACCAATGTAGGCGTAGTCAACCCCCAGGGTTTTAGTAAAGCGCTGCACCAGGGTTTGCAAAAAAGCATCCCCCGTTTGAGTCGCCACATCCTGGGTTACCTCTACCAGGGCCGACTCAATCTCCAACACTTTGCGGGCATTGAGACGCAGATCTAGGGCATCCATTACCATGGCGGCCAGGTCGGCCAGCAGCGATCGCTGCTCAGCCTCAAACGCCTCCCGGGGCTGGGTATCTAGCACACACAGCGTGCCCAAAACAAAGCCATCGTGGCTGACCAGGGGCATACCGGCATAAAAGCGTATCCCCGCTTCTCCCTGCACCAAGACATTTTGGCTAAAGCGCTGATCCTGCTGAGCATTGAGAATCACCAGGCCATCGCTCGATTGCAGGGCCAGACTGCAAAAGGCCCCATCGCGCGGCACCGATTCCTTAGCGATGCCGTAGCACGACTTAAACCACACCCTCGACTCATCGACCAGAGAAATCAGGGCCATGGGAACGTCAAATAGACGCGCTGCCAGGGTAGTGATGCGATCGAAGGCAGCTTCTGCAGGGGAATCGAGAATGTTGTATTGCCGCAGGGCTGCTAAGCGCTCAGCCTCATTTTTGGGTACTGGGGCTGAGGGCCATAGCGGCTTAGAGAAGGCATCAGCCATGGGGGAACGCAACCATCAACAGGGGTCAAGGCAAGATAAGACCATCAGACAATCACATCCTACCCGTTTTCCACCCATGGATATACCAGCTAAAGCCGTGAATAGGGCGATCGCGATAGAGCTTAAAGAAGGGTCATTTTATGCGATCGCAAACTTCTTATGTCTAGCAAAATATTGACAGCTAATCACATTCCATAGCATCCTCCCTAGGGAATACTTTAAGCCTATGCCAAGGCCAGAACAGGAGCTGTAGCTTTCCTATCGGTAGACTTCTACATGAGGAGTTATGTGCGGTTTAGATCGGGTGAACGCAGCCCCAGCGATCGCCGTCAGTTCGACCCTAGGCAAATGACGACTGACGATCGCTGACTAACCGCAATAAAATTACTCTTCCCAAAATTTATTAGCAGACCGCTTTCTCTACGGCCAGCACTCCCTTTTTCAGCAGTTTTCTTAATCTATCCCACTGAATCTGTCTAACAGTAGACGAAAATCATTGAGTCAATCTTTAACTTAAAAGAACAGGCCGGTTAGTTAGTGCCGCCATTCCAGACACTGACAAGGCACTGTTTTTTTGAGAGGAGATTTTGTAGCAGTAGGCTCAACCTGAGCGTAGCCGACTACAGGATCTAAAAAACCTTTTTGTTTGCTCACCTCTGACATCACCCTGAGAGTAGGAAATCACCATGTGGAGTATTTTGTTATCCGGGCTGGCTACAGCCCTCAGCCTTCTAGTCGTTGATTTAGTTGTACCTGGTGTCACCATCTCTACCCTGACGGCGGCGGCGATCGCGGCTGTTTCGGTAGGTGTGGTCAATGCCTTTGTTAAACCCGTGCTGCAAACCCTGACCCTACCCTTGAATGTGGTTAGCTTTGGAGCATTTTCGCTGATTGTCAATGGCCTTTGTCTGTGGCTAGCCTCCACCGTGGTGCCTGGGTTTTATGTCCAGGGCATCATTGGCTTTTTGCTGGGGCCAGTGGTGTTGTCAGCGGTCAATACCTTTATTGGCAGCTACTTCGACAAAAAAGCCCCGGTCTTTCTTAAGTCTGGGTCTCAAACCAGCACTGAGCTAACCACCGACAGCTCGGCTCAATCTTAAGGTCCCTGGCCTAAAGGTCCTGGCCTAAAGTGCCGAGACAAAGCGCAACAACAAGGGTTTCTCCCGCAGATAGCCAGTTTGATCGGGCGATCGCATCAGAGAAACCCTTTTTTATGGTTGCTCCCGGCCACCCACGCTTTCTGATCAAGGGTGGCACCCCCTAATAACGGCCCGTTGAGCAGGTTGCCCAACCACAAGGCATCGAAAATTCAACGACTTTAGCCGCCGTAGATGGGGCACTGCCCACCCTTGGTGAAACCATTTTCCAGCAGCCCCTCCACCGCCGTTCAATCGACTGGCATGTCAGCGTTCTATCTACCTGTTGCAGAAAGGATCGGTATGCAAGGCAATTGCTTGGAAGCAATTCCTGTTTTATCTCCCCCGCCCCCAGACCCACCTTCGCCAACGGGGCCTGTCTCCCGATGGCGCGCCTCTGGTCAGGTGAGTCGGCCACCGTCGCTACAAACCCAGGTATCTGTGATTGTGCCCGTGCGCAACGAAGCCGAAACCCTGCCTGGCACCCTGCGGGCGCTGGCCGATCAGGTCGATTTTGAGGGGCAGCCGCTGGCCCCTGACAACTATGAAATCATCGTCTTTGCCAACAACTGCACCGATCACTCCGCGGCCCTGGTGCGGCAGTTTGCCCGGCAGCATCCCCAGGTGCAGCTGCATCTGATCGAGCAGACTCTGCCGCCAGATCAGGCCCACATTGGCCGCGTGCGACAGATCTTGATGGATGAAGCCTACCAGCGGCTGCGGTGGATTGGTACGCCTAGAGGTGCGATCGCCTCCACCGATGGCGATAGCCGGGTTGACCGCCATTGGGTCGCCGCCATACGACACGAAATCGATCGCGGTGCCGATGCCCTGGGCGGGCGCACCGTCACCGATCGAGCCGAACGGGCTGCCCTCGATGCCGCTACCCGCGCCACCTACCTGCGCTTTGTGGGCTACCGCTATCTGATCAAACAGCTCGAAGACTACCTCGACCCCGACCCTTTTGATCGCGCCCCCCGGCACTATCAATTTTTTGGCGCTAACTTTGCCGTCACCTACGAGATGTATGCCGCCGCCGGGGGCATGCCCCCACTGCCCACCGCCGAAGATGTTGCCTTTCATCGCGCTTTGGTGCGGGTGGGGGCCAGGGTGCGCCACAGCCCGCTGATGCGGGTGACCACCTCAGCCCGCCAGTGCGGTCGCGCCTCTCTGGGGTTGGCCGATCGGCTGAGTCAGTTTCAAAGCCTGGGCCAAACCCGGCAGGCGTTTTTAGTTGAGCCTGCCGCCGCCATTGAGGCCAAGCTGCTAGCCCGTGGCGATCTGCGGCGCTACTGGCAGCAGTACTCTACCGGGCAGCCGCTGTCGGTGCTGGCCCCCCCACAGCTGGTGCAGTTGGCCACCCGTTTAGCGGTGCCTATCGCCGCGCTACGTCAAGCGGTCGAGCTAGCGTCGACCTGGGGCGACCTCTACCAGCGCGTAGAGCAGTGCCAGCAAGATGCTGATCTATGGCAGCAGCAGTGGGGCACGGTAGCGATTGAACGGGCGATCGCCGACCTGCGCCTGCGCCTTTACCACCTGCGCCAGACAGCTGACCATGCCTAACCTGAGTTCAGCATCAGCCAATCCTCTAAGCAACCTAGCTATCTGACCCCGCCTCGGCGGGGTAGGGGTGGGTTATTTGCGACAAAAAAGTCTTTATCCCACAAGCAGAAACTCTTTTGTCGTCAGCATTTTGACCCACCCCGCCCTCCGGGCACCCCGCCGAGGAGGGGACGGGGCCAACGTTTCCACGGCCTAAGGTTTGATCGAGCTGACGTTGATCTACCTCATACCGCCTTGGCGTAGAGATCGAGCCGGTAGTCGTCGGTGCGGTGCCCCAGCAGATGGGTAAGCCGCGAGGCTGCAAAATTGTAAAACGCATTGTGCACGTCATCGCCGCGCAGGGGATAGCGGGGCGCTTCGTGCAGCCAGTGCACCAGCAGCAAGTGTCCCCCCGGCTGTAGCGACGCATAGATACGCTGCTGGGCTAGGTGCAGATCGGCCCAGCACCAGTAGTAGCCCACCTCAGAGAGCACCACCAGATCAAAGCGATCGGTAGGGTAGTCCTGGGGCACATTCATAATTTGAAAGCGCACCTGGGGCAGGTGTTGGCAGCGCTGTTTGGCCTTGGCCTGGGCAATGGGAGACAGATCGACCGACAGCAGCGCGTCGCAGTGGAGGGCGAGTTGCTCGGTGAGCACCCCAATCGAGCCGCCAATTTCAAAGGCCGAACGGTATCGCCGCTGGGGTAAGGCAGCGATGGTCGCGGCATATTTCGCGGCTTCGTACTCACTGGTCTCAAACTGCCAAGGGTCGGGGTCAGCCTCATAGAGCTGATCAAAAAAGTCGGCCCCTAGCGATGGCAGCGATGGATCGGTCATGGGGCAAGCTCCAAAAAAAGTTCCCACGGGTTGAGAAAGGTGGCGATCAGCTCTGGAGCGAGGCGAAACCCGGTGGGGTCATCGTGAATCAGATCGGTAGTCTGGGAGCGGTAGCAGGCGATCGCCTGGCGCTTGACCTCTAGGTAGGGGGCAATATCCAGCCGCCAGGCCTGGTAGCGGGCATCTAGCGGCTGGCGCTGCTGGGGGTCCCAATCCCAAATTGGGTACTCAATCAGCCGGGGGCGCTGGGGCAGACTGGCGATCGCCGCTTGCACCAGGCTCCAGGTAGCCCGATGGTCACGGTGGGGGTCGTGCCGGTAGGGCACAAAAATTGTGCCGGGGGCAACCCGGCGCAGCTCAGCGGTGCAGCGCTCTAGAGCCACCTGGACGGCGGCGGTTTGGGGCGGCCAGGGGCTGACGGCGGGCACCGAGCCATCAGGCAGCCCCAAAAACGTCACCTGCTCAGCCTCTACCCCCAGCACCGCCAGCGCCAACCGGGTCTCAGACTCGCGCACCTGCCGCAGCCGAGGGGCTGGATATGCTCGGGAATTGGGATGAGATCGAGTGCCATCGCTCACCACCAGCACCTGCACCGCCGTGCCGCTGGCCCGCAGTCGGACGATCGCACCGCCGCAGCCCAGGGTCTCATCATCGGGGTGGGGGGCCACCACCAAGACCGGATCCTGTACCGTTAGCGATTGCATGGGCAGCGCCTCTGGAGTGGCCAGGGGTGAGAATGCCAGTTTTTCAGCGGTTATTTCAGCGGTTATGGGTGCCATAGATCCTCCGCTGGAGCGGTCTGCGACAGCACGTAGGCTCCGGCTCCGGCGATCGCCGCATCGTAGGCGGGCTGCCGCAGGTAGAGAGTCAGATCGCGCAGCACCCGCTCTAGAGGGGCGGGGGGCAGCAGTCCCCGCGTGCCTACCGATCGCTGACAGAGCTGCATCATATCCATACAAATTTGCTCGATCGCCGTGCGCATCATATTGGCGTAGGCCAACAGCTGCGCCTGCCGAGGGTTTAAACGCTCCGGGTCGCCAGCAAACTGGGCGTCGTAGGCGGCGATCTGGTCGGCAGCCCCGCGCAGCCACAGCTGGCCCGTCTCTAGGGCGATCGCCATCTGCCCCAGCCGCTCTTGTTGAGAGGGGTGGTCAACCCGACCCAGCGACTGCAAATACTGCCGGGTCAGGTCAAAGATGGCCTCGGCCCCGCCCAGCTGCACCGCCGCAAACCGCACCACCCCCGCCGTCAGCCAGGGCTGCCGCAGGTAGTCACCGGGCTGGCCAATCAGATCGTCGGCCCCCAGCTCAACACCGGTAAAGTCAATTTTGTAGCTGGCGGTGGCCCGCATGCCCATGGGCTGCCACCAGTCTCGGTTCCACTGGGTGCTGACCTCATCCATCGGCACAATGGCCATCTGCCAGGTACCGTCGGGCAGTTTGCCGTTGACAAAGGGGCGATCGACATAGCCCGCCCCTGAGCAAAAGGTCTTGGCCCCCTCCAGGCGATAGCGTTGGCCCTGCCCATCGCCCCCCACGGGCACAATGCTCAGGCCCTCGGCATCCTCGGCATTCCAGACGCCAAAGATTTTGTGGCGATCGCGCACCGCCTGCCCATAGCGCTCGATCTGCGCTGCCGTGCCAAAGGTTTGAATGATCTGGAGGGCGTTGACGTGGCCCTCATACACCCGCCCCACCGCCAGATTGCCCAGGCCAATATGCTGAAGCGATCGCAGCAGATCGTAGGTGGTCGAAGCCTCAATGCCCAACCCACAACCCCCCAACTCCGCTCGCAGCGGGGCGACCAAAAACCCTGCTGCCGCCAACCGCCGGAAAGACTCTACCGGAAAGGCCTCTGGGCGATCGACCGCCGTTGCTTCGGCGGCAAAGTTCTCCGCTAGCTGGGCCGCAAGCCGCACCAGATCTGCGCTCCTCGCCACCACCGGCGGCAGCGACCGATCAGCTGCGATCGAAACCCCTCCCGAAATCACGCCTGCCACCCCGAAGCCCTCCCAGATCAGCAACAATCCCTAACTGCCCCCTCAGTCCTTCGGTACCCACACCGACACCGACCCGGCTGCGCAGCTAAACTCAGCCCAGCCTTCATCGTTAGTCGTCACGGTTTCCTGAATGTGCTCGGTGATGTCGTAGTAGACGCAGTTGGGCTGACCCACCTCCATCCACTTGCGGCCATCGTCGCCGTTGGTCAGCACCACGGCCATGCCGCCGGGGTTTTCGTCATTGCCGAGGCGAGTCCAGCCGACGGTGCTGGGGTGGTCAAAGTAGTCGTACTGGTCGCCAAAGGCGTAGGTACTGCGCACGCACAAAAATTTGTCGATCAGCCAGCGGTGGCTGTCGAGCCAGACCTCGTATTCGCCGCCGTCGTTACCGGTGTCTTTGTAGTGAGCCCCGTAGTAGTCGGCGTAGAAAATGCAGGGATAACCGTCTTGCCGCAGCAAAATCAGGGCGTAGGCCAGGGGCTTGAACCAAGGCTCCACCACCGACTCTAACGATTGCAGCGGCTGCGAATCGTGGTTATCGACCAGGGTGACGGCCAGGGCGGGCTGCTCTTTCACCAGGGTATTGTCAAAAATGGTGGTGAGGTCGTAGTCGCCCCCGGCCTTGCTGGCCTCGCTGAAGTTATAGTGCAAAGGCGCGTCAAACAGGTGCACGTCGCCACCGGTAGTGTCAATAAAGTGGTGCAGCGCCTCAATTTCGTAGGACCAGTACTCGCCGACGGCAAACAATCTGCGTCCGGCGGTTTTGCGACAGTGCTCTAGCCACTTGGGAAAGAACCCGGCCCGCACATGCTTGACCGCATCGAAACGGAAGCCATCTACCTGGGTAATCTCGGTATACCAAGCCCCCCAGGCTTTGAGAGCCTCGCGCACCTCGTCTGACTCCATGTCGAGGTCGCAGCCCATCAGGTAGTCAAAAGCACCTTTTTCCAGGTCTACATTTTCGTCAAACGACTTGCCTTCAAACAGGTAAACGGCGTTGTAGTCGGGGTTATTTTCGTCATAGTCAACGGCGTCAAAATGCCACCAGTGCCATTCCATGTCAGAGTATTTGCCCTGGCGACCGGGAAAGGTGAAATGAGTCCACACCTTTACGGTGCGGGGCTCGTCAATGGGTTCATGGCGGTTGTCATCGCTCATGGGGGTGGCTGTGACTTCCTCGGCCTCATCGCCGCCCAGCATATGGTTAATCACCACATCGGCATAGACCCGAATGCCTGCGTCTTTAGCTGTTTTGATCGCCTGAAGGTATTCGTCTTTAGTCCCGTACTTGGTGCGAACACTGCCCTTTTGGTCAAATTCTCCTAGGTCGTAGAGGTCGTAGACGCTGTAGCCCACGTCGTAGCCGCCCGCATTGCCCTTGTAGGCGGGGGGCAACCAAACCGACGTAATGCCTGCCTCGGCCAAGTCTTTAACGTTCTCAGCAAACTCATTCCACAGGTTGCCGTCGGGCTCGTTATACCAGTGGAAATATTGCATCATGACGCCATTGGGTTCAGACATAACCCCTAGTCTCCAAAGGTTGTAAAAAGGTTTGATCGAAACAGTGCCGCGCTTCGGCTGGGTAATCTAGTCGATTTGACTGACAGGAAAGCCAAGGCCTCACGCTAGACTTGGCGTTGGATTTGGTTTAGCTATGAAATCATGGCAGATCAACCATCATTTCCCAGTCTGCCTACGGAGATATTTCCACCGATGACCGAGACCAAAAGTCATCCCTATGGCTGGCTCGATCGATCGCTGGCAGCCCTGCACCGCGCCCACCGCTATCGCTCGGTGCAGACCGTTGACGGCATGGCTGGGCCAACGGTGCAGCACCAGGGGCAGACCCTGGTAAATTTTGCCAGCAACGACTATCTGGGGCTGGCCAGCGACCCCAGGCTGGCCGAGGCGGCGATCGCGGCCATTCACACCTACGGCACCGGCAGCACGGGCTCGCGTCTGCTCAGCGGCGATCGCCCACTACATCGGGAGCTAGAGCAGGCGATCGCCGCCCTCAAAGGCACCGACGATGCGATCGTATTTAGCTCGGGCTATCTGGCCAATCTGGGGGCGATCGCCGCCCTCGTCGGCACCCCAGATCTGATCTTGGGCGACGAGTACAACCACTCCAGCCTGAGAACCGGGGGCAAAGCCAGCGGCACTACGATGTTGGACTATCGCCACGGCGATCTGACCCACCTGCAAGCCTTGCTGGCCACCCACCGCGATCGCCATCGCCGCTGCCTGATTGTCACCGACAGCGTCTTCAGCATGGACGGCGACCTCTGCCCGCTGCCAGAAATACTTAAGCTAGCCGACACCTATAACGCCATGGTGCTGGTCGATGAAGCCCACGGCACCGGGGTGTTTGGCGATCGCGGTGCTGGTGCGATCGCACATTTGGGCTGCGTCGGGCAGCCCCTGGTGACGGTCGGCACCCTGAGCAAGGCCCTGGGCAGCCTAGGCGGCTATGTAGCCGGTTCAACGGCGCTGATCGACTTTCTCCGCAACCGGGCACCGGGGTGGATCTACACCACCGCCCTCTCCCCAGCCGATGCGGCAGCGGCCCTGGCAGCGGTGCAGATAGTACAACAAGAGCCTCAGCGTCGTCGGGCTCTCTGGCACAATGTAGCGCTTGCGATCGAGCAAATTGATCAGCTCTTAACCCAGGCCAAACCCTCAGCCTTGAGTTGGCGACGGCTACCCTCAGCCTCACCGATTATTTGTCTAGAGGGGTCGTCAGCAGCAGCAATCATGGCTGCTAGTCAACAGTTGCAACAGCACGGTCTGTGGGTTGCCGCAGTGCGCCCACCCACGGTGCCCACCAGTCGCCTGCGCCTTACCCTGATGGCCACCCACGATCGCAGCCACCTCGATCGCCTACTAACGGGGCTCCAGAAGTTGATCGGCTAAGCAGCAGTAGCGATCGGCCAGGCCCAACCATGAAAAAACCTGTGGTCTCTCGTACCGACACAGGAGACTACAGGGATATTTCTACTCACCGTGGCTTGGGGCGTGGCGTCGAGCCAAGACCGGCGTTGAGCAATACAGGTCTAGAACACCTAGCCCAGCAACGTAGCATAGTCTGCACTGACGGTGGTGGTAGTGCGAGGCTGCTGCATCCGCTGTAGAGCAGAGCGAGTCCAGAGTGAGTCGGCCTGCCCTGCCGAGGCCTTGCTCTCAAGAATGTAGGGCATGTCTGACAAGGCTTCTAGATTTAACCCATGGGGCTGGGCCAGCGCCTTGAGAATCCAGGGTAGGGCATCGGGCAGCTCTGCCCCCACCAGCGTGAGATAAAACTGGCAGGTACGGTTGTGGCGGCGAGTGCCCCGGCCAGCCCCCGCCCCCATAAATAGCTCTGCCCCAAGGTTAACCCCCACCCGGAGCACCAGAGGGCGATCGGGCAGCAAAACATCTGGGGCAGAGTGCCCGTACATGCACAGGTAGTTTGAGCGACCCTCACCATCTAACCAAGACACCCGGGGCAGAGTACTGGCGTAGGATTTTTCTCGGGTAATAGTGACAGCGGTACCAAGGGCATCGGCGAACGAGGCATAAAACTGCACACGCAGTTCTGAAACCTGCTTTGCTGACTCGGGAAGCATGAGCCGGTCTCCTGTACAAACGATCAAAATAACCGAAAAATCCTAGCCAGAAGGCCTGAGAAAATGCCCAGGAAAGAAGCTGCAAGCTTCAACTCAGCAGCATAGCCACAGTTAAGTGGGCAATGCCCACTCTCTAGAAAGCTATTCCCTGAAACCATCCTGGCTCAGTTCCTGCAAGCATCTAGCCATAGCAGCCCTAGAGAGCTAACAGTACAGCCGTAACCACAACCTATTGGCTTCAGCATAGAGACTCTGCAAGCCCAGCCTGATGTTTTGCTAGCGCTTCGATCCCCAGCGGCGCTGCTTTTGACGAGCGATCGTTTTGCGCTTTTTCTTTTCGATGGGGGTTTCAAAGTGACGATTTTTTCTCATGTCTGAGAATATGCCAGCCCGAGCCACCTTGCGCTTAAATCGCCGGAGGGCTGATTCAATGTTTTCGTCTTCTCCCAATACAACCTGGGCCATTACTACTCCTAAAAACTTAGCCAACGCTAGCCAAACATTGCCCTAGCAGCGTCAACCCTAAACTACCGGGTACCGCATTAGCGGTACCCTCACTTGAAAACTTAAAGCTCGACAGATGCAAAGCACCAGGGTAAGCCTTATCGGTTTACCTAAGGTAGCGCGTCTAGCGGCGGTTGTTCCAGCCGCCGCCGCCACCGCCGCCAGTGCCACCCCGAGACTCGCGGGGGCGAGCTTTATTCACCTTCAGGTCGCGACCCATCCACTCAGCCCCGTCAAGGGCTTCAATGGCGGCATCTTCGTCGGCTTCTTTTTCCATTTCGACAAAGGCAAACCCCCGAGGACGACCGGTTTCGCGATCGGTGGGCATGCTGACGCGACTGACAGCACCGTACTCAGCAAAAACCTCGGTCAACTGATCTTGAGTTGCGTTGAAGGCGAGGTTGCCTACGTAAATTGACATGACTACATCTCCGGATAGAGAAAAAGGACAGGAAGTTTTAGGAGATGTACTCAAACTCAGACCGAGGTCCAGTCGGTAATGCAACTAACAACTCACTAGTGACACCATAGCACAGGGCTTTCATGGGTTATGGCCAAGTTGCGCAGCCTCTTAATCTTGAGCTACGGGCTCCCATTCCAAGTCCAGCCTGGGAACTATAGTTTTTCCACAGGCAGAAGGTTTCCCACTGGCAAAACTCCACGTTTGGACTGGGATGAAGTCTCGTCTTCGGGTTTAGTCTTCGGGCAGCACCCACTTGGGCGGTTGAGCAGCTCGCTCCAGCATCTTTCGCTGCACCGCTTCGTTGGCCAGAGCCAGTAGGTCGTCAAGGGAGGTATCTGAGATAAATTTTGAGGCTTCTGCGGTGTACTTGAGGTTAGGGCAGTCGTTGCCGAGTACACAACCGTCTTTGCAATCTATCGCGCAGTTCACTGCCATGGGTGCTCTCTCCTGCTGCATTGAGTGGTCTGGGGATATAGTCTTCAAAAATTGTAACAACCTGAGTTCAGCTCTCCAAGACAGAATTTAAACCGTTAATGTTAGGCAAAACCCTAGGTCAGGCTATGAATCGATCGCCCCAGCCACCGCCCCGATGGCCGCTGTGGATTTTGGCTGCAACCCTGCTGCTGCTACTGGGGCTCACCTACATCTATTTGGTTCAGCCCGATATGCTGGCTTGAGATTGGCTATCTAGGCGAGCGGTGATGCCTGTAGCCGGGAGGGGATGGGCAAAAAAATAGCCCTGCCCCGTCTGGCAGCCCAGCTGGTGGAGCAACTGGTGCTGGTAGCCAGTTTCTATGCCTTCGGCGACGACGGTCATATCCATCGCCTGGGCCAGCCCGAGAATGGCGCGAATGATCCCCATAGCTTCGGGCTGGCTGTTGTCAGGGTGGATGGCTTGGATGAAGGATTTGTCAATTTTTAGCACGTCTAGGGCAAACCGCTGGAGATAGCTGAGCGACGAGTAGCCGGTGCCAAAATCGTCCAGGCTGAGAGAAATGTGGCGTTGGCGTAGGGTGGTCAGCACCTCGGCACTGTGGGCGGTGTCTTCGATCAGGGCGCGCTCGGTAATTTCGAGGTGCAGGTAGGTGGGGGCTAGCCCGGTATCGGCCAGGGCGCGATCGACCATAGCGATAAACCCTGGCCGCTGGATCTGCTGGCTGGCCACGTTGACGCTGCCGTAGAGGTGAATATCTGGAAACTGCTGCTGCCACTGGCGGAGTTGAGCGCAGGTGGTTCGCAGCACCCATTCGCCGATCGCCCCAATCAAGCCAGACTCTTCAGCAATGGGAATAAACACCTGAGGGCTAATCATGCCCTGGGTGGGGTGGGGCCAGCGGGCCAGCGCCTCTAGCCCCACCCACCGGCCCGTAGCCAGATCGACCTGGGGCTGAAAGTACACCTGGAGCTGATTGGTCTCTAGGGCTTGGCGCAGATCGTGCTCGAGGTTGAGGCGGTGGAGCACTTCTTGATGCATCTCGGGGTCGAACACTTCGTAGCAGGCTCGACCTTGGCTTTTGGCTCGGTACATGGCGATTTCGGCATCGCGCACCAGCTCGGTGCCGCTCTGGTAGTGGGGGGCCGACCAGACGATGCCAATGCTGGCGCTGACCACTACGGGCTGGTGTTCGAGGGCGATCGGTTGCTCTAGCCCGGCCTGAATGGCAGTGGCCACGTCGACGGCGCTGGTCATGTCGTCGAGCTCGGGCAGCAGTAGGGCAAATTTGTCGCCTCCCCAGCGGGCCAGGGTGTCGAGGGAGCGCAGATAGCTACTGAGCACCTGCCCAACAGCCATGAGCAGCTGGTCGCCGGTAATGTGGCCCAGGCTGTCGTTGATCAGCTTAAAGCGATCGATGTCGATAAACAGCACGGCAAACGGTTGCTGGTGCTGCCCCTGGTGCAGAACATAGTTGACCCGCTCCATAAACAGGGTGCGGTTGGGCAGCTGGGTGAGCTCGTCGTAGAGGGTGTGGTGGCGCAGCTGCTCTTCGGCCTGCACCCGCTGGGTGATGTCGCGGGAGACGGTCTGCACCTGGCTAATCTGACCGCGATCGCCCGCAATTGATCGGGCTAGGGTCTCAACCCAGATATAGTCTCCCGATCGCTGGGCAACCCGGTAGACTATCGACAACACCTGGCCGGGCTGGTGCAGGGTTTGCAGTTGTAACTGCACTCGCTCCCGATCGTCGGGGTGAATCAGATCGTAAAGGCTGCGACCGACCAGAGCCTCAGCGGCATAGCCCAATACCCCCTTGCACGACGGGCTGAGATAGACGTAGCGCCCATCGGGGGTGTGCAGCCCCACCAGATCGCTGATGTGGTCGGCTACCAGCCGGTAGCGGGCTTCGGACTCCCGCAGATGTTGCTCAATCCGCTTGCGGTCTTCAATTTCGTGACGCAGGCTTTGGTTGGTGGCGTCGAGCTCAGCCGTGCGCAGCTTGACCTGCTGCTCTAGCTGCTGGTTCATCTGCTGAATGGTGGTTTGGGCTGCCTGCAAAATGAGCTGGTTTTTGACCCGCACCAGCACCTCGTCGAGCTGAAAGGGCTTGGTGATGTAGTCTACTCCGCCCACCGCAAAGGCCTGCACCTTATCTAGGCTGTCGCCCAGGGCGCTGAGAAAAATGACCGGAATGTTGCCGGTTATCTCGCCCGCCTTGAGGCGACGACAGACCTCATAGCCATTGAGGCCAGGCATCCGAATGTCGAGCAAAATCAAGTTGGGGGGGGCGGCCTGGGCAGCGCGTAGGGCCATTTCACCGTTGATCACCCCCCGCACGTCATAGCCCTGGTTAGAGAGAGCGGCATTGAGCACCCGCAAATTTTCAGCAGTGTCATCTACGATTAGGATGATCGGCCTCGGTCGTTGCGCCACGAACTCGCTCCACCAGTTCGACAATTTTGTCACAGCGAAAGTTTTGCACCCACTGCCGTAGGGCCTGGGCCAAGGGGGCTTGGGATTCAGAAAGTTGCCCGATTAGGTCGGTGAGAGCCTGGTTGTTGACCGCGATCGCACTTTCGTAGAGGTTGGCAATCCATTCGTCGGGCATGCTCGCCAAATCTACGGCGGCAGCGGGCTGTGACGGGGGGGCAGGAACGTCGCGATCGCCATATAGATAGCGTACCCCGAGACACCGCGAAATCTCGTCGAACAGCTCGGCCTCCCGAATCGGCTTGCGCAAAAAGCCGTCACAGCCACTGCCGAGGGCCACCTGTTCCTCTTCGTCAAAGGCGCTGGCGGTCAGAGCCAAAATTATCGGTGGCGCAGCGGTGGCTTTGATCTGCTGGGTCGCCTGGTAGCCATCGAGCACCGGCATCCGCAGATCCATAAAAATCAGCTGGGGCTGCCCAGTGCGCCACTGGTCAATGGCCTCTTGGCCGTTCGTGGCCGCCTGCACCTCAAAGCCCACAGACTCTAGCAGCGTCACCATGAGGCGACGGCTGGGTTCATTGTCGTCGGCCACCAAAATGCGCACCGATGGCTGGTCGGCAGCCAACCCCACCACGCGGCGGGTGGGGCGGCGGGGCTTGAGTTCCACTTGGTGGACTGAGGTAACCGGCAGCCGCAAACAAAAGGTGCTGCCTGCGGCAGTAGAGCTCTCCAGGGTCAGATCTCCCCCCAGCAGGTGGGCAAACTGGCGACTAATCGCCAAGCCGAGACCACTGCCCTCCTGAATGGCGCGTCCAGCCTCGGCCTGCCCAAAGGGCTGAAACAGCGCCTGGGCCTGGTCGTCGCCAACACCAGGCCCAGTGTCGCTGACGGTAAACAGCAGGGTGGCCGTGGTTTCGTCATTGGGGATGGGGTCTTGTGCCACCTGCACAGCCAAGCTCACCCTGCCGGTTTCGGTAAATTTGAGGGCATTGTCCAGGAGGTTGAGCACGATTTGCTGGAGTTTGCCCTGGTCGCTGCGGATATAGGCAGGCACCGCTTCATCGACGGTGAAGGTCAGGGTTAGACCTTTGGCATTGGCCCGAGGCAGCACCATGTCGATCAGGTGCTGCACCAGGTCGGGTAGGCTAAAGGCCGTCTCGGTAACGGTCATTTGGCCCGCCTCAATTTTGGCCATACTGAGAATGGCATTGATCAAACTCAGCAGGTGCTCGCCGCTGGTGTTGATGGTGTCTAGGTAGCTCTGGGTGTCTGCCGTCAGGGTCTGGTCGCGCAGCAAGTACTGAGCGTAGCCAATGATGGCGTTGAGGGGGGTGCGCAGCTCGTGGCTCATGTGAGAGAGAAACTCACTCTTGGCGCGGCTGGCGCGCTCGGCGGCGGCTCTGGCCTGCTGGGCTTGCTCTAGCAGGGTAATTTGGTACAGGGCCACACCCAGGTGGTGGGCTACCTGGGACAACAGCGCCATATCTTCTGGCTGCCAGCGGCGGGGGCCGCTATTTTGATAGGCGCTGAGCAGGCCCCACAGCTGGGCTTGGCCTTTTACTTGGCTAAAGATCGGGACGATCGCATAGCCCCGCACCTGAAACTGCTCCAGAATATCTAGGTGGCAGGGGGTGTGGTCACTGAGGTAGACATCGTCGATGGCAAAGGTTTCACCCCGGCGGTAGCGGCCCCCCTCGGTCTCTTGTAGATGGGTGTCGGCCCATACGGTGCGGGCATCGGGGCCAACTAGGGGCAGCCAGCCATTGGCGACCGACTCAGCCACAAAGTAGCCGCTCCAGTCGGGGTCAAACTGGTAAATAGAGGCGCGATCGCAGCTCAGCAGCTGCCGCACATCCTGGGTGGCGACGGCAAAAATGTCGTCTAGGCTAAAGCTCTGGCGCAGGCGATCGACCAAATGACCCAGGGTCTGCTCGCGCTCGACCCGCTGTTGCAGGCGCAGTTCGGCCAGCTTGTAGCGGGTAATGTCGCGCCCCACCGCCCGAATTTCAGTTAGCTGGCCCTGGGCATCGAATTGGCCCTGGTTGTACCACTGCTGCCAAAGCACCTCGCCAGTCGCCGTCCGAATGCTTGACTCGTGGTTAATCTGGGGATGGCTGGGAGTCAGGGTGAGCAGGTTGAGCTGGGGCCACCCCTCTAGCCCCTGGGCCAGGTGGGGTGGCTGGGCACACTGGTCTAGACTGGCCTTAGCCCAGCCAAAGTAATTGCAGTAGGCAGCATTGGCAGAGATTACCCGGCCATCGGCCCGGAACTGGCACTCTAACTCTGCTTGGGTCATGGCATTGTGGCCTTGGGCATGGCTCTGCCCAGGTAGGGTGTGAACTGCTCGTCAATTTAGATTAATGGCATTTTTGAGATAAATAGAGAGATGTAACAGTTTGGCAATAGCCGTGGATCCGGCAAAATTCCCGTCAAACCTTGCATATTTGCCTTGATTTTTCCGATAGCATCAGGGCAAACACTGAGACTGGGTAGTAAGAGACTATGGCTGTGCGTCGGTTTTGGCTGCTGGTGGGGGCTACGCTGGGCCTAACAACGGGGGCCTCGTGGGCCACGGTGGCCATGGCCCAAATGACTGCCCTGGGGGCTGCCCCCGCCAACCAGGGACAGGCGCTAGCGCTTCTGGGGGCCGCAGAGACGATCGCCTGGTCGATGCCCCGC
Organism: Pseudanabaena sp. PCC 9330; assembly: GCF_055795045.1. Lineage (NCBI taxonomy): Bacteria > Bacillati > Cyanobacteriota > Cyanophyceae > Pseudanabaenales > Pseudanabaenaceae > Pseudanabaena > Pseudanabaena sp. PCC 9330. The sequence goes on along the minus strand of NZ_JAYFES010000115.1, from coordinate 639,913 downwards.
CGCCTCGCCAGAGGCCTCAGGCGAGCGATAGATCTGTCGCCAGAGCTGCTGCTGCTGGGGCTAGGCCTGCTGGGCAGCATCTTGCTAGTGCTCACGGTGCTGTGCCTTTACCAGCAGCAGCGCCGCTGGCGACGGGTCGATCTGGCTCGCCAGGAGGTGAAGGCCTTTCGAGAGCGAGAGGCGGTCAAAAACGTGCTGGATATTCTCGACTATGAGGAGTACCGCACGTTCTATATCCACCACCCCGAGGATGGTCGGCTGATTGGCTTTGAGGCCAATGACTATCGCCTGAGGCGGGCACTGCGATCGCACGACCAGATGGTCAAAATGCGCAACGGCCTCGACGAAATCAAGCGTTTGGCCGACCAAAACCACAGCATTGCTCCCAAAACCCTAGAGCTGGTGCAGCAGTACGACAACGAAGAGTTTGTCATTGAAATTGCCCTGCGCGACTGGTTTGACTCGTTTCTCAGCGGGCTAGAGTACTTCGAGATCATGATCGAGTCGGGGCTGGTAACCGCCGAGGAGATCAAGCCATTTATTATTTACTGGATTAATTTAATTGGCGATCGCCGCTATCGTCGCAAGGGCGGCTCTGGTTTCTACGACAAGCTGTTTCACTATATCTACTGGGCGGGCTACGGACGGGTACAAAACCTGTTTGAGCGCTACGGCTTCAAGATTTTGCCGCCCCCTTACAGCACCCACGACTTTAGCGGCATTGAGGCAGACAGTAAGTACGACACCTACCGAGCCCTGTGCCTGGCCAAAGCCGCTCACCTAGTCTACGAAGACCGAGAATACGTGACCGACATTTCACGGCTGTGGCTGAGCGACGACATCGACAACCGCTGGAAGCGGATGTCAAATCGGCAATACGTGGTCGAGGTGATCAAAGACTGGCTGCGAGAAGGCGAAGAAGTGAGCGAGCGCGACATTCGCATGAACTTCAAGTACCTGAATATGCTGATGACCAACACCCAAGCGTTTATGTTTCGCAAGGGCGACAACCTGATTTTGGTGTTCAAAGGTACTCAGCAGCTCGCCGACTGGAAGACTAACCTAAAAATTCGCCTAAAAGAATTTACGGTACTGGCCGATCAAGAATCTATCCCCCCTACCGGTCGCGTCCACCGGGGCTTTTTAGACGCCTGGCAGAGCGTCGAAAAGCAGGTGATCTATTACCTGCGCAAGTGGTGGACCCCCGACACTAAGCTGTGGGTGACAGGCCACAGTCTAGGTGGTGCCCTAGCGGCGGTGGCAACCATTTCTCTCGAAACCCAGGGCTTTAAGGTCAGCGGGCTCTATACCTATGGCCAACCCCGAGTGGCCGGCTGGAAACTGGTCAACTACATGAATAAGCGCATGGGCGATCGCATCGTCCGCTACGTCAACAACAACGACATCGTGCCGCTGATTCCGCCCCAGATCATTCCCTGGGTGCCGACGCGGGTCTATGGCCACATGGGCCAGTTTCGCTACTTCAACGACTTTGGTAGCCTGCGTCGGCAATCGTTTATGCTCCAGCGCTTCCCTGATCGCCTGTTTGGCATTGTGCGGGCAATTCTCACCTCCGGCAGCCCCGACGCCGTCGATGACCACAAAATGGAGTTCTACGTGGCCAACCTGCAAAAAGCCCTCGACCGCGAAGCCGAAGAGGCCCAGCTAGAGGCAGAGCAAGAACAGTTGAGCAGTGACTTTGTCGAAGGGATGAAAGAGCGTATGCGAATTCGCCGCAGCCGCGCAGAAGAGTAGGCAGGCAGGATTTGTATCAGCCCCAGATACCTCTAGGGCGGGTAAACCATATATGTGGAGGCAAAACCCAGTGGAATTGGCGATCTGGCTATCAGTAGTGCTGGCTATTCTAGGCTTTGGCATGGGGGTCATGGTCTGGGCCTACCGGCGGCCCCTGGGCAATAGCCCCCTGTTCCCCGCTCCGGTGGTCGATCTGTCGATTCCCCTCAGCGCCGACGGTCGGGCTCAGTTTGAGGCGGGTTGCACCGCCTTTGCCCAGGGCCAATACCCCGCCGCCATCGACCAGTTCACCGCTCTGATGACCATCGAGCCCGACTGCGCCGAGGCCTTTCACAACGGTGGCTTAGCCTACGCCAACATGGGCACCGATGGCCTGGCGGTGCAGGCCTTACTCAAAGCCTGCGATCGCTACGATCGCCAGGGCACCAAACCCGGCCTCGACCTGGTCAAACAGCAGCTCGAACAAATCGCCGGTCGGCGGGGGCTAGCCGTCTCAGCTCCGAGCCAGAAGGAAGGATCCCAGGAAAAGGGATTTAAGAGTTGACCATGGCCAAACAACGTCTCGATGCCCTACTCGTAGAACGCGGGCTGTGTGAGTCTCGCCAACAGGCCCAGCGGCTGATTCGCGCTGGGGAGGTGCAGGTCAACCATGCCGTCGTCGATAAACCGGGCACAACGTTTCCAGAGACCGTCGAACTGTTGGTCAAGGCGCGATCGCCCTTTGTCTCTCGGGGGGGCGAAAAGCTAGCCCAGGCGCTGACGGAGTTTCCCCTCTCGGTTGCAGGCCGCATTGCCCTAGATGGCGGTATTTCAACCGGTGGGTTTACCGACTGTCTGCTACAAGCTGGAGTAGAGAAAGTCTACGGCGTCGATGTGGGCTACGGCCAGGTGGCCTGGGCCTTGCGCCAAGACCCGCGCCTAGTGCTGCGCGAACGCACTAACCTGCGCCACCTCACCCCCGATCAGCTCTACAGCGAGGGCGACCCGCGCCCCGACCTGGGAGTAATGGATGTGTCATTTATTTCGCTCACCAAAGTGCTGCCAGCATTTTGGGCGCTGTTGGTGCCACCTCGGGAAGCGGTGCTCCTGGTGAAGCCGCAGTTTGAGGTGGGGCGCGATCGCGTCGGCAAAAAAGGCGTGGTGCGAGACCCAGGCGATCAGGCGGCGGCGATCGCCAGCGTTCTCAGCGCCGCCCAAGCCCTAGGCTGGGTCTACCGGGGTCTCACCTGGTCGCCCCTGCTTGGCCCAGCGGGCAACATCGAGTATCTTTTGTGGCTGACCGAGTCGGGCTATGGAGAAGCGGCTACCGTGCCAGATCTGAAGGCGATCGCCGTCAACGCCCGCCTTGCCTTAGGCGATTAACGCTCCAGGGCTACTCGGGTTGAAGCTTGCCGCCCGTAGCGATAGATTAAAAGCCTACGCCAGGCTGCCCCCGGCCCCTCGTATCATCTGCCATTCCGCCTGAGGACAATACCCATGGCTAGCGCCACCAACGTACTCGGAACCGAACTACTGCCTTGCAGCACCGACCCCATGACCGGCTTTTACCGCGACGGCTGTTGCACCACGGGGGCCGGTGACCTGGGGGTGCACGTAGTCTGCGCCCAGGTCACCACCGAGTTTTTGGCCTATACCAAAGCCCAGGGCAACGATCTCTCTACCCCAGTACCGGCCTTTCAGTTTCCGGGGCTAAAGCCGGGCGATCGCTGGTGCCTGTGCGCCGCCCGCTGGCAAGAAGCCCTTGAGGATGGTGTTGCCCCGCCGGTAGTGCTGGCAGCCACCCACGCTGCCGCCGTAGAGCACGTGTCCTTGGCTGACCTCAAAAAGTATGCGATCGACGGCAACTAAATCGCCCGCAGATGCTCTAAGAAATTTCTGGGCAAAAAGATACCCCATGTAGGGGCGCAAGGCTTGCGCCCTCGAGCAAAAGCGGAGTTCTTCGGCATTTTTTGCCAGAATTGTTCTAATCTAACCGCACCGCCGTGCCGCTAGCGGCCACCATCAGCATGTTGCCGCCGTTGGTAATCTCCAGCGACTCATAGTCAACATCGACGGCAATGATGGCATCGGCACCCAGCTCCTTTGCCGCCTGGGTCATCTCTTTGATCGCGGTATTGCGGGCCTGGCGGAGAGAATGCTCGTAAGCCCCCGATCGCCCCCCAACCACATCGCGAATGCCCGCAAAAAAGTCTTTGAAAATATTGGCACCTAAAATAGCCTCGCCATGGACAATGCCGCAGTACTGAGTCACCTGCCGCCCATCGACATTGGGGCCTGTGGTTAAAATCATCGGTCACCTCCGGTTAGAGCAAGCTAGAGCGATACCATCTGCATACTAATATCCAGCCAGGGGGCCCGGGTGACCGGGGCACTGCTAGAGATAAAATCTACCCCCGTGGCAGCAATAGAGGCCAGGGTGTCTAGAGTGACATTGCCCGAAGCCTCGATTTTGATCTCTGGCCTGGCTTCACGAATGCGGGCCACCGCCGTTGCCATGGTCTCTGGCGACATGTTGTCGAGCATGATGATATCGACAGGGCAGCCCAGCGCTTCATCAACCTGGGCCAGAGAACTGGTCTCTACCTCCACCGTCAGCGGATAGGGAATCGCTTGTCGAATGTAGGCCACCGCAGTGGTAATTCCTCCAGCGGCGGCGATGTGGTTATCTTTAATCATCACCGCATCGTCGAGCCCCAGCCGGTGGTTGATCGCGCCCCCAACTCGGCTAGCGTACTTTTCGAGCTGGCGCAGGCCAGGGGTGGTCTTGCGGGTATCGACAAATTGCGTGGGGCTATGGGCCAGCTGGTCAACGTACTGGCGGGTGGCTGTGGCGATACCGCACAGGCGCATTACCAGGTTGAGCGCCGTGCGCTCCCCGGTGAGCAGAGCCGCCAGGTTGCCCTCAATCTGGGCAATGGTGGTGTCTTTGGCGCAGGCATCACCCTCCGCCACCAGGGGCGTAAAGCTACTCTCGGCATCGAGCCGGTGAAACAACCGGCGGGCAAAGGGTAGCCCCGCCACCACGCCTGGGGCACGGGTGACCCAGATCGCTTGACCGGGCCGCTGCACCAGATCGCCCAGCCCAGCGGTAGTCCAGTCGCCCCGACCCATGTCTTCTTGTAGCCAGGCTTGCAGCCAGGCATCTAGGGTCATCTCAGATATCAAAGGCGGGGAAATCAGGGGCATAGAAGACCATAGAGTGAGGTTGGGAAACAATACAGGAGGTAGCGTCACCGGCCACCAGCCCTGCAAAGCCTGGAATATTTCTGACACAGCTAGAAATATTGTGTTAATTTACGAGTAATGCCGCTGTTACGGCAGTTAGCTCTACAGATTTTATCGTTTAGCCACTCAGGAGGTGATGCCCATGCAAGAGAGTAGTAAACGTATGGGTCTTCAGGTTGAGATCAGCCGGCTGTGTGCCGGGGCTGTACTCTAGCTTCAGTGCTGGCTGTCTAGGCAAATCGCTGCTTCGGCAACTGGCTAAGCTCTCGAAGCTGGCTGAGTAGGGTTCCTCCCGGCAGTCAGGTTCAACCTAAGATCCAACTAGACCGCCCCTGCTTAGGAAGAGTTTCTTCCCCTGGCAGGGGCGGATAGCTTTTAAAGGGGCAATACTCAAACGGCAGCGCTTAAGTAGCCCTCGGTTAGATGCGATCGCAAACTCACCGCCCTAGGATTAAGGGGCACTATATCCCCTTTCTACCATGGCCACTCTCCTCAGCGATCGCGACATCCAAACCCACCTCACCCAGCTCCCCGACTGGAGTTTGAGCGGCAAGAGCATTACCTGCACGCGCAAGTTCAAAGACTTTATCGCCGCCGTTGACTTTGTCAATCAGCTGGTAGAGCCCGCCGAAAGCGCTGGGCATCACCCCGATCTAGAGATTTCCTACAATAAAGTGGTGATTACCCTCTCCACCCACGATGCCGGGGGGCTGACCGAGAAAGACTTTGCCCTGGCCTCGATCATTTCTTCCCTAGGGTAAGGCGCTACATGGCAAGCCTGCGGAGACAAGCCACAGGCATTCGAGAAGACCCCAGGGGTCATCCCTGTCCCGCTCGCCTCGCCCCAAAAGAAAGATTTAATCCGTTCTTAGTGAGATGGTCAGTCAGGGTTAATGCTCCTTTGACGCGGCCCTAAGCGGACTCAGATAGTTTTGTTCATGATGCACAGACGAGAGCAGGGATATATCTGTCGCTTTGTTGTCGCAGATATATCTTTCCCTCTCCGGCATCAAGTTCAATGATTCTGCGGCGATTCTATGCCTGTAGATAGTGGTCTATCGGCATAGAACTGCCTCCATTAGTCTGCTTAAGGTGTGAGGAGAAATATTGAATGACTAAGTCTATCTGGCAATCTCTGCTGGCCCTGCCTGCTGCGGTGGCTGTATCTGGCTCTGCGATCGCAGCCGAAGCTACATCTACCGTTCCAGTCAGCAACTTCAATCAAGACTCGATCCAGCTAGCTCAAATCACCAGCGTGTCAGAGCTCACCGACGTGCTGCCCTCCGACTGGGCTTTCCAAGCGCTGCAAAGCCTGGTTGAGAACTATGGCTGCATTCAGGGCTACCCCGACCGCACCTTTCGTGGCCAGCGTCCCCTGACCCGCTTTGAGTTCGCCGCTGGCCTCAACTCCTGCTTAGACGTGGTCGCTACCCTGATCGCCCAGTCCGGCATCAACCCCGACGACTTGGCCACCATCCGTCGCCTGCAAGAAGAGTTCCAGGCTGAGTTGGCCACCCTGCGCGGTCGCGTCGATGCCCTAGAAGCTGAAACCGCCACCCTGCGCGCCCAACAGTTCTCCACCACCACCAAACTGCGTGGTCAGGCTGACTTCCACATCGTTACGCCGTTCGATACCCTACCCACCGAGACCAGCACCAGTGTTGCCGCTCGGGCTCGGCTCAACTTCGACTCCAGTTTTACCGGTCGCGATCGCCTGCGCATTCGCCTGCAATCGGCTGATGGCAACGCCGTTGCACCGGCCACCCTCGGCGGCCTGGCCAACGCTAGCGGCGGGGCTTACAACGTAGCTGTTGACGACTTTTATTACAGGTTCCCAGTGGGTAGCCGCATCAGCGTCACTGCGTCGGCCCGCGGCCTCTCAGGTGGCGACTGGGTAACCAGCACCATCGTGCCTTTCGACGGCCCTTCCGTAGCTGATGCCGGTGGTCCTCGGTTCTACGATGTTTTCGGTAGCTCGTCCAACGGTGCTGGTCTGGGTGTCAACATCAATTTCACCGACAATATTGCCCTTGACTTGGGCTACACCGCTGGCAACCCTGGCGGTGCCACCAATCCCAACGTTGGTCTCTTTGCAGCTCGCAACCAGAGCTACATCGCCCAGCTCAACTTCCTGACCGACAGCTTCTTCAATGCTGCGGTTACCTACCTGCACAGCGATGGTGCTGCTGCCGGTAGGCTGGGGTCTACTGATACCTTCGCTGGCTTGGTCAACCTAGACTTCGGTGGTTTCTTTATTGCTGGCCACGGTGCCTACAGCACCTTTGCTGACAATGGCAGCGGCAACACCAATGACTTCAGCTGGACTGCCGGCCTGGGTTTCAACGACCTCCTGGTAGAAGGCTCGAAGTTTGGTGTCTATGGAGGCCAACTTCCCACCGTCCTGGCTGACAATCCCTTCCTCATCGAGGGTTATTGGGAAGTGCCCTTTAACCGGTTCCTGACCATCACCCCGGCCCTGATCTATGGGGATACCAACCTGGGCGGTACAGATGACACCGGCTTCTGGGGTGCTCTGCGCGCCACCTTCCGGTTCTAGATCGAGACCTCTTGGAGGCTCTGCCGATCGCCGCAGAGCCTCCTCCTTCACGAGGTTTAGCCCAGGGCCCAGGGGGTGCAGCTCCGCCAGGGCCAAGTTTTCTTCTGATCAATAGGGTTATTCTGCCTCCATCCGGGAACCTTAGGCACAGATAGAGCGTCTTTACCGCCAGTTAGATTGACAAGCTTTGGCCACTCAAGGTCAAATCTTATCTAGCCGATGGTGAGTATATCTGCTACTATCGTTTTGAGATGTACGCAAGGTTCAGCAACTCTGCTCTGTGGTGGGTCGAGTCTGTTCCGTATTTCGAGAGATTGGCTTAGGTCAATCCCTTTGTCAGGTACACAATAACCTTGTATAAGGTGTGAGGAGAAAACTACGCATGGCTAAACTACTCTGGCAATCTTTGCTGGCTGCTCCCGCTGCTCTGGGTGCGGCTGTAGCTATTTCTGGGAGCGCGATCGCAGCTGAGTCTGCTGTCACCACCCAGGTCAGCAGCTTCGACCAAGATTCTATTCAACTGGCTCAAATCACCAGCGTGTCGGAACTCACCGATGTGCTGCCTTCCGACTGGGCTTTCCAAGCGCTGCAAAGCCTGGTTGAGAACTACGGCTGTATTCAGGGCTACCCCGACCGCACCTTCCGTGGTCAGCGTCCCCTAACTCGCTTTGAGTTCGCCGCTGGTCTCAACTCCTGCTTGGACGTCATCGCTACCCTGATCGCCCAGTCCGGCATCAACCCCGACGACTTGGCCACCATCCGTCGCCTGCAAGAAGAGTTCCAGGCTGAGCTGGCTACCCTGCGCGGTCGCGTCGATGCTCTAGAAGCTGAAACCGCTACCCTGCGCGCTCAGCAGTTCTCTACCACCACCAAGCTGGCTGGTCAGGCCGACTTCCACCTAGTCACTCCCTTTGACATTGTGACTGGCGAAACGAGCACCAGCATTGCAGCTCGTGCACGGTTGAACTTTGACTCCAGCTTCACCGGCAACGACCGTTTGCGCATTCGTCTTCAATCTGGCGATGGCAATGCCATTGTTCCAGGTGTACTAGGCGGTCTGGCTAATGCTGGCAACAGCGGCCCCAACTACAACGTTGGTATCGACGACTTCTACTACAGCTTCCCTGTTGGTAGCCGAGTTACCGTTACCGCTTCTGCTCGTGGCCTAGTAGCCGATGACTGGGTCACCAGCACCATCGTTCCCTTTGATGGGCCTTCTGTGGCTGATGCCGGCGGCCCTCAGTTCTATGATGCTTTCGGCAGCACCTCCAACGGTGCCGGTGTTGGTTTTAACATCGCTTTCACCGACAACATCATTCTTGACTTGGGCTACACCGCAGCCAACAACTCCACCGATGTTGCGACCGGTATCACCACCTTTGGTGCAACCGATCCTTCCGTTGGTATCTTCGCTGCCAGCAGCCAGAGCTACATCGCTCAGCTTAATTTCCTGACCGATGGCGTCTTCAATGCTGCTGCTACTTACCTGCACAGTGACATCCTTGGCAGCACCGACACCTTTGCTGGTCTTGTGAACTTCGACTTCGGTCGCTTCTTCATCGCTGGCCATGGTGCTTTCAGCAGCTTCGATGGTGGGGATGACTTCAGCTGGACTGCTGGTGTTGGCTTCAAGGACTTTTTGGCTGAAGGTTCTCAACTTGGTGTCTACGGTGGCCAACTTCCCACCACGGGCCCTGAAAATCCCTTCCTAGTTGAAGGTTATTGGGAAATTCCCTTCAACCAGTTCATGACCATCACTCCTGCTGTCATTTACGGGAATGCAAACTTTGGCCTTCCCGGTGTTGATGACACTGGTTTCTGGGGCGCTCTACGTGCCACCTTCCGCTTCTAAACTACTTAGCTAGTTTTTGAGTGTAGAGGGCGCTGCCATTACTGGCAGCGCCCTTTGTTTTTGCAGGCTTTGCTTTGGGTTAGCCCTGATTGTCCTCAGACCATGCTCCCCCAGGCAGCCATCGACCACCCAGGGTGATAACTCTGCCGGGTGACATCACGTAGACCCAGGCACCGCCCAAAGGCTGCTGTCGTAGGTCATAGATAGGCTGCTGCTGGCGCTGGTATTCGCTGTCAGCCGGGCGATCGGGGTAGTAATCTTCAAAAACATCCAGATCTGCCAAGACAGTCGAGCTGGCAAAAGTCAGCAGCACTCCTTGCACCCAGCCGCCGGGCTCTAGGGTCATAGCCGGGTAGCCCAGGGGCAGATGGTAGAGACGGCCTGGGGTTTGGGCCGGTTGAGTGGCGATCGCAAAGGGCTGGCATAGCTCCGCAAAGGCACGCTCACCCGGCTTCAGCGTGCCATATGCAAAAAGACAGCAGGGAGGGTTCATAGATGTGGAAACGCTACTTATTCAAATGCGTACCGTAAAAAATAGACTCCCTAAGGTATGAGTCCTACAAAACTTTACGAAGAGCTAGTAAGGGAAGCAACAATTTTTCTGGGTTGCCCATCGGCAACTCAACGGTGGCATTTAGACAGGAGTTAAATTTAGATACAAGTTAAATTATTGGTTACTACCCACCCGCTGATAAACCTAATTAATAATCACTGCCCTATGAGAATTCTCGTGACCGGCGGAGCCGGATTCATTGGCTCCCATCTAATCGATCGCCTCATGACCGAGGGGCATGAAGTTATCTGCCTAGACAATTTTTATACGGGTCACCGGCGCAATTTGCTGCAATGGCTAGACCACCCCTACTTTGAGCTCATTCGCCACGATGTGACCGAGCCCATCCGTCTGGAGGTTGACCAGGTTTACCACCTCGCCTGCCCTGCTTCCCCGGTGCACTACCAGTACAACCCCGTCAAAACCATTAAGACTAACGTCCTGGGCACTATGAACATGCTCGGTTTAGCCAAGCGGGTAAAGGCAAGGTTTTTGCTGTCGTCTACTTCAGAGGTCTATGGTGACCCAGAGGTGCATCCCCAGTCTGAAGAGTACCGAGGTAACGTCAACCCCATTGGCATTCGCAGTTGCTACGACGAAGGTAAGCGAGTAGCTGAGACCCTGGCCTTTGACTACCACCGCCAAAATAACGTCGATATTCGGGTAGCCCGCATTTTTAACACCTACGGCCCTCGAATGCTTGAGAACGATGGTCGAGTGGTAAGCAATTTTGTGGTGCAGGCGCTTCAGGGCAACCCTCTGACGGTCTACGGCAGCGGTGCCCAAACCCGAAGCTTCTGCTACGTGTCTGACTTAGTAGACGGTCTGATGCGTCTGATGAATGGCGACTACATTGGCCCGGTCAACCTGGGCAACCCCGATGAGTACACTATTTTACAGCTGGCTCAAGCGGTGCAGCAGATGGTGAACCCTGACGCTGACTTAATCTACAAGCCCCTACCCCAGGATGATCCCCAGCGCCGCAAGCCAGATATTACTCGGGCTAAAACTTTTCTTGATTGGCATCCTACGGTACCTCTACAAGAGGGCCTCAAGCTCACCGTTGAAGACTTTCAGGCTCGTCTCACGCCAGCGGTGCTTACGTCTACAGTGCCTTCCTTAGCTGCCTCCTAGGGTAGCCCAGCCTTAAATGGCGGCCATCAATTCTCTATCTAAATACCCCTAGCTTTAAGGAAATTTTCTATGCAAGTATGTGTGATTGGCACGGGCTATGTTGGCCTAGTCACGGGTGTCTGCCTAGCCCACGTGGGCCACGATGTGGTCTGCATTGATGTCAATGAAGAAAAGGTCAAGCTCATGCAGTCTGGGCAGTCGCCCATTTTTGAGCCTGGCCTCTCTGAGTTGATGAAGTCTTCTATGGCCGCAGGGCATCTACAATTTTCGACCGACCTCAAGGCTGGCGTTGAGCACGGTGACATTCTCTTCATTGCGGTGGGCACCCCGGCGCTGCCTACGGGCGAGAGCGACACCCGCTATGTAGAAGCCGTGGCAAAAGGCATTGGCTCTCACCTGAATGGGGGTTACAAGGTGATCGTCAACAAATCTACGGTGCCCATCGGCTCGGGCGACTGGGTGCGCATGATTGTCATGGATGGCGTCACCGAGCGGCAGCAGGTGCCGGTCACTGCTGGTAGCATTCCCGAAGTCGCTCACCCAGAGATGACCGCTGACTTTGACGTGGTCAGCAACCCTGAGTTTTTGCGGGAGGGGTCGGCAGTCTACGATACCTTTAATCCCGATCGCATCGTGCTGGGCAGCAACAGCCCCCGCGCCATCGCCATGATGAAAGAGCTCTACACTCCGATCGTAGAGCGTCAGTTTGCCGAAAATCAAACTACTGAACCAGTGCCTGTGGTGGTGACCGATCTGAGTTCGGCAGAGATGGTGAAATATGCTTCTAACGCCTTTTTGGCGACCAAGATTAGCTTTATCAATGAGGTCGCTAATATCTGCGATCGCGTCGGAGCCGATGTCACCCAGGTCGCCCAGGGCATTGGCCTTGACTCTCGCATTGGCAAGAAATTTTTGCAGGCGGGTATTGGCTGGGGCGGGTCTTGCTTCCCTAAAGACGTCTCGGCGCTGATTCACACCGCTGACGACTATGGCTACGAGGCTCAACTGCTAAAGGCCGCTGTGGATGTGAATAATCGCCAGCGTCAAATCACTCTTGAGAAGCTCCAGCAGGTGCTGAAGATTCTCAAGGGCAAGACCGTGGGGCTGCTGGGGCTTACCTTTAAGCCCGACACCGACGATATGCGCGATGCCCCGTCATTGATCTTGATCGAGCAGCTCAATCGCCTAGGGGCCAAGGTAAAAGCCTATGACCCTATTGTTTCTCAGAGCGGTCTGCGCCACGGTCTCAGCGGGGTGATTGTCGAAACCGATGCCCAGCATCTGGCTGACCACTGCGATGCTCTGGTACTCGTGACTGACTGGCAACAGTTTCAAGACCTAGACTATGCGGCTATGGCCCAGCGCATGAACAGTCCCATCCTGATCGATGGCCGCAACTTCCTCAATCGCGAAGTCATGGTGCGGGCTGGTTTCCAATATCTGGGTATTGGCTGCTAGACAAAAATTCTCTAGAACTCTCTAGAACTCGCTAAAGCCCCAGGCAACATCGAGTTTCCGGGGGCTTTAGTTTCTCTAGGGGTAAGATATAAGACATCTCTACGGGTTGTGCTGCTATGACTGCTTACCAATCCACCTCTAGCTCTGCTTACACCTTGGACGACGAGGCCTGGTGGGTACAACGATGGGTCGAGCTGCTCAACACGTACCGCTTTAAAAAGCGCCTAGAGCGAGGCCGCATTTACGCCCGAGAAGGTCATATTCTCAGTCTTGAGTACAAGGGGGCCAGGGTAACGGCGCTGGTGCAGGGCACCGCAGAAGAACCCTATAAACTCTCGATCTGGCTAGACGCCTTCACCGATGAAGATTGGAACTATGTGATTGATTCGATGTCGGAGCAAGCCATCTATTCTGCCCAGCTCCTGGCTGGGGAAATGCCTGCGGAGATTGAGACAGTGTTCACCGCCAACGGGCTTAGCCTCTACCCGTTCAACCTGTCGGAGGTGCATTCAAAATGCAGTTGCCCTGACCCCAAAAACCCTTGCAAGCACATTGCGGCGGTGTATTACCAGCTAGGCGACTTTTTTCGAGAAGACCCGTTTGTGCTGTTTCAGCTCAGAGGGCGGAGTCGAGACAGTATTTTAGAAGCTCTACGGCAGCGGCGTCAAAACAGTGGCCCTGCTGGGGCGATCGCCCCAGGGCAGTCAGCGGCCCCAGAGACTCGCCCTGAGCCGGCCAAGGGCGTAGACCTAAACCTGTTTTGGATCTACGCCGCTCCCCTCGACCCAGATCTGGTGGTGATTACACCATCTGAGTCAACGGTGCTTGACGTACTGGGCAAAATACCTCTGCCGCCCGAAGATGCTCCTGCCGTGATGGGGCACCTGCGGGCCATCTATCAAGCCACAGCCCAGCAGGCCATAATGCAGGCCCTAGGATGAAAAGGTTACTGGCCATTCCCCCTGGAAGACAGCAGGCGACGTAGGCCAACCCAGCCGATAGTAGAGTATCCCGCCGCCAGCAAGAGACTAATTAAAGTGACACGCAGCCCCGATCGTCGGGCCTCGGTTTTAACCCGGCGCTCAGCTTCACTACGACGAGTGCTGATTTCGGTTTCGATTTGCTGCTTGGCTTGGTCTGCCTGTTGCTGAAGGAACTGAGTCAGGCCTTCGGGGTTGTCGCGAAATTGGCCAATGTCGGGGGGAAGCTGACCACTTTGAATCGCCTGGGAGAGCAAATCTTCGTTTTGCAACAGAGCACCCAACTGGTTTTGCTGCTGGCTGAGCTCTGTCGACAGCCGCTGCTGGAGCTGGGCTGCGGCCTCGCCAGCTTCGTTGTTAACCTGGTCTAGGGCCTGCTGGCTAGAGAGCCGCACTGCGCTTAAATGCAGCAAAATTAGCAGCAGGTAGGCTAACCCAAGGAGGCTGGCCAGGGCACAGATCCAAATTCGGAGGTTACCGATCAGCTTTTTGGGTTGGCTCAGATTTGAGGTGCCGCCGTCGACCCAGAAGCCAGTGAGCAGCAGTGCCATACCCACCAGCGGTACGATGCCTCGATCGACTAATTGGGTGGTGGTAGCTAACTGCCACTGGGCATTGGCCAAGTTGGGCGGAATTAGCAGAATTAAAAAATCTAGCAGGGCTGACAGAATGGCAATCGCGCCCGCCACCTTCAGGGCGATCGCAGCCAGGGGAGACACCACCGGACTGGTGACAGCAGGTTCAGAGGTCATAGGAATGGGGTCGGTTGCTACAGATAACCATTCTGCCTTGGCTGTGCCAGAAAACCACAAAATCACTGGAAAAGTCAGCCCTGTCTAGGCGCTGCGGTTAGGCTCTTAGGAGCACGGTACTGGCAGGAGCACAGTACTAGAGATGCGCTTTGGGTAGAAGGTAACGACAGAAGCAGGCCACAGGCAGGCAAAGCTGACGGTATAGAAGCCAGCATGGTCACCAACAGGCAACCGCTCAGCGTCTATTCTGCCTTCTAGCGCACCGTCAGGAACCGCTCTCTGTCGGAGCCGGTCGCCACTGACCGATCGCCCAGGTACTAGCATCCCAAGGGGTAAATTCAACATCGGTGAGGCGATCGCTAACCGCATTGGTCATCGCCCGGTGCACGATAGGGATCACCGCCACGTCGTCTGCGAGCAGTTGGTTCATCTGCTGGAAGAGCTCAGCCCGGCGATCGGGGTCGAGTTCTTGCTTGGCCTCTTCCCAGAGGCGATCGTAGTCGGGGTTGCAGTAGCGGGCATTGTTGGGCTCTTGCCACTGATTGGCCTGAGAGGCAATTTTGCCACAAGTCCACCAGCCCATGTAGGTACTGGGGTCGGGGCTTTCATTGCCGATAGAGTACACCTGCATGTCGGCAAAGAAATGGTTGAGGCTGTTGGTATCGGCGGGGTCAGCAGAGAAAAACTCATCTATCCGCACCCGTGAAATCTGCACATCGACCCCCAGCTCCTTCAGGCTGTCGCTGACGATCGCCTGGGTCTGCTGCCGCACCGGGTTCACCGCCGACTGAAACAGCACTTCCAGAGGCACCCCAGCCTTTTCACGAATGCCATCGCCGTTGGTATCGACCCAGCCCGCCTCGTCTAGCAGCGCCTTGGCCTGATCCAAGTCATAGGTGTAGTCGATGGCGGCAGATTGGTAGTCGTCGGGGGCCACCAGCAGTTGAGCCGTGGGCTTGCCTGCTTCACCGTAGAGGGTCTTGGCAATGGTGTCGCGATCGACCGCCAGGTTGATCGCCCGCCGCACCCGCACATCACTGAAGTAAGGGTGAGGAATCTGCTGGCTAGAGCGCTCCCCGTCCTCAGTGCGGGCAAAGGGATGGGAGAAGTTCAGCATGATCCGCTCCACCTGGGAGCCAAACAGGGTTGATACATGACCGATCGCGTCTGTTTCTAAATCATCTAAGGCCTTGGCCTCTACCTGAAGGTTGTAAGCAAAGTCGGCACTGCCCGTCTGCAAAACATCTCGCGCCGCCGCATAGGGCGACAGCCCCCCCACCAGCTCCACCCGGTTAAAGGCCGGTCGGCCGTCCCAATAGCTGGGGTTGGCCTCATAAATTACAGTACCGGCTTCAAACCCCACTGCTTGGTAAGGCCCAGTGCCCACAGGCTGGAGGTTAGCCAACGCCTCGCGGGCATTAGGGCCGTTAAATTCTTCAAAGATGTGTCGGGGCAAAATTAGCCCAGTTTGGCCGGTAAAGGGCACTGACCAGGCTGGAGTTGGCGCAGTAAAGGTGATCTCAACGGTGTAGTCATCGATCGCCTCGACCCTCTCCACCCCTTCGTAGTACTGAGCGGTGGCCGCCGCCACCAGCGGGTTGCGAATAAACTCAAAGGTAAACACCACATCGTCAGCGGTGAAAGGTTCGCCATCGGCCCAGGTGATGTCGGGGCGCAGCGTCCAGGTGACCGAGGTGCCATCGGCGGCCACACCGCCATTCTCTAAGGAGGGAATTTCGTCAGCCAGAAAAGGTACCAACTCTCCTGCCTGGTTGTAGCTAGCCAGGGGCTCGTAAACAATGCGGGCCGCCTCAAAGTCTTGATATCCGGTAGCCAAGTGGGGGTTGAGGGTCACCGCCGATCGGCTATAGAGCAGCCGCAGCGTATTTGCATCGCGCCGTGGCTCATTGGCGGCAGTGGTCGCAGGCGCATCTGAAGCACCGTCAAGCTCTGTAGATTGACTGCAAGTCACACTAGCCGCTAAAACTGCACCGGCGGCGGCTACTAACAGCAATGTGCGAAACCGTGATCTAGTCATTGCTGAACAGCTTTCAACCTCAAAATAAATCGAACTCAAGCCCAGAAGGAGAGTTTTGCCCCTCGGCAAACTACCGCTCCTGGGCTAGGCAAGGTGCCTCGATGCCGCGCTAGGTTTGGGCAGGCTGACCGGGAGGCAGTGATGTCTAAACCTATGGTAGTCAATCTGCTGACTGAACGAGGTTGAATTGAGGTAAGTAGCGGCTATAGTGCTCGGGACGCATGTTGGCCTTGGCCGAGATCATGACCGCAATCGACTCTTCTGGCGTTGCGGCAAAAAACTCAGCCATCTGGGCCTGATCCATAGGCCGGGGAGTCCAGTAACCGTGGCAGAGATTCTTCCAGTCAGGGAAGTGAGCAGCAGCCACGCCCATAATGCGATCGACAAAAACCCCGTAGAGCATATACTCTGACATACTTTTGGCCCAGGCCAGGGTTTCTAACCAGGGGCGACCCGACACCTGTTCGATGCGATCGCAGAGAGCCATAACGTTGCTCTTTCGCCAGCTAATGAGGTTGCCGATGTAGTTGGGGCGGGGGGTTGCGGGGGGATAGCCCTCAATCCCAAGCAGACGGTAGGTTGAGGTGTACAACGGCTCAAAGGTAGGATCATAGAAATCTGCCACTCGCAGTAGACGAGTTTGCCCCCGACGAATAAAGTGATCGAGGCTAAAGGGGCGAACAAACACCACGTCAGAATCGACGAAAATCGTGACGGGGGCAGGCGCATTTCTGGCAAAGGAGATTTTGATCATCTGCTGAATCATCCAGTTCCGGATGGGGGGCGACTTAAGGCTAAACCAGGCCCACCGGAGCCAAGGAACGCGGTAGATCCAGGATGATAGCAGCGTCTCAGCAATTAGAATCTCAGTGGTGCTGGTGGCCAAGGGTTTGAATAACCCATAATCGCGCCGGTCAACGATGATGTAATGGCGAATCGGTGTTTTGCTCAAGGCATGAACACTGTCTACCAGCAACTTACAGCGCTCAAAGTCAGCACGGTAGCTGGGGGTTGCTAGAACAAGGGTTGGGGATGTCATTGGTATTATCAACAGAAGTTGTACCCCCGGGGTGCATATCGAGAGCGCGCCCGTTAGCGGGTAGCAGGCCAGACAGCTCTAGACCGCAGATATAGCCCTCTGGACGTACTTCATAAATCTCTAACTAGCCACCCCTCAGCTTAGGGCGGTGACCGCAGTCATTCACTAAGCCTTCATGTAAAATCGGTAAAGCCAAGCTTAAGGTGAAACCAAACGCTGAAGGGCACTGCGATCAAGGAGCCTACGGCGAATTCTGAGAGTTCACAATTACTGAAATCTCGTTGCTGATATCAACCAGGCTGTCTTTTTCGAGGTGCCCTTGAGAAGAAAAATAATCAGATGCATCGAGCCCACTTCAGGCTCTGGACTTAGCTAAGGTTGAATTTTTCGCGATGGACCCAGGAAAGGGTGAATAAATTGGGAAAATTAGTTATTCTTATGCGTCAATAGCCCTATTAGTGGCTGTGTGTTGAGTGTGAGACTACGCGACCAGGATCAGGCACCCCTATGACTGACACTACGGCTTCGAGCGCATCCCCCCAGCCCCATGGGGACGACCGGTTAACCAACCCGGCAGATGTTCCTGGTGAGACTCCGACCCCCAGCAGCAATAAGGGGAATGGTGTTGGCGAGTGGAATACAGTCACCTTCCCAGGTCAGCTGTCGCTGACAGACAGCTCGACCGCCGAAGCCCCTGAGCCTTCTATTCCGGGCATTATGCTAACAGAAACTGATCAGGCCAGCCCCGCTGATGAGGTGGCATCCCCAAGTCTCGAGCCCGAAAACGTTATTCAGCTGATTCAAGATTTGAACCAGTGCAATGATGCGCTGTTGCTGCGGGTGACCGAACTGGAGGAGGCTTTGGAGCGATCGCAGGTGGCTCTCCAGTCAGAGATTGAACGCCATCAATCCGCCCCTGGTAGCCTTCCCCTCACTGCTGTACCAGGCCCAGTACAGCAGCAAATTGCCCAGCTCTTGAACGAGCTTGAGATCGCCAACGATGGCCTGCGGCGTACCACGATCCACAATGAAACCCTGCAAGCCGAGCTCAACGTCAACCAGCAGCGGGTGGCTCAGCTAGAGCGAGAATGTACCCTACTACAGCAGCGCTTTAGCGAAAAGAGCACCGCCCTGCACCAGGCTGAAGAGACGTGCCGCGACCTCAAGGCTCGCTTGCATCGTCAGCAGCGCTATACGCTTCAGTTTAAGGCAGCCCTAGAAAAGTGTCTCAATATGTCTGCTGCCCCAGCGGCAGTGGAACCTAGCTCGGCGATCGCCCAAGGGCAGCTTCCCCTCGGCCTACAGCAGATGCTGGCGTTCGATGACGCTGGTCAGCCGCTTGGGCTACCGCGATCGCAGCAGATTCAGCCCTGGTCAGCAGGGGGAGAGACCCCAGCTGAGTCCCCCGACTTGACCCAGCTACTGCGCGGTCTGCAAAGAGCGGCTAGCGGTGTCGCTCCCGCATCCCCACCCGCACCCGCTATTGAGCCAATCCAGGCGCCGATGGCAGTGGTCGAGCCAGCGATCGCCCCAGCATCGCCTCAGCCTGTACCCATAGCTCCTCTGCCAGAGGCTTTACCTAGGGCGGTTGCCCCTCCAGAGGCTGCTCCAGCCGCCGCCGACCCCTGGCTTGAGGAAGCAGCAGCGGTCACAGCTGACCCTACTCCCTCTGTCTTCACTGAGCCATCTCCCTGGGGTGAACCGATCGCGCCCCCCGTGGTAGCCGCCCCAGCCCCAGCCCCAGCCAGCGTAGCCGCCCCAGCTATGCCCGCCGCCGCTCCCACTGCGGCCCCAGCCATGGCTGCCCCTGCGCCAGTGCCCGCTTACCTCACAGCCAGTGCACAGGTATCGCCGTCGCCGCTAGTCTACCCCCTGCGATCGCAAAAGAAAATTAAATCTATCGCTGCCGTTGAGCTGCCCAGCTTTGGGCGCACGGCTCGCCGTCGCTAGGCAAACACCTAGTACATTAGCTGGCACATGGGGCCAGTCACAGGCAATGAGGCCTACCTCAGCAGGTTACCGGCTCGAGGGACCTACTTGCTGTGGTAACCAATGACCATCTGGAGCAGGGTAGGGTCGCCACCGGGCTGGTGGTACTTATCTGCCCAGGCCCTAATCACCTCATCTAGCTCCTGCAGAGCGGCCTCCCGCGTCTCAGAGGGAATATCTAACTCTTCTAACACCCGCATGGTGCCAGGAATATGATTGGCCCATTCGCGCATCATGCGAAAGTACTGGGCAGTGTCTTCGACCATGGCATACATACGCTCTTGGTCGTCGACCGGCGCGTAGGAAGTGCGCACTAGCCCATAGTATGACGCTCCCCAGGAGGCATCAATGCGGGTCACAGTGCCAGAGTAAATCAGGCGGCGGCGAATGTGCTCGGCCAGAGCCTCGCTGAGAGGAATGTGGTGGTCAGCCGGCAGGTCTTCCTGGGCCTTTTCGTGGAGAATTTCGATCAGCTCTAGAAACTGAAAGGAGTTGATAATGCGCGCGTCGGGACAGGGGGAAGGCAGCTTGCCTTCCAGCATTGCCCTCTCAGCTCCGGTGAGAGAGGTGCCCGCCACCCGCGATTTCCCAGGCTCCCAGGGGTAGCGCCGCAGCCACATATAGGGAAATTGAATCAGGTAGCGCGGCTCCTGAGAGCCCAGCATTTTGAGCAGCTTGCCCTCGGTCAGGGCCTGGCGCATTTCTTCGACGATGGCTTTGACCCGCTTGGGCTCAATGTGGTGCAGGTGACCCGTCATGCGCAGGTTTTCGCCCTGCTCTAGATAAGTCATGTAGATGGCACACTTGGCCGCCGTCGCCGCTGCATCTAAAAAAGCCCCGTGGCGATGCCCCCCAGTGCGCATGGCGCTAAAGGCGAGGTACAACAAAATCTGATCAATGGCACTCGGGCTCAGGCAACGGATGAGCGCCTCGTCCTCAACTGCTGCGATAGACGGGGACATGGAGAAGATCGGATTAGCCATTGAGCGTGCAATACCCAAAATAACAGACAGAGGTGCAGCCGAGGCCGCTGAGGGGCAATACCGCCAAAATACCCTGACATAGCTAGCGCAGCCCGGGCTCAATGGCTTTTGAAGAGGTCTACCTGAGGTTATCGGTAGCTTCTACATCAACCAGCAATTTGCCTGACTGGCCCTAGGCCATGGTTTCCACAAGAATAGACTCTCACCGGTACAGCGGAGTAGAGTCCGAGGGCTGCCCAAAGAAGCCAGTTGAACTTGCTGGAGCCCCATGGCTCACGCTGAGATGCCTGATTGCCCCTAAGTGTGGCGCAAAAGTAAGACAAGAAATGCTTTTAGCCAGCAAATGTTTAAGGTTTTTAGGTCTTATTTTACGTAATCTTGTTTTTCGTTATCGGTAGGCAACCGTTGCTCAGCTTAATTGTCGGTAGCTAGAACAGCGAAAGCTGGAAACCTTTGCCCCCTCACCAGTTAACTGATGCGGGGCTGGGTAATTCTGCCACTGCCGCGATAGGCGACGGGGCTTTGCCAGGAGTTAGCAGGGGCGGGGGGAGTGGGGTCAATTCGCCCACTGCCACGAAAACTGACCATATCAGCCAGGATTGGCACCCGGGTGAGGCGTCCACTACCGCGATCATCTTCAGACCGCGAGGCAGATTGGATGAGCCCAGAGGAATGAACCTCTCGGGCGGCAGCCTGCCAGCCCAGGGGAACTGCGGCTACTACCACTAGGCCTAGGCTAACGGCATAGACCACGCGATTAATAGAAAAACGGAGAGTAGGAGGATGCATAGGACCTGGCCTTGTTAGCGCTTCTAGTCCTAGTTACAGAGGTTTTCACCCTCAGTCAGGAAAATCTTTATGCGTAAATCTGCTGATTTCCAACTTTTGCTGATCTATAGCCCAGGTTCAGAGTGCTGGGGCAGATAGTCATGAGCAATGATCAGTCTGACTAAGGGCTCACCCCTGGCTGTATCTTTGGGGCAGATAGGCTGCTGAAGGGCTGCCCGAGGCTATGTCAGGAAACCCGACCG
Organism: Pseudanabaena sp. PCC 9330; assembly: GCF_055795045.1. Lineage (NCBI taxonomy): Bacteria > Bacillati > Cyanobacteriota > Cyanophyceae > Pseudanabaenales > Pseudanabaenaceae > Pseudanabaena > Pseudanabaena sp. PCC 9330. The sequence goes on along the minus strand of NZ_JAYFES010000115.1, from coordinate 618,567 downwards.
ACTACCATAGCCAGAACCTGTCAAACGATCTACTCTTATGGGGATATTCTGTGATTGAGTTTGGGTTAAGGGTCTTGTTGCCAGATGCTCTGTAGGCTGGAAAGCTCTTAACCATTGTTTGTTGAGGTGTGCCCATGCCCCCGTTAGCCCTGGCCAGTCGTGTTACCTGCGTAACGCCGTCAATGACTCTGGCCATCTCAGCCCGCGCCAAGGCCATGAAGGCTGAGGGGTTGCCCGTCTGCAGCTTTAGCGCTGGAGAACCCGATTTCGATACTCCCGACCACATTAAAGCGGCAGCTAAAGTAGCCCTTGATCAGGGCAAAACCCGCTACGGCCCAGCGGCGGGAGAACCGGCACTGCGTCAGGCGATCGCCCATAAGCTCCAAACCGACAACGGCCTCTGCTACGGCCCTGAAAACGTCATCGTCACCAACGGCGGCAAACATTCTCTCTACGGCCTGATGATGGCCCTGATCGAGCCGGGCGATGAGGTGATCATTCCGGCCCCCTACTGGCTGAGCTACCCGGAGATGGTGAAACTGGCGGGCGGCACGCCCGTGATTGTGCCCACTACCGCTGAGCAAAACTACCGCATTACCCCTGAGCAGCTGCGTCAGGCAATTACCCCCAAAACCAAGCTGTTTATTCTCAATACGCCCTCTAACCCGACGGGGATGGTGTACTCCCCGGCAGAGATTGCAGCCCTGGCAGCAGTGGTAGTAGAGACTGACATCTGGGTGGTGTCAGACGAAATTTACGAAAAAATTCTCTACGGTGGAGCCACCCATCTGAGCATTGGGGCAGTGTCACCCGAGGCGTTTGAGCGCACAATTATTAGCAACGGGTTTGCCAAGGCCTACTCGATGACTGGCTGGCGAGTGGGCTACCTGGCGGGGCCAGCGGAGTTGATCAAGGCGGTGGCTACCATTCAGGGCCACAGCACCTCCAATGTCTGTACCTTTGCTCAGTACGGGGCGATCGCAGCCCTTGAAGGCCCCCAAGACTGCATTGCGATCATGGGTCACGCCTTTGCCGAGCGGCGTCAGGCCATCATTCAGCGCTGCCGGGCCATCGATGGCCTCAGCTGCGGCGAACCAGAAGGGGCGTTTTACCTATTTATCGACATCAGCGCCCTGGGTTTACCCTCCCTCGATTTTTGCACCCAGCTGCTCAATGAAAAGTACGTGGCGACAATTCCGGGCGTCGCCTTTGGGGCTGAGGGCACCATTCGCCTCTCTTACGCTACCGATATGGACACGATTTTAGAAGGCATGGATCGGTTGGATGCATTTGTGGCGGCTCAGTTGGGGTAGCGACTATGCCTAAGATTCGTTACATCTGATGTCAATCGCTTAGTTTTTGCCCCAGACAGGAATACTAATAGGACTATTGGTAGTTCATGTTACATGAGGCATCGTTTCTCGAACTTGCTCCACCGAGGTAACGTGAGCCGTCTACCGCTGCGGGTGCTGATCGTGGTGCCCTTTGTGGTGCAGGTGTCGGTGGCTGTAGGACTGACCGGGTGGCTGTCGCTGCGCCAGGGGGAGCGGGCGGTAAACCAGGTAGCCAGCCAGCTGCGCGACTCGGTCTCGCACCAGATTGAGTACAAGCTGGAAGACTTTTTAGCCACCTCCCACCTGATTAATCAGCTTAATTACGACGCCATTACTCTGGGCCAGCTCGACCCCAACAATCCTGAGGCGCTGTTTCGCCACTTTATGCAGCAGTCTTACACCTTTGAGCATATCGACTCAATTATGTTTGGCAATGCCAATGGCGAATTTGTGGGTCACACCAACCTGGGTCAGCAGGCTCACCAAATTATGCGGGCCGGGCCGTCGTTAGAAAACCACATTCAGTTTTCAGAGGTCGATCTGGCCACGGGTCGGCCTACCCAAATCATGACCTCTACCCCCGGTTGGGAGACCCAGGGGCGGCCTTGGTATCAGGCGGCGGTGCAGGCCAAAGGGCCAGTTTGGGGCAAAATTTTTCCGTACCACGCCTATCCGGTGCTAGCGATGCCAGCATCTCGCCCCATTTACGGAGAGGATGGCAAACTGATTGGGGTGCTGGGCAACAATTTCTTTCTGACCCACATCAGCGATTTTTTGCGGGCGATGCCTATTAGTGAGCATGGGCAGGCGTTTATTGTCGATCGCTCTGGTCTCTTGGTCGCTAGCTCTACTCAGACAGCCCCTTTTGACCTAGTGGCGGGGCGACCGCAGCAGTCGTACTCGGTGACGAGCAAAGATCCCCTCATCCGCGCCAGTGCTCAGCTATTGCTCCGCCAGTCAGGGGGTGACTGGAGCCAAATTCAGTCCCAGCAGGCGGAGTTTAAGCTAGGGCGCGATCGCCAGTTTATGCAGGTGGTCACCCTCACCGATGACTACGGCCTCGACTGGCTGATCGTGGTGGTCATGCCCGAGAGCGACTTTATGACCGAAATCAATGCCAGCCGTCGCAACACCACTGCCCTGTGTGCCCTGGCGCTGGCAGGGGCGATCGCCTCTGGCCTCTACACCAGCCGCTGGATAACTCGGCCCTTGAGCGCTTTGAGTACCGCCTCACGGGCGATCGCCGTCGGCGACCTCGACCAGAAAATTGACCCCACCGGCCTACAAGAGCTAGACGGGCTAGCCCAGGCCTTTAACCACATGGCAGCCCGGCTCGAATCATCGTTTGGCGATTTGCAGCGGTCTAAAGGGGAGGTAGAGCGCGCCAATGCCGAAATTCAACATCAGGCGGCGCTGTTTCGCCTGATAGCTGAAAACATGAGCGATTTAGTCTGCCTCCATGCCCTAGACGGCACCTATCTCTACGTCAGCCCCTCGGTGGAGTGGCTACTGGGCTACACCCCAGATACCCTGATTGGGCTACATCCCTGTAGCCTGGTGCACCCCGAAGACATTGCCCTGTGCCGCCAGTACCTGCAACTACCGGCAGAGGGTACAGTTCTAGCTCCGGTGATCTGCCGCATGCGCCATCGCCAGGGCTATGATCTCTGGCTAGAGACCTTTACCCGGCCCATTGTCGATGCTACCGGCGCAGTGGTGCAGCTACAAACCGCCTCCCGCGACGTCACCGACCAGGTGAGAATGCGCCGTCAGCTAGAGCACGACGCCTGCCACGATAGTCTGACGGGTCTACCTAACCGCAAGCAGCTGCTAGACCAGTTAGAGAGCGCCCTAGAACAGATGCGCCAGGGCAGTGGCTACTGCTTTGCCCTGCTGTTTTTAGATATTGACCATTTCAAGGTGGTCAACGACAGCCTTGGCCACCTGATTGGCGATGAGCTGCTGATGGAGGTGGCCAGTCGGCTCAAGAGCGTGCTGCGGCCGGCAGACCTGGCGGTGCGCTTGGGGGGCGACGAGTTTGTGGTGCTGCTAGAGGGCATTGGCCATTTTGAAATGGCCCAGGCAATGGCCGAGCGAATTTTAGCGGCTCTGCGCCAGCCCTTTCAGCTCAGCAGCCATCAAATGTTTGCCACGGTAAGTCTGGGGCTGGTGATGGGCAACGCCAGCTACCAGTCGGCCTCAGAGCTGATTCGCGATGCCGATACGGCCATGTACCGGGCTAAGGCCGGGGGGCGCGACAGCTATGAGGTGTTTGACAGCGCCATGCACGATCGCGCGATCGCGCGCCTCACCCTAGAAACTGAGCTGCGCCGGGCTCTGCTTGAGCACCCCGAAGAGTTTGTGCTGCACTACCAGCCCATTGTTGACCTACAAACAACCGAAGTGAAAGGGTTTGAGGCTCTGGTGCGATGGCATCATCCCCAGCGGGGTTTGATCTGCCCTGGCGATTTTATCGCCGTAGCCGAGGAGACAGGATTGATTGTGCCCCTAAGCTACTGCCTGCTGGAGCTGGCCTGCAAGCAAATGAAAGTATGGCAAAGCACCTATGCCCAAGCGCTGGGGTTAACCGTGAGCGTCAATCTGTCGGCGATGCAGCTCCACAGTGTTGGCCTACTGGAGCGAATAGACGAGGTGCTGCTCAAAACCGGGCTGTCGCCTTGCAGCCTAGTGCTTGAAATTACCGAAAGCATGCTGATCGACAACATTGACGACACCATCGTGGTGCTCAACGGACTGCGTCAGCGGGGCATAGCCTTGAGTATTGATGACTTTGGCACAGGCTACTCATCCTTGAGCTATCTACACCGCTTTCCGATTAGCAATCTAAAAATTGATCAATCCTTCGTCAGCCAGATGACAATCAGCCCCAGCCACGAAAGAATCGTGCACACCATTATCACGCTCGGTCGGCAGTTGGGCTTTAGGGCGATCGCTGAGGGCATCGAAACCCCTCACCAGGTCAACACCCTCAAACGCCTCGGCTGCGACTACGGCCAGGGCTACTGGTTTGGCAGACCCCAGACTACGACAGACATATACACCTGGCTGGCCAACATGAGTACCCACTACCGCCCCCATGCGGTTAGCTGAGCCGCCGATCGACCCACCGTTTTGCTTTATAGATCGCCTCAGACCGACTCACCACCCCCGGCACCGCCACAGCACAGCCGGTATCGTAGTTAGCCCACACCGCGTAGAGGGGCACCCCATTGTCAATGCTCTGGTCGAGCTCAAGGCGAAAACCCCGGTAGTTGAACGACAGCACTATGTGGGAAAAGTCTGGATCGATAAAGTGCATAGGTGTTTCTGGGCGGAAGGAACAGGTGAGCGCAAAAAAAGGGTAGGCTCTAGCCCACCCTATGCGTCACGGAGAATGGCTGCGGTAGGCCTGTCTAGGCAGCGGCGAGGTTGCTGGCGGCAAAATCCCAGTTCACAACATTTTTGAGAAAAGTCTCGATATAGTCGGGCCGTTTATTTTGGTAGTCGAGGTAGTAAGCATGCTCCCACACATCCATCGTCAGCAGGGGTACATGCCCGGCGGTAAGGGGATTGTCGGCGTTGAGGGTCTTGGTCACCTTGAGGGTGCCATTGTCCAGCACCAGCCAGGCCCAGCCGCTGCCAAACTGGGTAGCCCCCGCATGCTTAAATTCTTCGGCAAATTTGTCAAAGCTGCCAAAGTCGGCGTCAATCTTGGCGGCTAGGTCGCCACTGGGGAGGCCACCGCCACCGGGCTTGAGGGAATTCCAGTAAAAGGTGTGGTTCCAGGCCTGGGCGGCGTTGTTGAAGACGCCCTGTTTGGAGCTGTCACCGGCGATCGCTTTGATCACATCCTCAATGGGCTTACTGTCGTGGTCGGTGCCTTTGACCGCATCGTTGTACTTGCTGACGTAGGCGGCATGGTGCTTGTCGTGATGAAACTCGAGGGTGCTTTTAGAGATGTAAGGCTCTAGGGCATCGTAGGCGTAGGGGAGAGAAGGCAGTTCGTAGGCCATAGGTCTTTTGGTGGGGCTCTGGGGAACATCTACAGTCACACCATAAATTGTTACTAAAACGAAAACTATCCCCCTCCGGTGGAGGGGGATAGGCTGAAACCCACATTTGCCTGTGTCTTTAGGTAGAGGGGGGGGCGCGTCGGTCAGGCCTGAATCGCCACGAGTTCAATGTCAAAAATCAAGGTCTCTCCCGCCAGGGGATGGTTGGCATCTAGGGTGACCTCAGCCTCTGACAAATCGGTCACCATGACCGGCACCATTTGGCCCTGAGGCCCTTGAAGCTGGAGTTGCAGGCCCACATCGAGGGGAATATCATCGGGGATGTGGTGGCGCTCGACCACCATCACCATGTCGGCCTGGTGGGGGCCGTAGGCATTTTCAGCCGGGATGACTTCGGTTTTGGCGTCGCCAGGGGCCATGCCCACTACCGCTGCCTCAAAGCCAGGAATGACTTCGCCATTGCCAATGGCAAACTCTAGGGGGTCGCGATCGCGCGACGAGTCAAACACGGTGCCATCTTCGAGCCGACCCGTGTAGTGAATGGCAACGCTGTCGCCGAGTTTAGCCTGAGTCATAGAGCTGTCCTGCAATGAAGGGGGGTTTTGCTAAAGGGTTTGTCTCCCCTCACGCTAGCGGCCCTTTTGTGAAAGCCCCCCAATACTAGAGATTTTCCTAAGGTTTCGTCGATGACTGAGGGCAGCACCTGTTCTTTCAAGCATTCAACCCTGAGTTCCATGAACGATACTGATATCAGGCCAAACACTGCTACAAGCCCCAGCCAATTGTAGTTAATTGTAGGATGGGCAGTGCCCACCGGCCCTAGTTTGCGACCTGCCTATCCATGGAACAACCTGCTGCCAATGCCCCTTTGCCTCTGGAGCCCAGCATTTGGGTGGCCGAATTTCAGGCGATTTTGCAGGGGGCTATGGGGGGCTTTTTGTTTGGCATTCCGCTGTTGTATACGGTAGAAGTGTGGGCCATTGGCGAGGCCACAGGGCCGCGCTGGCTGCTGGCGGTGTTAGCCGCAACTCTGGTGGCCGTGAGTCTGCTGACCCAGGTGCAGGGCTTTCGCCAGACCCTGAGGCTGCACCCCATTGAGGCGCTGCTAGAGAGCATTGAGGCCGTGGCGATCGGGGTGGTCTGTGCGGCGATCGCGCTCATGCTGCTCTGTCGCATCACACTGGCCACTCCCCTGGCCGAGGCTCTGGGCAAGATAGTGTTTGAGACGATGCCCTTTTCCCTCGGGGTGGCCCTAGCGCGATCGACCCTGCAAGGTCGCCAGGGCCAACTGGCTGGCATTGACCGCACCGCTAGCCGCCGGGTGACGGCACCCATCTCTCAAAGGCTAGCAGCCCTGACGCGGGTTACTATCCGCGATGCCCTGATCGACTTTGATGCCGCGCTCATTGGCACGGTGCTGATCGCCTTTAGCATTGCCCCCACCGAAGAGGTGCCCCTGATTGCAGCATCACTACCGGCGCCCTGGCTGCTGCTGATCATGGCCGCGTCTCTCGGCCTCTCCTACGCCATTGTGTTTGCCTCGGGCTTTACCGATCGCGCCGAGCGGCGACAGCGAGGGCTGCTGCTCAGCCCAGTCACCGAGACCCTAGCAGCCTACCTGCTGGCCCTGCTGACATCAGTGGTGTTACTAGTGCTGTTTCAGCAGCTCAACCCCAGCGACCCCTGGTCGGAGTGGCTGCGCGATGTGCTAGTTTTGGGCCTGCCCGCCTCTATTGGTGGGGCCGCAGGACGTATTCTTATTTAGATAGGCCAAGTCCAGCTCGGGATCTGTCGTTTTTTCGCAGGTAGAACTTTACTGCTGACTTGGCAGTGGTTTATGAGCAATATTTTGACGTGAATTTGCCCAACGCCCCCGACCGGCAACCGCCTGCTGACCCCACGGGCAGTTTCACCCAGCGCACTGCCGCCGAATGGGTGACCTTTGTCGTCGCCTCTGTGATTTTGCTGGGGCTGGTGGCGCTGATTTGTTTTGAGTGGCAGACCAACCAAAACCGCCCCCCGGCCTTTTCGGTGGCGGTCTCTGAGGCTGTACGGGTCACCGATGGGCGCTACTACGTGCCCTTCGCCATTACCAACACCGGGGGGCGCATTGCCCGCATGGTGCAGGTCACCGCCGAGCTTGACATAGCCGGGGTAGATGAGGAAACCGGTGAGCAGCAGATTGATTTTCTCTCAGGCCATGAGACTAAGGCAGGGAGTTTTGTCTTTTCCCATAACCCCCAGCAGGGCGATCTGGTGGTGCGGGTGGCCAGCTATCGACTACCGTAGAATTTGTTTGGGGTGGAGCGCACAACCGAGGGCAGCCCTCAAGGACAACAGGGGGGTACATGCTCGGCTATGGCTTAATTTTGCTGGCGACGATTTGCTTTGGGGCGCAAAACCTGATCACGCGGGTTTTATTTATTCCGTCCAACTTGCTCGGGCTAGCGGAGACCGGTGGCTTTGTAGAGCCTACCCTGCCCAATTCGTTTTTGCTGATGTTTATGCGCATGGTGGTGGGGGTGCCTCTAATGGCGGTGCTGCTGCCGCCGGTCTATCCCCAGCTGTGGAGCGACCTCCGCCGACTGCGATCGCCTAACTACCGCCGCGAACTCTATCTGGCGCTGGGGGGCGGCGTTCTGATGTTTTCTTACCTGGCGCTGCTCTATGTGTCGGTGGGGCGAATTGCGGCAGGCATAGCGCTGACGCTGTTTTTTACCTTTCCGGTGTATACCGCCCTGCTGGACTGGTACTGGTTTGGCCAGCGCCCCAGCCCTAGCCGCTGGGCGATTTTGGCCCTAATTTTGCTAGGTAGCGCCCTGACCATTCCGATGACGGGGGCGGCGATCGAGAGCTGGCTAGGGGTGGCGTTTGGCCTGGCCTCAGGGGTGGTCTACGCCTTCTACACCGTGGCGGCCCAAAAGGCCTTTGAGACCTTCCACCCGGTACCGTTTACGGGCATCAGCTTTGCGGTGACGCTGGTGCTGTCGGCGATTAGCCTGCTGCTGTGGCCGGGAGATCTAGCAGGGCTGCTGTGGCCAGCGCTGTGGGTGGGGGGGCTGCTGTCGGCGATCGCCACCCTCAGCGGTCACGTGCTCAACAACCTCGGCATTCGCGCGGTGGGGGCCACCGCCGCCTCTATGCTAGGGGCGGCCAACCCGGCCCTCACCGCTGTTTTGGCCTGGGGAGTGTTGCAAGAGCAGCTATCTTGGGTGCAGGCGATCGGGGTGGGGTTGGTCACCGTCAGCGTGGCCCTACTGAGCCTGAGCAAACCCGCTTAGGGACTGGGCCTCTGACCATCTAAAGGCCCGGCGAAAAATTTGCCGCGCTACCCCGGCCACCCATGGCGTATCATTAACGGTTGTTTTCGTCAGGCCGTTGGTTCTCTAGGAAAGTTGGTTGCGTCCATGACTCGCATTATCGTAATGACCTCGGGCAAGGGGGGCGTTGGTAAAAGCACCTGCACTGCCAACTTAGGGATGGCCCTAGCCCAGCGCAACCAGCGGGTCGCCGTCGTCGATGCCGACTTTGGCCTGCGCAACCTCGACTTGCTGCTGGGGCTAGAAAATCGCATTGTCTATACGGCGCTAGACGTGCTGGCGGGCGACTGCAAGGTCGAAAAGGCTCTGGTTAAGGACAAGCGCCAGCCCACCCTAGGTCTGCTGGCCGCCGCCCAAAACCGCAACAAAGAAGCCATCACCCCCGACCAGATGAAAGAGCTGGTGGCGGGTCTGGCCCCCAGTCACGACTTTATTTTGATCGACTGCCCGGCGGGCATTGAGCTGGGGTTTCAGAATGCGATCGCCCCGGCCAAAGAGGCGATCGTGGTCACCACTCCTGAGATTTCGGCGGTGCGCGACGCAGACCGCGTGATTGGCCTGCTCGAAGCCAACGATGTCAAATTCACCAAGCTGCTGATCAACCGCATCAAGCCCAAGATGGTGCAAGAAGACCAGATGATGTCGGTGCGCGACGTGCTCGACATTCTGGCCGTACCGCTGCTGGGGGTAGTACCCGACGATGAGCGGGTGATCGTCGCTTCCAACCGAGGCGAGCCCCTGGTGCTCGACCAGGAACTTTCCCTAGCCGGAGTCGCCTTTACCAATATCGCCCGCCGCCTGATGGGCGAAGAGGTGCCCCTGATCGACCTCAACGCCACTCACAACGATCTGTTCAGCCGCCTGCGCCGATTCTTTCGGGGCAGCTAGGGAAAAGTCTTGGTTTTAGCCACTCCCTTGGCCTCACTACGGATGTTCAATGTTTTCTCTACCTAGCCGCCCGTGCCGATGCTAAGCGAACTTCTCGATAAGCTGTTTAACCGCCACCGCCACCTCTCTAGCCGAGCAGCGGTAAAACAGCGCCTACAGTTTGTGCTGGCCCACGATCGCGCCGACCTCACTCCCGAAATGGTCGAACAAATGCGCCAGGAGATTCTCGCGGTAGTCTCCCGCTACGTCGAACTCGACCAAGATCACCTAGAATTTACCCTCGAAAGCGACCAGCGCATGACAGCACTGATCGCCAACCTCCCCATTCGCCGAGTGCGCCCCGAGTCGCCCCTGGTGCCCCCACCCCAGGCCCCAGAAGATTCCCCCAAGACCTCTACCGAAACTCAACTAGAAGCAACTCAACCCACTGAAGCCAACCCCGACTCTGCCATAGCGCCTGCCCCTGAGATTGCTACCACCCCCGCGACTTCTAGCGCTGATACCCCAGTAGCTGAGACCGCTGAACCAGCCGTAGCCACCGATCACCCACCCGACAATACCTGACCAAACAAGCGGTTATTCCCGCTCTTAGCGCTTCAAAATCCAGTTCACTAGGGGAATGGCCGCCTGGGCAGGCAACAGCTGTACCGAGAAGCGAAAGGGCAGCAGCAGCACAATGGGCCTCGCCCCCCGTCCCGAGAAGGGCATCAGCTGCACCACCAAATCGAGGGAATAACTGGCCATTTTTAGCCCCGCCACCTTCGGAATATCGACCAGGGGGGATGCCACCTGAAGCACTTGGGTTTCGGGGTTGCGGCCAAAGCAGTCTTCGCTGGTCACCGCCGTGCTGAGAAACTGGTTGGGGTTGACCACGCTAGTCACCTGGGGCAGGGCCAGGTCAAGGCGCATGCCCGGCGTATGGCGAATCACGCGGCGAATGTCGCTGCCCAGACGGGTGATGGAGCTACGGTCCCAATCGATCGTGACCTGAATAGCCCGGCTCTGGTTGACCACCTGTACGATCAATCCGGAGAGAGGCTTAAGGGGTTGCGGCCCCTGGGGCAGCACCTGCACCATTATTTGCCCCTCAGCCCGTGAGCCATCCTTTTCAGGGCCATAGTTTTTGGGCTCAGGCATGGCTAAGCGTAGAGTCATGGCTGGCTTGAGCGGATGAGACCCAGCGGCCAACACCTCTACCGATTTCGCTCCAAAGCCCTGGCGCACCAGCTGATCGCGAGCGCTGCTCTCTAGGGCGTCGGGGTCGGGCACCAGCTTGACTTGGTCTTCGAGGTCGGCCTCAATCGACAGCGCCATCTGATAGACCACGTAGCCGATGCAGATGAAGTACACCGTCAAAATGAGAATATCGCGCTCCATGCCAGACCAAAATGGAAAGTGAAAAGAAGGTCAGCGATCGCCCCCCAGCCAGCTCAAAAAAGCTCAAACCATAGCCAGGCGACGATCTAGGGTAACACCGATAGCTGCAATCGAGCCCGAGTCGGGCGGGTGTTACCCCGGTAGGGCATAGGCCTGCTGCTTCACCAGGCAAAACGGCCCCATCTGTGGCCCCCAGGTAGCCTTACCGGTCTCGGGGTCAACACCGCGATCGCCCATTTGCAGCACTACCGGACTGCCGACAGCCATCGACGCAGGGCCAATATCTAGCAGCAGACGCACATAGGTCGTGGCCCCATTGGCGGTAAAGCTGCACAGACGATCGCCCGGCAGACGCCCAGAGAACGTCGCCGTCCCAGGGTCATAGGTAAAAGCCAGACCGCAGGCAGGTAGATCAATCAGCGCTTGGGAGGTGAGGTCGGCCAGACGCTCGGGTGCGATCGCACTGCCCGCATAGGCCGAAGGATCGGCCAGGGCGTAAAACTGGCCCCACAGCTGATTATCCTTAGCAGTGACATGGAGAATGCGCTGCCGATAGGGCGGTTGCCCAGAGGCCACGCTGACCTGCTCGATAAAAAAACCGTAGCCCTCTGCAAACAGGTGCCGGGGCAGAGGCCGATACCACAGCCGCAGATGCAGATACCAGGTCGGGTCTGCCAGAGATTGCGCTTTGTTGTCAAACTCACCGGCCAGAGAGGTAACTAGGTGTTCAAGCTGGGCTGCGATCGCGATCGCCATAGAGCCACATCCTATGATCAGAACTACGGTCTAGCCCTGATGCTACCGGAAAGCGCACAGGTTTAGCCGTCGCTACCCACCCTCAACAAATCAGCAAAACGATGCCCCTGACCCAAAATCTTCCTGACTACGAGCACCACCTGCTATTGGCCATGGCCTACTTCCTAGGGCGCGACCCCGAAGCCCAGGCCCGCGCCTGCTTAGCGATGTATCTGCGCCAGGCCGAGCCCCGCATCATGGCCCAGGTGCGCTACTACGCCCAGCGACTCACGGCTCAAACCGGTCAGCCCATAGAAGCCTATGACCTACTCAGCCTGATTGCCCAGTCTCCCGAACTAGTCACCGAGATGCTACCCACCCTCGGGCATGTCCATGACCCTAACCAGCCCGACCGATTTAGCGAGCCCTCTGACTAGTTGATCAGCGCACCGGTTTAGGCCACAACAGCCCAGTTTCTGCCGGTTAAGTTTCGCAATTTATGCGGAAATCAAGTCGGCACCTATGTATAGATTTTACCAAGGCACCTAGTGGAGCTTCGCCATGGCCTTCTTTTCTCAGGCTTTAAACCCAAACCTCAGCGCTTCAGGAAAAATGCTGAGGCGACAGCTCGGGACAGCAATCCTGGGTGGCACCGTCGCCCTAGCATTGGGGCACCCAGCCCTAGGGCAGTCGATCACCTCTGCCACCATCACTGAAGTCCTTGACAGCGACCAAGTCTATATCCAAAACCGAGCGGCCCAGGTTAACAGCGTTGCCCAGCAGCGTCAGCAGGTCAGAACCCAGGCTGCCCGCACATCTTTGCGCTTCAACACTGGGGCAGTAGGTCGCCTCAGCCACAACTCAAGTCTGGTGATTGGCCAATGTGCCCAGCTGAGTCGAGGCACACTGCTGGTCAATGGAGCGGTGAATGGCTGCACAACCTCCACTCTAGCTGGTGTACGCGGCACGATTTATACCATTCAGGTCAACGAGGCAGGGCAAACCATCGTCCAAGTATTTGAAGGTGAAGTGGTCGTAGAGCGCCACAATCAGCTCGAACCCGTTGCCCCAGCGGAGGGAGAAGACAATATCAATCCTTTAACCGATCCGGTGGTGCCTTCTACCGACCCGGTCGTGCCCTTCGTCAACCCAGCAGAACCCCCTGTCAGCCCAGCAGAGCCCCCCCTGGGGCCGAGCCCAGACCCGGGCAATCCAGCCGATCCATCGTCTCCGCCTCCAGAGCCACCGACCCTTCAGCCCCCACCCGATACGACCGCTCCCCCCGAGACATTTATTCTCAATTTCAGCCCGTTCAACTCCTTTGAGACAGCCGAGACGGCAACCCTCAAGCTCTCTAGTCTGCGGGCAGCCTACAACAAACAAAATGCATCGCCCTCGACATCCATCGAGGCTCCCCAGAGCGATGCGTCAGCAGGCCATACCCCAGGCGACTCCATAGATTTCACCGAGAACGACGTGATTACCGTAGCTGAGGGACAGCAGGTGATGATTGATGCTGAGCGCGATGAGGCCGTTGTCGCTCCTCTCACCCCAGAAGATTTTCTGGCTCTATTAGAAGGGCCTTTGGTACAGGGCTTTGCCGTTGATTTACCGGGTCTGGGCAACTTGAGAAGTGCCTTTGAGCGTCTCTTCCCAGGCATTCCTCTGCCCTCCTACTGGAGACCGCCTATTCCTACTCCCCCAATCCGCTTTCCCTTTCCGTTTTAGGGCGACGCTGGTGCAGACGTTTGGATCAACGCCGTGGTTAAGTCTCATCGACGCATTTTTCAGCTAGGGCACGGTCTCATGGTAAGTTGGGCGGTGTTTGGCGCTATTGCCTTGGCCTCTCAGCACCCCTGGATTTTGCTGATTGAGGGCCAGGCCCAATCCTTTTTGCTGGGTTTGCGAGGGCCAGTACCGGTTCCCGAAGACATTGTCATTCTGGGTATTGACGAATATTCCCTTTCCCATGGCGATCTCTATCGGACCGAACCGAGTCGGTACCCTTTTCTAGCCCCCCTGGAGGCTTGGCCCTGGCAACGCCGGGCCTACGCCCAGGCCATTGATCAACTGATGGCAGCTGGCGCTAGGGCGGTAGCCCTCGATGTGCTTTTGGTTGACCCCAGCAGCTATGGGGCCGATGACGATGCGGCCCTAGAGCAAACCCTAGACCGCTGGGGCGATCGCGTAGTTTTAGCGGCCAGCTACGACACTGGCGGCGCTATCTTTGGTGGTTTTAGTACCCTCATGGCACCGATTTATGGCGATCGGGCCCACGCAGGGCTGATCAACGTTGGCGTCGACAGCGATGGCAAGCTGCGAAATTTTCCCGATCGCGAGATTGAGCGCCTCCGCCAAGAGCATGGGTTTACCGACGAGTTGCCCTCTCTGGCCCAAGCCGCCCTCGTAGCCGCCAACCTGCCGCAACCTAGTCATAACCGCCAAGGAATTTTCTTTTACGGCCCCGCTGGCACGTTTCAGTCGATGTCCTTCGTGGATGTGATTGACCCCATCAACTGGCCCCTCTATCGCGATCGGTTCAAAGACAAGATTGTGCTGATTGGCCCTACAGCCGAATCCTTCCAAGACTTTCACCGGACGCCGACCGCGAACAAAATGCCTGGGATCGAAATTCACGCCCATGTCCTGGGGTCGTTGATAGAAGGCCGGGCAGTGAATGCGGCGATCGCCAACCCCATACTCCAGGGCTTGCTGACCGCGATCGCGATCGGGGCGGTGGGCTTGGGCTTGGGCTACCGATTGACCCAGCCGATTTCAAGACTGGCGGGGTTTGTGGGAGCGATCGTGACCTGGGGTGCCCTCGCCTACCTGCTAATGGTGAACCGCGATCGCCTCATACCCGTAGCCATTCCCGTGGCCTGCTTGGGCATGGGTGGTGTCACCTACATCGCTACCGGCGCGGTCAGCAACCGCCTCGAAGAGCAGCGTCTACGCCGCACCCTAGAGCGCTACGTGGCCCCATCCGTAGCTCAAGAAATTCTCAGCCAGCCCGAAGACTTTACTAGCCTCACCGTAGGCCGACGGTTTCAAGCAGCGGTACTGTTCTCAGATATTCGAGGGTTTAGCCGCATCTCATACCAGTTGGGAGCAGCAGAAACCGTCAGCCTGCTCAACACCTACCTCGACGTTATGGTCGACGCCATTCTCAAACATCGGGGCACTATTGACAAATTTATTGGCGATGCCGTAATGGCTGAGTTTGGGGCACCCACCTCCCAAGGAGCCGAGCAAGATGCCTTGGGGGCCGTGTTAGCCGCTCTGGCCATGCGGCAGGCCCTGGCCAAACTACGCACCACGCTGCACACCCAAAACCTACCGCCCTTATACAACGGCATTGGCATTAGCTACGGCGAGCTAGTGGTTGGCAACGTCGGTTCAGTGCAACGGCTGGAGTACACCGCCATCGGCGATACCGTCAACGTCGCCAGTCGCATCGAGGGGCTGACCAAACTGATTGGCACCGATATTCTCATCACCCAGCCCTGCTACGAGCTGGTCAAAGACCACATTGTCGCCGTTGACCAAGGCACCCACCTGCTAGCCGGGCGCGAACATGAGGCCGTGCAGGTGTACGGCGTAGTGGCGCTCAAGGGCGAAAGCGATGCTCTCTACCATCAGGTTCAAGCCGATCTAGTGCAGCATCTGGGGCAGCTACCCCACACTCCCAAACCCTGAGCCCAAAATTACAACATCAGACGGTTCAACAATTCCCCTGCCCTTGCCGCGCAAAGCCACTCAACGTCTGTTTACATTCCGAGACCACCTCTCAGGGAAACCACTGACCTGCGCGGAGTAGCCCAGCGCAACGATCAAAACCTGTCAGCGCAAAAATTAAACTTAATTGGCCCCATCCGGCAAAGCGACCTTGCTTAACCAAAACTTTACGGCCCTGTGGACATTCTGCAAAGGCATCAAAAAGCCCCGCCAAACAAGGGTTATAGGTCGCACACAAGATGTTTTAGACCACCTTATAACTAGAGTGGAGCCGTAACAGAAACAACAGACCCACCCTCAACACAATTTAAGGCAACAGCTCCCATAGAATATGAGTATATGGAGAGGGTCTCCGTGGTTTTGCCATTGTGACCCGTTCTCCCAGCCATTAGGCTGATATCACGAGCACACGATCCTGTCCTACCTATGCATTGGTTCATTCCTTCAGCCTGTTCTCTAGGAGATACCTAGGCGATCTCCCAAGGGTGAAACCAGAGAATTGACTGAATTTGGTCGTCGCTTAGAGATCTCGCTCCCAGCGGGTGCATACATCTCTTAAGGCGTGCAGGTTCCCAATGCGCGTGGTTAAGTTAGTTTCGGCTGGATTTGACGTTTCCTGAAATCGCCATGGTTGCTACTTCTCAGTTTCAGTCTAAAGGCAGCACCCTAGAACTGCTTCGGCTCTATCAAAGCCAGCCCAATCTCAACTTGCGCAACCAGCTGGTACAGCTCAATATTGGGCTAGTGCGGAGCGAGGCCTACCGCTGGCTGCGACAGTCTACCGAAACCTATGACGACCTCATGCAAGTGGGCAGCCTTGGCCTCATTCGCGCCATTGAGCGCTTTGACATGGGCAAAGGCTACGCCTTTAGCTCCTTTGCAATTCCCTACATTCGCGGCGAAATTCAGCATTATCTGCGCGACAAGAGCACATCAATGCGTATTCCCCGTCGTTGGCAAGCCCTGCAAAGCCAGTCATTGCGAGTGATTCGCCAGCTGCAAGCTGACCTCGGTCGGTCGCCTACCGATCGAGAAGTGGCCGAGGCTCTCGACATTCCCTGTGCTGAGTGGCAAGAGGTAAAGCTGGCCAACCGCAATCGGTCACTGCTCAGCCTAGACGCCCCGGTGCAAGACGAAGAATCAGCCTGTCTAGGCGACCTGCTGCCTGACCTGAAGTATAAAAGCTTTCAGCTTGCCCAAGAAGACCAAATTCGCCTCCAGCAAGCTCTTCACCAGCTTGAGCAACGCACCCGCGAGGTATTAGAGTTTGTGTTTCTCTACGACCTCACCCAAAAGGAAACCGCTGAGCGCATGGGCATTAGCTCTGTGACCGTATCGCGCCGTGTCAAACAGGGGCTTAAGCACCTCAAAGCCCTGATGGTCTCTAGCGAAGATTAAATAAAAAAGCCCAGGAGATTTCTGGGTAAGCAAGGACGAGCGTTGATGCAGCGACTGGAAACACTGTAGAGCAGTCACTGCCCGCCCTGGGGAAACTGCTGTTCAGCGGTCATCTCAGCAAGCGGGCAAAATCCTAGGACAAACCCAGCACCAGCCTTCTGTAGCCAGAGCTTCATCGTCTAGGCCCGTTGGCGTTTTGCGCAGGTAGATTTAAGCAGGTAGATTTAAGCAGGTAGAACAGTGCACTAAGGCCGTGGCTTAGCCAGGCAAGCCTGCCCCGGCCAAAGCGCTCTGCATTTGCAGAAGTGAGCTATCTTTGAGGAACATGGGCTCAGGAAACAAGGAGGCTTGGCCGTGGGGGCGATCGCATTTGTATTACTGCTAATTCTAGGGTTTCTAACGGCTGTGGTAGGCAGCGTCGTTGGCCTAGTCGACGCTTTTCGAGTCAGTCCGGTCTGGGGGTTACTCTCACTATTTATTCCCTTCGCCTTGCTGGTCTTTTGCCTCAAGTTTTGGAACCGCAAATGGGCCCGCAATAGCTTGATTATGAGCGTCAGCGGCGTTGTCATGATGCTGCTTTCTACCCCTTTCTTGGGAGCGTTTAACGCCCAGCGAGCCAGCCAAGCCCCACCCAGCGGCGAAACTTTTCCCATTGAGGAGGGCACGGTTGAGGCCGTACCCATTCCCGAAGCAGGCACCCCCAGCACAGAAGAATTTGCCGAACCCCTTGTGCCGGTCGCTCCTCAGCTTTCCCCCATTGCTCGGGCTGATTTGATTCAGTCCACTGACCCCAACGAGCGGCTTCAGCAGATCAACGATGGCCGCACCGATCCCTTTGCCGTAGTGCCTATTCCCCCCGCACCGCAAGTGGTGACTCCCCCGCCTCCGGTGCCCGCAGGGCCACCACTGCCCACAGCCGGGCCAGGGCAACCCGGTGCTGGCACTCCCGGCGGGTCGGTGGCCAGCACCCCTGGTAGTCCCGGTGCTGCAGGAGGGACCACACCTGGAACCTCAGGCGGCCCTGGCCGACCCAATACCCCTCCCGCTCTATCGCCTTTACCGCCATTGCCCCAGCCTACTCAGGCCGAAGCAGTGCAGGTCTCTGGGGTGATGACCATTGGCAACCAAAACTTTGCGGTGGTGCAAACCCCGGCGGGTAGCCAATATGTGAGAGCTGGCCAGCGCATTGCCAATGGTCAGGTGCTAGTAAAGCGGATTGACATGCGTGGCAGCGACCCCGTAGTGGTGCTAGAAGAAAATGGCATTGAGGTCTCTCGCCCGGTTGGCGTCTCACCCGTCGAGGAAGAAGTCGCTGTCAACGACGCCCCTGCGCCTGGTGTAGCCCCCCAGGTGCAGTTCTAGCCACCTCCTCGGCCAAGTCGTGTCAGAATGTGAATTGCTCGACACGCTTTGGAAATGGTTATGCCGCTTGAAACGGTTGTTTGGCAAAGTCTTTGGGCTGCGATCGCCGTTGTAGTAGCAGAGATGGTGCGGGATATGTACCATGCGGTGAGCCACTACTGGCCACCCCTAATGAGACTGCACAACTGGCACCACCGCGCCTACAAAAAAGACTTTACGCCGGTCAGCCCAGAGCTGTATCGCCAGGCCCAGCTGCATAACGATGTGCCAGAGTCGATCGTCATGACGGGTGCCCTGGCCGGGCTGGCCATCTCTACGGGCATTGCGGGTTTGTGGGTGGGGTCGTTCTATGGGTTGGGCTTTATGGCGGCGGCGATCGCCCGTTCCCAGGGTTGGCTGCTGACCACCGATCTCACCCACGAGCCGGGCGAGCTGACTACCATTCCAAGTAACTGGTGGGTCAATCGCACTTACCACTGGCGGCACCACTTTGACGATACCAACGCCTACTTTGCCGGATCGTTTACCCTGCTAGATAAGCTGATGGGCACCGCTGTTTCTCTCAAGGGCAAGACTGTGGCCGTCACCGGAGCCTCGGGCACTCTGGGCCGGGCTTTAGTGACAGCACTGGCCCAGCAAAAGGCTCGCCCGATCGCCCTCACCACCTCAATTGACGCTGATTTTGATGAGGGTATTGCCTGTTGGCAGTGGCAACCTGGGGCTGAGGCCGACCTGAGGGAGGCTCTCAAGAAGGTCGATATTCTCGTGATTAACCATGGGCTAAATGTCCACGGCGATCGCACTCCCGAAGCCATCCATACCTCCCTAGAAGCCAACGCTCTCTCAGGCTGGCGGCTGATGGAGGTCTTCTTCAGCACCGTAGAAACCTCAGCTCAGCGGGCCAACAAAGAGGTGTGGGTCAATACCTCCGAAGCCGAGGTCAGCCCCGCCTTTAGCCCCCTGTACGAGGTGTCTAAGCGCCTGATGGGCGACCTGGTTACCCTACGGCGACTTGACGCTCCCTGCGTGGTGCGCAAGGTAATTTTGGGGCCATTTAAAAGTAATCTGAACCCGATTGGGGTGATGTCTGCTGACTGGGTGGCTTGGGCGGTCGTGGCTCTAGCCAAGCGCAACATGCGCAACATCATTGTCACCATCAATCCGCTGACCTACCTATTCTTTCCTCTGAAGGAATTGGGTCAGGGCATCTATTTCAGGCTCTTTACTCGCCGTGGCCAAAACTAGCTGCGGTTAAAAAACTCGACCTCGGGCAGGCGAGCGTCGCTTACCATGCCCAGGCCCTGAAACCCCCAGCGGTTGATCAAGGGCTTGAGATTGGAAGCAGTAACCGTTTCAACGGCAAATTTGTCGCTGAGGTCGGGGGCGTGGGCGTTGAGGTAGCTGAGGGCGTCGTAGTCAGCAGAAAATACTAGCAGAAACCCTAGCGGAGTCGGCTGGTCAGGGCTGCTACCACCATGAGGACGGGCTACCAGGTAGCTGCCGTCGGCGCGCGATCGCAACAGGTAGTAGAGCTGAGAAATCATACGACCAAGGCCTAAAAGTTAAGGATGAGGGTCAGTAGGAGACGAGGTTGTGCAGATGGCGACCCGGTTAACCGTCAATTCGCGAACCAGGATATAGGTCGCCACCACCAGATCAAAGCTGATACAGCTGATGGCGTACCATTCTGGCGCGAAGTTGGCTCCACGGCCTGACAGGTGCAGGCCTACATCCCACAGGGGATGAACTAGCCAGCCCAGCATCAGCCACCAACTCGATTGACACAGCCCCAGCCAAGCGATCAATCCATAGATGCCACCTCCTGCGGTTTCGATCGCCAGCCAAGGGGGCGGGGCGTGACCCATAGTGACGAAGGCAACGTATATAAGCGCAGCACCCCCCAACCCCAGAGCCAAAAACCGGTTTTCCTGGGGCGATCGCCGCCCAAGCGCCAGAAAGACCGTCCCCCCCAGGGCTCCCAATACTAGCCAGAGCAGGGTAAGCATAGGCTACCTAATTCATATCCGACAGGCGAATACGGGGATCGACAGCGCTCAGGAGTAAATCGGCCAGCAGGTTGCCGAGGATCAGCATCACCGCCCCCATCATCAGACTGGCCATCACCAGATAGAGATCCTGGGCCTGCACCGCTTCAAGAATGAGCTTGCCCAGTCCGGGCCAGTTGAAATAGGTTTCGGTGATAAATGCGCCTCCTAGCAGGCTGGCGAACTCAAAGCCCAGCAGGGTGATCAGCGGGTTGACGGCATTGCGCAGGGCGTGGACGTAGATCACCCGATTTTCTGCCAGCCCCTTGGCACGGGCGGTTTGGATGTAGTTTTGGCGCAGCACATCCAAGAGCTGGCCCCGAGTAATGCGCTGGAGCCCAGCAAAGCTGGTAATGCTGAGAGCCAGGGTCGGTAAGATCAGATGCCAGCCTACGTCGAGAATGCGGCCAAACCAGTTGAGGTCGTCGTGGATAATGCTGGTGCGCCCGCCGATGGGAAACAAAGGGGCAACGCTCTGGGCAAAGAACAGCAACAACAGGCCAGTCACAATAGTGGGCATGCCCTGGCCCAGGTAGCTCAGCACCCGCAGGGCTTTGTCAAGCAAGCGGTTTTGGTTCACCGCCCCGATGACGCCCAAGGGGAGGGCAATCGACCAGGTAACCACGATCGCCGCAAAGGAGAGCAGCAGCGTGTTGGGTACCCGCTCCCATAGCAGATCAACCACCGGGCGCTGGTAGGCAAAGCTGAGACCAAAGTTGCCGTGAAAGATCACCTGGTAGAGCCAGTTGAGGTACTGCCGCCACACCGGCTGGTCAAGGCCAAACTGGGCCTCAAGCTGCTGCAACGTCTCGGGAGAAAACTGCGGGCTTTGCCGATACTGGTCGAGAAAGTTGCCCGGCGCTAGCTGAATCACAAAAAAGCTCAGGGCTGAGGCCAGCAGCAGGGTTAGCAGTGCCTGCAAGATGCGCTTCACCACATAGAGTACGGTTTCACTGGTGGCAAAGGCGACCAGACGATCCCATGGGCTAATCTGCAAGCGGCGAGACGAAGAAGACTGAGCCATCCCAACTATCGGTAAAGGTGCGCTGTGGTGATTCTAAACCAATTGGGCTTAGCCCTTAGGCCAGATCGGGGCGCGGGTGTTGAAATCTATTACGATTCGCCGCAATTTCGCCCCAGTTATCAGCGCTATTGCAACGTTAGATTGCTGAATTGAGCGAACTAGGGTGGCCATATCTTTTGATATTTATATTCCGGTTTAGCGGTCTTGCCCTAGGGCTGCGGCTGCGATCGCACCCATGCTCCTGATGGCTTCCTCTCTTCGCCAAGACAACTCCCTATGACCACCCTTCAAACTCCACTGGCAAAAACCAACACCCTAGTGCTGACGGCCCCGCTCTCGGGTCTAGTGGTGCCGATTGAGTCTGTGCCTGACCCGGTGTTCGCCCAGAAGATGGTGGGCGACGGGGTATCTATCGACCCGATTAGCCAGGTGCTGCTGGCCCCCTGTGAAGGGGAAATCGTGCAGTTGCACAGCGCCAACCACGCGGTGACGGTCAAGTCCCCCGAGGGGGTTGAGATTTTGATGCACATTGGCCTCGACACCGTGGCGCTAAAGAGCGAGGGCTTCACGCCTAGGGTCAAGGTGGGAGACAGGGTTAAAACTGGCGATATTCTCATCGAGTTTGACGCCGACTATGTGGCCCTCCATGCCCGCAGCCTGCTGACCCAGATGGTGGTGACCAACAGCGATCGCGTGGCCGAGTTTAAGCCCGCTAGCGGCATGGTCAACGCCGCCCGCGATACGGTGCTAGAGCTGGTACTTGCTGGGGGCACAGCGGCTAGTGCCGAGGCGAGCGGGCCAACGGTCACCTCTCAGCCCATCATCATTCCCAACCCGGTGGGGCTGCACGCCCGTCCGGCGGCGGTGCTGGTGCAGCTAGCGAAAAAGTACCAGTCAACCCTTCGTCTGCATCGAGGCAGCGACAGCGCCAACGTGCGCAGCGTGGTGGCAATCATGGGGCTAGAGGTGAGCCGGGGCGATACGGTGACCCTAGAGGCCACAGGGGCCGATGCCGAGGCGGCGATCGCAGAACTCTCCGTCGCCCTGCGCGACGGATTAGGCGAAGAGGGAGCCGTCCCCGTGACCGCCGCTGCGGCTAGCATTGCCCAAGCCGATATTTCTGCCCCGGCTCCCCGCCCCAAGAGCGACGACCCCAATATTCTCTTGGGGGTGGCGGCTTCTCCAGGGGTGGCGGTGGGCAACACCTACCGCCAGCGACGGCACGAGATTCGCGTCGAAGAAACCGCCGACAGCCCCAACGCCGAGCAGCGCAAACTCGACCACGCCATTGACCAGGCCGCGCTCGAAATTGAGAGCCTGCGGGCCAAGGTGCACGGCCAGGGAAACCCCAGCAAAGCCGCTATCTTCGCCGCCCACCAAGAGCTGCTTGAAGACCCAGAACTGATGGAGATTGCCAGTAGTGCGATCGCCAAGGGCAAGAGTGCCGCTTTTGCTTGGCAGCAGACCTACACCACCCAGGCCGATACCCTGGCCCAGCTCAAGAGCGAGCTGCTGGCCCAGCGAGCGAATGATCTGCGGGACGTGGGCGATCGCGTGCTGCGCATTCTCACCGGGGTCAAAGCAGAGACGCTGGTCTTCCCGGCCAACACCATTTTGCTGGCCGAAGACCTGACACCATCAGATATGGCCAATATCGACCCGGCGCGGGTGGTGGGCTTTGCCACAGTGGCCGGGGGGGCTACCTCCCACGTGGCAATCTTGGCTAGGTCAATGGGCATACCGGCGATCGCCGGGATCGAACCCCGCATTCTCGACCTGGCTGACGGCACTCCGGTGATTCTTGACGGCACTAAAGGCCGGGTAAAACTCAATGCCTCTGTGGCCGAACTAGAGCAAACCCAGGATCGCATTACCCGCCAGAAGGCCAAGCGGGCTATCGATCTGGAGCATGCCTTTGAGCCCGCCATCACCACCGACGGGCGACAGATTGAGGTCGTAGCCAACATCGGTAGCCAAAAAGACGCCGAAGCATCTCTCAAGGTCGGCGGTGAAGGGGTAGGCCTGCTGCGGACAGAATTTGTCTTTATGGAGGCCAGCTCTGCTCCGAGCGAAGACGAACAGGAGATAATCTACGCAAACATTTTGCGGGTGCTGGGCGATCGTCCCATGATCATCCGCACGCTAGATGTCGGCGGCGACAAGCCCCTGCCCTACCTACCCATGGCCCACGAAGAGAACCCCTTCCTGGGCGAGCGGGGCATTCGCCTTGGCTTTGACCGCCCCGAGCTGATGCGCACCCAGTTTCGCGCCATTCTCAAAGCCAGCACCGCAGGCAAAGCGCGGGTGATGTTTCCCATGATCGCCCGCATGGAGGAGCTGACCATGGCCAAGGCCGTGATGGAAGAGGAGCGGCTCAAGCTGGGTGTGCCTGCGATCGAAATTGGCATCATGGTGGAGGTGCCCGCCGCCGCTGTGTCCGCTGAACGGTTTGCAGAACAGGTCGACTTCTTCTCCATCGGCACCAACGACCTGACTCAGTACACCCTGGCGATGGATCGCGGCCATCCTAAGCTGGCCCCCTACGTGGACGCCCTCAACCCCAGCGTGCTGCGCATGATCGACCTGACGGTGCGCGGAGCCGACAAACACGGCAAGTGGGTGGGAGTCTGCGGCGGCGTCGCGGGCGACCCCCAGGCGGTACCCATCCTGGTCGGATTAGGGGTGAAAGAATTGAGCGTCAGCGTGCCGGTGATTCCAGCGGTGAAGGCTCAGGTGCGGGCGCTGAGCTATTCCCACTGTCAAGCACTAGCGCAGCAGGCATTGAATTTAGATTCTCCTGCCCAGGTGCGCGATCTGGTGCCGCTAGAGGAGGTTTAATCTGGCCTGCCCCTCCCAGAAGGGGCAGGCCAGTGGGTAGGGTGCATTTGGCGACTAGGGTGTATATCCAATGCCCCATTGTCTCCGCGCCGCCAGGGCACCACCCCAAGGCAGAATTGCCCAAACCGGGGCATTGGCGAAGCGACAGGGGAGGGCCATCAAGCCATACCTCAATCGCCGAATGCAACCTACCGATGCTCTACGATCCGAAATTCTTGGCGCAGGGTTTAGGGCAGACCACGTGTTGGCCCCTACGCACGCCCTCATCTCCCCCCCACTCATCCCCTTACCCATCCATCCCTAACTATGAACATCAAAGCCACCTGGGATAAAGCCTTCGGACTGCTGCAAAAAATGGGGAAATCCCTCATGCTGCCGGTGTCGGTGCTGCCAGTGGCAGGGCTGCTGCTGGGCCTGGGCAGCGCTCGGCTGATCGAGCTACAGCAGATTGAGCAGGGCGTGCTCACTGACCCGAAGTTTTGGTGGCTACCGGAATGGCTAGCCGCGATTATGAAAAGTTCGGGGGACGCGATTTTTGCTAGTCTGCCGCTGATTTTTGCGATCGCCGTGGCGATCGGGTACACCGGTAACGATGGCGTCTCAGCCCTGGCCGCTACCGTGGGACTGATGGTGTTTCTCGCTACCCTGGGCACCGTGGCCCTGGGCATGGGGCTTGAAACCAATACAGTGCTGGGCATTCCCACACTAGATACGGGGGTGTTTGGTGGGTTGATCATGGGCTGCATTGCCGCCTACATGTTTAACCGATTCTTTCGCATTAGCCTGCCCCGCTACCTGGGTTTCTTTGCGGGCAAGCGATTTGTGCCGATCATCACCGCCTTCGCCGCGATTTTGATGGGGCTGGTGATGAGCGTGATCTGGCCGCCGATTGGGGCCGCCATCAACAGCTTCGCTCAGGCGGCAGCAGAGGGCGACAATGTGCCGCTAACGGTGGCGATCTACGGTTTTATTGAGCGGCTGCTGATTCCCTTTGGTCTGCACCATGTGTGGAATGTGCCATTTTTCTTTGAGATTGGCTCGTTCCAAGACCCGATTACCGGCGAGACGGTGCGGGGCGACATTGCCCGATTCTTTGCAGGCGACCCGACGGCGGGCATTTTGGGCGGGGCCTACTGGTTTAAGATGTTTGGCCTGCCTGCTGCGGCGATCGCCATTTGGCACAGCGCCAAGCCCAAAAACCGCAAGCAGGTCGGCGGTCTGATGATTTCTGCCGCCCTGACCTCGTTCTTGACCGGCATTACCGAGCCGATTGAGTTTTCGTTCTTGTTTGTGGCCCCTCAGCTATTCGCCATACATGCTGTGCTGGCAGGGTTTGCCGACTGGCTGTTTGTCACCCTGGGGGGGCGCATGGGCTTTACCTTCTCCCACGGGTTGATTGACTTTGTGCTGTTCAACGGCCTGGGTACTCGGGTGTGGCTGATTCCAGCTCTGGCTCCGTTCTTTGTAGCGCTGTACTACTTCGTCTTCCGCTTTGCTATCCACCGCTTTAACCTGCTGACCCCAGGCCGCGAAGACGATGTGGAGGTGGATGAATCGACCACCGCGATCACTGGCGACAAGGCCGCCATGGCCCAGGCCCTGGTGCTGGCTTTTGGCGGTCGCAGCAATATCAAAAACCTCGATGCCTGCATCACCCGCCTGCGTATAACCGTCGACGACATGGCCAAGGTTAATGTGCCCCGCCTGAAGGCCCTGGGAGCCTCGGGAGTGTTGCAAATGGGCAACAACGCCCAGGCTATCTTTGGCCCCCAGTCAGACAACCTCAAGACTGACATGGCCGACTACCTGCAAACCGCCGGGCCTGAGGCCGACGCAGTGGAGGTACCCGCCGAGGGCTTTGTCGATGAGACGGCTCCCGATCTGGCCAAAATTCCGCCCGATCCTCAAGCGGCGGAGAAGGCAGCGGCGATCGTGGCGGCCCTGGGCGGTGCCGACAACATTCGCACAGTAGATGCTGTGGCCCTGACTCGCCTGCGGGTAGAGGTGACCGACCCCGTTGCGGTAAATGAAACCGCGCTGCAAGTCGCAGGGGTACAGGGGATGATGAGGCTACAGGATGACGTACTCCACCTGGTGGCGGGGCTAAATACCGAGCAGTATGCCCGTGAAATTGCCGAGCACCTGGGTAGCAAGGTGTAACCGGCTGCGATCGCAACTACTTCTAAAGTCAAAAATCGAGCTGTCTTAGGGAGCTCTGGTGATCTCTTTGGATCCCAAAGCAGCGAAGATTTGGGCTCTGTGCCCCACAAGCCATCCAACAAACCTACGGCATTCCTAGAAAAGTGCGGTTTATTTTTTGATGTGATGTTTTTACAAAACCTTGCCATGAACTCTAAGCTAAACCGGGGCGCTCTCGTTCTGGGCGCTAGCCTGCTCGGGTTCAGCCCTCTGGCCGCTGCCACCCTAGGCCCCAGCCCGGCGACCATCGAGGCCCCGATGCTGGCACAGGTAGAGCCAAATCAAGACAACCTACAAATGCAATGTCCCGGATCCATCGGGGTCAATGACGTCAACTTTACAGCCCTCTTTACCCGCGAGGCTGGTTTCTCGCGCATCGTTCTACGCCGTCGCAGCACTGGCCAACAAATTGCTGAGGCTTTTCTCAGCTACGATCGCAAAAACACCAAGGGCCAAGACATCTGGCGCGGCTCTGTGCAGGGGGCAGCTGACATTGTGCTGGTGCACCTAGCCTCTCGCCCGGCCCAGGTGGGCGATCAAATATCGGTAGGGTATGACGGCCAGTGGGGGCGCGGCACCTGCGCCCGTTCTAGCACACCGCTATAGGACCAGCCCCGGTGAGCCTCAAGCAGGCTGAGGTCTCACCGGGGCAAGCCGCTATATTAGAGAGCGCCATGGGCGCTTTAACTCCGCTAGGTTAACCGTGCTGAGATCAATTTGTTCTATCTCTGTTTGTCTCTTTGCTAGTGGGTTGTCAGTAGCGCTAGGGCTGATGGGTTGCGCCCCTCTGCCCCCTGGGCCAGAGGCAGCAGGGGTGACTGGGTCAACCGAAAAGTTAGACCACCCCCCGATCTATGAAACCATTGCCCTGCCCGCCGCTACGGTGCATGTAGTGACCATTCCCGACCCAGAGCAATACCCGGTGCGGGTGGCTGTGGTTGAAGCTCTGGCTCGGGCCGATCAAATTGCCGCTGAGGTCTGTCCAGAGCCTGGTTGCCTCGCTGCCATCAATGCCGGGTTCTTTGACCCCAACAATGGCCTGACGACTTCTCATGTAGTAGTGGAGGGCACCTTGGCAGCTGACCCTAGGTTAAACGATCGCCTGGTGGGCAACCCAGACCTGACCAGTTATATGGATAGCATTCTCAATCGCTCTGAGTTTCGTCGCTATGACTGCGGCAGTACCCCCCGCTACGCCATTACCTTGCACCAAGATTCAATCCCGATGGGATGTACTTTGGTGGATGCGGTAGGAGCTGGCCCCCAACTGCTACCGGAGGATACATCAGAACTTGAAGGCTTTGTCGACCCCACGGTGGGTCGAGATGCCCTGGGCAGTCAAACGCCCAACGCCCGCTCGGCAGTGGGGCTCAAGGCCAACGGCAGTGTGGTGCTGGTGATGGTGGCTCAAGTGCCAGGGGTGTCGCCCTCGGGCCTGACCACGGCTGAGGTGGCGGCATTGATGGCCGATCGCGGCGTGGTGCAGGCGCTCAACCTCGACGGTGGCAGCTCATCAACCCTGGTTTACCAGGGCACTACCCATTACGGGCGACTAAATGCCTCTGGCGAACTGGTGCAGCGCCCCATAAAATCAATTTTGTGGGTCGCCCCTGCTGACTGACCCCAGGGAATTTGTCCTTTACTAGGGTTACCGCAGATCGCGCCACCCCTCCACCCCATCACCCTTCCGTCGCTAGCCGCCGCTCGGCCACCGCTCGACTGCGCTGGAGATTCAGCTCTAGTTCTACCAGGTCGCTGAGCTGATTGGTGAGCAGGTCAACCCGTTTTTGAGCAGTTAGTTTGCGGTGCAGAGCAGCTCTGGCCAGATCGTCGCGATCGCGCCCCAGGGCTGCTTCGGCCACCCGTTGCCAAGTACGCAGGTCTTTTTGGGCAGTCTGCTGGTCGGCCAGAGTGGTGGTGTAGGCGGTAGCGATATCGCCTAGCGCCTTTTGAAAGCTGGCCCGAGCCTCGGCCGGAGAGGGAGTGGCGCGACTGGAGCCAGACACGCCCTCCGCCAGACGCCGCAGCTCGGGCAGGTTGAGTTGGTCTACCCGCAGACCAAAGCTGGCCAGCTGACGACTTTCACTACGGCCCGTGGTACACCAGTTGGCAAAGTGTTCGCAGTTGTTTTGCAGCAGGTCGTACTGACGCTCGCCCAGGCGGCTCTCGGCCCGCTGCACAACCAGGTCAGGGGTGTAGGCATCGGTCTGCCGCGCCGGATTAACCGGGTTGCCCCAGGCAAAGGCGTCGTAGCTGGTGCGGGCAACCTCGGCGATTTCCCGAGCCTTGCTGTAGTGAATGACAGTACCATCGCCACAGTCGATGCCGTGGTGTTGGTATAGACCCGGCAGGCCTACCAGGTCGCGCATGACGTAGATTTGGTCACCTCTGGCCATGGGTGTGTACTGTCTCCTGAAGGCTGCTGGCGCACGGGCGATCGCCCTTCTCGCTATGGTAGCCCCCGCCGATCGGAAAGGGTTTGCCCCTCAGACCAAATCCGAGTCCCATAACCCCGATTCCCAAAAGGCCGAGCCGTGTTGTTTGCCCTACCGCATCGCGGGTAGCCAAGGAGGATTTAGTATCAGACCCTGCCATGGTGATTACAGCTTTAAGTTGCCACTAAAAACCCCCTTAATGTAAGGGGGAATCGATAGGAGACAGACCCACAGAAGTATAGAAAACCGGACTTGCTTAGAGAACTTCGACAGTCTCGGCGTAGGTGTCGCCGTCAAAGGGCTGTACCCCAATTTCGGGATAGTTGTTGTCGTCAGGGGCAAAAATTCGGCCAGCGGGCTCGGCTAAATATTGCATTAACCCGTTAAAAAAGTAGCCAAATACTGAGAGCTTCAGGCCTTTCATGACTGGCACCTCGCGGCTAAGGGAGTAATTTTGAGTTGTCGGTTAACTTGTCTGGGGCGATGCGGTGTAGCGAATATCCAGGGCTTTATTTGGTGTACCCTGATACTTAAATCCTAGGGGATCCCTAGACAGCTTTGACTTAACGGTGATCATTCTTTACAGCGGTTGGCAAGTTGTAATATGTGAGATGGAGTTCTTAAACTCGGTGGGTTGAGGCATCTGAATCCCCGGTTTAGCAGTTGAAGGAGAGTGTTCTGTGAGACGCAGTTACGCGGCGATCGCCCTTTTGTGTGGGGTCATGGGTGGCCTGTCAGTAACCCCAGACGCCCAAGGGGCCTCCACCGCAGCTTCGGCTTCGGCGATAACAGTACCCCAGGCTGAGAGTTTTTTTGGGCTCGCCCAGGCAAGCAGCACCGGCCTCAGCTCAGCCCAACAAGATCAAGTCGATGAGCTGCTGCGTCAGGGGCAGGCGCGGGTATCGGCCCGCGACTATGCTGGGGCGATCGCCATCTACCAGCGGGCGGCGGAGATCGACCGCCAAAACCCGCGACTGTTCTCTGGTATTGGCTATCTCTACGTGCAGCAGGGTAACTATGCCGAGGCGATCGCTGCCTACCGCCGGGCGATCGCCCTCGACAGCAACAACCTCGCCTTTCGCTACGGCCTAGCCCACAGCCAGTACAACAATGGCCAGCTTGACGACGCCCTGGCGACCTACCAGGCCATTCTCGCCACCGCTCCCCGCGAGATCAACGCCTCTCTAGGCATTGGCAGCATTCAGCTAGAGCAGGGAGACATCGATGCCGCCCTGGCTACCTACCAAAATTTGGTGCGCATCGCCCCCGGCAATGCCCAGGTCTACACCGCCCTGGGCAGCCTCTACATGCAGCAAGAAGACTACGATCAAGCCCTGACCTATCTAAACCAGGGTTTGAGAGCTAACCCCAACAGCGGCGACCTCTACGTCAGTGTTGCCAACCTCTATATTCTCCAAGGCGACTACGACAAGGCAAAAGAAAATTTGCAGCAGGCGCTGCGCATCGAGCCCCAAAATGCCCAAGGCCAACATCAGATGGGCTATGTACTTTACCAAGGGGGCGATCGCGAAGCCGCCTTTGACTATCTGCTGCGATCGGTGCGCCTTGACCCTGACCTCGTAGCAGCGCACGCTCTGTTGGGAGCATTACTGCTAGAGCGAGAGCAGTACCTGCAAGCGGTGCTCTCTTACCGCAAAGTAGTCGAGGCTTTACCCAATGACCCTGCCGCCCACTACAACCTGGGTTTGGCCCTCTGGGGTCAGGGGCTCCAGGCCCAGGCGCTGTCTAACGTAGAGCTAGCAGCAATTCTCTATGCCCGCCAGGGAGACACCGAGGGTGCCGATCGCTCCCGTGAACTGATGAATTTTTGGGGGTTTGAGCGGTAGCCCATGCCCGAAGGCCCCGAGATCCGCCGTGCCGCCGACAAGATCCACCGGGCGATCGCTGGCAATATCGCCTCCGACGTGTTTTTTGCCTTCGACCACCTCAAACCCTACGAAGATGAACTTATAGGCCGCACGGTAGTAGCGGTAAAGCCCTACGGCAAAGCCATGGTCACCTATTTTGACAATGGTCTCGGGGTCTACAGCCACAACCAGCTCTACGGCAAGTGGGAGATCTGCAAGCCCGACAGTGCCCCCGCCACCCGCCGCCAGCTGCGCTTTGCGGTGCACACCCCCCAGCGCTGGGCCTTGCTCTACAGCGCTTCAGAGATCGAGGTGCTCGATGCTGAGGCCGTGCCCAACCACCCTTACATCGCTAAGCTCGGCCCTGATACCCTTGATGCCACCGTCACCCCGGCACAGGTGGCAGAGCGCACCCTCAGCCAGCCCTTTCACCGCCGCCAGTTTGCTACCCTGCTGCTCGACCAGGGGTTTCTCGGCGGCATTGGCAACTATCTGCGCACCGAGATACTCTACGTGGCGGGCATTCACCCCGGCCAGCGGCCCATAGACTGCACCCCCGAGCAAATTGCCACCTTCGCCGAGGCAGCCCTGGCTCTACCCCAGCAGTCTTATCGCCACAGCGGCATTACCAACGACCTAGGCCTCGCCGCCCAGCTCAAGCAAGATGGCTACCGTCGCCGTGAGTATCGCCACTGGGCCTTTAGCCGCCAGGGCCAGCCCTGCCACCGCTGCGGCAACACCATCGCCAAGCTTATGATCGGTGGCCGCCGCTGCTATATCTGCCCCCAGTGCCAGCCAGGTTAGTGTTGAATATCACTCAATGCTAACCCCGCCAAAGGTTTCAGCTTTCTTGCCTGCCCGCGCCGGAACCGCTTTTTCGAGCTGGCGGGCCTGCTGCCGATGGCCTTGAAAGTGGCTGAGCCAGGCTTCGGGAGCATTCATGGTTTCACCGCCGTGCTGGGTAAGGCGCTTGCGCACTTGGCAGAGCACTGGAGTATTCACACAGGCTCCCGACACGATCACCTGCCCCTTAGTCAGCGAGGGCAGCTCCTTGAGCAAATCCCGCCCGGCAGCCTCAACCCCGTACTTGAGGCTGTCCTGGTCTACGGGGTTGACGATGCGCATGAGGAACTGGCTCATGCACTGGCTGAGCACATCGGAGTCGAGCTTGCCGGGGCGCTGGGTGATCAGCCCCACCCCCATGCCAAACTTGCGGCCCTCGCTGAGAATGGTGCGCAGCACCTGCTTACAGCGAGCGGGCTCGTTGGCCGGGGCAAACCGGTGGGCCTCTTCGATCAGGATGAACACCGGGTAGGGCAAGTAGTTTTCGTCATCGGCAGAGATTTTATCTTTGGCGGTGTTGATGCGGGCCTGGTAGCTCTGGCGCAGCACAGCGGCGCAGATCACCTGCTGCTCTTCCTGGCTGATCTCGTTCATTTGCAGCACGGTGACCTGGCCGGGGGCGAAGAGATCCTTGGGAGCCAGGTGCTCCATGCGGTGGAAGTAGTCCGATCGCTCGAGTTTGCCCAGCTTCCACTCCAGTGCTGGAGCCGAGGAGCCGGTTTTCTCGTTGCCCTCGTCGTCGGTGGTGCGGTCTGACTCATAGCAGGCCGAGATTAAATCCTGCACATCCCAGCGGTGTTCGCCAAACTTGTGCTTGCCCAGCAGGCTAAAGGCCTTGTTGAGAATGGCCTGCTGGCGATCGCTCATATCGGGCAAGAGCGTCAGAATGTCGTAGTAGTCGAGCGACGACATACGAATGCGAATGTCGTCGGGGGTGAGCAGCTTCACCTCGGGGCTGTAGCCATCGTCGCTGCTAAAACTGGTGTGCCCACGCATATCGGCCAAGGTGCCATACTCGCCGTGGGGGTCAAAGATCAGCACCGCCGCCCGGTTGTAGGGACTGAGCAATTCTTCGATCAGCACGCCCGCCGTGTAGCTTTTGCCGGAACCCGTACCCGCCAAGATCGCCATATGGGTACTCACCAGCTCTTTCACATCTAGCGTCACAGGCACCCGCCCGCCAGGGCGCAGCAGCAGCGAACCGATGTGGGCCGAGCCGATTTCCTCCCGCTGCTTTTTATTGATGATCTGGCGCAGACTGTCATCGTCGGCCAGGGTGACCTTGGCCCCTGGGTCGGGGGCAATGCGGGGGTTCATAAACCCTAGGGCGGGGTGAAAGTGGCCCACCACATCTACCGTCACCTCATAGATCTCGGGGTTGGGGTGGGCAAAGCCTACCAGGGCGGCGATCGCCTCAGGGTCAATATCGGGGTCGGCAAAAATGCGATCGGGCAGGTGGTCGATCAGGCGGCGGTCGGAAATTTTACCCAAAATCTGGGCATTGGGGATGTCTGCGAGATCAACGGTGTAGTAGACAAACTCACCAATCTTTACCTGACGGTTGTCGGCGGTGATAAACACGTATTGGTTGCCGTCTTCTCCCGGCCCCTTGACGGTGCCAATCACCTGAGAAGCCGAAGCCTGAGAAGTTGAGGATCGTGCCGACCGCGCCATAGGTAACTACCCGATAGAAAAGCCGTTGCTGCCAGTGTAGCCAGAATCGTTGTGGCCCAGACTTCATTAATACTAATGTCCTGCTGAAGATTAGGGTAGGGGAAACCATCAAGGCATATGAAGACGGCGTAAAACCGCTGATGCCATTGCCCGGAGATTGCGGAATTCTCGGGGCAGGAGGCTGAGAAAGATTGGCGAATTCACGGATACTGCCGCTGGGGCTAGTCGATACGCTAGAGGTGGTCGGAGGTAAGACTGTCGCTGGACTTACCTCCGGCTCAGGAGGTTGAGGAACCTGTCGCTCGCTGGTTGCCCATGGCATTTGAAAACTCGCCGGTTCTGTTCCAGGCCCGCCCCCCAGAAAGATTTCGACCCGAGGGGCTATCGCTGGCCTCTCCCAGTCTGGTCGATGGGCGAGAAACCTGGCCACTCGTTCACACCCTTGCCGCTACTCTCAATGACCCCAACCCCTTGCCCGCTCTAGCCGAGGTGCTAGGCACCCACACTGGGGCCAAGGCCTGTTTGCTGCTGTGCCACTATCCCAGTACTCAAGATCTAATTTACATTTGCTGGCACCAAGGCGCTGCTCCCGCTAGCCAGCAGCTCACTGGGTCTAACCTAGACTGGCAGCGTCGGGTAGCCCTGGAGCTCATTCAGCAAACCCTTGACCAAGCGGCAGGCAAAGCCCGACTGCACTGGCAAAAGGGGCTGACGGCACTGCTGCGCGATGGGGACTGCGCCCCGGCGTGGCTGCGCACCACGGCCACCTGCACAGCGATCGCCGTCGATGGGTCGGGGTTGCAGGGGGCCATTTTGCTGCTGGGATCGGCGAACTTGGCGGTGGAGCCAACGGTGCAGGCTAACCTGGCCAGTCTGGGAGCGATCGCATTCCAGCAATACTTTCTCCAGGGGCAAGCTCAGCACCACACCGAACAACTCCGCTATCTGCAATACCTTAAAGAAGACTTTCTCAGCACTCTCAACCACGAGCTGCGCACCCCCCTCACCAGCATGATGCTGGCCATTCGCATGCTGCGCCGCCCCGACCTCACCCCCGAGCGCTCGGCGATGTATCTAGACATTCTGGAGCAGCAGTGCAGCCGCGAAATTAACCTGGTCAACGATCTGCTGATGCTGCAAACGCTGGAGTCTAAAGTTTCCCCAGTGGAGCGCCAATCTACAGATCTAGGAAAACTGCTGACTGAGGTAGCGGCCCCATCAACCACCCAGTTGCAGCAGGCAGAGTTGACCCTAGAGTGGCAGTTGCCCGCCAAACCAGTGGTGTTATTCACCGATGCAGAACAACTGACCAAGGTGCTACAAGAGCTGTTGAGCAACGCCTGCAAATATTCGGCACCCCAAACCACCGTCACCCTGGCCCTGGCCGACAACCAGACCCAGAATGGGCGGGTCACACTACAGATTAGTAACCTGGGGGCGGCGATTGAAGCAGAAGAACTGCCCCATGTGTTTGACAAGTTTCGGCGGGGGCGCAACGCCACCAAAGACGGCATCGCGGGCACCGGCACCGGCCTTGCCCTAGTACGTGGGATTGTTGAACAAATCGGGGGCACTATATCGGTGTCGAGCCAGCCCATCGCTGGGGGGCTCTGGCAAACCTGTTTTACCCTTGAGTTTGAGCACCACGACCGCACCACCTAGAATTTATACCTAGGTTTTACGAGACCAATATTGTTCTACCGATTTTTGCTGGTATCCTGGGCACAGGCGTGGTGGCCAGGCCAAACTAAACCGTTACGGTTGGTTTAACTCATGATTGCGAAAAACCCCGACACCACTAATCTTGAGGCTGTACCCCTGGATGCCAGGACAGATTTGGCGATCGCAGCAGAGACCGGGGTGAGCATCCACACTGAGAAGCTGGAGGGTCAGCAACGCCGCATTCTAGCCTTCACCGAGATACCCGCCACGGCAGAGCAGGTGTGGCAGGTGATCACCGACTACGACAACCTGGCCAGCTTTATTCCTAACCTGTCGTGCAGCCAGCGGCTGAGCCATCCTCAGGGGGGCATTCGCCTAGAGCAGATTGGATCCCAGTGCTTTCTCAGTATTAAGTTTTGCGCCCGGGTAGTCCTCGACATGGTCGAGGCCTTTCCCCAAGAACTACGCTTCTCCATGGTGGAGGGAGACTTTCGCCAGTTTGAGGGCAAGTGGACATTGGAACCTGTGGAAGGGACTGAGGAAAACCGGGTGCGTCTGGGCTACGACCTAGTGATTCGCCCGCCCCGTGCTATGCCAGTGGCGCTGATCGAGCGGCACATTCGCCATGACTTGACCCGTAATTTGCAGGCGATTGGCGATCGCACCACCGCCTTATTTTCTGCCTAAGGGGCTCTGGATTGCAGCGGTGACGTTGAGTCATTCCGTTGCCCCATTAGGCCAGTGGCTTGATTAGGTACTTGGGCGACTCGGTGTAGCCCTGTCGGTAGTAGAACTGATGGGCACGATCGCGGCGACTGTGGCAATGTACCTCAATGCGATCGCATCCCCGCGCCCTGGCCAGCTCGCAAGCGTAGGCTTCTAGCGCCGCCCCTACGCCCTGCCCCCGCACCTCGGAGCTGACACAGAGATAGCTAATGCGGCAAAAGTCACCCGCTAGCCCCAGCTGAGGCACAAAGTTGAGGGATATTACCCCGACCGGGATGGTCTGGTCTACGGCTACAAACAGGGCTGCATCGGGGTGATCGATCTGCCGCTGGATGCTCTGGGCCATAAAAGGTTCTGTCACTGGGTAGCCCAGGTCGGTGAGCAAAGCGGCGATCGCCCTCTGGTCTCCTACCGCTGCGAGTCGAATCTGCATGGCCCTAACCCAACGCTATCTGCGGCCAGGGTAAGGGATTCGCTGGGGCCAAGTCTAGGGAACGTGTGGTTTGACCAGGGGCTCCAGACGCTCGGCAATCACCGCGTAGAAGGGGTCGCCGCCGGCCATGCCCAGCATTTGCAGAATTGATGGAACGCTGGGCGTGTGGACGATCACCTGGGGGGTGCTAAAGCCCGGCACCGAGCCAAAGTAACCCTTGACCAGGTTGACTCGGCGGCTTTCACTGCCGTCACGCCAGGCGGCGATCGCCTTTTGGTAAAACATCCGGTTTGAGAAGCTCACGATCGCAATTCCCCCCGGCTTGAGAATGCGGTAAATTTCCCCAAACACCACCTCGGGCTGCTGGAGGTACTGCACTGACACGGTGTTCAGCACCGCATCGAAGGATTGATCTTCTAGGGGCAGCCTGGGGTTTTCGTTCAGGTTTTGGACGAAGTAGTGGTCGAGGCGGCGGTTTTTGGCCAGTTCTTCGCCGTTCAGACCGTGGCCCTCGACCCAGTCAAACTCCACATCGCTGGGCAGGTGCGACACCCAGCTGCTCATCAGGTCGAAGATGCGGCTGTGGGGAGCGAGGCGATCGCGATACAGATCCGTCAGGCGAGCAATAAAGCCATCGTCCACGTGGGTGACAAAGCGAGGGGCACCGTAGAAAAAGGTGTCGCTCGATTCGTCAAGCTTGGTGCGCTGGTCAGGTTGAAGCAGCATGGGGCAGAGGGCTAAGACTATTCTCTGAGTGTAAACAAATCTTAAGACTAAGGGAACGGCCACCGTCGCCATGGAGATAGCCATCTGCAGCCGCCCCTAGGCTACTCCAGGGGCGATCGCTCTGCCTACAGCACCAGGGTGTACCACTGAATGTCAGGGGGATGATCCACCAGATCGGGAATTTCGCACATAAACTCATCCATGTAGCCAGAGCGGTAGTGAGCCTGAAACGTGGCGTCATCCTGCCAATCGCCCAGGGTGACAAACTCACCAGGGTTTGCGTTGCCCTGCAACAGCTCAAACCGCAAACAGCCAGCATTTTCGCGGGCCAGTTAGACCACTTCGATCAGCAAGGCCTTGAGGGCTTCTTCTTGGCCAGCACGGGCGATTACTTTGGTGATGGTGCGAATGGTGTTGGCCATGGCTGCCTTGGTGAGATTGCACCCCCTGAGTATCTCAAACATCGAGCAGGGATGGCTAGGAGCAGGGATGCTCCGGTTGCAGAAGCAGGCCAGTTAAGGAGCCAAGTCCTAGACTGCGTTAGGATTTTACAGGTTACAGGGGGGCAGCGAGCTTTGGCAAAAGGTTGGGTAAGGGGAGTGCTGGTGCTACTGCTGGGGGCGATCGCCGTCTTTGCCGCCCCCCAATCGTCTCTGGCTACCACCTGGTACCCCGTGGCCGAGGCCAGCCAGGGCCACCAGCAGCAGTTTGTCGATATTGACTCCATTGAGCCCATGGAGCTGGGCCACGTGCGGGTGAGCAGCTACTATATCGACCGGCGATCGGGGTCTGCCCAGCGCACCACCTATCTGACTGAGTACGACTGCCCCAACCGCCGCTTTCGCGATGTCGAGTTTGACGGCCCCGTAGGTAGCGATCGCTGGCTGTCAGTAGCCCCTGACCCGCTGAATACGGCAGCAATGGAGTATGTTTGTGCGATCGCCCAGACCAGTAGAGGAGTGGGAGATTAGATCGTTGCTCGGGGATCGTCTAGCCCACCACCATCACCTGCACCGTTGATCCATCCGGAATCAGCATCGTCCCCACAGGAACTACCGCTAGGGCATTGGTGCCCGCCAGGTTGATCAAATTGCCAGAATTGTGGCCGCCCCCGGCCAGCTCAAACTCGTAGCCCTGGGGTGTGGCCTCCAGTCTGCCCCACAGGTAGGTCTCTCGCTGCCCCCCTGCCTTAAGCCCATGGCGGGTGGTGGCGGGCACAAACACTGGCCCCCAATCCTTCCCTAGCCCCGATCGCTTGCGCAGGGCCGGAGCCACAAACCGCCAGAACGTGACCAGGGCCGACACCGGGTTACCCGGCAGCCCAAAGTACAACGGCACCTGCCCAGAGACCTCTGGAAATGTGGCAACAGTCAAGGGCTTGCCGGGTTTGACCGCCACCGCGCGAATGTGCAGCGTGGCCCCCAGCTCCACCAAGATCTCATCCACATAGTCAAAGTCGCCCACCGACACGCCGCCCGATGACACCACCACATCGGCCTGGGGCAGAGCCGTCCGAATCGCTTCGCGCAGAGCCTGGGGGCGATCGGGCACAATGCCCAAGGGAAGAGGAATGCCGCCAGCCTGACGCACCAGCGCCGCCAGGGCGTACTGGTTAGAGTCAACAATTTGCCCCGGCTGTAGGGGCGTCTCTGGGGTCACCAGCTCATCACCAGTGGAGAGAATCGCCACCCGAGGCTGACGAAACACGGGTACTTGAACGCACTGGGCGGCGGCCAGCACCGCCAGCTCTGGCCCACCGATGGCCAGCCCTGGGGCCATGAGTGGCTCCCCGGCACGGCAATAGCTGCCCCGATGCCGCACAAACGCCTGGGGTGCTGGTGCTTTTAGCACTATCACCTGCTCCCCCTGCCGCCGAGTCACCTCTTGCATGACGATGGTGTCGGCCCCAGCGGGCAGCATCGACCCGGTGAGAATGCGAGCCGCCTGGCCTGGCCCCACCGGTAGAGTGGGCAACTGCCCCGCTGGAATAGTCTCGGTCAGCAGCAGCGCCACTGGGGTGTCAGCCCTGGCCCCTTGCACATCGTCGTAACGCACCGCGTAGCCATCCATCGCCGAATTATCCCAGTGGGGAAAATCTAGCGGGCTGGAGATAGATGCTGCCAGCACTCGCCCCAACGCCGCATCTAGGGCAACAGACTCGATCGCCGTCGGCAGCCCCACCAGATCAAGAATTTTTTTCGCAGCCTCAACCGCAGGAACCATAGGGCAAGGGGTCAAAAATCGGGGCGAGTGATCAGGCAGCTGAGCCCCAGAGCCACCGACCCCGCCAAGGTAGCCGC
Organism: Pseudanabaena sp. PCC 9330; assembly: GCF_055795045.1. NCBI lineage: Bacteria > Bacillati > Cyanobacteriota > Cyanophyceae > Pseudanabaenales > Pseudanabaenaceae > Pseudanabaena > Pseudanabaena sp. PCC 9330. The sequence goes on along the minus strand of NZ_JAYFES010000115.1, from coordinate 579,632 downwards.
CGCCGAGGCATCGGTGCCGAAAAACACTAGCAGGCTGTATAGCCCCAGCCCCACGCTAGCCACTATACCCAGGGGAGTGGTCAGAACGTCGAAGAACTCCAGCAGCCCTTCCAAAAACCGCAAAAACTGAAGCCAGCGTGCCAAGAGTGCCATAGGGGTTACCAATCAGGTAGCGTTGGCCAAATTGCTAGGAGATCAGCTTAAGTAACTATTTCCACAATAACTGTCGTGACCTTAACCAAAGCTAGTTGGCGCAAAATTCTTCAGATTTTTCTCAGTCTTGTAGCTAGTACAGAGCCTGCATCAGACGTTTGCGGTAGGTGATGGTGAGTGGGTCGCCGTCGCCCAGCAGCTTAAACACCGCCAGCATGGCTTTGCGGGCACCATCGCTGCGGTAGGCGCGGCTTTGCTCCACCACGCCTAGAAAGCCTTCCAGAGCCGTGGCAAAATCCCCCGATAGGGCACCATTACTTGCTTTACCAAAGGCAACATCGAGTTCGCCATCGCCTAGGTCAGCCAGCGACTGGCGGAGGGTGATCAGCCCTCGCAGGCCATCGGCTTGGTCGGCGGCGGTGCGATCGCTAGGGTCAATCAATTCCAGATATTGACTGGCCAGGGCGTCATCTCCCTGAGCCATGTAAATCTGAGCTGCCTTCAGCAAAATCTGGCCGTTGTTGGGGTAGCGGGTCAGCAGTGTGGACAAGGCCGGTAAAACCGCCGCCAGATCGCCTGCTGCCTGGGCCGCCTCTAAGGCGGCTAAGTCTTCTTCTAGGGGCGATCGCAACCCCAGGCCATTTAGCAGCTCCCGCAGCTGGGGCTCAGGCAGCACTCCCACAAACCCTTCCCGCACCTGCCCCTGGCTGACAATGCGCACGTCGGGCACCCCCTCGACCCCAAAGGCCTTAGCCAGCTCAGGGTTTTGGTCAATGTCAACCTTGGCCAGAGTGAAGTCGTACTCCTGGGCCAGGGTTTCGAGCATGGGTTTGAGCAGCTGGCAGGGGCCACACCAGGTGGCAAAAAAATCGACCAGCACCGGCTGCTGAAACGACGATTGCAGCACCGCCTGCTCAAACTCGGCCTGGTTAACGGTAATTGACTGTCCCATCGATACCTCTGTAGGGGGCGTTTAAGTATAGTGATGACCATTGGCCTTATTGCCATTGGCCTTATTGCCATTGGCCTTATTTCAAAGACATACCCCAGCCACGATTAAGAACTGGGACAGCTCAATGGCGCACAGGGAAACCATTTTGTAGACGTCGCCTAAACGCGGAGTCATTAAAACCGAGGTCTTAAAAATAGGTCGTAGAGCGACAGCAGCACTTCTACCACGATTAGCAGCACCACGTACCACTCTAGGCGCAGGCCGGTCTGGTGGCGCTGCAGGTCGAGCACAGTTTCGGCGGTGCGGCTGACCAGGTCGAGCTTGCGCTCTAGGGCCGAATGGCGATCGCGAATCTCGTACTCATCCTCTAGACGGTGGTAGAGGGGGTCGAGGTCAGGATACTCCCACAGCAGCTCAGGCTTATCGACGATCTCGACTCGCCCCACAATTTTGTGCTGAATCATCAGCGTTTGGCCGATCTGCTTGAGCAGCTGTGCACCCTGAATGCTGGTGCGACGCTGGGATTGTAGGTCGGCGGCGTAGGGCTCAATGCGGTCAAACACAGCAGCGGCACCAATTTCATAGTGGGCCAGCACCACACTCTTAGCCATCACATCCGCCACAATTTGCAGCCGCTCTCCGTCTAACGACGACAAGAAAATCAGCCCATCCTGCACCTTACCGCTGCTGTTGGGGGTGAGGCGAATCGTAGCCGCCTCGGTTTCGGGTTGGTCGAAGGGGTTAGCGATGTGGGGCTTGAGAGTGGCGATAAAGGCCTGCTGTGCCCCGTCGGCCAGCCCAAACAGCACCGCCGCCCCATAGCCAAACAACACGCCCTGGCCCCTGTCGCCAATGGGCACCACCAGAGGCGAGGTGGGGGGTAGGGCCGGTGATGGGTGATCGGCGATCGCCCATCGGTCTCTGGCCAAGGCCATTAAATCAATGCTCTGGCCCAAAAAATAGGCACAAACCATCACATCAGGAGCATTGGCTTCGGGTATCTTTGCGGAGGGCGACATTACTGGCCCCGGTGGCAAGGTAGTCATCGTAAAAGAAAAGCTCGGTATAGAGTGATCGGCCAAAGTACCCTAACGACAACATTGCTATACATCGCTCTAGGGTCAAAGTTTCAACAGCCGAGCGAGCATTGAGAACTATTGCAGAATGCCCGCAGTACAGCCATGTCCCGTACATGCCATCTTAGGTTATGTTAAAAAACTGGCATGGGTTTATCTCAAGGTACTCTAGGAAAAGTAACTCTAGGGTGAGTTCCCGAGCTGCTCCCCCCGCTAGAGTAGGGTTAGGGTGGTGCTCAATCTAGCTGTCAGCGGTTAAATATTGTTGATTAGGGCCGCAGCCATGAAGCGTGTGGTATTCATTCTCGGTGTTTTAGAAGACGAAGATGTCGATTGGCTCATCGCTGCGGGGCAACGTCAAGAGTTACAGTCTGGCGATGTCTTAATTTACGAAAGCGCGCCCTGCGATCAGCTATTCCTCATTTTAGATGGTGAGCTTGAGGTCTCAGTAGCCGCCCTGGATAGTCAAGCCATTGCACTGCTAGCTACGGGGGAGGTGGTGGGCGAAATGTCATTTATTGATGGCCAGCCCCCCTCGGCAACGGTGACTGCCCTAGAGCCAAGCATTGTGCTGGCTATTTCATGCAAACTACTGCGCCAAAAGCTTGAGCATGATATTTGGTTTGCGGCTCGGTTCTATCGCGCTCTGGCAATTTTGCTATCGAGTCGCCTGCGCAGCACCGTTAAACACCTCCAGGGTGAACATTGGCGTCCGGTCGCTAGCCTTGATGATCTGGGTATCGATGAGATGAGCGACATGCTGTCTATGGGCAATATTCGCTTTGACTGGATGCTGAAGCGCCTACGCGATGTCAACTCAAACCCCTGGGACGACATGGAGCCAACTTCTGCCGATAAGAATAGCTAAGGAGTCATTGTCTAACCTGTCTCCCTGATAAATTTGTGAGGCCGGTTTTGAGATCTGCTCAGGGATGTTCGTTAACTCTGTCAGCCAGCTATCAAGGATTCTGCTACCATTCAGGCAATGGTTATCGGGACGTGAGATCAAAGACCAAAGCTGTTGCACCCTCTGGGGTCGTACCCCTCCTGGCCAAAGATTGATAGAGCATGCCAATCCACACCAAACTCACTAACATTCTCATTGTCGAAGACAGCAAGGGCCGTCGAGAAATTACCTTAGATGGGTCGGTGTACTCGATTGGCCGCGACCCCAAGTGCGATATTCGGCTATCGTCTCAGTTTGTCTCGCGTCACCACGCTACCTTGGTGCAACTACCCAAGGATGATGACTCGTTTTACTACCGCATTGTCGATGGCAACCTCAAGGGTAAACCCAGCGCCAACGGCATGTTGATCAACGGACGCAAGCTACAAGCCCACGACCTCAAAGACGAAGATGAGATCGTGTTTGGCCCCCAAGCCCGTGCTGTCTATTACCAACTCAAGCGCGACAGTCAGTCTACCCTACCCCCCGACGAGTTTGATATCACTCTGATTAGCCCCAACATGGTAGAAGAGGGCGAAGAAGAAAGCCTAGGGCTAGACGATGATGGAGATTTTTAGCCCAGCCAAAGGTCTCTCGCCGCAGCTTTAGGGTCAGGAATACTCAACCTATCAGGCAGTCGCTGTAACCACAGTAACGTTAACCAATCGCCCCAAACCGTTGCCACTGGGTGGGGGGCGGCATGAGAAATTCGTAGGCTCCGGCGGCCTGGCCGGGAGCAGCGGTGAGCACAATGTCAAAGGAGAGCGACAGGCGCAGATCGTCGGTGTGGTTGGGCGTGACGCCGTGGCGCTGCTTGGCGGGGAAGATGATCAGCCTGCCCTCGGTGGGTAGGTAGAGCGCCTGGTCTTGGTTGAAGTAGTTCCATGTGGCGATGATGTTGGTATTCTCGCTGCCGAGGCCGGGGCTAACTTCGTTGGGGCGAGCGTCGTCTAAAAAGGTGAGGCAGCCTGCGGCATCGGTGCCTGACTCAGGCACGGCGACGTAGTAGACGGCGCTGACGTGGGCGGTGTTGTGGCAGTGGGCACCGACCTCTTGCTGGGGGCGCGACACCACCGGCCAGGCCCGCTGAATGTAGAGCTCGACCTGGCTGAGGTCAAGGCCTAGCTCGGTGAGGTAGGTAACGACGTGAGTCTCGACCTGGCTGACCACCCAGCTAAAGCGGGGATCGGTGTGCACTTGCTCGACCCCGTGGAGGTCGCCCGTCCAGGCCATTTCGGGAAAGTTTCGGGGCTCGCTGCCGTTGGCTTCGAGATCGAGAATGGCCTCGGCTAGGGCAGCGTTGTGCTGGGCAGCATCGGGCAGGTCATCGTAGTAAACCGCGAGGGGAAACCAGGTATCAACGGGCATAGGGGGGTTGGCGGGGATAGGGGGTTGGTCGTACTTTAAGGAGAGAGACGACGGTAAGTGATACAGGCAAAAATTAAGACAGCTTGACCCGCGTGTAGGTTAGCCCAGCTTAGCAGGGTAGAGGATGCCCCCGATGGAGTGGATTACGACTCGACCCATTGCCCACCGAGGCCTACATCACGATACGGCCGTGCCAGAAAATTCGCTGGCGGCGTTTGAGGCGGCGATCGCCGCCAATCATCCCATCGAGCTAGACGTGCAGCTGTTGGCCGATGGCCACCTGGCGGTGTTTCACGATCGCGGCCTCAAGCGGCTGACAGGCTGCAAGGGGCGCATCACCGACCAAAACCTCCGTAGCCTCAAGGGGTTTTATCTGCGCGGCAGTGACCAAATCATTCCCTCCTTTGCTGAGGCGTTGGCCTGCATTGATGGCCGGGTGCCGGTGCTGATTGAGCTTAAAAACGAGAAAAAAGTCGGCCCCCCCGAGCAAGCCCTGGTCAAAACCCTGGCTAACTACCGGGGCGAGTTTGCGGTGCAGTCGTTTAACCCGCGATCGCTCCAGTGGCTGCGGTACCATGCGCCCCACATTACGCGGGGGCAGCTGGCCCGGCGGCCCCAAAAATTCTTGCGCAGTAACCTGCTGCTCACCTGGCTGAGCGCGCCCCACTTTATTGCTTACAACGTCAAGGCGTTGCCCAACCTGCCCACCACCCTAGCTCGCAACTACTTTAACTTGCCCCTGCTAGCCTGGACGGTGCGTAGCCAGGCGGAATGCGACAAAGCGCATCAGCACGCCGACAACTATATCTTTGACCCATTCTAAGGAGTCTAGCCGCTGGGCTCAGCCAATACTTAGGTGCCATTCATCAAAACCACCCCTGGGATTGGCTACAGTAGCGCTTACGATTGCCTGGCTCTCCACTGCCGCTAGGGCTTTGCCCCGATGTCTTGGTTCCAATGTCTTTGCCCCACATTTCGATTATTGTGCCGACCCTCAATGAGGCAAGTAACTTACCAAAGACCTTGGCCACCTTCGCCGCGACGCCTGAGATTGAGGTGATTGTAGTCGATGGCGGCAGTGCAGATCAGACCGTAGCCGTGGCCACACGCTTTGGGGTGAGGGTGATTGGGTCTGCACCGGGGCGATCGCGTCAGCTCAACCGGGGGGCCGCAGCGGCCACGGGCGAAATTCTGCTGTTTCTCCATGCCGATACTCGCCTACCCAATCGGTTTGACCAGGCGATTCGCTCTACCCTGGCGCAGCCGGGGGTGGTGGCTGGGGCCTTTTGCCTGGCCATTGATGGCAAGAGCTGGGGGCTGCGCTGGGTGGAATGGGGGGTGAATCTGCGATCGCGCCGATGCCAAATGCCCTACGGCGACCAGGGGCTTTTTCTCAGGGCCGAGGTCTTTGACAAAATGGGTGGGTTCCCCGACCTGCCGGTGATGGAGGACTTTGAGCTGGTGCGACGGTTGAGGACGGTGGGGCGGGTGGCGATCGCGCCCAGGGCGGTGGTAACGAGCGATCGCCGCTGGCGCACCCTCGGCATTTTGCGCACCACTTTGGCCAACCAAGTCATGATCGCCGGTTACCTGCTGGGGGTTAATCCCAAAAAACTGGCTCGCTGGTACCGCAATCTGGGTAAACCCCGCCCCATGGCCTAGGCCATGGGGAACGATTATGGCGCTTTAAGCACCGTCAAAATGACTACGATTTAGTAAGATTCGCAGTAGGATGACCTAATATCCCATACATCACGGGCATCTCAGGCTGAACGAGTGGGCCTAGGTGCAGGGGTTTGATATCATTGCCATCCCCAGTTTTTCGTCACGCAAAGGTTCATTGCTCCCATGTCCACCGCCCACCGCACCGCCCTGCAGGATGACAACAACGGCTACAAGTCGTTTGAAATGCCGGGGGCCAAACCCCACTACAACCCCGATCGCCCTGGGCAGGTCGAACATATCGCGCTGGATTTGAGCCTAGATCTTGAAAACAAAATCTGCGAAGGCACCTGCAAAATTCGCATTAACCCCGTGCGCGACGGCGTTGATAGCCTGACGCTGGATGCGGTAAACCAGCAGATCGAGTCGGTGAAGGTGGGCACCGCCAAGCAAGACTTTGACTACGACGGCGAGCAATTGGTAGTGCGGCTGAAAAAGCCGACCGTGGCGGGGGAGAGCTTTACCGTGGCGATCGCCTATCGCCTGGTGCAGCCCGAGCGCGGCATTTATTTTATCGGCCCCGACAAGCACTACCCCGACAAACCCGTGCAGGTCTGGACCCAGGGCGAAGACGAAGACTCCCGCTTCTGGTTTCCCTGCTTCGACTATCCCGGTATGCTCTCGACTTCAGAAATCCGGGTGCGGGTGCCCGCCCAGTACCAGGTCGTCTCCAACGGTGACCTGCTAGAAACCAAGGAGGACGGCGACCACAAGGTCTTTCACTGGCACCAGCAGCAGGTGCATCCTACCTATTTAATGGCTCTGGCCGTGGGCGAGTTCGACGTCATCCAAGACCAGTGGCAAGACATTCCCGTCACCTACTACGTTGAGAAGGGGCGCAAAGACCAGGGCCAGCTCACCATGGGCAAAACTCCCCGCATGGTGGAATTCTTGAGCGAAAAGTACGGCTATCGCTACGCCTTCCCCAAATACGCCCAGGTGTGCGCCGCCGACTTCATCTTTGGCGGCATGGAAAATACGTCGGTGACGATCTTGACCGATCGCTGCCTGCTGGATGAACGGGCTGCGATCGACAACCGCAACTCCGAAGCCCTGGTCGTCCACGAGCTGGCCCACCAGTGGTTTGGGGATTTGCTGGTGATCAACCACTGGAGCCACGCCTGGGTCAAAGAGGGCATGGCCACCTACTCCGAAGTGATGTGGACCGATCAGGAGTACGGCGCGGACGAGGCCGCCTACTACCGCCTCGGCGAGGCCCGCAGCTATTTAGATGAAGACAAAAGCCGCTACCGCCGCCCCATGGTCACCCACGTGTACCGCGAGGCCATTGAACTCTACGATCGCCACATTTACGAAAAAGGGGCCTGCGTCTACCACATGATTCGCGCCGAGCTGGGCGATACCCTGTTCTGGAAAGCGATTCACACCTTTGTGCAAGACCATGCCCACAGCACTGTCGAAACCATCGACCTGCTGCGGGCGATCGACAAAGCCACCGGGCGCAACCTGCGGCCCCTGTTTGACCAGTACGTGCTGCGCGGCGGCCACCCCGACTACAAAGTCACCTACAGCTGGGATGGTGACAGCAAGCTGGCCAAGGTCACCGTCACCCAAACCCAGGCCAAAGACGGCGACACCAGCAGCACCAGCGGGTTATTTGACCTACGAATCCCCATCGGCTTTGGCTTTGTTGGCAAAGGAAAGTCCACCAAGGTCGAAGTCAAACCCTTCACCGTGCGGATTCACGAGCGCGAACAAGCCCTGTTCTTCCCCCTCGACAAAAAGCCCGACTTCCTGAGCTTTGACGTGGGCAACCACTACCTGAAAACGGTGGAATTGGAATATCCTGTGGCGGAACTCAAGGCCCAACTCAAGCACGACCCCGACCCCCTCTCGCGCATCGAGGCGGCGATCGCCCTAGCCAAGAAGGGCAGCCTCGAAGCCGTCACCGCCCTCACGGAATCTTTGACGGACGAACCCTTCTGGGGCGTGCGGGCTGAAGTAGCCGAACAGCTAGCTTCCGTGAAATTGGATCAAGCCGTTGAGGGATTGCTGAAAGGTCTCCAAGACCCCGAAGCCCGCGTGCGCCGTGCCGTGGTGGAATCTCTGGGCGACATCAAGACCGCCGAGAGCTACAAGGCGCTTAAAAACATCGCCGAAAAAGGCGACCCCAGCTACTACGTCGAAGCCGCCGCCATCCGCTCCCTGGGCAAAGTCGGGGCCGCCGACCTGGAGGGCAAAGCCAAAGACAAGAAAACCCTCAAGCTGCTAGAGAGCATTCTCAAAGAGCGTCAGGGGTGGAATGAGACGGTCAGGTCGGGGGCGATCGCGGCCCTGAGCCAGTTCAAATCCTCCGAAGAAGCGCTAGATCTGGTGCTGAAGTACACCGAACCCGGCATCCCCCAGGCCCTGCGGCTGGCGGCGGTTCGCGCCTTGGGTGCCATCTCTAAAGGGCAGAGTAAGCCCAGCGTGGAGCGGATACTCGATCGGCTAGATGCGATCGCCCACGAATCCTTCTTCCTTACCCAGGTCTCTGCTGTCTCGGCCCTGGGCAGTATGGAAGCCTCCCGCGCCATCTCCATTCTGCAAAGCCTGGCTGACCACACCCCCGACGGTCGCGTGCGCCGCCGCGCCCAGGAAGCCGTGCAGGATGTTCAGAAAGCGATCGGCAAAGATAAAGCGGTGGAAAAACTGCGCCAAGAACTCGACGACCTGAAAAAGTCTAACCAAGACCTCAAGAGCCGCCTCGAAACCTTAGAAGCGAAAGCAAAGTGACTGAGTACTGTCGAGGCTTCTATCCAGTTATGGAGTCATGACACTAAAGAGCTGCGCCCAGCAAGAGAATCTTGAGCCCAGTGGGCACACTTCGCTTGCCCCTATGCAATGAGGTTTTGCTTGCTTAGCGAAAAATCTCAGCCATAGGAGTACTAAAGCCTGGCAGTAGCGGAGATGAGAGAGTGTCGTCAACCAAGAGCGTACCAGCCAGCTGGAGCTGGGCTTCAGCGCGGCGATAAATTTCCAGGGTTTTGAGTTGCCAGTTGACGATCCAATATTCCTGCACCCCGTAGCGCGAATAGAGTTTGAGCTTAACTTCCCTATCTCGCTGCTCATTGAGATCGCCAGGGGACAGCACCTCCACCATCAGCTCTGGAGCCACGATGAGGTGCCCGGCATCGTCTACCCCATCGGCTAAGCGCGTCTGGCTAATCCACACCACGTCGGGAATTACAGCGTCTATCGGGGTGAAAACGACCCCTGGAGCCTGAAATGCGGAGCCTAACCCTGTCTGCTCAGACCAATTTTCTAGACGCACATGCAGCTTTCCGGCTGCACCCTGGTGGCGAATGTGGGGGGCACGGGTCACGTAGAGTTCTCCGTCGATAATTTCGTAGCGTTTCCAGCCGCCGTCGTCGGGCATGGCGGCTAAATCGCGGGTAGTCCAGGGTTGGGAGTAGGCGACCATAGCAGGTACCGATGGGCTTGTTTTAAGTCTAGTAGCTTCCCTGATAAAGCTGCTCCCAAGGGCGGCAATTTTTGGGCGAGCGATCGCCCTACATCTGGCTCTGCCAAAGCGACAGTTCGGTGGCGGGGTCAAAGAGGTGGGCTTTTTCGGGGGCGATCGCCAGCCACACCGCATCCCCAATGCGCACCACCTCATCGGGTGGAACCTTGGCTAGCAGCGTCAGCCCCTCGCTCTGAACCGTCAGATAGGTCTCACTGCCCAATGCTTCTAGATGGGTGATGTGGCCGTGAAAGTTTTTGGGTGCGGGCAACGCTAGGCTCAAATGCTCGGGGCGAATACCTAGCAGCACCTCATGGTTGTCGAAGGGCAGCAGGCGGTCATCCCACTCGCTGGGCAGCGATAGGCGAAACTCAGGGTGCACCAGCAAAAATGGAGCCTGCACCCTGACCGGGATCAGGTTCATCGGCGGGGAGCCAATGAACCCAGCCACAAAGCGGTTGGCGGGGCGGTTGTAGAGTTCTAACGGTGTGGCCACCTGCTGAATTTGGCCCTGGTGCATCACGGCGATGCGGTGGCCCATGGTCATGGCCTCCACCTGGTCGTGGGTGACGTAGATGGTGGTGATGCCCAACTGGCGCTGTAAATTCACAATCTGGGCACGGGTCTCCATGCGCAGCTTGGCGTCCAGGTTTGACAGGGGCTCATCCATCAAAAACACCTGGGGGTTGCGGGCCATGGCGCGACCCAGGGCCACCCGCTGCTTTTGCCCGCCCGAGAGCTGGCGGGGGTAGCGGCCCAGCAGCCCATCAATTTGCAGCATTTTGGCCACGGCGCGGATGCGATCGTCGATCAGCCGCTCGGCCTCAGACACGTAGCGCAGACCGGGGGGCAGCCTGCGGGTGACTGAAACCAGGGGCTTTTCCCACCAGCGGCTGTCGGTCAGCAGGCGCTCTAGCTCCTGGTTGGCGGGGGAGTCGCTGAGGGGGAGAGGGGTTTCGCCCAGCTCCGGCAGGGCCTGGCTCAGGTCGGCCCCCATGCGGCGCAGGCCAAAGGCGAGGTTGTCGTAGACGCTGAGGTGGGGGTAGAGGGCATAGCTCTGGAACACCATGGCGGTGTCGCGCTGCTTGGGGGGCAGGTCGTTGACTTTGCGATCGCCCACCCAGATACTGCCACCCGTAATCTCTTCTAGCCCTGAGATCAGCCGCAGTAGGGTGCTTTTGCCACAGCCCGAGGGGCCGACTAGCACCATAAATTCGCCGTCGTCAATGGTGAGGTTGATGCGCTTGAGCACCGCCAGAGAGTTGGGATCGGTGTCTGCCATGAGAGCCGCTTCGTCGGTAGACTGGCGCGACTTGGGGAAGGTTTTGTAGACGTTTTCGATTGCGACGTGGGCCACGGGGTTGGGCGAGTGTGAGGAGTATGCGGAAGATGTTTGGGGCTGCGTAGGAAGATGGCTTAGGAGAATCGTAGAAGGTGGCGCATTGCTAGCGCGAATGCACCCTACGGTAGACCACCAATCCAAAATTTATCTTACTCTTCTTCTGCCGATGCCCCTTGATCGGGCAGCGTAACCCGCCGCACCTGGGTCACAGTCTCACCTTTGTTGGGCTTGACAATGCGATCGCTCTCCCCGGTTCTACCCTGACGCGGCACAGAATCTACCGAAATAACGGCGGTTCTGTCGGCGCTGGTGAATAGCGTCACTGATTCTTGAGAGACCGCCGGCAGCAGCGCCACCAGCCGGTCGGTCTTGAGGCTGAACTGGAACGATTGGGTACCGATGTCGCCGCGCTTGGCCACCCGCAGCCCCTCCACCGGCAGGCGCTTAGCGTAGCCCGCCGCCGTCACCAGCAGCACACAGTCTTTGCCCGACTGCACCCGCACACAGCCCGCCAGAGTTTCGGTCTTGCCCAAGCGAATGCCCTGAGGCCCCTGGGCGGCACGGCCCATGACTTGCAGATTGTCGTCGTCGATCGGGAAGCGCAGCAGTCGCCCACCCGTGGTGCCCAACACCAGGTCGTCGCCCAGCTCGGCCAGGGTGACGTAGGCCAGCTCGTCGCCGTCCTTCACCTTCATCGCTGTCAGGCCGCGCCCGGTGAGGTTGGTGAACTCACTCAGCGGGGCGCGTTTGATCTTGCCCCTTTGGGTGACCAAAATCAGGTCATGCTCCAGCAGGTCTTCGCGAATCACAAACTGAGCCACGATCGCATCGGCATCCGGCGGCACTGACCCCGGCAGCAGGTTGACCAGGGGCGACCCCTTGCCCTGGCGCGGGTTGTTGGGGATGGCCTCTACCGCCACGGTAAAGGCGCGACCGTCGCGGGTGAGGGTGAGCACCTCCTGGGTGGTGAGGGCAGGCTCGGTTTGGATAACCGGGTCGTCGTCAATTTCGTGAAGTTTAGGATCGGTGTCAGCTTCTAGCCGCGCCTGCCGCCGCTGGTAAGACTTTTGCGAGTAGCGACGCACGTAGCCTTTCTGGGTGAATTCCACCACGGCGGCTTCTTCGGCCACCTCAGCGATGATCTCCTCTACCTGTTGAGATTCCTCAGCCCGCTCGGCCTCGGTCTGAATGCGGGTGCGGCGGGGGTCGTTGAATTTTTTCTTCAGCGCCCGCAGCTCTTTTTTCATGGCTTTGAGCAGCTCATGGCGATCGCTCAATAACCGATTCAGCTCGTCTCGCCGCTGGCCCAGTTCCTCCGCTTCGGTGGCCAGGCCCTGGCGCTCCATGCCCGTGAGCTTGCGCAGGGGCATGGCCAAAATCGCGTCCGACTGGCGCTCGCTGAGGTCAAACTGCTGCTGAAAGATCTGCTTGGCGGTGGTGCCGTCGGCTGCGTTGCGGAGGATGTCGATGATCGCATCCAGATTGTTTAGCGCGGTGAGGAGACCCTCGGTGATGTGCAGCTTGGCCTCGGTTTTCTCTAGCTGGTGCTGGTACTGGCGGGTGAGGGTGGTCTCGCGGAAGGTGAGAAACGCCTGCATCACGTCGCGCAGGGGCAGCTGGCGGGGCTGGCCATCGTCTAGGGCCAGCATGATCACGCCGAAGTTGGTTTGCAGGGGCGTGGTGCGGTAGAGATCTTGCAGCACCCGCTGGGCCGGGGTGTCGCGCTTGATCTCGATCACCACGCGCATGCCGTCGCGATCGCTCTCGTCGCGGATATCGGCAATCCCCTCCAGCCGCCCCGCATTCACCAGCTGGGCAATCTTCTCGATCCAGCCCGCCTTGTTTACCTGATAGGGCAGCTCGGTGACGATGATCGCGTTGCGCCGCTGCCGCCCCTTGCCCGGATGCACCTCCTCAAACTGGCAAATGCCGCGCACCGGAATGCTGCCTCGCCCGGTGCGGTAGGCATCCAGAATGCCCTCGGTGCCGATGATCTCGCCCCCGGTGGGGAAGTCGGGGCCAGGAATGAGGCGAAACAGCTCATCGTCGGAGAGCTGGGGGCGATCGATCATCGCCACCAGCCCGTCGATCACCTCGCCCAGGTTGTGGGGCGGAATGTTGGTCGCCATGCCCACGGCAATGCCCGAAGAGCCATTTAGCAATAGGTTGGGCAGCTGGGTGGGCAGCACCACCGGCTCCTGCTGAGAGCTGTCAAAGTTATCGCTAAAGTCAACTAGAGCCTCGCTGATATCCTCCAGCATCGCCCCGTGGCTGATCGGCGACAGGCGTGTCTCGGTGTAGCGCATCGCCGCCGGAGGGTCGTTGTCGACCGAGCCAAAGTTGCCGTGGCCGTCGAGCAGCGGGTAGCGGCTAGAGAAGGTCTGCACCATGCGCACCAGGGCATCATACACCGCCTGATCGCCGTGGGGGTGGTATTTGCCCAGCACGTCGCCGACCACGCGGGCGCACTTGCGGTAGGGGCGATCGGGGGTCAGCCCCAGCTCGTGCATGGCGTAGAGAATGCGGCGGTGCACGGGCTTGAGGCCGTCACGCACGTCGGGCAAAGCGCGGCCCACAATCACGCTCATGGCGTATTCCAGGTACGACCGCTGCACCTCGGTGTGGAGTGAGGTGGGCACAATTTGCCCAGAGGCAAGCATGTCGAGTTGGTCGGCCATGGAAGAGTCCTGGATAAAAAAGCGACGGTTTAGGCGGCGTAGCCCGGTTGATAGCTGAGTGTAGCCACAGCCTGAGACTGAATTAACATTTCACGGCTTAATTTAGAATGCCTTGATAGATTGGCATTAACAATGCTGTAACTTATAGGCAAGCCTGTGGCTATGGCAAGCACCTGGGCAGAGTTTTAGTTCCATAGTCCTCCGATGACAGGGGTTAGGCACACGCGATGAAGACCGTCTTACTGGTTGAAGACGACCTGGTGAACGCTCGGGTATTTTCGAAGATTTTGACCAAGCGCGGCGGTCTGGCGGTCAAGCACACCGAAGATGTGGAAGAGGTGATCGCCATTGCCCGCAGCGGTGAGGTAGATGTGGTGCTGATGGATGTCTCCCTGGCCCACAGCATGTACCAGGGCAAGCCCATGGATGGTATCAAGATTACCCAGCTGCTGAAGGCCGACCCCAATACGGCGAAGCTGCCGGTAATTTTGGTGACGGCCCACGCCATGGAGGGCGATCGCGAAAATTTCTTGAGCCAGAGCGGTGCCGATGGCTATATCTCTAAGCCAGTGATCGACCATCAGGAATTTGTAGATCAAATCAAAGCCGCTATGGGAGACGCCGAATAAGTACATTTGTACTTTATTCATCCGGTTTCTGCAAGCTGAATTCGGGTATTGGGCTTTGGGTGCTGAGATAGGTACCGCCATAGGGCCATGGCAGCGCAATGCCCTAAGGCAGCCGCGCGGTGAGCAAAGTTCTCCTATCTATGGAGCCGATCCTATGGAGCCGATCCTATGGAGCCGATCGCACCCGTCGGTCAGGGTTTGTGAACTTATCTGGCGAAAGTGGGGGCGATCGCATCTATTTTGTAAAAATAAATACAGAAACTTTTGATTCTTCTCTTTGGCCGAGTCTCTCTCCAGGGGCATCCAGAGGCTGCAATCACGAGTCTTGACCGCCTGGAGACAATACCAATGATTCCCAACCTCAAAGCCCCCGCTGCCACAGCCTCAGACTGGAGCCCGGCTTGCCACATTGCCTACACCCGCGACACCTGGGTAAAGTTGGCCATCCTGCTCAACCCCTACGCCGCTGACGAGGCCCAGCTACTCTGCCAAGAATCGCCCGACACCTGGGTGGTTTGGGTGCCTGACCACGGCGAAGTCGTGTTGAACAAGAGCCACTTTTACGTCTAATAGCGGCCCCATCGCCCATGTATGGGCATGAGCTATGCGCGTACTTGCCTGGCATCTCCGCACCCCAAACCCATGTCAGCCCAGCTTTCCACCGCTAAACCCCGCTCCTCCATCGTGATCATGGGAGCTGCCGGGCGCGATTTTCACAATTTCAACCTGGTCTATCGCAATGACCCTGGGGTGGAGGTGGTGGCGTTTACCGCAGCCCAGATCAGCGGCATTGGCGATCGCACCTATCCCCCCAGTCTGGCTGGCCCGCTCTACCCCAACGGCATCCCCATTGTCGAAGAGGTCGAGCTAGAGACCCTCTGCCGCCAACACCACGTCAGTCAAGTAATTTTTGCCTATAGCGATGTCCCCCACAGCCAGGTGATGCACCTGGGGTCTAGAGCGCTGGCCACCGGGGCCGACTTTGTACTGCTGGGGCCAGCGCGCACCATGGTACAGGCTACTGTCCCCGTGATCGCCGTCTCAGCGGTGCGGACAGGTTGCGGCAAATCTCAGGTGACGCGCTGGCTCTCGCAGCGGCTGCGCCAGCGGGGTCTGCGCCTGGCGGTCATTCGCCATCCCATGCCCTACGGCGATTTAGAAAAACAGCAGGTGCAGCGGTTTGCCACCCTGGCCGACTTAGATGCGGCAGCTTGCACCGTTGAAGAGCGCGAAGAGTACGAGCCCCACCTGGCGGCGGGCAATGTGGTCTACGCCGGCGTCGACTATGGCCAAATTGTCGCCCAGGCTGCCGCCGAGGCCGACCTGATTTTGTGGGATGGCGGCAACAACGACTTTCCCTTTTTGCGGCCTGACTTGCACATTGCCCTGGTTGACCCCCTGCGGCCCGGTCACGAAACCAGCCACCACCCCGGCGAGGTGGTGCTGCGCATGGCCGATGTGGTGGTAGTAGCCAAAGTCGATGCCGCAGCCACGGCGGATGTGCAGCGAGTGATTGAAACGGCGCGATCGCTCAACCCCCAGGCCAAAATTGTGCGCGGCGGCTCGCCCATTACTCTGGCCCAGGGCGATCGCGTCAACGGTAAGCGGGTGCTCGTGGTCGAAGACGGCCCCACCACCACCCACGGGGGCATGGCCTACGGCGCAGGCTATGTGGCCGCCACCCAGGCCCAGGCGGCCCAAATTGTAGACCCGCGCCCCTTTGCCACTCCTGAAATTGCCGCTGTCTATGCCCAGTACCCCCACATTGGTCCGGTATTGCCCGCCATGGGCTACTCAGCCACCCAGCTAGAGGCGCTGCGCCAAACCCTCAACCGAGCTGAGGTAGATGTGATTATCTCCGGTACCCCCATCGATCTGGCGGCTCTGATCGAGGTTAACAAGCCCATTTTGCGTACCCGCTACGAATTTGCTGACCTAGACGAGCCTGGGCTAGGGGCGATCGTCGAGCAGTTTTTGCTGCACCTGGATGGACTTGAGCCCACCCAGGTGCAGCGGTAGTCCGCAAGTTATCTTGAATCTGAATGCCATACCCCCGATTTCCCACCGGCCAACCTGTAGGACGAACCGCGGTTTGCGCTGCTAAATCGGGAGCAGACGAGCAGACTTGGCGCTGACCATAGCCCAGCTTTTCATCGTTGGGGTGTCGCGCCAGCGGCATGGACGATTGGTCTTATCGATCTATGCGGCGATCGCCCTGCTGGTTCAACTGCCGCTAGCAGAGCCAACTCCTCAGCTTAGACATCCCTGCATTCCAGAGGGCTTGGGGTCAGTCACGATAGACACGCTCGATGGTGAAGTCGTGGATCGTGTCTTCAAAGCGGTTGAGGGTAACCCGCATTTCGCCGTAGGCTCGGGCGGTGGAGACACCCTGCGGCGTCGGACACTGCACCTGCACCAGGGTTTGAAACGACTCAAATACCTCGTGGGTGTACAGCGTTTTTTCGCAAACAGGGCTAATGAAGCCTTCAATGGCCAGCTGGTTTAGCGCTGCAATACCCAAGGGGCTTTGCAGCACAACGCGCCAAATGAGAGCCTGATCGGCTTCGCTAGCCGGTTGCCAAACCGATGGCAGAGCCGCCGCCTCAAAACCTTGGGCCAGGGCTGCGGCCTGGGCAGTCAGCCCTAGCCCGAGAATGCCGCCCAGGGCAACGACTCCACAGGCAAGGGAGGGAGGGAAGGACATGGCGCTTTTCTCAACGGTTGCCCTCATTTTAAGGGTTGCGATGAAGGGTGAGATATCTCAGGGGCTAACCCAGGTGACTACCCAGGCGGCTGCGCCTTGGTACAACAGCCGTCCTGGGAACAGGCCAGGCACTAAGACCAGTGAGCATTGTCCACCCTGCGATAGATCGGAGCCCTAATTGCCCAGCGCCTCATCCAGAATTTGGCGGGCATGCTCGGCCTGGGCACAGGCTTCTTTGAAGCGCAGATTGCTCTGGGCAAACGACTTTAGCAGCTTGAAGCCGTCTTTTAAATCGGTGAGCTGGGTCTCGGTGATGGGGTCGTCGACAAACAGCAGATCGATCAGATCGCGCACCTGAAGAGCCTCATCGCGGGAAGACTGCACCTTGACCTTGAGGGTGGCCAACTGGGTTAAGACCTGGATGGCTTCGACTACGGCGTCTTCTTGTTGCTGCACGGCTTCAGAGGTAGTTGGGGGCTGAACTTCGACCAGTTGCTCGGCGCTAAAGCCGTCGGCGAGGGAAGTGGGCAGGTCACCCTCGTCGAGCATAGCCATAAGCTGATCTAGGGCTTTTTCTCGCGCTTTACGAGAGTCTTTGCCAGATACTGTCAAGACCACCTCTGGGCTTTGGGCCAGGGTATATTGAACCATTTTTATAGGCCTTATGTACTAGCCCAGTATAGACCACCGGGGCTCTAGAGCCTAGCCTTAGTCTCTCATGCCGCCTTTGACCACTGCCCTCAGCCGCTGGTGCAGCTCAGAGCTATCTTGCCGGGGCACAAAGGGCTGAATCTCTTCGGCCTGGGGCCAGGCCGAGGCGAGGTCAGACACCAGAGGCTGAAAGTTGGGAATGACCGCAGAGGGGCGGTTGAGGTGGCCAGGAAGGGCGATCGCCGCTGGATTCCCGCCCTTCTCATTGGGTAAGCTGGCCTGGGAACCCTCGGTCTGGGAACCTTGGAGCTGGGAATCTTGGACAGACAGGTCGGCTACGGCCCCATTGCCTCCTTTGAGACCAGGCGAAGGCTCGATCGTTTGAGTCGCTGGGGTAGCGGCGGGGCCTGCGTCACGGCTGTCGCTACCGTCGCCATAGCCCGTGGGGCAGAGCAGAGCTTGGCCCAAAATAATTGACTCAAACTCTCGATTAAAGTGGCGAATAGGCTGTCCTCGGCGCTGCCACAGCTTGAGAATGTGATCGATCGAGACTACCTTATAACGCCCTTGATAGAGCGCTTCGGTAATGGCATGACTCACCCACACAGGGCCACACTCCTCTAGCCAGCCACCAATAACGGCATCCATAGCGTAGGCTTCGGTATCGAAGCTATAGCTGGTGAGCAATTGGTATATCGGCTCAATATCGGGAGAGTAAATAGACTGAGTCATGGTGTTAGCCTAGGCTTGACCCCACTTTAAATAGGCCATATTCGGCATTTTGGGGTACGGGTCTTGGAAAAGTTTTGGGGCACAGGCTGTGTCTACTAGCTTAATTCTACGCTATCTCAAAGACCACACTCGTAAGCATGATTACCGTTGGGCTAGATTTAGGGCACAGTGACATCAGTGGGGGCGTCGGGGTCGGCATCTAAGGGCGCTGGACGCCCGCTCCAGTCAAAGGTGCTAATACGAAAACCCACAAACCCGGTCTCCTGCTGGGGGCTGTAGGTCAGTAGCAACCCATAGGCCCGGCGGCGATATTCTAGAATGACATTGGTATCGATGACGCGGCCAGTATTGAGGTTGATTTGACTTTGAAAACCCGCCAAAAAAGGGCCATAAATTTGTTGCACGATGCCCCCGTTCAGCACTAGCTGATCAACGATGCGATCGAAGAGAAATGGGGAGGTGTCGCCCCCAATAAAACTGTTGCTCACACCAATGTTGAACTGGGTGTAGTCAAACAGATCGCGCTGCAAGCGACCAACCTGGCCCGTGAGAGACACTCTGCCCTCCAGAGACTCTTGGATATCGTTGCTGGTGTAGTAGGTGGCGACCCCCCGCAGACCGGCATTGAGGCTGAGGTTAGGCACCAGCGGTCGGTCAGAGTAGCGCAGCCCCTCCGTAGCCGTAGCGGGCAGCGGCTGCGCCTGCCACAGCAAAAAGCTGCGGCTGAGGTCAGCGGAGCCCTGAAACCGCCCTAAACTTGCCAGGCCAGTGCCCTCTCCGGGACTGATCAGATCCAGGCGATCGGTGTTAGCAGTCACGTATTGGCCCGAGAGCTGATAGTTAAGGTTGAGGCCAGTGTTTCCCAAGATAATATTGGGCGACTCTAGCAGCATGCCCAAGCTGGCTTGCACATCTTGAAAGCCCAGGGAGCCGTTAAATAGGCGATCGCGGTAGCTGTACTCAAGGTTGAGGCGATGGGTGCCCAACCGCTGCTGCCCCCTAACACTGGCCCGCAGGCGATTTTCTAAATTGGCCAAATCGAGCCCAGACAGGCTCAGGTTAGCCGTGACAGAGGTGCGAGGCCCCAGCGGGCCATTGACGCGGGCGGCCAGACCAAAGTTGGCCGGGTCGGCCAGATTGTAGTTAGAGTCGCCCAGCCAGCGCGAGACCAAAAACTGCGGCGCGATCGAAACACTCAATGGCCCGGCCACAGCGATGGGCAGCTCACGCTCTACAAACATCCCATCGCGATCGCGGCCATCAAACCCAATACCGGTGGGAAGCGGGTTAAACGCATCCTCCGGTAGCTGGCCCCGGTTGAGTACGTAGCGCCGCCGCAAGATGGGAATGCTCAGCCACTGATCAAGCACCAGCCGAGGGGCAGAAAACACCAGCTCATCTTCCTCTTCGTTGAGCGGTGTCAGTCGCACATTATCGGCCCTAAACTCTAGCTGGGGCGGCGAGAAAGGGTCGTTGGTCAACCGCAGGCCCTCGGCATACCAGCCCTCGGCGTCAAACGATAGCTGATCGGTCTCAAACCGCAACCGCTGAGGAGTCGCTGTCGCTTGCCCACCGGTTAAAGCAGCGGCGTCGCTCGTAGCCACCGCCGCCCGGCCAGTTCCTGTTGCCTGAGAAATCGACCCCCGATTTTGGAGCCGGTAGTCGAGGGGGCGTCGATCTCCTGGGGTGGCATCAGCAAACGGGTCAGATAAATCCTGCTCCAGGGTAGCAATCTGCAATTCGCCGCGACCGTTCTCTAGGGTGCCAGCCCCCTGGAGCAGGTTATAGGTGGCTGAGTCGCCCTCTATGACCTGGTTATTGCGGTTAAAGAAGACGTTGCCTGCGGCCCGCACATGACGATTGGCCAGGTTGATCCAGAGGCGATCGGCGGCAATCTGGCCAGTACCAAACTGAATCAGCACGTCTCCGGTGGCGGTGACAATCTGCCGGATGGGCTCAAACACCTGGCGATCGGCCCGCAAAAAAATTGAGCCCTCACCCATCGGCGGAGAAGCCGAGTCTAAGGGCTGGGTGGGCTCTACCGGAGACCCAGCATCCGTCGCCGGAACGGGATTATCACTGCTGCCTGAGCTATCGGGCTCGCCCTCAGCCTCAGGATCTGCAGCGTCACCGCGCGCGGGCTCGTCACCGCCCCTGTCAGCCTCTGGCTCCGTCTCACCACCGTCTAAATCATCGGAGTTGGTCAGGGGTTGGATAGGTGCGGCATCTTGTGGCGAATTCTGAGCCAAGGGGTATAGCCACCGGGCCTCGGTTAGAGGCGTAGTCTCGATCACCTGCGGCATCGACGCCTGCGGCACCGACACCTGCGGCACTGGCACCTGCTGCGCCACCACGGCCCTATCAGCAGTGAGGCTATCAGCAGCAGGCACCACTAACTGCGCTACTCGATCTGCCTTTGCAACCACAAGCATATCGGCCGGGGGAGGGGCCGAGGGCACAGCAGACAAGATTGGCAGCAGAGGCATGGGCTGGCATCCCCAAAGCAAAAACAAAGCCCGACAAGCGGGCTTGAGAAGGTCGCGGCCACTAAGCCAACAACCTTGGGCAAAAGGCTTTAGCAACAAAAGCTAAGTCGGGGCAGCAATCACCTTACCGCCCCAGTTTGCAAAGACTAGATTAAAGGATGAAGGTTCCGCTGGCCCACATGCAGACTCAGATCTATGAGCACCGTGCACCTCACACCAACCTAGTCCATATCTTGACGGCCGGGGTTGCGAGAGGGGTCGCCACTCAAGAAGCCAAAAATAAACAGCGAGACAAAGAAGGCAACCACGAGGTAAACCACGATTTTGAGAGTCAGCATGAGTTAGGTCTCCAAAGGGCTAGCACAGTAGGCGCAAGACCTGCCCAAAACAGCAACAGCATTCCACAGTTGGAAACGGCCCTGGTGCAGGACTAAGCTTGAACTATCATATCGCCAAATGTTCGTCTCTCTGGGTCGGGGCTCTGCTTTACGCTTTGGTTTCCCTGGCCGAGGCAGGGCCATCTACCATTGCTGTCGCAGCCAGGCCCAAAACAGGCGCAGACGAGTTTCGATCGCAAATAGCACCCAGTCTAGACCACGCAGCACTAGCACCAGCGGCGAGTCAACATAGCTAACCTGCACCACTTGCACATCTAGGGTGTTTTCTTCAGGGGTGGCGGAGAGATGATGGCCAGAGTTGAGGCTGTATGCTGACGTTGCCGGGCCTGGGGCGGCTTGCTCTAACGCAGCTAGGACGACGAGGTCGCCCTCACCAACAACCGTCGGCAACGACTCTAGAGCCGCTGGTGGAGATACCATGAGGCCCGGTTGCAAGCCCGCCGCTGCTGGGTTGGCCAGGGGTGAGGGAGCGACAGCCACTGGTCTAGAGGTCGCTGCCGCCAGCTCAACTATGTGATCTAAGGCGGTCGTCAGGGGCAGAGATGTCAGATTAGCGGCCAGCTCGTCAGAGGGCAGGGGCGATCGCAATGGCGATCGCAATGGACTATACCTACCCCCAGAAAACTTGACTTCGGGCTGCGGCTGGGCAGCAGATAGAACGGGGCGATCGCCCAGCCGCCTGCCCTGGCGACGAGCCATCGCCTGGGTCGTCTGGTCGGCCTCGCCAAACAGGTTGGTCGCCGCCGCTAGGGGGCTAGTCTGCATCCACCGTACCAGAGACGGCAGCCACCGCAGGGGGGGCAGCAGAGCGGGGTTGGATTGAGGCAGGGGGAGACCTGGCGATTGCAGCTGGCGATCGCCCGCCCGCCGTCGCTCTAGCCGACCATATTCTGCCAGCATGAGCACAATGGCCCGCTGCAACCGCTGCTGTTGGTCTGCCGTCAGGTCAGTAAAAATGTCGTTATCTACCGTGACGAGCACCAGACGGCGATCGCTCAGGTCTGAGGCAATGCCTCGAATCTGGGTCTGCCAGGGCACCAGCTGCCACTGCCCTGGGGTGAGCACCGCCCCCGCCTGAGACTGTTGCAGCCACTGACCGTAGACATTGACCAGCCGCAGGCCACCCAGACGCACCAGCGCAGACGACATGACTGGCGGCTGCACCACCGACAGCAGAGCCCGAATCGGCAGATCGGTCGCCACCAGGTCTGTGGGGCGGCGACCCGTCAACTTGTTTACCACCGGCTGCCAGGGCCGCGCCGCCTGCAACTGCCGGTAGCCCACCCGCAGCCCCTGCACCGCTGCATACAGCGGATAGATCGCCACCTGCAAGCCCCACACCGCTGCCGTGCGCCCCCGGCGCAGCCAGTGCCCGGCCCCCTGGGCCACCTGCCGATACCCCGTCACCAATCGGGCCACGGTCTGGCTTTGAAATCGGCGCGACGACGTCGCCATAGCGCTGCCTACATTCTCTGCATAAACTGGGGAGACTGCCTAAATCATACCGGAGCCATGCCCTCTGCCACCGTCGCCGCCGCCGCCCAGATTTTAGCCATCCTCGATCGCCTGCGCAGTCTCAGCCAGCTAGACGTGCGCGGCAGCTGGCACCACGGCGCTGCTCCAGGGGATATTCCTCCCAACGTCGAGGTCTCACTGGCCTGGCCCCTAGCCCCCCTGAGCGATCGCGGCCATATCGTGTGGCCCCAGGGCCAACGGCCCCTCTGGCTGCACCAGCGCTTTACCTGGCCCAGCCACCTCAATGGCTACCCCTTGCAGGGCCTCACGGCGAGGCTAGCACTGCGGTGGTGGGCCGATCGCGCTGATATGTTTATCGACGGCAAGCTAGTGCAAACCGGCGATATTTTTGACTGCTGGACGCGCCTTGTGCTGAGCGAAGGCGTGGTGCCGGGAGAATCGGTGGATGTGGCCCTTAAACTACTCAGCCCCGGCCACGACGCCGGGGCGCTGGTAGAGGCCACCCTGATATTTGAAGTCCCTGAAAACGCACCGGAGGACTGGGCGGCCCTGGGGGCAGAACCGGGCTTTGTGGCCGATGAGCTAGGGGTGTTGGCCACCTACCTGGCCCAGTTTCAGCCGGAGTGCCTGGATGAGCTGGAGCGGGCGTTGGCGGGCATTGCCTGGGAGGCGCTCAGCGATCGCACCTTAGGATCCAGCTCTGAGCGTCGCGATCGCTTTCAACGGTCTCTGCTGGCCCTGCGAGAGACTCTCCAGCCTTTCTCGCCCTGGCTCAAACAGCGCACCATTCACTGCCTGGGCCATGCCCACCTCGATCTGGCCTGGCTCTGGCCCGTAGCCGACACCTGGGTGGCCGCCGAAAGCACCTTTCGCTCGGTGCTTGCCCTACAGCAAGCGTTTCCCGAACTCACCTTTAGTCATTCGTCGCCAGCCCTGTTTGCCTGGCTAGAGCAGCACCGCCCCGAGCTATTTGCCACCATTCAAGCCCAGGTCAAGGCCGGGCGCTGGGCGATCGATGCCGGGCTGTGGGTCGAGCCCGACCTCAACCTGCCGGGGGGAGAGGCGATCGCCCGGCAGATTCTCTACGGCCAGCGCTACTGTGCGGAGAAATTTGGTGCGGTCAGTGCGATCGCCTGGCTACCCGACACTTTTGGTTTCTCGTGGCAGCTGCCCCAGCTGCTCACCCAGGGCGGCATTCGCTACTTTGCCACCCAAAAGCTGCGGTGGAACGACACCAACCCCTTTCCCCACGACCTGTTTGCCTGGCAAGGGCGAGACGGCACCGCGATCGCCGGGGTCACCCTGCCCCCCATCGGCACCGATCTTGAGCCTATGGCCATGGCCCAGTACGCCTGCGGGTGGGAAGCCAGCACGGGGCTGGCCGAGGCGCTCTGGCTGCCGGGGGTCGGCGATCACGGCGGTGGCCCCACCCGCGATATGCTGCAAAAAGCCCGGCGCTGGGCCAGGTCTCCCTTTTTCCCCACTTTGGCCTGGGGCCACGCCGTGCCGCTGTTCGACCGGCTCGCTCAGACATTACCGGCAGAGCAGACCCAGGGGTCTGCCCCTACGTCCGTTCTCCCGATCTCCCCCTCTCCTCATCCCCCTCTCTCCCCATCCCCCCACCCTCTCCCGCTCTGGGACGACGAACTCTACCTCGAACTCCACCGAGGTTGCTACACCACCCACGGCGACCAAAAGCAGTACAACCGTCGCGGTGAAGACACCCTGTTTCAGGCTGAGCTGTTTGCTGCTATTGCCGCTATCTCGGGCTTGCAGCCCTACCCCCACCCTGAGCTAGAAACCGCCTGGAAGCAGGTACTGTTTAACCAGTTCCACGACATTTTGCCGGGGACGTCTATTCCTGAGGTGTTTGAGCAGGCCAATGAAGGGTGGCAGGCGGCGCTAGAAACGGGCGATCGCATTCTGCAAACCTCTCTCCAGGCCCTCGCCCAGCGCTGCCCCCAGCCCTCGCCCCCCGAGGCCAATGCGGTGCCGGTGGTGCTGTTTAACCCGCTGAACTGGGCCCGCAGTGAGGTCGTGACTATTCCCCTAGGGCCAGCCCTTCAGGGCCAGCCATGGCAAGCGCAGGATGCTAGCGGTCGGCCTTTAACCACCCAGCTCACCCAATTCCCAGCGGCCTCGCTGCTGGTCTATGTTTCTGACCTGCCGCCCGTGGGCTATCAGCTCCTCTGGCTGGTTCCTGAGGAAGCTGCACCGTCCCCGGCTCCGCCCCCAGACTGGCGGCTAGAAAACGACCACCTGCGGGCGACCATTGACCCGGCGACGGGCCAGATTGCCAGCCTGATTCACAAAGCGACCGGCCGTGAGACCTTTCAGGGCACCGGCAATCAGCTCCAGGCCTTTCAAGACCAGGGCCAGTACTGGGATGCGTGGAATATTGCCCCCGACTACCAAGACCATCCCCGCCCGCCCGCCCAGGTCAAGAGCATTGAGTGGGTTGACTACGGCCCGGTGCGCCAAACCTTGCGCGTCGTCTATCGCCTTGGCCAATCCACCCTCACCCAAGACTACGGGCTAGAGGCGGGGTCGCCCCTGCTGACGGTGTACACCCAGGTCGATTGGCAAGAGACCCAGGTGGTGCTGAAGGTGGCCTTTCCGCTGACGATGTCGGCCCCCGAAGCCACCTACGAGATTCCCTTTGGGGCGATCGCCCGCGCCACCACCCCTGCCACCCCCCAGGCGGCAGCGAAATGGGAGGTGCCCGCCCTGGGCTGGGCCGACCTCAGCGATGGGGAGCGGGGAGTGAGCATTGTCACCGACTACAAACACGGGTTTGACGCTACCCCTAACCAACTGCGGCTGACGCTGCTAAAGGCACCGCTGTGGCCCGATCCAGGGTGCGATCGCGGTCTGCAAACCTTTCGCTATGCCATCTATCCCCATTGCCAGGGCTGGCAACAGGCCAATACCGTGCAGATAGCCCGCAACTTTAATCTGCCGGTTTTGCCTGTGATCGTTTCGCCCTCAGGCATTTTGTCCTCCGACAGAGATCAGGCTTCAGCACCTACGCCTGGCCCTACCCGCGCCAGCTACCTCGATCTTGGCGACTCTAGTTTTGTGATCTCCGCCTTTAAGCGGGCTGAAGACAGCGAGAGCCGCTATATTTTGCGCGGCTATGAAAGCGTTGGTGCCAGCACCTCTTTTTCGGTGAGCAGCCGCTTGCCTCTGACTGTTTTGGGACAAACCGATGGCTTGGAGCAACCCTTAGAGATCGATTCTGATGGCCATTCCGATGTCGTCCATCGCCCTGGGAAGATTGCGCTGCGACCCTGGCAGGTGGTGAGTGTCGCGATCGCCAGCCCAGAGGGAGGGCCTTTTAATCAGCGGCCATAGTTGTAGCCATTGGGCAAGATGGTAGTGCGATCGCAGTAGCCATCCCTCAGGTCTACCCCTGTCGCCCGAAACAGATTGCAGCGGCTCAAGCTCGCCCTGGAGAGGATAGCCCCGTCGAGCTTAGCTCCGCTCAGGTTGGCCCCCGTCAGCTTGGCCTCGGTCAAGTCGGCCTGACGCAGATCGGCCCCGCTGAGGTTGGCCTCACTCAAGTTGGCCTGGCACAGCTTTGCTCCCCGTAAATCGGCCCGGTCCAGGTCGGCTTCCACCAGCAGTGCGCCGGACAAATCGGCCCCGTAGAGGTTGATGTCAGCCAGCTGAGCCTTGACCAGGCTGGCGTTGCGCAGGTGGGCCAGGCTGAGGTTCCCGTAGGGGATGTAGCTCTCGTCAAGGCAGCTACCCTGCAAGTTGACCTGGCGTAAATCCACCTCAAAGAGTTCAATGCCGGACAAATCTGTCGGGCCAAAATCTCGTTGGCCAGTTTTGTAAGCCCCTAGCAGGGCCTCTCGAGTGAGTCGATCCATCGCTGTCAAAACCAGGCAGGATGCCTGAGTATTTCTGCTTAATTAAACGTCAGCACTTACTCTAGACGTTTACCTTTCGCAACATCGATGGGTTAAGCATCTCTTCAGATTTTCTAGCTGTGCTAGGTCGAGCCCATGCTCGCCAGTGCAGGCACCCTATTTCTTGCCGACACTGACTTAAGCGCAGTCGGGCAGGTTAAACGCAGGGGGGCGATCGAGCAGGGCTAGGGCCTCTGGTAGGGGAAGCGGGTGACTAAAGAGAAAGCCCTGGCCAGTGGCGCAGCCCATGGCCTTGAGTGCGGCCATCTGCGCCGGAGTCTCAATGCCCTCGGCCACGGTGGGCAGGCCCAGCTTATGAGCGATGTCGATGATAGACCCCACTAAGATTTTGGCGCGATCGCTAGTGCACAGCTTTTGAATGAAAGATTTATCGATTTTGAGACAGTCAATCTCGCAGCGCTCCAGGTAGTTGAGGCTAGAGTAGCCGGTGCCAAAATCGTCGAGAGAAACCTCAAAACCAGCGGCGCGGCATTTGCCAATTGAATCAATGGCCTCCATTTCATCTAAAAAGATGCGCTCGGTGACCTCTAGCTTGATCTGATGGGGACTGACACCGTGGCGCTGGGTACAGGCGGCCAGACGCTCAAAAAAATCAGCCTCTTGAAACTGTCGCACCGAAATATTGATGCTGATAAAGAAGTCAACGCTACTCTGTCCGACCGCTGCTAGCTGGTCTTGAAACCGGCGCAGATCGGCGCACGAATGCTCCAAAATCCAGTTGCCCATGGGCAAAATGAGCGAGGTCTCTTCGGCTAGGCCAATAAACTGGTTGGGGGCCACCATACCGCGCTGGGGGCAATGCCACCGCAGCAGCGACTCAAACCCAATAATCTTCTCGCTGCCCAGATCAAGGAGAGGCTGATACATCAGCGACAACTCGTTGTTATCGACGGCGTTGCGCAGGTCAGACTCTAGCTTGATATCGTCTAAGATTTGCTGGTATTGCTGGGTTTTGGCATAGCTCTTTTCGGTGACAGCCGGGCTGGGCAAGCTCACCTGAGGGTTGGAGAGGGTTTTGAGATAGGCATTGTAGGTACGGTTGCGATGCAGTGACATCGAGATAAACAATCGCACCATGGGCGACGACGACTCGATGCGCTCCGCCACCTGGGCCGCCGATACCACAATGCAGCGGCAGGGGCCAATGGCCTTAGCTGAGGCCGATCGGGGGGAGGCATCGATAATGCCCATTTCGCCAAAGATATCGCCTGCCCCCAGCACGCTAAGCTGAAGGGAGTCTGGGCCACTGCCGACAAAAATCTCTACGTAGCCCGTCTCAATAATGTAGGCTCTGTCAGCAGAACTACCCTCGGTAAAAATAGTCTCCCCAGCACTAAACCAGCGGATGTTGCAGTCACTGCCAACGGCAATGTCTGCGACGAGAGCGCTGTTGTCACTATCGTCGGCTGACTTTTCCATGGTGGCTATTGACCCGATAGGGATCGGTGGCGACAGACGAGACGATTGTTTCATGACGATAGCTTCAGGGGAATTTAGATCTAGCATCCCGTATTTCAATGGGAACCATTGGGGGCAAATTGTGAAGTGTCGGTAAGCATTTTCAAAGCTGTTGAGTCATCACTACAGCAGCATCGATATGTCACCCAAACGCCATGATCTAAATCACAACAATAACGTTTCAAATGGTCTTGCTTCCGGCAAGATGAAACTGTAGCTGGGTTCACTTCAACGTTTGACCTGTTTTTGGAGTGACATTAATTCTAGCTTTATATAGTCATCACCAGAACAGTTAGGCTATGCCTTATATGTCTAGGACACCGCTACATACCAGATCCATTTCAGGAACCGTATTTTCCCCCAAACAGAACTCCACTTCTGGAATTGGATGAGGTTCATTACTCAGCTTTTCTTTACTTAGGCCTAAGTCTTCCTATGTCGCTTCCCCTTACTGCCCCAGTCTCTTGTCAGCCCAGCCAAATCGCCGTCGTGGGCGCTGGCAACGTGGGCAGCACCCTGGCCCAGCGCATTCTGGAGCGCAATTTGGCCAACGTCGTGCTGGTTGATATCGTCGAGGGGCGGCCCCAGGGGGTAGCGCTCGATCTGGCCCAGGCGGCGGGCTGTGAGGGGCACAACCGCACCATTGTGGGCACCAACGACTACCAAGACACCGCCAACTCCGACATTGTGGTGGTCACCGCTGGGCTACCCCGCCGCCCCGGCATGACCCGCGACGACCTCACCCAGGTCAATGGCAAAATTGTCATTGACGCCCTGGGCAAAGCCTTGGCAGTGTCACCGTCGGCCAGCGTGATCGTCGTGACCAACCCCCTCGATGTCATGACCTACCTGGCCTGGAAGGTGAGTGGGCTGCCGCCCCAGCGGGTAATGGGCATGGCTGGGGTGTTGGACTCAGCTAGGTTTCAGCGGTTTATCGCCTGGGAACTGGGGGTGCCGCCCCAGGATGTGTCGGCCATGGTGCTGGGGGGCCACGGCGACCTGATGGTGCCCTTGCCCAGCTACACCACGGTGAGCGGCATTCCGGTGACGGAGTTGCTGAGCAGCGATCGCCTGACGGAGCTGATCGATCGCACCCGCAACGGCGGCGCTGAAATTGTGCAGTTGCTCAAGCAGGGGGGCGCTTACTACGCTCCGGCGTCGTCAGCCTGTGTGATGGTGGAGGCAATGCTGCTCAACCAGCGCCGCATTTTGCCCGCTGCGGCCTACCTTCAGGGTCAGTACGGCCTGGAGGATCTGTGCCTGGGGGTGCCCTGTCGGTTGGGTCGGGCCGGTATCGAGACGGTGCTAGAGCTGTCTCTGACCGAGGCAGAGCAGGCCGCTCTGGAGCGATCGGCGGCGGCGGTCAAAGATCAGCTCCAGGGCGCACTGGCGCTCATTGAGTGACCCACCCCTCCCCCACCCGGTGGGGGACAGTGAGCCTGCTTTTTTAAAGGATTTTCTCATCTCGAACTCCAGGTTGGGCTATTAACCGAACAGCTACTCAAAGGCGGGGAGGCCCAGATCTTCTTGACTGCCCGAGGCTCCGGGAAGGGGATCTAGATTGAGCAGCCCATTGAGGGGGTCGCTGTCGTCGGGCAGGTCTTCGCCTAGCTCTCGTAGGATTGGGGCAGCGGGGGTAGGTTCTTCTAAAAAGATCGTCGACAGTACCGAGGCCAGGGTGGGGGCCATGGCAATGCGGTTTTGATAGACCATGATCACGCGGGTGAGGGCAGGCAGCTGGTTTTGCTCGGCCACCAGGTAGAGAGGCTCGACGTAGATCAGCGATCGCTCGATCGGTATCACCAGCAAATTTCCCTGCTGGGCGCGAGATCCCTGGGTATTCCATAGAGAAATGCGCTGGGAGATCTCGGGGTCTTGGTTGATGCGGGCTTCGATCTGCTCAGGGCCAAACACCAGCTCTTGCTTGGGAAAACGATAGAGCAGCCGCCGGCCGTAGCGATCGCCGTCAGATCTGGCCGCCAGCCAGGCGATCAGATTGTTGCGCTGGGCCGGGGTAAACAGCCGCAGCAAAATAAACTCCTCCGTGGCCTCCTCGGGCAGTTTCATGATCAGGTAGTAGGGCTCGACCCGCTGGGTCTCACTGGCATAGATCTCGGTGGGGGCCCGCCACTGGTCTTCGCGGTTGTAAAACACCTGGGGGTCGGTCATGTGGTAGGTCATCAGGGTCTCGGCCTGCACCGAGAACAGATCCTGGGGGTAGCGAATGTGGTCGCGCAGGTTGCCAGGCATTGCCTCTAGGGGCTCAAACATGCCGGGCAGCAGCCGACTCCAGGTTTGAATGATCGGGTCGCTGGGCTCGGCGACAAAGAAACTCACCGCCCCGTTTAAGGCGTCGACCACCACCTTGACCGAGTTGCGAATGTAGTTAAAGTCGTTGTCGCCGGGGTCGGAGTAGGGGTAGCGGCCACTGACGGTGTAGGCGTCGATCACCCAGTAGAGGTAGTTGTCGCCGGTTTGGGTGTTGAAGTTTTCGAAGGTGATGTTGGGGTCGCGCTCCAGAAAGTCTTCAAAACTCACTTCTGCGGGAGCGCGACTGCCGTGGGCGGGGCCGATGCCCCACTGGCGCGAGGCATCGCCAATGTTGGCCGTGACCAGGTAGGGGTCGGTGTCAAAGCGCAAAAAGGGGGCGATCGCCTGCACCCGCTCGGCAATGTTACGGCGAAACAGCAGCCGCGTGTCGGGGGTAAAGTCTTCGGTAAACATCATCCGCCAGTCAAACAGGTGACGGGCAAACAGCAGTCGCCGCCAGCCGTCGTTGAGGTTGATGCCGCCGCGCCCCAGGTAGGTGGTGTAGATATTCTCGTTGCCGCTGGGGTAATCGAGCTCTAGCACCCGCGTGTTGGTCATGATGTAGGTATCGGTCAGCTCGCCAAAGTAAAGGCGCGGGTCACCGATGGGAATGCTCTGGCGCACCTCCTCACTGCTGGGGAGATTCTCAATGCCGCGCACAAAGTAGGTGGGCAAGCCGTCGGGGCCAGCGGTATTGACCGGGCTCATGGTGAAGCCAAAGCCGTGGGTATAGACCAGGTGCTCGTTGACCCAGGTTTTGGCGATGTCGGGCACCCGCTCGTAGTTCAGCTCGCGGGCCGAGATCATCACCTGGCGGCGCTCAGACCGGCGTTCGAGGTTGAGAATGTTGTAGCGATCGAAGTCGGCGTCTTTAAATTCGTAGTAGAGGCGAATCTGCTGGAGCTGGCGATTGCTCTCCAGCAGCGGGCGCGGATCCCACAGGCGAATATTTTCTAGGGTGAGGTCGTTTTGCTCCAGATCTTCTGCGGTGAGATCGCCACTGGGGTCAAAGGGCTCGTCGTCGATCGCCTCTAGGTCAAAGGCGGCCCGAGTCAGGGCAATAGAGTCGATGATGTAGGGGCGCTCGCGCTGAAGTTCGTTGGGCTGCACCACCAGCCGCTGCACCACCGCTGGCGCGATCACCAGACCCAGCAGGGTCAGCACCAGGTAGCCGCAGACCCCCTTCACCAGCAGGCTGGTGTGGCCAACACTGGCCCACCAGCCCAGAGGCACCGGCTCGCCTAGGGGAAATTTGTCCGCAGAGGGGCCAGGGTTGGTCAGCAGTCGCCCCCGCACCAAAAACACCAGCCCCAGCACAAGGGTGAAAATAGCCAGCACCCAGTTCATCGGCAGCAGCACGTTGACATGGGTGTAGCCAGCGCCGTAGACCACCCCCTCGCGGGAG
Organism: Pseudanabaena sp. PCC 9330; assembly: GCF_055795045.1. Classification (NCBI taxonomy): domain Bacteria; kingdom Bacillati; phylum Cyanobacteriota; class Cyanophyceae; order Pseudanabaenales; family Pseudanabaenaceae; genus Pseudanabaena; species Pseudanabaena sp. PCC 9330. The sequence continues at coordinate 547,748 of NZ_JAYFES010000115.1, read as the reverse complement.
TAAAGCACCTCGTAACGCCCTAGCCAGTGGCTAAAACTGGTGGCCAAAAACAACAGCCCCGCCAGGGTGTACAGGTGTCGCTGCTGGGATAGCGAAAAGCCAAAGAAGCGCCCCTGGCTGAGGGTACTTTTGCCCAGTAGATACACCAGGTAGACGCTAACCAGGGTAAAAAACAAGGTGCCAATGACCCAAAACTCCACCAGGTGGAGTACCGGCAGGCGAAAGATGTAGAAAGCAATGTCGCGCTTAAACAGTGGGTCAACGGTGTTGTAGGGCACCGGGTTGAGCGCCAGCAGCGCTGCTGGCCACTGTTTGGCCAAGATCAGCCCGTAGCCCAGGCTCATGAGCACCGCCGCCAGCCGCCCCAGCTGCCGGGGATACAGCAAAAACGCTACGGTGCTAATACCCAGGGCAATCAGCAGCCAGGGCTGGGCCACAAAAATCTGACCCACCACCCCAAACAGCTGCAGTTTGGGCCACAGGGGCAGCGGCGTAGCCGAGTCGTAGAGGGTGGTTGACTGTTGCCAAAAGTCTCGGGCGATTTGCCCCTGGTAGATCAGCTGCACCCCCACCAAAAAGCTCAGGGTGCCACCCACAGTCAGCAGACCCGCTAGGCCCAAACTATCTAGACGAGAGGCGCGATCGCCCGGCGGCGGCAGTGCCTGAGCGCGATCGGCCAGGGTCAGGTTGCCCCAGGTAAACAGCAGCGTCACCAAGATTGGAATGATGCCCAGCAGCAGCTCAGATCGCAGCCGCAGCCAAAACACCTCCAGGTAGTTGACCTCGACAAACCACAGCCGCTCGGCCTGGAGGTTGATCAGAGCGTCGAAAAACAGCAGAGTGACGAGCAGCAGCCCCAGCCAGCCCCAGCGAGGTAAGTGCTTAGTCAAGGTCTTGCTGGCAAATGCCTTACTCACCATGGGCCTGTCAACTAGAGGGCTAGGCCAGTCAAGCTTACCTGACGGTGCCATTGCAAAGCCGCTGAGAAAAAAGATTGTCGCCCTGATCTAGCGATCGCAGGCAGTCAGCAATAGCCACCACTCGGGCTCAGGTTTCCCGACTGTTTCCTAAATTCTACCGCTGCCGCGCCAGGGCATGGTCTCGCCCCCGATCGCCGCCCCAGCCCCTAGGCAGGCTGGGCCAGAGTTACCGACGCAGAAGCCTGGTCTTCTGCCGACTGAGCCGATCGATCGGCCACCGGTAGGGGCTTGCGGCCAGAGCTGAGCTGGTTGAGCCAAAACACATCTTCGGTGCGCACCTGCTCAAACCCGGCGTAGCCCAGCCAGGCATCGACATTGCCCTGGCTGTATTCGCCAATGAAGGGCTCTTCAAAAATGGTGCTGAGCCAGTCGGTGGCGCGCAGGGTGCGCTGATTGCCGTCAAGTACCAGCATTTGTCCGCCGGGGGTGAGCAGTCGAAAAGCCTCGGCGAGGATGGTTTTGGCCACCGCCGGGGGCGTCTCATGAAACAGCAGCGTGGCACAGACCACATCAAAGGAGGCCGGGGGTAGCCCTGTCACCATGGCGTTGCCGTGGCAGAAGGTGACCTCTACCCCAGCGGTGCGGGCCTTGCGGTCAGCCATGATCAGCATCTGGGGCGACAGGTCAAGGCCCACCACCGCCGCCGCAGGAAACCGGCGCTTGAGCATCAGAGTGGTGGTGCCGGTGCCACAGCCCAGGTCGAGAATGCGGCGGGGATCGCCTGCGATCGCCTTTACCAGACTCTCTCGCACCCAGGTTTCACCGGGGGGTAGCACGTACTGGGTGATGGGGTCGTAGGTCAGGGCCGCGTCTGTGCTTAGATACCCATTTTTGACGCCGTGAAAATTGCTGGTTTTGTAGTAGTTGGGGTAGACCACCTGGGGGTTGGTGAATTGTGTCTCCCCAGCCTCCCAGTCAATGCTTTTGCTCAGGTGCACCAGAGCATCGCGATCGATCAGGTGCGAAAAAAGCGGGGCGAGAAACTGCTCGAACAGCGTTTTAGACTGAGATGCCATAGACCGACTAAAGCCCGATAGAACAAATTATACAAAACCTTGCTTGGCCACCCCCGATTCAGCCGGGCAAACAACCGTTTGCCCCTACGGTTTGGCCTTTTGGAAATCGGGGTTATGTGACTCGGATTTGGGATTAAACACCCGTGGGAGTTGAGCAGCAGAATTCTACCCGAGGCAATCGACAAAGCCCGCTCTAGACTGGGTATGAACTTGCCCTCAGCCTAGCAAGTTCATTTCTCTCTCGCCAGATTTTTTAGCTAAAACTATGGGTCTAGATCTGCCCAGCCTGCTCAGTTGAATGTAGAGATGAATGTAGAGAGATCGTCGGGCTGCGCTGGTTTAAGCTGCCCCGGTCATCCGTCGGCAAAGTTGGTTGAACCTCCAAGGATAGAGAGATCTGAGGGGTGCTGCGGTCTATACTCGTGTCATTCCAGAACCGTTTGGGCGATCGCGGGAGGTGGCTTTTATGGTGACGACTAAACAGGAAGCGGCAAACACAGTAGAGTCGCCAGTAGACGATCGCACCCGGTTTCAGCAGCTCCAGGCCACCCTGCGTGATCGCTGGCTATCCACCGACGCCTTTGACACCGAAGAGCGGCACATTGTGGTGGTGCCCTCCCTCAGCCTCGATCAAGAAGAGCTGCTCAAAATCGAAGGGGTCAACCACTACGAAGAGCGGCTGCTGTTTTCGCTGATTCGGCTGCGCAACCCCAAAACGCGCATGGTCTACGTCACCTCTCAGCCCCTGCACCCCAGCATTGTCGACTACTACCTAGAGCTGCTGCCGGGCATCCCTAGCTCCCACGCCCGCGATCGCCTCACCCTGTTTGCCGCCTACGACGGCTCGCGCAAACCCCTCAGCCAAAAGCTACTAGAGCGCCCCCGCCTGCTTGATCGCATTCGCCGGGCCGTAGACCCCCAGCGGGCCTACATGACCTGCTACAACTCCACCCCTTGGGAACGCGATCTTTCCCTGGCGCTCGATCTGCCGCTGCTCGCCCTCGACCCCGACCTGCTGCACTGGGGCACCAAGAGCGGCAGCCGGGAAATCTTTCGGCGAGCGGGCATTCCTCACCCCATCGGCAGCGAGCTGGTGTTTAACGAAGCTGATCTGGCAACGGTCACCGCTGAGGTCTGGGAGCGCGACCCCAGCCTCAAACGCATGGTCATCAAGCTCAATGAGGGCTTTTCGGGGGAGGGCAATGCCATCTTAGACCTGCGCCCCCTGGGGGCCGTGGCACCGGGGCAGGGGGGCCAGGGCGATCGCACCCAGGCCATAGCCGACGCCTTTCACCAGCTCAGCTTTCAGAGCGATCTCGAAACCTGGGAGCATTTTTCGGCCAAGATACCGGTGCTGGGGGCGATCGCCGAGGCCTTTATCGAGGGCGATCGCAAAGAGTCGCCCAGCGTGCAGGGGCGCATCACCCCCCTGGGCGAAGTCGAACTTCTCTCTACCCACGACCAGGAGCTGGGTGGCCCCGATGGCCAGATCTTTCTCGGCTGTTCCTTTCCCGCCCGGCCCGACTACCGGCTTCAAATTCAGGCCATGGGGCAGCGCATCGGCGAAGAACTGGCCCGCCAGGGTGCCCTCGAACGCTTTGGCGTCGACTTTATCGCCGTGGCCAAGGGCAGCCCTGAAGCCCCAGATTGGGATCTCCAGGCGATCGAGATCAACCTGCGCAAGGGCGGCACCACCCACCCCCTGATGGCCATGAAAATGCTTACCGAAGGCCGATTTCACCCAGCCGACGGGCTTTTTTACACCAAACAGGAGCAGGTGCGCTACTATCGCGCCTCCGACAATCTGCAAAAACCCCACTATCGCGGCCTGCTGCCCAGCGACCTGATGGATATCATCGTCGCCCAGCGGCTCCACTTCAACTCGATCAGCGGCGTGGGGGCGGCCTTTCACCTGATGGGCAGCCTGTCGGAATACGGCAAGGTGGGCCTTACCTGCATTGGCACCAGCCCCGACCACGCCCGCGAAATCTACGACCAGGTGGTCGCCGCCCTCGACCAATCGACCGGTGGCTAGAGCCTCATACCGAATCCGACTTCTATACACCCGATTTCCAAGCGACCAACCTGTAGGGTATCAGGGGTATGGACTTCGGATTTGGTATAACTCGATTGCTGCCCCCACCGCTTGCTGCTTGTGGCATCTCACAAAAGGCACAAAAAACCCCAGCCGTCCAAAGCTGGGGTCAGGGGAAATGGTTCATTCAAGGGCTTGATTTAAGGTTTTGATTTAAAGGTTGGATTTATTTAGAATGCAGTAGTGCTAACTCTGCCCGAGAAAGTCAACTGTTCTAAAGGCCTAGCCTATAAAAACGGGTCAGCAATCTCTAACATTGTGAACACTGCATACACACTATGGTAGCTCACCAGCAGCTGCCGTTACAAAGACTACGTTTAAACAATTCCCACATTAAAGTAACAAAAATTCAACGTTGCAGCTTTCCAGGGATGAGGCATACCAGATCGGAAATCTATCACCCCGATCGCCAATTGGCCAACCTGTAGGGGTGCAGCCCTGTGCACCCTGCTGAAGCGGGGGTAGCCAAGCAAGATTTTGTATTTGATCAGGCGATCGCCCTACCGGATCTCCCGCGCTGCGTTGTAGATCGTCTCGTTGGCCTCCACAGACTTTTGCAAATCGACCACCGGGCGAGGATAGTCAACCCCAAGGGTGACGCCAAACCGCTTTTGCTCCACCGGCTGAAGTTTCCACGGGGCGTGAACTTTTGCCCCAGGCACATTGCCCAACTCGGGTAGCCAGTGCTTGACGTAGACTCCGTCGGGGTCGTAGTCCTTTGACTGCTTGGGAATGTTGAAATAGCGAAAGCCCCGAGCGTCGTTGCCGACCCCGGCGGTGTAGTTCCAGTTGCCGTAGTTGCTGCACGGGTCGTAGTCAACCAGCAGCGACTCAAACCACTCGGCCCCCAGGCGCCAGTCAATACCCAGGTTTTTGGTCAAGAAACTGGCTACATTCTGCCGCCCCCGGTTCGACATAAACCCAGAGCAGGCCAGCTCTCGCATATTGGCATCGACCAGGGGAAAGCCGGTTTTGCCCTCTCGCCAGGCGTCGAAGCGCTCCCAGTCCTGTTTCCAGTCGATCAGCAGGCCGCGCAGACCCGAGGGATAGAAGATGCGATCGCCGTGCTTGGCGCCGATAAAACGAAAGTAGTCGCGCCACAGCAGCTCAAAGATCAGCCAGTAGGTCGAGTCGTTGCGCACTCGCTCGGCCTCGTAGGCTTGCACGGTCTCGTACACCCGGCGCGGCGACAGACAGCCCAGCGCCAGCCAGGCCGACAGTTTAGATGAATAGTCGGCCCCCACCATGCCGTTGCGGGTCTCTTTGTAGCGGCGCAGGCAGTCGGTCTCCCACACGTAGTGGTGCAGGCGGGCCAGCCCGGCGGTTTCGCCCCCCGCAAAGGTCAGCACAGCGCGATCGTCAGCCCCGGGCGGCTCCAGGCCAAACTCTGCCAGCGTTGGCAACTTCCCTGGCTCCACCGGGGGCAGAGGGGGCATTTTCTTTGGCGTTGGCAGCGCCCCGTCGACCGTGCTGTGCTGCTCAACTTTTTTGCGAAACTGAGTAAACACCTCAGGCAGACGACGGATGTCAAAAGGCAGATTGTCGGGGTGGTAGAGCGTCGCCCCCCAGTACACCTCGCTGGCGCAGCCCATCGCCGCCAGCTTCGACTCTAGGGCCTGCTCCACGTCTAGCTCTTCGCGGGTGACCTCTTCGTGCCAGTAGACCCTGTCGATACCGTGGGCCTTCACCAGGTCTGGGATGACCTGCTCTGGCTGGCCTACTCGAATGACCAGATCGCTGCCCAGGGTTTGCAGCGATCGCCGCAAATCGGCCACCGCCTCTAGCAAAAACTGCGATCGGTAAGCCCCTGTCTTGGGGAAGCCAAAGCGGGTCTGGCCAAACTGGCGCGGGTCAAAGCAATAGACTGGCAAAATTGGCTGCCCCGCCCGCAGCGCCTCGTCGAGGGGCTGGTGATCGTGAAGGCGGAGATCGTTGCGAAACCAGACGAGGGTGGGCATAGGGGTAGACGAGTAGGGGGTGGACGGGTGCGTAGGGGAAATTCGGCGGCAGATTCCCTGGGCCTATAACCCACAATCCCCATGCCGCCAATGCACCGTTTGGGATCTGCCTACGGCGGTGCATTGGCAGGGCAGGGACGATCGGCCATTAAACCATCCCACCTGCCCGCCGAATGCACCCTACGGGTGATGGGAGAAACTCATTCGCCAGCCACGCTGCCGCTTTATTAAGTATTCTAAAGAACTATTCCCCCTCGCGCAGGAGACTCTACCCATGGCCATTGCCGTCGGCGACACCGCCCCCGATTTCACCCTGTCCAACCAGGCAGGCGACAGCATCACTCTCAGCAGCTTTCGCGGTCAAAAGGCCGTCGTGCTGTACTTCTACCCCAAAGACGACACCCCCGGCTGCACGGTAGAGTCTTGCTCCTTTCGCGACAGCTATGAAGACTTTGTCGCCGCTGGGGCCGAGGTGATCGGCATCAGCAGCGACTCACCCGACTCTCATCGGGCTTTTGCCAGCAAGCACAATCTGCCTTTTACCCTAGTGAGCGATACGGGGTCTGCGGTGCGCAAGGCCTACGGCGTACCGGCTACCCTGGGGCTGCTGCCCGGTCGGGTCACCTATGTGATCGACAGAGAGGGTGTTGTCCGACATATCTTTAACTCTCAGTTCAACCCCAAGGGGCACGTGGCCGAGGCCATGGGCATTCTCAAAGGTCTACAACCTGCCTGATACGGATATGGAGATCAAACCCGAGCACTACGAGCTAACCATTGCCCTCTCAGCCCTAGAGGGGGCGCTAGGGGGTCTGTGGTACCCCAGCGAAAGCGACGCCCTGGTGTCGCTGGTCATTTTTGCCGACCCCCTACCCACCCCAGAAGCCGTGGCCCAAAAGCTCGCCACCGACAGCGATCGCTGCGAAATTCACCCCGCTGCGGCTTTCTTTAGCCCCATTCTCAACAACCCCTACTGGGCCAGCGAGCAGGGCGGCCACCTGGCCCAAAAATATGCCAACCTGCGCGACGTGCTCGAAACCCACTTAGAAGACTTGCACAGCTATCGGGTCGGTCAGGTAAATGTGACTCTGTACATTCTCGGGCGGCATTCGAGCGGCTGCTATTTGGGTGTGTGCACGCATGTAGTGGAGACCTAGGGGCAGACCGAGGAGCCTAGGGCAGTTCCCAACCGTCTGCCATGGCCAGCTAGCCCAGATGGCGGTAGCCTATGCGTAGCAACCGAGGCACCAATTCCATGGCTTTTCAAACCCCAGACTGGGTTAAGCACGCGGTCTTTTACCAGATCTTTCCTGACCGATTTGCCCGTACCCATCGGCATCTGGATGACCCCTCAATGGCGGTGGCGCTAGAGCCCTGGCATTCGCCGCCGACCCCATCGGGCTACAAGGGGGGTGACCTCTGGGGCGTGGCCGAAAAGCTCGACTACCTACAAAATCTAGGGGTGACGGCGATTTACTTTACGCCGATTTTTCAGTCGGCCTGCAACCACCGTTACCACACCCACGACTACTACCAGGTCGATCCACTGCTGGGGGGGAATGCGGCGTTTTTTGACCTGCTCGAAGCTGCCCACAGTCGAGATATGAAAGTTGTGCTGGATGGCGTGTTTAACCACGCCAGCCGGGGCTTTTTCTTTTTTAACGACATTCTTGAAAATGGCCCCCACTCACCCTGGCTCGACTGGTTTAGGGTGAGTGCCTGGCCCCTGTCGGCCTACGATGGAGCGCTGCCGGCCAACTACCACGGCTGGGTTGACAACCGCGCCCTACCGACTTTTAACCACGACAACCCGGCGGTGCGCGAGTACATCATGCGGGTGGGAGAGTACTGGGTGCGCCAGGGCATCGACGGCTGGCGGCTGGATGTGCCCTACGAGGTTGAGACCGAGGGCTTTTGGCAAGAGTTTCGCGATCGCATCAAAGCCGTCAACCCCGAGGCCTACATTGTCGGTGAGGTGTGGACTGACGCCCGCCAGTGGCTCGATGGCACCCAGTTTGACGGGGTGATGAACTATCTCTTTACCGGGCCAGCCCTGGCCTATGCGGCGGGCGATCGCATTCGTATGGATCTAGTTGAGCTGCCCCACTACTACCCCTACCCGGCTCTCAATGCAGCAGGCTACGCGGCGAAAATCGAGCACCTGCTCGACCTCTACCCCTGGGAGATTCAGCTGACTCAGCTCAACTTGCTCTCTAGCCACGATGTGGCCCGCGCCTACTCTGTCGTGGGCGAAGACGAGGCCAGTCTGGTGCTGGCGACGCTGCTGCTGTTTACATTTCCGGGGGCACCGAGTATCTACTACGGCGAGGAGGTGGGGCTGCCGGGCGAGCTAGACCCCGACTGTCGTCGCACCTTTCCCCCCGAGGCCGACTGGCACCGGGGGATTTTAGAGATTCACCGCGAGCTGATTGCCCTGCGCCACGGCTACCCGGCCCTGCGCACTGGCACCTACAAGACTCTCTACGCCGAGGGGGATGTCTATGTGTTTAGCCGATCGCTGGAGGAAGAAACGCTGGCGATCGCCCTCAACACCGGCACCAGCCCGATAGCCTTAGACGCCAGCACCCTCCTCGGTTTAGAGGGCACTGTAGTCTTTGCCTACCAGGGGGCTGAGTACCAGGGCGATCGGCTAGAGCTGCCGGGGCGGTCTGCGATCGCGTTGGCAAACTCTCCATCAGAGAGTCGCGCTTTAGGGGGTTGATAGCGAGGCCTATGGGCCGTCTTCATCTGGGTGGCGGGCGATCGCACCCTACCGCAGGAGCCGCTGTTAAACTGCAAACAAGTAGTTGATTCTCGTAGGGTGCATTCGCGGCGCGATCGCACCTACTATCCCTCTTCACCCCCGCCCTGCCGCAATGCACCAATGACGGGGCGGCAGATACAGGTTCTCTCGATGGGTGGGCGGTGCATTGCGGCGCGGGGATTGGCGGGTGGTAGGCGTGGATTTGGGGCCGCGATCGCACCCTACCGCAGGAGCCACCACAGCAGGGCGGCGATAACGAGATCCACCAAAAACCAGGCGGCGATGGGGATTTTGTGGGTGGGGTGGGGTGCTGCGTGGGGCAGCGGGCAGCGACTTGGCTAGCCAATCGGGTTCTTTGGCCGGTGGTTCGCCAATGGTGGGGGCTGGCTTGGGCTGCATGACCTCCATTTAGCCAAGGCTATCAAGAGCCCGATCGCACTGTTCTACTCTATGAGCCAGCCCCATGTCTTGGAATAGTGTCTGCGCGGCTTCATAGGTTTGGCGGGCGTCCCATTTTTGGTCAACCGTGGCTAGGGCAATGCCAAGGTTGAAAAGGGAAATGGCCTCGCCTGGGCGATCGCCAATCTCCCGCATGATCGCTAACTGCTGCTGATAGTACTCAATAGCCTGAGGGTATTGCTTCAGTGAATAGTATGCAATGCCCAAACTGCCCAGGCTATTGGCTTCGCCTCCGCGATCAGCAATCTCTCGCTTGATGGTTAACGACTGCTGGTGGTACTCAATGGCCTGGAGGTATTGCTCCAACGAAAGGTACGCATTGCCCAAATTGTGCAAGGAATAGGCCTCGCTTTGGCGATCGCCGATCTCCCGCGCGATTGCTAACCATTGCTGTTGGTACTCAATGGCCGTTTGGTATTGGCCCAGCGCACGGTACGCATTGCCTAAGTTGCCCAGAGAACGGGCCTCGCCTTGGCGATCGCCGATCTCCCGCGCGATTGCTAAGCATTGCTGTTGGTACTCAATAGCTAGTTGGTATTGGCTCAGTGAACTGTACACAAGACCCAAATTGCCTAGGGAATGGGCTTCACCTCGGCGATCGCCAATCTCCCGCGCGATCGCTAACTGCTGCTGGTGGTACTCAATGGCCTGGGAGTATTGCCCTAGAATCTGGCTGACGAAACCAAGCTCATTTAGCGTTGCTACTTCACCACTGCGATCACCCAACTTCTGATACTTACTCAACGCCTGTTGGTAATAATCCACTGCCTGAAACGGTCGTCCGCACTTCCTCAACGCATCCCCTAAATTGCGTAGCGACCTGGCTTCCCCGGCGGAGTCGCTTTTGGCGGTGGTCAGAGCCAGCGCTTTTTCGTACAGTTCTAACGCTGGCTGATACTCGTATTGTCCCTCATACACCTCCCCCAAGTTGTTGTAGAGCGTAATCAGCAGCGGCGACTCTGGGGCGGTGGCCTCTAGCTGGGCGATCTGCTGTTGCAGGTCGGCCATAGCCACCGGGCTTTTCTCCCGCTCCGCCGCAATTTCGCGGCTGGGCATCGACAGAAGCTCTCGCCCCGGCCCTGGCTCCCTAACCTCGGCCACAAACTCAAATACACCGCCGCGCCAGCTCCAAAAGTCGGGGGACTGCTGGGCCAGGCGGGTCGCCACCGCATCCGGCAGCCACAGCACAATGGGGAAGGCAAACTCCCGCAGCGCCTCCCGCGTCCACTGCAACGAAAAGAAAAACTTCTCCTGCTCAGATTTTTCGTCGTTCAGGCGCACCCCTAGCAGCTCGCCCGCATTCAGCACCGTCACCACAGCGGGTTCCCCCTTTTGCAGGGCGGGGGTTTGGGCCACCAGCTCCTCTAGGGTGGCACGCAGGCTGGGGCGCTTGGGGTCGAGGCGGGCGCGCAGGGGGGCAATGCCATGGGCCTTTAGGTCGGCTTCGTAGGCCGTGATCAGTTGGTCTTGCAGGTTGCGATCGTCAGTAATGGCGATCAGCAGATCGAGCCGCTGGCTGTTGAGGGTCAGCGTCAGCAGCAGCTTGCGATACTCGCGATTATTCAGCGGTGAGAGGTCGGCTGGGGGCATTGCCAAAACCAGGGTTACGCCATCCCCTCCTCGGAGGGGTGCCCGAAGGGCGGGGTGGGTGAGAGTCTGGGCTGACCCACCCCTACCCCTCCCAAGAGGGGAGCTAGATCAGGTTTTTGCGCTTGAGCAGATCCGTGACTAGGGGGTGCAGGTCGTACCAGAGGTCGTCATTCTCATATTCCAGCACATACAGCCCGTGAAGGAGATCTAAAAACTTCTCATCCCCCGCATCGGGCGGGGCGAAGGAGCGGTAGGTCTCAGCCAGCAGTGCAAACTGGTTGTTACCCAGGGGGCGGGCGTACTGGTTGCGCAGCGACTTTTGGGCGGCAGTGAGAATAGCGGCATCAATTTTTTGGCTGGTGTTGGCGGGGTCGAGCTTCAGCTCTAGCCGACATTCGCGGCAGCACTCTTTGCCTAGGCGCACCAGCTCCCGCAGCACGCCGCCGCTTAGCAGTACAATCTGCCGCAGGGTATCGGGTTCAATCAGATCCGGCTCAATGCGCTTTTTCAGCATCGCTTCTAGCGTCGCCACGCTGGACTCAATAGGAGGGGCATCGGGCTGGTGGGCAACATTCTGAGGGTAAAACTTGGTTACGGGCAGCAGCACCACCTGGCACATTGTATCTAGCGTTGCCTTGAGTCGCGTATCGCGCACCACCGCAATGGGGATAGTAAACAAAATGCGAATGCGCGGCGAAAATAGGGCGTTGATGTTGTCGCTAAAGATAGCTTCCACCACCGCCAGATCGAGCTTATCCAGATCGTCGATAATGACCAGCACCTCTTTGCCTGTGGCGACCTGGATAGCAGCGGCGATTTGGTCAATGTGCTGAGTCAGATCAGAGACACGGCGTTCGTAGGTTTCTGTGATTTCTTCGCGAAAGGAGTCTTCCTTTTGCAGCTTGCCTGTAAACAGCTTAAAAAAATCAACGCCGAGGGCCATCTCCTGCTTGAGCTGGTCGGTGTAGGTGCGCGACGTGGTTTGGGTAAACCACGTCGTAAGTGACTCCCGCACAGCATCGGGAATCGGGGCCTCTAGGTTAACGGCCCGCTGCAACAGCTTCAGCGCAATGGAGTAGAGAATATTGATGTGGTTAACCGCCGACATCTCCACCATCTCGGCAATAGAAAAGAAGGAAACAAACAGCCCCTGCTTACGCATGTTCAGCGCCAGCTGGTTGAGCAGGGTCGATTTCCCACAGCCCCGATGGCCGGTAAAGACTAGCTTACCGTCGGCATCAATGTCTAACAGGGCATCTTCAAGGACGGCCAGGGTGCGACTGCCGTAGGCCACCCGAAACTGCTCAATATCTTCCGACGACAGCAGCGGATCCAGATTAAGGTGACGCGAAGCGACGGTAAACCGCTGAAAGAGTTCGTCGTTCATACTCAGGTCTAAAGAGAGCCTAGCCCATCATACCGAAGGCATTGATCGGCGCTGTAGTTTTGCTGGGTCAGACGGCTAGTTCTAGAGCCTCAGTCAGCATACCCGCCAGCTCGGTCTTGCCCAGTTGCCCCTGGGCTACCTGCATGGTTAACTCGTAGGCTTGCTCAGGGGGCAGTCCCAGACGAGCACCGTTGAGCCTGATGAAGGTATCCATCACCGCAAACGCTGTGCGCTTGTTGCCATCCACAAAGGGATGATGTTTGGCTAGATGGTAGAGGTACGCCGCTGCCTAATCGGCCAGCATGGGGTGCAGCAGTTCGCCGCCAAAGGTGGCCTGGGGCTGAGCCAGGGCAGACTCCATCAGCCCGCGATCGCGCACTCCAGCCGTACCGCCAAACCGCTCAATCTGGCGGCTGTGGATCATTAAAACCGTTTCTGCATCGAGAAATTTAGGAGTTGGCAAGACGGGTATAGACCTCTTCGTACTCTTGCTCTGACGCTAGATAGGCCTGCATCGCGTCTGCTTGCGAGGCGATCTGGGGACTGCCGTTCAACGCCTTTACATAGGCCAGGGTTTCAACCAGAGCGTCTAAAGAGAGGTCATCTAGCTCGGCCAGAATTTGTTCTTTGAGGGTGGCGGTGGCAATTGTCATGGCTCTGGCCTCAATCAAATGGCTTGCGTCAGGCTGCATCACCATTTTAGCTGGGCTGATTCACTGGAGTGTGCCTGTCGATCGCATAGTCCAGACGTGGGACAATAGGCACCCTGTGCGCAAATGGTAACAACGGTATGACGGCGGCAATGCCCTATTCTCCTGAGGTGATCGAGTCAGCAATGCAGGCGGGGGAGCTGACCTTTGCTCTGCCCGACCCCACCGACGACAAGATCTCTGACTACGAGTTTAACCAGCAGATGGAGGCCGCCTGGCAGGTGTGCGATCGCTTTGATCTGCAAACCGACATCTGGCGGGGGCGAATTTTGCGGACGGTGCGCGATCGCGAAAAGAAAGGCGGCGACGGGCGCGGCACCGGCTTTCTCAACTGGCTCAAAGACCGCGAAATCACCAAAAGCCACGCCTACAACCTGATCGAGCTGGCCGAGAGCGCCGACCAGCTGCTCGACGCCGGTATGCTCACCCCTAAAGAAGTCAACCAATTCAGCAAGCGGGCCTTTGTAGAAACTGCCAAATCGGCCCCCGAGGTGCAGCAGCTGGTCAGCGACTCAGCCCGCAAGGGCGACCACATCACCCGCCGCGAAGTGCGCCAGGTGGCCAACGAGTGGGCCGCCATGACCTCTGACCTAATTCCTGAAAGCCTACGGGAAAAAGCCGCCGACAACACCATCCCCAGCCGCTACATCGCGCCCTTGGTGAAGGAAATGGAAAAGCTGCCCCCCGTGCACCAGAGCACCCTCAAAACCGAGGTGGAGCTAAACCCCGACCTAGATACCCTCAAGCAAGTTACCGCCGAGGCCCGCTACCTATCGAAGTATCTGGCTTCCGCCAACCAGGTGCAGCTGCTCGAAGCCAGCGGCATTGATCTAGAGCTGGCGTTGGAAGAAGCTCTGCGGGTGGGCTGCCTAAATTCTGCTGCCGATATGGTGGCCCAGGCTGCCCAGATCGAGCAAACCGCCGTCAAACTCTTCACCGCCTGGAAGCGGCTAAACCAGTTGGCTGAGCGGGTGTTTGTGGACAGTGGCGAGAGCACCCCCAACCTGCGGGCGCTGCTCACCGCCCTTGGCCCGGTCACCAGCGAAACCGTACAGGTGCGCCTGGGCGAAATCGACAGCGTCACCTCCCAAACCATTCGCTGGCGACTGATGGTAGAAGAGGATTAGAACAGCATCTTAAAATGTTGCCGTGCTTACTTTAGAAACTCATCTGGGGTGATGCCAGCCTGCTTCAAAATAGCCCTGAGAGTTCCTTCAGGCATATCACCCGGATGGTTTGGAATAGTGGTGTAGCAATTGGTTGTAGGGTTGTACCAAATATCTCAATCATAGTGCTCAGACCCAATGGGCTCTGGTTAAGAGCCGCAGCATAACTGCTAAATCATCTGCTGGCACTAATAGAGGCATAGTGAGACTGTAAAGCCTCCATCCCCTGGGGCGTGAGGCAGAGACAGACGATCGCACTCCGATACGCCACAATCAAGCCCTGGTCGACCAGCCCCGTCAGCAGTCGCTGGCGATCGCCCACCGGCACCCGGTGGTGAATCTGCCCTGGGCCAATGCGACCCCCCAGGCACGAGCGCAGAATCAGTCGCTCATCCGGCGTCACGGGCCACACTGAGCGATCGAGGCCCAGCAGGGTTTTGCCAGTCAGGGTGAGGCCAAACTGAGTCATATCGAGGTCGTAGGTGAGCCAGCCGCGATCGCTCAGTTGCTGGCAGGCTAGACCTCGCTGCCGGGCCGAACTCTTTAGCGTGATGGGCAGCGCCGTCAACGTCGGGCAAGCGCCACCAACCGCCTGGAGCTGCTCCAGAATGTGGATTTCTAGGGCGGTAGGGGCTGGGTTTGGGGATAAAGAATCAGTCATCGGCTGAAAATGATGCTGTCGTCCTGAGTCCATTCCTCCTGAGGTGAAGTGTAATGGAAAGGGGTCAGACACCTTCTACGAATAGAAATTGGCTGGCGCGCTCTGCATCTTACCCACCGTGACCGCTACTGTGTCTTTGAACTCGCAAACCTACCTGGGCCACAACCAGGCCGTCTACCAAGAGCTGCGCCTAGCTCTGCAACTCAACCTGCGGCGGCAGTTGCTGCTGGCGGTGTGCGACGACGTGGCCCTGCAAGCTACGCTGGCCCTGCGCCTAGAGACCAACTTTAGCCCCCTGCCCGAGACGGTGCCAGTGGCCCCCGAGGTGCGATCGCGGCAGCTGACCCTAGTGACCTTGCCCCTGAGCGGCGATCGCCCCGATCTAGTGCGCGAAGTCTTGCTATGGCTCAAGCAGCAGCGGCGACAGCAGGGCAGCCTGCCCGCCACGCCAATTTTTCAAATTATCGGTATCGATCAGCTCACCCGCCAGTCACCCACGGTGCAAAATCGGTTTTTGGCCTCGCTGCTGCGGGTCGATGCGCTGCTGACTCAGCTCGACTGTCGGCTAGTGATTTGGGTGCCGCGTCCGTGGCTGGGCAAGATTCGCCAGGCTGTGCCGGGGTTTTGGCGATCGCGCAGCGGCCTCTTTGAGTTTATGGGCGAGCCCAGCCCCCAGACAGCCGCAGCAGAGCCACCTCAGACACCAGCAGAGCCCCCCAGCCCGCCAGCCTCTGCCGGTAGCCAACCCGACCTCTGGCGAGTGCTGCGCGACGATCTCTCTACCTTTGAGCAACCTGCGCCCCCCGCATCAACGTCTCCGGCCCCGCCCCCGCCGCGCCCCAAACCCACCCCGGTGGCCCCGCCCCCCCTCGCGTTGCCCACGCCCGCTTTGCCTACGCTCTGGGGGCAAACGCCATCGCCAACTGCCACCGACCTGGGGGAGGGGGTATTTTCTAGCATTGTGATGCCCCCAGAGGCGGCCACCACCGCCGAAACTTTGGCGGCCCTACAACGGGCCGAGCCCACCCCACCCCCGGCCAAAATACTGGCAGAAACTCTGGCCCCGTCAACAGCAAGCCCTGCCGCTGCGGCCCCTCTAAACCCTGAGCCCAGTGCCACCCTGCAACTGCCTGCCCATCTGGCTCAAGATGCCGAGCTAGCCAACCTGTGGCGCTACATTCAAGCTCTAGCCAAGCAGCAGGCCGGGCCATTGACTCTGTCACGGGCCTACCTGGCGCTGGGGCAGATCGGGCGCGATCGCCTGGTGGGAGAAGCGCCAACTCCCGACACCCTAGACTTTGTGATCGCCGTTTACGATCAGGCTCTAGGCCACTTGCCCGAGGGCACCACCGACTGGTGCGATGCTCTCAACGACCTGGCCAGTCTCTACTGGCTCCAGGGCCAGCACGAGAGCACTACCGACCCCACTCCCTGGCTACGCCGCAGCGTGGCCACCTACAAAAAAGCGCTCAAGGGCGGTCAGGGTCATATCCCTACTGATACCCTGGGGCGCATCTACGGCAACCTGGCCACGGTCTACGGGCTGCTGGCAAACATAGAGGAACCGGTGCCCTGCCTGGAGCAGGCCGTAGAGGCCTATCAGCACGCTCTAGACTATAGCCCAGCAGAGCGATCGCCCCTCGACTACGCCAACCTGCAAAACAGCCTGGGGGCGATCCACTGGCGGCTGGCTCAGCACCACCAACCTCAGCACCACCTGGCCCAGGCGATTCAGGCCTATGCCGAGGCGCTGCGCTGCCACACCGCCGAGGCTAACCCCCTCGACTACGCCATGGTGCAAAATAACCTGGGCATTGCCTACTGGAGTCTGGCCCAGCACCAGCAGCCGATATTTTTGCTAGAGCGGGCGATCACCGCCTACCAGGCCGCCCTCACCCATCGCACCCTGGCCACCACCCCAGCGGGCTGTGCCGCCACCGCCAACAACCTTGGCACCGCCTACTGGGATCTGGCCCAGCAGGGGGCGATCGCCGTCGATCAGCGGATCCTCACCCTACAGCAGGCCACAGCCGCCTACGAAACCGCCCTCAGCGCCGCCGAAGCTGCCCTGCAAACCGCCCCCTCTCCATCTCTGGGGTTTGACCCGTGGGCCACTTGCCACAGCGCCGGAGTGGTGCACGACCAGCTGGCCCAGGCTCTCCCCCCAGGGCAAACCGAAGCGCGCCAGCACCACCTAGAAGCCGCCCTAGACCATTATCTGCTCGCCTACCAGGGCTGGCACGACAGCCCCCAACAGCTAGAGGTGCTACTCACGGCGATCGTGTACAACGTGCATCTCAATTTTGAAATTTTTGGCATTTCTGGCCAGCAGGCGGTGTTGTCAAAGCTGCCGGGTGAATTGCTACCCCAGGTGCTGAGACGGCTTTGATATCGTGGCAGCCCGATGACATCCCATGCAGCAGCAAAGCTGGCCACATCCCCTCCGTGGAGGGGTGCCCAGAGGGCGGGGTGAGTCAAAACTGCTGCGGAATACACCAGATACGGTGAACTCTCTTACTGGCATAGACTAACTGGCCTAGACTAAAACCACCCCTACCCTTGATTGGGAGGGGACAGTGAGCCTGCTGCACCAAAGACTTCCTTATCCCAAAATCAGGTCATGTCAGGTTTACTGCGTCTACTGATTTGCGGGTTTTTGGCCCTGAGGCCGACTCATCAGCACCACCGACGATCGCGGCCCAACCGGGTATAACGTTCCCTCGACCATAGGTGACTGGTCGGGGTAGCAAAAGTCTCGGGGCGGTGCCACACAGGTATCGACAATGCGGTGCCAGTGATTGCCCGGAGCCAGCCCAGGCAGATCAAACATCAGCGGCTCCCAGTAGGCGTTGAGCATGACGTGAATCTCTTCCTTGGCGTCGGGGTGACGTAGGGTAAACGCCAGCGTGCGCGAGTGTTCAGACCAGTCAGGCTGGCCCAGGCGAGTGCCATGCCAGATGAGGTGAGGCTCTGGGTGCCAGGTAGTCGTCACCCGCAGCAGATACTCCAGACGAAACACCTGGAGGGTTTGAATAAAGTGAATCAGCCCTTGGGTAAAAACCAGCAGCGCTTTTTCTTGCCCGACGGCATCCCAGTTAAACCAGCTGATCTCGTTGTCTTGGCAGTAGGCGTTGTTGTTGCCCCGCTGGGTGCGGCGAATCTCATCGCCCATCAGCAGCATCGGGGTGCCCTGGGCCATAAACAGCAGTGTGAGAAAGTTTTTGATCTGCCGCTGACGCAGCTGTTCGATCTCTGGCGGGGCCTTGGGGCCTTCGACGCCACAGTTCCAGCTATAGTTGGCGTCGGTGCCGTCGCGGTTATGCTCACCGTTGGCCTCGTTGTACTTTTGGTTGTAGGAGACCAGGTCATTGAGGGTAAAGCCGTCGTGGCAGGCGACAAAGTGAATGCTGCGGTTGGGCTCACGGTCGGGCTTTTGGTAGATGTCAGGGCTACCCAAGAGGCGGGCCGCCAGGTCGGGCACCACGCCGGGGTCGCCTTTGACAAACTGACGTACGTGGTCGCGGTAGGGGCCATTCCACTCGGCAAAGCGATCGCCGATAAACGTGCCCACCTGGTATAGCCCGGCGGCGTCCCAGGCTTCGGCGATGATTTTGGTACCCGCCAAAATCGGCTCCGACTCAATATTCCAGAGAATGGGTGGATCTTCTAGGGGCTTACCGGTGATATCTCGCGACATGACCGAGGCCAGGTCAAAGCGAAAGCCATCCACATGCATCTCCGACACCCAGTAGCGCAGGCTGTCAAGAATCATGCGGCCCACCACGGCATGGTTGGGCGATAGGGTGTTGCCGCAGCCGCTGTAGTTAGAGTAGTAGGCCGGGTCGTCTTCAAGCAGATAGTAGGTTTCGTTGTCGATGCCCTTAAAGCTGAGGGTAGGGCCTTCGTGGTTGCCCTCAGCCGAGTGGTTAAACACTACGTCAAGAATGACTTCGATACCGGCCCGGTGCAGCGCCTTGACCAGATCGCGAAACTCGTTCACTGGCCCCAGGGGGCTCTTGTCTGAGCTGTAGGCGCGGTGAGGGGCAAAAAACCCCAGGGTGCTGTAGCCCCAGTAGTTTTCGCGGCCGGGCATGGCGTCTTGACGGTCAAACTGGTGAATGGGCAGCAGCTCAACAGCGGTGATACCCAGATCTTTGAGGTAGGGAATTTTTTCAATCAGCCCCGCGTAGGTGCCCCGCTGCTCTTCGGGCAGCCCCGAGGAGGGGTGGTGGGTAAAGCCGCCCACATGCATCTCGTAGATGACGCTGCGAGAGTAGGGCAGCCGCAGGGGGCGATCGCCCTGCCAATCGTAATTGCGGGTGTCGGCCACCACCCCCTTGAGGGCAGTAGCGCAGTTGTCGCCGGGGCAAATAGCCGCCGTGCGATCGTAGGCGTCATCCCCGACAATAGCTCGGGCGTAGGGGTCGAGTAGCACCTTGGTGGGGTCAAACCGGTGGCCTAGGGCGGGCTCAAAAGGCCCCTGAACGCGGTAGGCGTAGATCTGACCGCTCTTGAGCCCCGGCACAAACATATGCCAGTAGAAAAACGTGCGGTTCCACTCTGGGTCGAAGCTGATCACCCGGCTGGGCTGGGTCAGATCGGCAGCATCGAACAGCAGCAGCTCAATGCCCGTGGCGTGTTTGGAGTAAAGGCAAAAGTTGACCCCGACAGCATAGACGGTGGCCCCCAGGGGGTAACTCTGACCCGGCAAAACTTTTGGACTCATGGCGTGACCCAAGATCCCCACCCAGGGGCCTGAAATGATGCCTAACCCTAACACCGAAGATGGCTATATCCCCGAGGTGCAACACTAAATTAAGAGATGAACAGTCTAGAGATGCAGCTCAGTGGTGAGCGGGCCTCGGCCCCATTGGTTGCCCTTGGGGCTCTCAGCCAGGGCGATCGCGAAATGCAGCTAAAAATGCACCTACAATCAAAGAGAACTCTTGCAGGGAACTCCAAAGGCTCGCTATGCCCACGCCCCTAGCCGAACCCAGCCCAGCCCTGTCCCTTCGCTATCCCCGGCGATCGCTCCAGCGGGCCGAACGTGCTTTTCGGTGCTCTTCCTTACGGCTAGAGCTGCTGGCCGATCTGCGATCGCAAAGTGTTTCCATTCGCCAGGTGTGCGGTTCAGCGGGCGTCAAGAGCGGCTACAGCCGCCGCCGCCTAGCCGAGCTCCAGGCCGAAAACGAAATGATGTGGCTGATTGCCGTGGGCCTGCTGCGCCGCGAAGTCGACGGCCAGGGCCTCACCGATAGCTTTCGCCTCACCCCCCTGGGGCGGCAGGTATTTAATCACCTTTCTGCTCTCTCCCCAGCCCAGTATCGCCCCTCCCTAGGCGATCATCTCTATAATGCGTGGTGCCGATGGCTGCGATGGCCCTATGGGGTGGGCATCTGAGCACTATCCCGCCCAGAGCCAAATAGACCCTAGGCCAAAGTTCCGGCCCAAAGCCCCAAAGTAGAGTCTTGCCGGGGTAAAACCAGGCACTACGCCACGTACTTGAGATAGCATCGTCCTGATAAGTTGTGTTGTTCCTGAAGTATCTGCATAGGGAGCGGCTTCGGGCACAAGCCTGAGCCCTGCCGTCAAGCTCATTCAACTTTGGAGACGCTCCATGAGAGCAATCATGGTAGTGGGAACAGCCTCCCACGTGGGTAAATCATTAATCACCACGGCCCTCTGCCGCATTCTCAGCCGTCGGGGCTGGCGGGTTGCCCCCTTCAAAGGGCAAAACATGGCCCTCAACTCCTACGTCACCGCCACTGGCGGCGAAATGGGCTATGCCCAGGCAGTCCAGGCCTGGGCTGCTGGCGTGCCCCCCCAGGTCGAGATGAATCCGATCCTGCTCAAGCCCCAGGGCGACATGACCTCCCAGGTCATTCTCAAGGGCCGAGCCGTGGGCCGCACCACCGCCATGCAGTACTACGAAAACTTCTTTACCCAGGGCTGGCAGGCCATTCAAGAAAGCCTCACTCGCCTCGGCCAAGACTATGACTTTTTGGTCTGCGAGGGGGCCGGTAGCCCAGTCGAGGTCAACCTCAAGCACCGCGACCTGACCAATATGCGGGTGGCCAAGCACCTCAACGCCCCCACCGTGCTGGTGGCCGACATCGATCGCGGCGGCGTGTTTGCCCACATCGTCGGCACCCTAGAGCTAATGGATCCTGAAGAACGCGCCCTGGTCAAAGGCATCATCATCAACAAGTTTCGCGGCCAGCGCGAAGTGCTAGAGCCCGGCCTAGCCTGGCTCAAAGAGCGCACCGGCATCCCCGTGCTCGGCGTCGTGCCCTGGATTGAAAACGCCCTACCTGCCGAAGACTCGCTGAGCCTGCTCGATCGCACCCCCGGCAGCAAAAAACAGGCCGACATCACCATCGCCGTCATTCGCCTGCCCCGCATCTCCAACTTCACCGACTTCGACCCCCTAGAGGCCGAGCCCAACGTCCGCGTGGTTTACCTCAGCCCCAAAGAAAAACTCGGCTACCCCGACGCGGTGATCATCCCCGGCACCAAGACCACCATTGCCGACCTGCTGATTTTGCAGCGCAGCGGCATGGCCGAAGAAATTCAAAACTACGTCGCGGCTGGGGGCACCGTCATGGGGGTCTGCGGCGGATTTCAAATGATGGGTCAGTTTTTAGCCGATCCCGAGGGCATTGAGGGTCACGAGGGCCGTTTCCCCGGCCTCGATCTGTTTCCCCTGCGGACAGTGATCACCCAGCAAAAAATTGCCCGCCAGCGCACCGTCAGCTCCCGCTTTCCCCAAGAAGGTCTGCCGGTGTCGGGCTACGAACTGCACCAGGGCCGCACCCAGCTCATTCTCTCCGAAGGAGAAGAGCAGGGCGGCAACAAGTTTGAGTTTTTGTTTGAAGACCGCAGCCTGGGCGTAGTCGACGCCAGCCAGTCGCTATGGGGTACCTACCTCCACGGCATTTTTGACAACGGCCCCTGGCGGCGGGCCTGGCTCAACCGCCTGCGCCAGCAGCGGGGTCTGGGGTCGCTGCCCACAGGCATCCCTAACTACCGAGAACAGCGCGAGGCCATTCTCAATGAACTCACGGAGGCAGTGGGTGAGCACCTAGATCTCACACCGCTGCTGGGCTAGTCAACCCGCATGCAGATCGGGCTGGTCGATAGCCAGTACCCGATCTCAAACACCCCACTGCCGAGCGGCCTTGATCTCGGCGATGTTGAGCTGTTGTCGACGCCGCTTTTGGGCATACATGGCGGTATCGGCCTGGGAAACCAGCTGATTCAACGTTGGGTTGGCACCCTCCGCCTGGCTCACCGCTAGCCCCACACTCACCGAGAGGGGATAGGGGAGATCGTTTTCTTGGGCAAAGATATCGGCATTGGCTTTGAGTCGATTGACCACCTCTTGGCTATCGGCGCAGTCGATCGCTAGCGCCACAAATTCATCGCCCCCCAGCCGCGCCAAAATATCACCCTCGCGGAAGGTTTTGTGCAGACTGGTGGCGGTGCCCAAAATCAGCCAATCGCCTGCCTCGTGGCCATAGTGGTCGTTGACCTGCTTGAGATAGTCAACATCTATAAAGAAGACCGTCACCGACTGTTGCTGACGATGGGCTTGCAGCAGCTGTGGGTTAGCCAACAGAAAAAAGCCGCGTCGGTTGTACAAGCCGGTCAAGCTATCGGTGAGCGAGAGCCGCGTTAGCTCAGCTTCGGTCGTGTGGCGCTGCAAGACTTCGGCCCGCAGTTTGGCATTGGTGTGCTCAAGTACTTCGAGCTGCGATCGCGCCTCCGCCTCTGGCATCTCTTGATCGAGCAGGCGATCGAGCACCGTGGCAGTGGTGTCGGCTAAGATTTGCAGCAGTTCCACCTCCTCGGCCAGGGGGTGATGGCGTTCGGCCCAGTACACGCCGATCACGCCGACCGGGTTGTTCTGACGCATGGGCACGACAGTCAGGCTTTTCACAAAGGTTGGGGCGTAGGCTTCTACCGGAATCCGCGCATCGCTGTACACGTCTTCAATGATGGCGGCCTGTTTATGGTTAATCGCCCAGCCACAGATGCAGCTACAGAGCGGAAACCGCTGCCCCTTCCAAAGGGGGGCCACCGCGTTTTCGTGGGCGTAGAAGCACTGATCCCCCTCTTTGAGTACAAAGGTAGCCCCATCGGCATGGGTGAGTTCGCGGGCAGCGACTCCCACCAGGGTCATGAGAATATCGAGGCTAGGGGCGAGGCATAAGTCTCGAATAATCTCAACTAAGCGCTTTGTGGCCTGTAAATCGTTAGCCATTGGTGTCCTCCACCGCATACTAGGTGGTTCGATAGAGGCGCTTAGTATGGCTGTAGATGGGGTCTTGACGTGTCGGTTCGCGCTATATTGCCGGTTGACATGGCAAGGTAGTCGCTACATAAAACGCTCTCGCCTCTATTAACTCCGATCTTCAGGTCAATCTAAATCCGTAAAGATACTGCTTCTTCATGAAATCTTTAAACAGCGTTCTGTCATCTGATTGTCTAGAGCAGCTTGTAGTGAGGAGATTGCTGAAAAGAAGATACCCTCTGTAGAAATGCAGGGCCTGCGCCCTCGGGAGGCAACAAAATCCTGAGGTATTTTCGCCAAAGTTGCCCTAAAGAGCCTCTACCATCGCCAGCAGCTGCGCCGGATCGGCATGGGAGTGCAGCAGCGAAAATAGATGACTGGAGCGCAGCCGTCCCTGGGCGTCGAGCACAAACTGAGCTGGCAATGGCGATCCCCAGGCCCGGCCAGTGTGGTAACGGCGGAAAGTGTCGCCTGTCGGGTCGCACAGCAGCGGCAGCGTGAGCTGTAGATCGCTCACCATCGCCTGCCCCTGGCGCGGTGCAGCAGGGGTCACCGCCAGCACCTCAGCCCCCGCATTGCGAAAAGTCGGGTAGGCCTCATTCATGGCCACCAGATGAGCGTATCGCTGGGGACTGTAGACCAGATCAGCTAAACCCCGCACAAATGTAATCACCACTGGCTGCTTACCGCGCCAGTTGGCCAAACGCACTGTGCGATCGTGGGTGACATCCCAGAGAGCAAAGTCTGGAGGAATTTGCCCCAAGAGAAGATCAAAACGCGGCGGCAGCGGCACCCAATAACGCCAGCCAGAAACAGTCGAAGGGCTAGAGAGAGCCGGTGTCATAGGGAGAGAAGAAGAGGTTAGACCTCAGCAAAGAACTCTTTCGATTTGACCGGGTCGGGGTTCATCGTTTTATCGCCGGGCTGCCAGTCAACGGGGCAGACCTCGTCAGGGTTGGCCTGCACATGCTGAATCGCCTGCAATACCCGCAGGGTTTCATCGACCTTGCGGCCAAAAGCCAGGTTGTTGATGGTGGCATGCTGCAATACCCCATCACGATCGACGATAAACAGCCCCCGCAAGGCAACGCCGCTCTCAACATCGAGTACGTTGTAGGCCGTGCTGATTTCTCTTTTAAGGTCAGACACCAGGGGATAGTTGAGGTCGCCCACACCGCCCAGCTTGCGCTCGGTCTGAATCCAGGCTAGGTGAGCAAACTCACTATCTACAGAAATGCCGAGTATCTCAGCGTTGAGGTCGCTAAACTCACTGTGGCGATCGCTAAAGGCTGCAATTTCTGTCGGGCATACAAAGGTGAAATCGAGAGGGTAAAAGAAAAGAACAACGTACTTACCCCGGTAGTCAGACAGCCTGACCACCTTGAAAGTTTGATCGACAACGGCGGTGGCAGTAAAGTCTGGCGCCATCTGACCGACCCGTAAACAGCCTTCCTTCGCATCAGTCATAGCGCGCTTCCCAACAGTACAAGCCCATGATGAACAATACCATCATAGTACTTAGCCTATGAAGGCTGCTGGCGCTACGTCGGGTAAAAATGGCTCAGGCGTGATTTGAACACGCGACCAAGGGCTTATGAGTCCCCTGCTCTACCACTGAGCTACTGAGCCATAACGATAGATTAGTTGCTTATAGGTTGGCCTATTGGTGGGCAAAAGCCAACTATGTAACAACTAACCAACAGTTAATAAATTTATCACACTATAGGTCTCTATACCAAACGAGATTTGATACCGAATCTGAATTCCCTAGCCCCGATTTCCAACCGGCCCACCTGTAGGGGCGAACAGTCGTTCGCCCTGCTGAATCGGGGGTAGGCAAGCAGGATTTGTATGAGCTGCTTCCCACTTTTGTCGCCCGCCCTGCAGGAAGCCAGCTATAGCTGTGATCCCGCTCCCGTTTTGGCAGCAGGGCTTCAAAGTCTAAACCAGCAAGAGTCGAAAAACTCATATACCCAAAAAGCGGGCTAGCCTGAAGCTAGCCCGCTCAAAATTTACGTATAAGCCTAAACCAATGCCATAAGCGACATTTGAACCTGGGGAAACTACTGCCCCAAGTTAGGCCTGACGTAACTGATCTATCGACCTGGCAGGTAAGCCATGGGGTTGACCGTACCAGCGCTGGGCAAATGTACTTCAAAGTGAAGGTGAGGCCCAGTGCTGTAGCCCGTGCTGCCCATGGCTGCAATCTGCTGCCCCTGGCGCACCTGCTCACCTTCACGCACCAGCAAGCGGCTGTTGTGGGCGTAGCGGGTCATGCTGCCGTCAGAATGACGAATGTCAACCAGATTGCCGTAGCCACCTGAGTTCCAGCCGGAGCGTACGACAGTACCACTGGCGGCAGCTACAATCGGGGTGCCCACCGGCCCAGCGATATCAATACCCCGGTGCATGCGGCCCCAGCGTGGGCCATAGCCAGAGGTAAAGGTGCCTTGAGTAGGCCATATATAGCCATTTGACAGGGCAGGTGCCTCAGGCAAAAACTCACTGGCCCCAGGCATCATCGGCATACCTGGAGTCACCGACTGCCCCACAGGCACATTAGGTGCAATCCGGTAGGCCTCAGCCCCAAGGGGCGCGGCGGCTAAAAGATAATTGGGTGCTGAATTATCGCCAGTGATAGAGGGCTCATCTGCAGTGACCGCAGTATTTTGCCGAAGAGCCGCAATTTGTTGGGGCTGCTCTTGGCCTGCATCGCTCTGAACGACATCAGCTTGGGCGACATCCGTAACCGTCCAGTCGGCCAAAGAGGGTTCAACTCCCTCTCGAACGCTTAGAGCAGAAGAAGATGTGGCCGGCTTAACGCCGTCTACGCTGCTAGACGCCAAGGCGACCGGCTCGGGAGCGTAGTACTCAAGGGAAACGGCCTCAGGGGCGACTGCCTCAGGAGCATCTTCACCACGGCTACGGGCCAGCTCATCTCGAGCATCGCGAATGCGCGCGTTTAACTCATCGCGATTAAGCAGTGCGTTGTTGGTCTCACGAATACGGGCCAGATGATCACGAATCACCTGGTCTCGATTGCGAGGAGCCACCGCCAAGCTGGAGGTGCTGACCACAGCAGACTCAGTCGCCTCCGCTGCATCAGCATTGCCTGCGATCGCAGGCAGGCTGAGATTGTCACCCACTGCCAGAGCTTCAGGCTGGCTGACCGCCTGGTTATGGCTGAGCAGCTCTTGCAAAGTCAAACCATTGCGGGCAGCAATGGACCAGAGGGTATCGCCAGGCTTGACTTGATAGGTGCGCGCATTGACCGCAGGACTGGAGACTTGGCGTGCCGCTGAAACGGAGGGCAAAATCGCCACCAAATCTTTTTTAGTGCTGCTCTCGCTAGCTGCCTCAGGAGACGAAGGCTGAGGCTCAACGGCAACCACCTCCTCATGGAGGGGGAGACTAGCGAAAGGGACAGAAGATTCGGACTCAGTCGATGAGGACGAAGCAATAGCAGGCTCTGGGGCAGGCACCGTCGCGGCAACGATCGGCTGAGCCTCTGTGACAGACCACTGATCATCAGCCTCGGGTGTCGGGGGAACCAGAGCAACTTGCACAGACGAGGTTTGTGGAGCAGCCTCAGCCAAGGTAGAGCCTTCGCTGTCGTCTAGAAGTGAGTCGACAGTAGACGCGGTATGGCCTGGCTCAAGCTGAGCAGACAACTCGTCATTGTCCAAATCAGCATCGGCAGACAGCAAGGCCTCAAGTTCTGAAACCTTCTCCAGATCGTCAACCAGAGGAATAATTGGCGCAGCACTGGTGGTGGCCAGCGACGACATCATGTCACCCCCAACACCGCCGGTGGTATCAAGCTTCAGCGCTAGGCGAGAGACTTCGGCATCAGTAGCCAGGCTGGACATACCAACGGAGGGCACACGAATGACCTGTCCTACTCGCAGCACGTCGTCAGAGGCAATACCGTTAGCGACCTTGATCGACTGAACATCGGCCTTGTGACTAGCTGCGATCTGCCACAGGCTCTCACCCGGGGCCACAGTGTGATAGGCAGATGGCTTGGTGCCCTGGGCAGCAGTGAACTCAGAATACTGGGGCGAGGCTTGGCTCGACGCAGGCAAGACTTTGACTGTAGAGCCGTCGGCGGCTAGGGCCATCTCCGGCTCGGCCAGCAGCGAAGCAGGTGCTCCGAAGGACAAAGCTATACCGAGCATGGCTGCCGAAGTTTGCACTCGGCGATAACCTCCGGATATCTCAACTTGAGAACCACTCAAACTCGGACTGTGGCTATCTACCTGAGACTCTTGGGGAACTACGCGTTTCAAGGAACGACCTCCTGTAAACCAGCGCTTAACAACCTATGAAAACCTATGAGCCGACCGAACTAAAGAGGCACCAAGGGGTGGAAACCTCAGACAGAACGAAACTTTAGGTGGGCTGTCAGCTACAGAACAACAACGGATCAACAGAACTTCGCCTTGGCTAGGTAAGATTACCCCGCTTTGGCAATCAAGGCAAGTTTACATGACTTAACACGAAAATCAAGTCTAAACTTTCTGCCTTCTTCCTGCGTTTGGGTATGCAACCGGATAGACTGCGATATTTTTGCAGGCTCAACATAAACGTTTAACCCTAAAAAAAAGTATTTGGCAAGCGTGTTACCTACCACAGTACTAAGGCCTATATCAGCAGCCTAGCTCCACTGCCAGGCCGACAAGATGTCTCAGACAAAAACCATAAAACCTTTGCTGACAGGCTCGATCGCTATTGTGTAAGACCGTCTTAGCCGAGGTCGCATAGTCGGCCTTCTGGGCAGATCGTCCGGTTTTTGACCAGGCTATATGAATTTCTTATCGGGCTTGCCCTAGTTTGGTATCGCCGATGACCGCTATTTTCAGAGTCAGCTCGTTTGCCTAAAACTGCTGTGCAGATGGAGCGGATGAAATGGGCTCAAGCCTTTGTTCTAGGGGCTGTTGCCCAGGCAGCAAGGGCACCACCAGTTGCTCTATGCATCACGGGGGAGGATTGGCAATGGGCAGGATTCCCATTACTCCATAGTGATTAACCGCTTCACCTTAATCAACCGATCTCTGCCAGCGGGCTGTCTAAAGCACCTAACCTGGCCCACGAGAGGCACCGATCGGTCGATGGCTTTGAACTAGCAGCTTTGGGGTGGGCTAGCTGCAAGCTGGCGCAAGGCTTCAAAAAGACCAATGGCTGCACTGACCGACAGATTGAGACTGCGGACAACGCTGCGATCCATCGGGATGAAGGCGGTCTCATCGCAAGCGGCAAGTATGGGCTTAGGCAGACCTTCGGTTTCACTGCCAAACAGAAGCCAGTCATCGGCTCGATAGGCGATGTCTGTATAGCTACATCGCCCAGAGGTACTAAACCCGATGGTGCGCCCTCCCCTTTGGCGGTGCTGGGCAGCAAAGGCCTCCCAGTCGGGGTGAAGAGTGAGGTCAACCTGGGGCCAATAGTCGAGACCGGCTCGCTTGAGCGCGCGATCGCTCAGCTCAAATCCTAGGGGCTCTACCAGGTGTAGCGGGGTGGCTGTAGCGGCACAGGTGCGGGCTATGTTGCCCGTATTGGGGGGGATTTGGGGATTAACTAGGACGATGGCGGGCATGGCGATCGCAGCAATAACGGCAGCTTGGGTAGATTGGCGCAGGATTGATCAGGAGGAAAAGCAGAAAAGTCTAGGGGATATAGATTTTATTAATACTTCCCTCCGCAATTTCACCCTGATGGAAAAGTAGCTCGGGGCAAGGGGATCGGGTTCTACTTATAAAAGCTTTCCTTATTGCTCCTATAAGTAAATATTGACCCTAAGGGCGCTTTAGGCTCAGGCCGCGCAGGGTTCACAGAGCTCTCGAGCGAGCAGTCCTTCGCTGGTGGCAACATCGGCGATCGCCCTCTGGATCACCTGATCGATAGACTGTCCTGTTTTATGCTCGCTCAGCCAGCGTTGGGCTTCATTACCTTCCCGCAGAATTTTTTTGACCGGGCTAAGAAAGCAGCTGATGCCGTTGGCCTTAGCGATCGGCCAGACTTCATCGTACAACTCTTGGATCCACTCTCTTGCAAGCATAGGACGCCCGTCTTGCCAGTGGTGCAGGGTGGCATCGAGGCTGTGCTTGGCAGCGGCCATTTCGTTGGCATCGCTGAGGGCCACCAGGTCATCGTTGCGGCGATCGGCGGGGAACTGACTCAGCTTGAGGGGATCTAACTCAGGATTTTGGATCAGCTGCATTAGCCGCGATTCTAGCAGGGCCGCCACCGCCAGCAGCGCTACGGGGTCGCTGATTAGATCGCAAATGCGCAGTTCGAGGCGGTTGAGGTTGTAGGGGCGGCGATCGCCGTTGGGCCGCACCGACGACCACAGATGGCGCACGTTTTGCATGGTGCCTGCGGCCAGTTGTTGCTCGGTCCACTGAATGTGGTGGGCGTGGCTGGTAAATAGGGGCACGTGGGCGGGCGTCTTGGGGAACACCTGCCAGCGGCTAGAGTGGGAGCCAGTAATCTGCCCGCCCAAAAAGGGCGACGAAGCGGTGAGGGCCAGGTAAAGGGGCGCTTCGACCCGCACCAGCCGACAGGCTCGCATCAGGGTTTCAGGGTCGGAAATGCCGATATTGATATGGACGCTGGCGGTGACCACGGTGGTGCCATAGGTCTGCTCGATATAGGCGTGGTAAGGGTTGCTGGGGTCAGAGCGATAGAAGCGATCGGTGTCGCCCAGGGCGAGAGTGCTGCCGGGTATGAGGGTGTAGTCGCCCAGGGTTTTGAGGTAGCGGCGCAGCTCGTGGCGGGGGCGCACCAGTTCGCACAGCAGTTTTTCGTACTGGCACAGGGGCGGGGTGGTGTATTCGACATTGCGACTGTCGGGTTCGCGCACAAAGCCATTCAGGTTGGCGACAATGCGATCCGAAAGGCCGACGATTTCCCCCGCCGGGGTGCCGGTATACATCTCGATTTCAAAGCCTTTAGACAGCAGCACAGCATTCCTCGCTGGAGACAGCACTCTATATATATTGATCGTCTCTATTGATCGTCGTGTGAACGTTAAAACGTTCTAACGTTCACACGTTCGGACGCTTAAAGGTCAGGGGCGGTGGTCAGGGCGATCGCCCGTTTGGCGGCAAAGGCCCGAGCAATCACATCGCAGCGCTCATTGCCGGGGTCGCCAGAGTGGCCGCGCACGTAGACCCACTGGAGGGGGCGATCGAGGGTTTGGTTGACTTCGATCACCAGGGCATCCATGACTTCCCACAGATCGCGGTTGAGCACGGGCTTTTTGGCCGAGTTGACCCAGCCGCGCCGCTTCCAGCCCGCGATCCACTGGGTGATGCCCTTGAGCACGTACTCGCTGTCGGTGTGTAGGGTGAGAGGGGTAGTTTGGCCGCTGTCGCGCAGCAGGGTGAGCCCGGCGATCGCCGCCTGCATTTCCATGCGGTTGTTAGTGGTTGGGGCCTCGCCACCACCAATTTCATGCATCCCGCCATCGGCCAGATACAGCACAGTACCCCAGCCACCGGGGCCGGGGTTGCCGGAGCAAGCGCCGTCGGTATAAATTCGCTCGATGATGGCCATTTGTAACAAAAGTCCTTAAAAATCGCGGGTTAGTCTCTGTCGAGTTGACCCTACCAGAGGGAATGCTAAGGGCAAGACCGGATTGTCCTCCCTGGACACCATCAACAAGGTCATGGGCAGGGTGTACCTACTATCGTCACGACTCCCCACGGTGTAACCCCATGATGCTACGAGAACTGGACGCATTTGAGGCTTGCTGGCTAGATCTTAAGGATATTTACCCGACCAACAGCCAAGACAACATGCTGATTGCCCACGCCATGGGGCAGTTGGTCGATTTGCTAGAGAAACCGGCCCAGGTGGAGCAAGATCTGCCCGCCCACCTGAAAGACCTGTTTCGACGGCTAGCGCTGGCCTATTTTCGAGGCTATGGGCCGGGCGACAGCCCCCCACGGGCGACCATGATGGCGCATTTGCCAATTGCTCCGCCACCCGAGGCGCAATGCCAACGCCAGCAAGACATTTCAGCGGCGGTCAGCCAGGTCAAAGTCTTGGCCCAAAAGACCCAGGCACGAGTCCGTCAAAGCCGGGGGCAGGCCTCCCAGATCGCCATGTCTGAGATGGAAACGCTGATCATTGAGCTTCCAGAACACTGGCAGCCAGCCTAGACCGCTTAACCTATCGGGTTAACGGGCCATCGGGTCAGCGGGCACGGTATCTTAGTGCTATGGCCTACGAACCCTTGCACCACAAGTATCGCCCCCAGACCTTTGGCGCTCTGGTGGGGCAAGATGCGATCGCCACCACGCTCACCAATGCCCTCAACCAGCGGCGCATTGCCCCAGCCTACCTGCTTTGCGGCCCGCGCGGCACGGGCAAGACTTCTAGCGCCCGCATTTTGGCCAAATCGCTCAACTGTATTGCCCAAGACCACCCCACCCCCCACCCCTGCGGCACCTGCGAGACCTGCCGCTCGATCACCAACGGCTCGGCGCTCGATTTTATTGAAATTGACGCTGCCAGCAACACAGGCGTCGACAACATCCGCGAACTGATCGAGCGCGCCCAGTTTGCCCCAGTGCAGTGCCGCTACAAGGTCTATGTGATCGACGAGTGCCACATGCTCAGTACGGCGGCGTTCAATGCCCTGCTCAAAACTCTAGAAGAGCCGCCGAGCAATGTGGTGTTTATTTTGGCCACAACGGATCCGCAGCGGGTGTTGCCGACGATTATTTCACGGTGCCAGCGGTTTGACTACCGGCGCATTCCCCTAGAGCCGATGATTGGGCATCTGCGGAAAATTGCTGATTTAGAAGATATTGCCATTGACGACGAAGCCCTGCGCCTGGTTGCTCAGGTATCTCAAGGGGGGTTGCGCGATGCTCAGAGTCTGCTCGACCAGCTGAGTTTACTAGAGCCACCCATTGGGGCCGACGCAGTATGGGATCTGGTGGGGGCGGTGCCCGAGCGCGATCTGCTGGCCCTGGTGCAAGCCATTCTCAGCGACGACAGCACCACCGTGCTCGATGTGGCCCGCCGCCTGATGGATCGAGGCCGCGAACCGCTGATTGTGCTGCAAAATTTGGCGGGGTTTTATCGCGATCTGCTGATTGCCAAGACGGCGGGCGATCGCCAGGATCTAGTCGCCATTACTCCCCCTACCTGGGCCGAGATGCAGACCCTGGTGCAGCCCCTAGATGCCACCATTTTTTTGCTGGGCCAGCAGCACCTGCGGGCCGCCGAAGTGCAGGTGAAAAACACCACCCAGCCCCGGCTCTGGCTAGAAGTTACCCTCCTGGGCCTGCTGCCCTCGACTTTGGCAAGTCAGGCTATGGGAAATGGAGGTGCGATCGCCATCCCCAAGGCCAGTTCTGCCGCGATCGCCGCTCCCACTCCCCTACCGCCCCAATCAACACCACTCCCATCCTTATCTCCACCCCCCCCTCAATCCACCCCCACCCCCGCCGATACCTCACCCCCACCGCCTGTTGACCCAGTCTCTCCCCCTGCCGACAGTGGGCAGGCTTCTTCGTCCCCTGTCCCCGGCGGCAATTTAGCCGATCTATGGATCCAAGTTATTGCAGTGCTAGAGCCCCTCGGCACCCGCGCCCTCATGCAGCAGCAGGGTAGCCTGCTGTTTTACGATGGTGTGGTCGCCCGCGTGGGCATTAGCTCTAGGCCGCTGTTCAAAATGGCCCAGGGCCGCATTGACAATGTCGAAGCCGCGTTTCACAAGGTGCTGGGGCAAACGGTGCAGGTTTCCCTGGAGGTGCTGCCCGACCCAAAGCCTGAGGCCCCGGCGGCCAATATCAGCCAGGCTGTCGGTCAAAGCCAGCCCCCCGTGCCAGCCCCATCGCCAACCCATGCGCCAGAACCAGCCGTTGCAATCCGGCCCATAGGAGCGGCACCGGTTCCCCCGCCGCCGGTTTCGTCCCCAAAGACAGACTCAGCTCCAGCGTCACCCCCGCCCGATCACACCCCGCCCGCGCTGCCGGCCATTGCCAGCGACTTCGATCGCGCCGTTAAGAACTTTGCCCAATTTTTCAACGGCCAGGTGGTCGATTTAGATGACGGGCCGTTGGGGAATGAGCCGCTAAAACCTTCAGAGGCCGCCGCCAAACAACCCTCCCACCCTGACAAAGACGTACCGTTTTAGCGCCGGAAAGCATACCTCAGTAGTGCAACTAGGGTGCGTTTTAACCAGGCGCAACTCGGCATCGATGTAGAGGTTGCTGAGCTAGGGCCAACCTTGGCAACTTGCTCGCCCTGTCTTGCAGGTTCTTCAGCCTCGTTGCCCAAAGCTGCGATCGCACCCCTCAGGATACGTATCTTTGGCTACCCATAGACTCAAGTTTATGAGTTCCTTAGATTTGGACCATAGAGTAAAAAAGTACAAAAGTTCTGCTCAGCTAATCCAATTTCGGCCCCAATCGTCGTTCCTAAGGCTCTGCCGGGGGGAAGCGCGGCCTGATGGACGTTCTCGACTGATTTTAAGGATCCATACCCTATGAAAATACGCAATCTGGCGATCGCCCTGGTGAGCGCCGCCGCCGCCGTCGGTCTCTCCATGGCAGCCGCCTTTGCCCAAGTGGCCGAGGTGCGTACCGACTTGTTGAATGTGCGCTCTGGCCCCGGCACCAACTTCGCCGTGCGCGGCACCCTACCCAGGGGCACCCAGGCCAAAGTGATTCAGGTTGATGGCAGCTGGCTCTACATTGTCACTGGCCCCATCGAGGGCTGGGTGTTTGCCGCCTATGTGGAGCTGTACGAAGATCAGCAGATCCCCGGTGTGCCAGCACCCGCCGCTGAGACCACGGTGCTGATCTGTAATGGCACCAACCGCACCACCGCCCGCGTCTATCGTCGCGACAACGACCTGATGCTGCGGGTGCACGATCGCCTCGACGGCATCACCTGGCTCGACACTCCTGCTCGCATGGAAACCGGCGGCGGCGCAACCACCTACTCCAACATTCGCGGTGAAACCACCGTGCGGGTGATGCAGAGCCAAAGCAGCCCCTCACGGTGCTCTATTCAGAGCACCAACATGCCGCTAGAACCGGGCAGCGTGACTGGGCTACAGCCCTAGTTAGGATTGCCTACCGATACTGACCGGGGGCAGTGCCCACAAGGTGTTATCTGCCCATTGCGGTGTCGATATCAGCCGGGGTGCCACAAAAACTTAGCCAAAGGTGCCGCCATTCCAGCCCCACATCACTCCGGGGGCATCGGCAAACTCTATATAAATACGGTTTTTGGGCACCTCCAGAGCACTTTCGACCTTCGCACAAAACTCCTGGCTCATGGCCTTGGTCTTGTTGCCCATGGTGCCCACGCTTTTGATTTCGATGTAGCACACCGGGTCGGTGGTACCGCCAAAGGTCATCGGCACATCTCCCTCAAACGCCGTCATCACATAGGATTCGGGCTTGCCCAGGTGGCTGGCCAGGGTGGCGGAGAGATCCTTCAGTAGCGTTTCAACCTCGGCTTTCTCAGGGGTGGGGATAGAGGTTTGAATTTTGATCAGGGGCATGGAGGATATGAGAGAGGATATGAGAAGGGTGGGGAAGATGAAGGAGAGCTTTGAATTTTGGATTAAAGCTTTACCCGGACAACTCAGCATTCAAAACTGAGACTTCAAAACTTACTTAGCCGCCGTAGTTCCAGCCGGTGCTCTCTAGCAGCAGTGGCTCCCCTTCTCGGTGGATTGCGGCACCGACGACTTCGCCGACAAAGACGGTATGGTCACCGTGCTCGACACTACCGACGACTCGGCACTCGACATAGCCAAGGGTGTCTTTGATCACGGGGCAGCCGGTGACCGGGCCAGGGTAAAACTCGATGTCTTCAAACTTGTTGCCCGTGCGGCGCAGGGGCTTGAAAAAGTTTTGGGCCAGATCTTTCTGCCCCGCCTCTAGAAAACTTAGGGCAAAGACGCCGCTGGCTTTGACCATGGCATGGGAGGTGGAGTCATTCTTAACGCAGTTGACCACCAGGGGCGGTTGAAAGGAGGCCTGCATCACCCAGCTGGCGGTAAAACCGTTGAGGTCGTCGCCATCTTTGACCCCACAGATGTAGAGCCCGTGAGGAATTTTGCGCAAAAGCGTTTTTTTAGCCTGTTCGTCTAGCACGATAGAACCTGGGGGACACGTCTCTAGGGCTAGTGTAGTACAGACATTGCCACCCACCTCTACCCAGCACGATAGAAAAACGGCAATAAAAAGGCGCACCGAAGTGCGCCGAGTGTTGCACATACAACCGCTACCGTCAGCTCAGCGTCAGAGTCTCGCAATAGACAAAACCCTAGAACTGGGCTGAGGTGCGATCGGGCAACCTACTTGTTGGGTTGGGGGGTCATGCGCAGGTAGGGCTTGATCTCGGTCACGCCCTTGGGGAAGCGCTGCTTGGCTTCTTCGGTAGGAATGGTGGGGACAACCACCACATCGTCGCCGTCTTTCCAATCTACCGGGGTGGCGACGCTGTAGTTGTCGGTCAGCTGCAGGGAGTCGATCACCCGCAGAATTTCGGCAAAGTTGCGCCCGGTGCTAGGCGGATAGGTGATGGTGAGGCGCAGTTTTTTGCTGGGGTCGATCACAAACACGCTGCGCACAGTGAGCTTGGCGTTGGCATTGGGGTGAATCATGCCGTAAAGGTCAGAGACCTTTTTGTCGTCGTCAGCAATAATCGGGTAGTTGACGCTGACACCCTGGGTTTCGTTGATGTCACCAATCCAGCCCTGGTGCGACTCGGCGCTGTCTACGCTGAGAGCGATCACCTTAGCGTTGCGCTTTTCAAACTCGGGCTTGAGCCTGGCGACGCTGCCCAGCTCGGTGGTGCACACGGGCGTATAGTCGGCGGGGTGCGAAAATAGCACCACCCAGCTGTCGCCAGCCCAGGTGTAAAAATCGATCTCACCCTCGCTGGTCTGCTGGGTGAAATTTGGAACTTGATCGCCAAGTTGAAGCGTCATATCTAATCTCCGTTAATCTCTCTCGACAGGGGCAAAAAATGCTGCTCAGCAGTTGCTGAAGCTATTCTCCCACAAACCCCGGTATTCCGGTCGGGGTTTAGAGGATTGTCTTAATGATTGTATCGCGGTCGGCTCAGGCTGTGGGCGATCGTCGGCTTCAAGGCCGTGACCCAAGCTGTGATGCTGGCGCTGAGAATGGCTTGGATACAAGAAGGCACCCAGGGTGATACCTAGGTGCCTACTGGTGGGCTCACTGACGAGCTTGGGTTAAATCTGTCGATCAAAGACTTTTGGGGCATAGCTGCTACAACCATCGCAGGGGCCCATGGGGTTGACGGCGCAACGGAGGTAGGGCGATCGCGCATTTTGGTCGCAGGTAATGTCGCCAATCATGTAGCCCAGCCCCTCAACAAGGTGCATGTCGGCATTGCCGTCGAGCAGTTTGCGCATACCCTGGCCCAGGCCTGTCGCCATCGCCGAGCAATCGTTTTGCTTTTCGTCTTGGTCAGCCCGTACGCTAAACCAGGCCGAAATGATGGCTGGGGCAAGACCGACAACAAAAATCAGACCGATAACGAGCATAAACCTGCCATAGGAAATGAGCAAAATCATCCTACCCTAAGCGATCGCCTACTTAGGTGACGGCAGCGATGAATTGGTACCTAGCGTTGCGTTCCTTAGCTTTTCTCCATGTACTTTTCGTTACATTCTTCGCGGTAGCTTGCACTACTGCCCGATCAAAGCTGCCGCCCTCACCCCCACCTCCGCTGGCAGCGTGGATTTCATGGCCATTACTCGGTAGCAGGCCAGGGCGTCAACCGGGTCAAACAATTGGAGCCGACGCCCCCACGCCGAGAAAGTTCCCAAGTTGGCGGAATATTTTGATGGATTTTTGGGTAAGCTCAGAAAAGCGGGCATTTTTTCTCCAGTTCTCGCTCTTAAAGCTTTGGCTTACCCCTTTCCTGACTAAGATCCAGAACTTTCCAGAACTTTCATGTATTGGCGGATCTGGGTCTATGGCCGATTATTTAGACATCCTGTAGACTCGCGTGTGCTCCAAAGCTAAGGCCGGGTAGGGCCACAGGACATTGCGGGGGTTCGCTCCTCCTCAGTGATAGCGCCTTACCCGGCTTTTTATTTTTAAACGTCTCAAAATCCTGCTTGGTTATCTCCGATGAAACCGGGCACACAGCGGTACGCCCCTACAGGTTGGCCGATTGACCATCGGGGGGGTGGAATTCGGATTCGGTATGAGACCAAATTCTGCTTGGTTACCCCCGATGCAACCGGGTGCACAGCGGTACGCCCCTACAGGTTGGCCGGTTGGGAATCGGGGGGGTGGAGTGCAGATGCAGTATCAGCAAGTATGCGATGCGGATTTGGTGTAACTGAGGGCTCTGTCTAGGGATAAGGCCATCGGTTAGTCGCCAGGGTCTAGAGATTGAGCCCAGTCAATCTATGCCTAGCCCTCCTTTGGCCCTCT
Organism: Pseudanabaena sp. PCC 9330; assembly: GCF_055795045.1. Classification (NCBI taxonomy): domain Bacteria; kingdom Bacillati; phylum Cyanobacteriota; class Cyanophyceae; order Pseudanabaenales; family Pseudanabaenaceae; genus Pseudanabaena; species Pseudanabaena sp. PCC 9330. Next base: position 510,219 of record NZ_JAYFES010000115.1, on the reverse strand, counting down.
TTGCCGATGCCAATTACGGGGGCGAGGTACCCACTGCCATGGCCCAAATCTCTAGCCACTCAGCCACAACGTAGGGGGCTGCTACCAGTCGGGCATCTGGAGCTTTGGCCTGGGGCACCAACAGGGTGAGGGGAATGGGCTGTGAAAGCTGACTGAGAACCGCCGCTAGATCGTACTGGGCCACGTTGTCGGGTAGGGCCTGGGTTTCGGGGTCTAGGGCAGGGGAAGCCAGCCACCGTGTAGCAGTGCCAGTCTCAATGAGCAGCTCGCGCCGCAGGTCTACCGTAGCCTGCCCCGGAAATCCTACCAGCCGCAAGTAAGCTCCCTGGAAGTCTTCTCCCACATAGCGCTTAAAGACAGTGGCCTGCCAGGCCATATCGTTTTGGTCGCGCAGGCTCTGGCGCGATCGGTAGGTGGTCTGTCCTGGCTGTTCGTGGTAGGTATGTACCGAAGCCAGGGCCGGGGCCGCCAGGGCTAGCACCAGCAGCAGAGCTAGGGTCAAGGCTACTAGCAGCGATCGCACCGTCTTCCAAAAAGGCATCCAAAGGGGCATCACTCAGCTCACCTTTGGGGCCAGGGCCGCCTTGGGGTAAGCGATGCGCTTGTGGTTGTACTGCTGCCACACCTGCACAAAAATTTCGGCAATCAGGGCCATGTGGTGGCGGGTAAGCCCTGAGTCGACTAGCTGGTTGTCTTTCCAGCGAGCGCGGAGAATGCGGTTGACCATGGCCAAGGCCTCGTCGGGGGTGGCATCAGTGAGCGATCGCAGCGCCGCTTCGCAGGAGTCAGCCAGCATCACAATGCCCGTCTCAGGCGATTGGGGCGTCGGGCCATCGTAGCGAAAGTCAGCTTCTTTCACCGTGAGAGTGGGGTCGTCTTTGGCCAGTTCTTGGGCCTGGTGGTAGAAGTAGCTGATCTGCATAGTGCCCTGGTGCTCAGGGATGAAAGCCCGCACCGCCTTGGGCAGACGGCACTTGCGGGCCATGACAACGCCTTCGGTAACGTGTTTTTTAATGATGTCGGCGCTGAGCCAAGGGTCATTTAACTCGTCGTGCTTGTTGGGGCCACCCATCTGGTTTTCGATAAAACCCTGGGGGTCGTGCATTTTGCCGATGTCGTGATAAAGGGTGCCAGCTCGCACCAGTTCGACATTGCAGCCCAGGGCACGGGCGGCGGCTTCGGCCAGACTCGACACAAACACCGTGTGCTGAAAGGTGCCCGGTGCCTCAGAGGCCAGTCGCTTAAGCATGGGCCGGTTGGGGTTTGACAGCTCTGCCAGGCGAATGGGGGTAACCAGGTCAAACAGATGCTCTAGGTAGGGGCTCAGGCCCAGGGCCGCCACGCTAGAGATGACCCCGTAGATGCCCTGGAGCGCTGCCCCAGTGAGCATACCCGACCAGGCAGAGATCAGCGACACAGGACTGACCACCAGGGTGAGCAGCAGGTAGGCGACCCCCTGGGTGAGGCCAACCCCACCGCCAAGGAGAGCCAGCTCTTCGCGCGATCGCATGCGTCCGGCCAGCAGACTACAGACAAAGGCTCCAGCGGCCCCTGCCATAAACGAAATGCCGCTGGCCCCCGCCCCTAAGGGCAACAGCGTAGCCACCAGCAGCACCAGGGTACCCCCCAGCACCGGGCCGTAAAAACTGCCTGCCAACAGACCAATGGCCGGTAGCCCGTAGGCCGCCACCCCCACCATTTTCATCACCCCGGTGCTGACTACCATGGCGGTAATCAGCAGATAGTCTTGCTGGCGCAGGCGCTGGGGCACCCGATGCTCGATCAGCAGAAATAGGCCTACCCCCCCAGCCACGAGGCCGCCAAACATGCCCAGCCCCCAGTAGTTAAATCGCCGCTGGCTAAGGTTGAAATGGTCAAGCAGCACAAATGTGCTCTGGGTGATGGGGTCGTCGGCATTGACAATCAGATCGCCTTGCTGCACCTCGACGTAGACAGGCTTGACCGCCTCAGCAGCCATATCGGCCTGCAGTCGGGTGCGATCGGTATCTTCTACCAGGTTGGGCTGAAGACTCGAAAGGATCAATTCGCGGGCCAGGGGTTCGACGGTACGCGGCACCGTATCTTTGAGCTGGAGATACACTGCCCGGTCAAGCATCTCCGGGGGCAGACCCGCAGCAATGCCCTGGGCGAGCATGCGCTCCACCGCCCGGCGAATCTCAACCTGGGTAGTGGCCCAGTCCTGCGAGGGCAGATCAAACACCTGAGGCGTGGGGGTAATGTTCTCGGTTTGACTGGCCAGCAGGGTGAAGTTAGCCATGGCCTGCTGATAACCCTGCCGGGCGGTTTCAACGGCAGTCAGCAGCTGGCTCAGGTCACTGTTGCTCGAGCGCTGGCCGTAGCTCCACAGTTCACCCAGGGCTTGCTGCTGGTCAGGGCTGAGGGCTTGGTTTCGCAGCAGCGCCTCTAGGGAAACGGGCTCTCCCCGTAGGCTGTCGTCAGCCAGGGGGTCGATCAGGCTGCGCAGCTTTAGCCAGGTGGCATCGTCAGAGCGGCGTAGGTAGATCTGCACCTGGGTCGACAGCCTCTCAGTGGAGACAAAGGGCACAACCCCGGCCTGGCGGCGAATGTCACCCAGCTGAGTGATTGTGTTGCTGAGCGATCGCAGCACAGCATCATCGGTGGTGGGTTCGACACGCATCACCCGTAGCGCTCCATTACGGGCGTCGCGACGACGCTCTTCGGTGGTCTCTTTGTCTTCGACCCGGGCATCGTCGGGAGCAAAAATAGTATTGGGGGCCACGCTGCCCACCTGCAACCCGGGCTGGTTGTAAAATCGCTGACCCAGCACTGCCGTCAGGGTGAGCACCGTCAGGGTAAAGGCCAATTTAGGATGGCGAATGCCCTTGCGACGACGGTTAGATCGACAGGGTTGAGGTCGCCCTCCAGAGAGCAACCTGGACTGCGGCACCAAAAGGTCAACGGTGGCAACAGGCTGATCGGGCTGGGAGGAAACGCTGGGCGATCGCGTTGCCGTTGCCGGGCGCGATGCCAGAGACCGCAGAGCCTGCTGCTCCAACGCCCACCAGCGCTCAACCGCCGCCACAAGTTCTTGTATCGCCTTCATAGATTACGACAGCTAAAGAGGCGCAGACAGAAACCCGCAAATTTCAGCATCTCCGGGCTGGGGCGATCGACGCATCGGGTTCGAAAACCCGCCGCGCGTCCCTGCCGTCATTATAAGCGGCAGCCTAGGCCTCCGAGTGCGCCAGCCCCCAGGCCAGCCCATCGGCCATAGAGATTAGCCGTAAACCGCTCCAATTCAGCCGCCTCTAGCCCTTGCCAAGGATCGGTAGCCATCGGCTGAGGTTCGATCAACCACTGCTGACGCAGGGCTGCACCCAGGCTAGCCCGACCCCCAACCCAGCCCACTAGCAGCCCCACCAGCGCTAGCGAGGCCCCACTCCAGCCGCGTCGTTCGGCCAGAGTCAAGGCTGGTGTCCACTGGCCCTGGCTCTGGGCTACCAGGGCGATCGCAGCGGTCAAGCCATCTTCCCAGTCATGACCCGCCAGCTCCCTTTCCCCCGCCGGCATCGGCCAAGGCCCGCCGGGGCGGCCAAGGCCCGCCCCCGTACAAAACAGCTGAAATAAACCCAGACAGGCATTTTCAGCGGCAGGCGACAATTCTAAATCGGCCACCCAGCCCTCTAGGGCAGAGCGGTGGTGGCCATAGGTATCGGCCTGCTGCCACAGGTAGGGCAGCGTCACTAAAGCCACCGCCGCCGGTGAGGCCAACCCCTGCACCAGTGGTTTCCAGCGATCTGGCGATCGCCGCCCCCGAGCACAGAGGTCGCTAGCCGCCAGCAGTGCCTCCCGCCAGCCGCCATCTGCTAGGTCAAGAGCCCCGCGCCGATGGGTGGCCCAGCGATCGCTGATCACCATCGCTTCGACCATGGCCCCCAGGCGATCGGGCAGGGCTACCGATGCCCAAGGCAGGCGAGTTATGTCGTGATCGCCGAGACTTGCAGCCGCCGTCATCCTTTGTACCCATCAACCATAGTCAGCCTCATCCACCGATCAGTATTCAGTCATATTCTTCTGTCTTCTGCCTGCCCTAGTGCGTCCACCGCGCCTTGGTTGCTCGAGCATCTAGATGCACCAGGGCTGGAAACTGGCCGTAGCGCCCCAACCCACCGGGCCACCAGGGATCGAGAGACCAGTAGACCTGGTTGCCGGTGAGGCCTACGCAGTAAAAGTCGATGGCATCGCCGACAATGTGGCGGCTCTGAGACGCACCGCCCACCCGGCGGTTGATCTCTGCCGGGCGATACCAGCTGGTGATCAAAAAAGGCCGACCAATGCGATCGCGGGCCTGCTGGGCCAGGGTAGCAATGCGCACAATAGCATCGACCGTCGCCTGGTTGGGGGGCATGCGCGCGCCGCCTCGGGTGGCCTCGGCCCAGGTAAAGTTGCCATTGGGCACAATGCTGGCATCCAGCTGAATGTTGTTGGGCGTCCACTGTCTGGGTCGCGGGGGGGCGGGGGCTGGCACCGGCGCAGGCATGGCCTCGGGGGCGCTGGGGGCCGCCCGCTCCAGCCGCCGCAAATCTTCAAACAGCGACTGAATGGTGGGAATGCGCCCCTCCTGCCGCCGCCAGATCTGCACCAGGCGAATCAAGGCCTCCCGCTGCTGTTCGGTGGGGGTGTAGGCGGTGGGAATGCTGGCAGCAAAGTCAAGCAAGGCCCGGTCGAGGGTGCGGGCAGTGGCCACCAGCGCCTCTTGGTTTTCGGCATTTTGCACCAGATCGCTGGGGTCAACCCCCAACCGCTCGATCGCCGTGGTGCGCGAGTCGAGGCCCAGCCAGCGGCGATAGCCCTCGGTCAGGGCAAAGCGCAGGTCACCCTGGCCCCGGTAGGCCTGGGGAATGTTCTGCACGAAGGCGATCAGAGCCGGGTCGATGATTTCCAGATTGGTTTCGTGGGCAAAGGGGTCGTTGGTGAGCAGCCATTCCACCGTCTCTTCGCGTGAATCGATCTCGCGCCACAGCTGCACCAAACGAATCAGCGCCTCTCGCTGGTTGGGGTAGCCCGAGTAGTAGCGCGCCGCCGACTGCATAAAGGCCACCAGGGCATTGTCGAGGGCAGCCTCGTCGGGCACGTCATCAACCACCGCCACCCCGAGCGCGTCATAGGTCGCCGCCCTGGTATTGAGCTGTCGCCACAGGCGCACTGCCTCCACCATGGCCTGTCGCTGAAAGTCGAGCCGACTGTAGTTGGGTGGCACCCGCTCGGCAAAGGCCAGCAGGGCCGGGTCAAGCTTGGCCAGGCTCTGGGGCAGCTGGGCACCGCTATAGTCGGTGCTGATGTCTTCGATATAGGCTTGCAGCAGCGCCACCGGGTCGCTGGGTTCGAGCTGGGCGGCATCGCGATCGCCCACCCCTGGCACAAACCCCTGGGCCACCGTCTCTATGAAGCGATCGCTGTAGCGACCGACGCTGGCATCCCAAATATCGCTGCTGCTCCACCCTTGCTCGACCAGGCTATTGGTGAGGCTGCGAATCGTGTTGGCACCGTACTGCACCTGGGCCGCAAAGGTATCGACCTGGGCCATCGCCACCTGGTTCGCTGGCGAGATGCCCAGCCCCGTTTCGCCATCGGTCAACTGCGGCTGGTTGTGCACGGCGTAGAGAGCCGCCAGAATGGGCTTGTGCACCCCCGCCCGCCCCCCTTCGATGAGGTAGTAATAGTTGCGCTGATCGGGTGCTAACGTGCTCATAGCCTTCACCGTTTTGTCGTCTCAAAGTGTAGACCCGATGGGCCAGGTTCAACCAATCCCCCTAGCTAAGTTCTCAGGGGCTACCAGTCTCAAGCTGCTGGCCACCGATATGGATGGCACCCTCACCCGGCGCGGCAAGTTTACCGCTGCCCTACTCAGCGGGCTAAAGCAGCTCCAGGCCGCCGGGCTCCCCGTGGTGATCGTCACTGGGCGATCGGCGGGGTGGGTCAACGGTCTCGCCCACTACCTGCCCATTGCCGGGGCCATGGCCGAAAACGGCGGGGTTTATTTTCCCCCAGCGGGGCCAATGGAGTTGCTGGTCAACCTGCCTGACCTCACCGCCCATCGCCAGGCTCTAGCTGCCGTCTTTGCCCAGCTCCAGCAGCGTTGGCCCCAGCTGCAAGAGTCTGACGACAATCGCTATCGCCTCACCGACTGGACTTTTGACCTATCGGGGCTGGCCCAGGGCGATCTAGACGCCATGGCCGATCAGTGCCAAGCCCTCGGCTGGGGGTTTACCTACAGCACGGTGCAGTGCCACATTTTCACCCCCAACCAGTCTAAGGCGGCGGGGTTGCAGCAGGTGTTGCAACACCATTTTTCGCCCATTACCCCCGCTGAGATCGCCACCCTGGGCGACAGCCCCAATGACGAGAGCCTATTTGAGCGATCGCTCTTCCCCCATGCGATCGGGGTGGCCAATGTGACCGACTACCTGACCCGACTCACCCACCACCCGGCCTACATTACCCAGGGGGCTGAGGTAGAGGGCTTTTTAGACGTTGTCAATGCCCTAATGTCGGCTTCTTAGCCCCTCGGAATCAGCCTTCCTGGCGGCTCATCTGTCAGGTGCCGTCCTAGCGATAGTGAGGTTGCCCTGGAAATCTCTCAGGCTCGGCGAGGTTTACATGACATCGTCTAGCCGCAAGGCAAGCTCGGGAAATAGCCCTGACACCAGCGGTTGTCCCAGGCGATAGATCTGTTCCTGATACCTGTCTTCAACTAGCTGACACACCGTCAGGGTTGGCTGCTTGGGTTTGCCGATAAACTCAATACCTCCCAGACCTCGAAAGTCCACAATCCAATATTCGGCAATTCCCAGCAGAGCGTAGTCTTCGACCTTGCGGGCATAGTCGTCTTGCCAGTTAGTGCTGACCACTTCTACGACCAGGGCGATCGCCTGACCAGAGCTAATTACAGGCTCTCTTTGCCACAGCGGTTCTGTGGTTAGGGCCACTTCATCTAGCACAATGACATCGGGGCGCAGGGCCGTTGCAGTAGCGGCGGGGGGGCTAATCAGGCAGGTTTTAAGAATCGTCCAGGGTTGCTTGAGGCGGAGAATTTCTGCAAACAAATACCCAGCAATCTTGCCAGCAACGATTTTATGGGGGCCAGTAGGTTCCAAATCTCGCAGTTCCCCATCGATCAGTTCGTAGCGAGGGTCATCGCCATATTGAGCCAGAAAGTCTTCAAGGCTCAGCGTTTTGGCTGGCGTATAGGTCATAAAAAAAGGCCTCTGCTACTGAGGGTGCAAGGGCTTTGGGCACATCTTTTGCCAGTTATTCTACCAAGCCAGGCAGCAACCCGGCTTTTCGCCATTTCTAGGTGTCCTCCAAGGCTGCGGTGGGCCACCCCAACAGGGTAAGATCTCTCCTTGGTTGAGCAACTGAGAGGACAGACCCCTGAAAACCCGCGTTATTATCGTTCGCCACGGGCAGAGCACCTACAACCAGCAAAAGCGCATTCAAGGCCACTGCGACGAGTCAGAGCTCACCCCGGCGGGCGAGGCCCAGGCGCTACAGGTGGGCCAGGCGCTGGTGGGCATTCCCTTTGATGGGGTGTGGGCCAGCCCGTTTAAGCGCGCCCGCAAAACGGCAGAAATTATCACCGCTGAGCTGCAAAAGACTGCCCCCAACCTAGCCGGGCCAAGGTTTTCTGACAATCTCAGAGAAATCAGCCTGCCCCTGTGGGAGGGGGTGCCCTTTGCCGAGGCCGAGGCCCAGTACCCTGAGATTTTTCGTCAGTGGCGCGAAGACCCGGCCAACATGGTGATGGCGGTGCCCCAGCCCGATGGCGCGATCGCAGACTTTTACCCCATTCGTGAGCTGTATCAGCAGGCGGCGCAGTTTTGGCAAGAGCTGTTGGCGGAGCACACCGGCAAAACCATTTTGATCGTGGCCCACAGCGCCATCAACCGAGCGCTGATCAGCACCGCCATCGGCCTGGGGCCAGAGCGGTTTAACAACCTCAACCAGGCCAACTGCAACATCAGCGTGCTCAACTTTGAGGGCGGCTGGGGCAGCCCAGTGCAGGTGGAAGCGATGAACCTGACCAGCCACATGGGGGCACCCCTGCCCGAAATGCGCCGGGGTCATCGGGGGCCGCGTATGCTGCTGGTGCGCCACGGCGAAACCGAGTGGAACCGCCAGGGCCGCTTTCAGGGTCAGATCGATGTGCCGCTCAACGACAATGGCCGTGCCCAGGGCCAAAAGGCGGCAGAGTTTCTCCAGCCGGTGGCGATTGATGCGGCCTACACCAGCTTCATGGCCCGCCCCAAAGAAACAGCGGAGATCATTCTGCAACACCACGCTGGGCTGACGCTGCAATCGGTCAACGAATTGCAGGAGATCAGCCACGGGGAATGGGAGGGCCTCTACGAAGCCGACATCGAGGGCAACTATCCGGGGATGCTGGAGCAGTGGCAGAGCCAGCCCGAGACCGTGCAGATGCCGGGGGGCGAAAATCTGGAGCAAGTGTGGATGCGATCGATCGCCGCCTGGAAAGCCATCGTCGCCGCCCATAGCGGGGGTGACACCGTGCAGACCGTGCTGGTGGTGGCCCACGACGCGGTCAACAAGGCGCTGCTGTGCCACGTGCTGGGCCTGGGGCCAGAGTCGTTTTGGCGGTTTAAGCAGGGCAACGGAGCGGTGAGCGTGATCGACTACCCCAACGGCATCGACAGCGCCCCGGTGCTGACCACGGCGAATATCACCATTCACCTGTCGGGCAGCGTGCTCGATAAGACCGCAGCGGGGGCGCTGTGACGGAGGTTGCGGGGCCTGGAGCGCAGCTGATCCAGCAGGTGCGGGTGCTGGATGCGGTGACGCAGACCGACCAGGTGGCCGATGTGCTGGTGCAGGATGGCGTTGTGGCCCAGATCGCCCCATCGCTGACGGTCATTCCCGCCGATGCCGAGATGATCACAGGCCAGGGCAAAATTCTCATGCCAGGCTTGGTAGATCTCTACAGCCACTCCGGGGAGCCAGGAAACGAATCGCGGGAAACCCTGGCATCGCTGCTGGCGGCAGGGCAGGCCGGGGGCTTTACCCGGCTGGGTATGTTGCCGACGACAGAGCCTGCGATCGACCATCCAGCCATGGTAGAGAAACTGCTGAGGCAGCGAGAAGCGCTGGCCCAATCCCATCCATCGCTACCCTATCTGTACCCCTGGGGGGCGCTAACCCAGGGTGGCCAGGGCGATCAGATGGTAGAGCTGGTGGAGCTGGCGACGGCCCCGATCGCAGGCTTTGCCGACGGTCGAGCGCTGCAAAATCCGCTCTTAACCCAGCGGCTGTTGCAGTACCTCAAGCCCCTGGACAAGCCGGTGGCGCTGTGGAGCTGCGATCGCACCCTCCGAGGCGCTGGCGTCGCCCGCGAAGGCCCCTTCTCGCTGATCTACGGCCTGGTGGGCGACCCCGCCAGTTCTGAGACCGCTGCTTTGGCGGCGCTGCTGGAATGCGTGGCCGAGGTGGGCACCCCCGTTCACCTGATGCGAATTTCTACCGCTCGGGGCGTGGAGCTGGTGCAGCAGGCAAAGGAGCGGGGCTTGCCCATCACAGCCAGCACCACCTGGATGCACCTGCTGTGGAGTGCTAAGGATTTGGGCAGCTACGACCCCACCCTGCGACTGTCGCCACCATTAGGCAATCCTGAGGATCAAGCAGCCTTGATTGCCGGGGTGAAGGCGGGTGTGGTGGATGCGATCGCCATCGATCACACTCCCCACACCTACGAAGACAAGACCGTCGGCTTTCCCTCCGCGCCTGCCGGTGCGATCGGCCTAGAGCTAGCGTTAGGAATTTTGTGGCATACATTTGTGGCCAACGGCGATTGGTTACCCCTGACGCTGATTCGAGCCCTGAGCACCAACCCCGCCACCTGCTGGGGCCAGACCCCGCCCACCATTCAGCTCCAGCAGCCTGCCGAGATAGTGCTGTTTGACCCGGCAGAGAGCTGGACGGTGAGTGCATCGACGCTGCGATCGCTCTCCAGCAACACCCCCTGGCTCAGCAAATCAGTTGCAGGGCGGGTCATCCGCAGCTGGGTTCCAGGGGGCTAGAAGGTTGCGATCGCAAGCCTTCTGCATGAAAACCCTCCCAAAATGGGCACTCTAGGAAAGTAGTGCGTTTTGGGTTGGGCGAAGATTCTATGGTGGCGCGTACATTGGGTTGCTTGGGTACCGCTGTGGTGGCGACGGCGGGGCTGGCGGGCAGCATTTGGGTGCTCAACCTGCCCTATCCGATGATTCGCTGGCCCGTGTCGCGGGTGGCCCCCATCGTGCTGCTGCCCAGCTACATCAAAATGGATCGCGACTATCGCCAGGCTATTTCCCTGGTAGAACAGGCCGACCAACTCGTCAACCAGGCCACCTCCGCCAGCGATATCGACCTGGGTGAACAAAAAGTTGACCAGGCCCAGGAACATCTGGACGGTTTGCCAGTGTGGTTTCTCGGCTACTATCCCCAGGGCTACTGCAACTTTTTTGGCTGTAGCTGGCGGTTTACTGTCGATGAGTTTCAGTCGGCCCGAGCCGAGATTGGCCGGATGGAGGCGGTGGTGTTTCAAGAGCGCAACGCCCAAAGCCTTTTAGAAGAGGGCACCCTGGCGGTAGAAGGAGCCCAGCAGGCCTTTCAAACCTCCCAATCTGGCCCAGACCGAGCCACGGCCCTGGCCACCTGGCAGCGCGGCATGGATCGGCTGAGCGAAGTGCCCCCCACCACGCTGGCGGGGCGACAGGCAGACACCAAACTGGTGGCCTACCAGCGCGACTACCAGCAGGTAGCGGGGAATGTGGCTGGCGGCGATCGCTCAAACACCCTAGTAGATGCCGCCAAAGCCTTCGCCTACCAAGCCGCCCTGGCTGGTCAAAACCCACCCCACAGTGCAGCCACCTGGGAGACTATCGCTGGGCTGTGGCAAACCGCGATCGCCCGTCTAGACAACATTCCCGTGAGTGACTCTGGCTACGGCGAAGCCCAAACGCTACTGGCCCAGTACCAAAGCAACCTCGGCATCGTCAAAGAGCACAAAACCAAAGAAGAATCCTCCAGTCGGGCTTTGGAAAGCGCTACCGATAAAACCACCCGCATGCTGGCGCAAAATCTTGAAGCGATGGATCGCAATCAGGTAGCCAGCCTGTTGCAAGACATCATCAACGACCTGGAGAAGGTGCAGCCCAACACCACCAGCGCCGCCAGAGCCAGTGAAATGCTCAGGTCTGCCAACCAAAAGCTGGCTCAGCTCAAGTAGCCAGGCAATTTGCGGCGATTGCTGTAGTTTTAGCTGGAAAGGCACCATTAGCTGGATAGTATCCCTTGCGGTGGAAAAGCTGGCCTCATCCCCTCCTTGGAGGGGTGCCCGAAGGGTGGGGTGGGTCAAAATGGTGACAAAAAATGAGTTTCTGAGTTCAGAATAAGGACTTTTTTGTTCAGACTAACCCACCCCTACCCCTCCCAGGAGGGGACGATCAGACCGTTACCCAAGCATTATTTTTGTCGAACTCAGGCTCTAGCCAAAGTAGGGGGGCTCATTCCCTGGTGCCCACTTAATGTTGCAGCCGACGCTGGGGGTTTGGTCAGGGGAGACGGGCTTACCCGCCAGCACCGCATCAAGGGCGGCGCGCAGATCTTTGCCGGTGACGGGCTTGCCATTGCTGGGGCGGCTGTCGTCGAGCTGCCCTCGGTAGACTAGGGTCTTGGCCTGGTCAAACACAAAGAAATCGGGGGTGCAGGCAGCGGTGTAGGCCTTGGCTGTGGCCTGGGTTTCATCAAAACAGTAGGGAAAGGTAAAGCCCACTTCTTCCGCCTGGGCCTTGAGGTGCTCTGGCCCATCTTGGGGATGGGTTTGCAGGCTGTTGGCGCTGATCGCGACAATGCCCAAACCCCTGGGTATGTAGTCTTTGCCGATGCGGGCCAGCTCCTGCTCCACATGCTTGACAAAGGGGCAATGGCGACAGATAAACATCACCAGCAGAGCCTCGTCGTCGGTAAAAGTGTCTAGGGTAATGATCTCGCCACTGACTACGCTGGCAAGAGCAAAGGCGGGGGCGGCGGTGCCCAGAGGCAGCATGGTAGATTCCACCATAGCCATGGGTTGAGTCTCCAGGTGTGTTTTCTCTATCCTACCGAGATAACCTACGGTAAAAACCTACCGTGAGAATGGAACGAGGGCATGGGGTATGACCAACGCTAAGCTGAGCGACATTACCAACTACCTAGCCATTGGCCCCCACCTGGGCACCGCTGGCCAGCCCACCGCCGCGCAGTTTAAGGCAGTGGCCGATGCGGGCTATGCCGTGGTCATCAACCTGGCGCTGTCGACCTCCGACAACGCCCTGCCCCATGAGGCTGAGCTAGCCAAAAGCCTGGGCATGAGCCATTTTCATCTGCCAGTGGTGTGGGAAGCGCCTACCCAGGGTGACCTGGCCCTATTTTTTCGGCTGATGGATCGCAATCGCCACCTCAAGGTGTTTGTCCACTGCGCTCTGAATATGCGGGTTTCGGTGTTTGTCTACCTCTATCGCGTGCTCCACCTCAGAGAAAGCGAACCCACCGCCTACGCCGATATGCGCCGCATCTGGCAGCCTAACCCCACCTGGCAAGCCTTTATCGAGCAAACCTTAGATTGACCCAGCCTGCCCTGGCCACGGCTCTAGGTCATCCTCGCTCCCCCAATCTCTACTGCCCTACCCCTCCGGCCCGGCCTCCCTTAAAATATTTTTATGGAAAAGGCTAACGAGACCCACTACCAAACCCTCGACGTGCACGAGACGGCGACCCAGGCAGAGATTAAGCGCGCCTACCGCCTGCTTGCAAAGCTGTTTCACCCCGACAGCAAGACGGAGCAAGCCTCCCACGATCGCATCGCCCGCATCAACACCGCCTACGAGGTGATCGGCGACCCCTCACGGCGCACGCTCTACGACCAGCAGCGCCAGGGAATGTCTGTGGCCGACCCGGTAGAGAGTGCCGCCAACCGGGCCAAGCGCGCTGCCGAGGCCCAGGCGGTCTATCGCTCCGTTCGCAAGGCCACCCAATCGTCTGAGGCGAGAGAAGACGCCTGGCTAAAGCTGGTCTATGGCCCGGTCGATCGCCTGCTGGGCAAGATTATGTCGCCGCTGCGGGCAGAGATTCGCAAGCTGTCGGCAGACCCCTTTGACGACGAGCTGATGGAAGGGTTTATGGCCTATCTAGAGCAGGGGCGCGCCTGGCTAGGCCAGGCCCAGAGCAAGTTTAATAGCATGGCAAACCCGGCCAGCACGGCTGGGGTAGCGGCAGATATTTACCACTGTCTGGGGCTGCTAGAAGATGGGCTCGATGAGCTAGAGCGGTTCACCATGAGCTATGAGGAGAGCTATATTCACACGGGAACTGAGCTATTTCGGCGGGTGAAGCTGCTGCGGGCAGAGGCAAAAGAACGTTTGAAGCAGTTGGCGTAGAGTATTCCTCTGTAGGGGCAAACGGTTGTTTGCCCTCCAAGGCATTGTTTTTCAAAATTCAACCCGTAGGGTGCATCCGCGCAGCGATGCACCGTTGCCAAGGACTGCATGAACCAAGGGTGGGTCTACACCGATCGCATTACCACCACCGAAGCCAATCTCTCGGTGCTCGACTTCTACGCCAGCCGCTACCGGCACTCGACGCGGGATGCGTGGCGCGATCGCATTCTCGCGGGCCAAATTCACCGAAGCGGCATTCCCCTAACCCCCGACGATCGCTTGCAGGTAGGGGAAACCCTGACCTACCACCGGCCCCCATGGGAAGAGCCGGAGGCCCCGCTGGAGTTTGAGGTGCTGTACGAGGATGAGGATTTAGTGGCGATCGCTAAGCCCTCTGGCCTGCCGGTGCTCCCCGGCGGGGGCTTTCTCACCCATACGCTGCTGCACCAGCTCCGGCTGCGCTATCCAGAGAACCCGCCGATTCCGGTGCATCGGCTGGGGCGGGGCACCTCGGGGGTGATGCTGTTGGCGCGATCGCCCCTGGCCCGCTCTGTGCTCAGTCGCCAGCTGCGCGACTCTACTGCTGCCGCCGCCGATCCCCAAGCCCCACACCCCATTCGCAAGACCTACCGAGCGCTGATTGGGGCCAGCGATCTGCCCGATACCTTTACGCTGACCACCCCCATCGGCAAGGTCGATCATCCCGCCCTGGGGTATGTGTATGCAGCCTTACCTACGGGCCTACCCTCCTACAGCGATGGAAAAGTCATCCAACGCCGACCAGACTCTACCCTGGTAGAAATCACTATTCGCACCGGGCGGCCTCACCAAATTCGCATTCACCTGGCGGCAGCGGGGTTTCCCCTGACCGGGGATCCACTCTATGGGGTCGGCGGCCTACCGCTGCCAATTGTACCGGCTGAAAATGGCAGAGTCCCCGTGCCTGGCGACATGGGCTATCACTTGCACGCCTACCGTCTCAATCTGACCCATCCCCGCAATCAGGAGGTTTTAGAGATTGTGTGTGCTGCCCCAGCCGCATTGCAAACTGCCAACAGCTCGGTGCTTTAATGTCAGTTCTGGCCACAAAAATACCGAAAAATTTGTTGCCTACCGAAGGCGCACGCGGTGCGCCCCTACAGGTTGACCGATTGGGAATCGGGGGTATGGGATTCGGATTCGGTATCACCCATTCTTGCCCTTACCCACCAGGCCGCACCATCAACAACTGCTCCGCCTGGGTAAAGCCATACTTTTCGTAGAAGGGCTGCATCTCGGGGGTGCAAAACAGCTGAATGCACTCTACCTGGGCGAGTTTAGGATGGGTCGTCACCAGCTCGATCAGCCTGGCCCCTAGCCCCTGGCCGCGATAGTCAGCTGCCACAATCACGTCAAAGACGATCGCCCGATAGACCCAGTCGGTCAGCACTCGGCAAAAGCCCGCCAGTCGCTGGGCATCCTCATTCCACAGGCCAAAGAGTAGGTCGCTGCTACTCAGCAGGGTGGGCACATCGGCCAGGGTGCGCTCCTTGCTCCACCATTCTTGCAAATACATCTGGTGTAGCTGCTCTATTTGGGCCGAGTTGAGCTGGTGAATGGGGGTCAGCATGGGTGATTATCGTTTCGTTAACGGTACGGGGATCCTCCCCCGCTGGTCTGAGTTGAGAGCTACGATCGAAGGGTAGCTCAGGCAAAAAGCCTATCTTACTGCCGATGGCAGGTCGCCAGGCCGCCGATACCGTAGTGATATAGCTGCGATCGCTTTGTTGTTGCCCCTCATCCCTGCGATCGTGAGCTGCCGCCAGCTTACCCCTATGGCTTTACTGAGATTAAACCCTAGGCTTTGGTACTGGCTCTGCCGCTTTACCCCGGAGGATCTCTCCATGAAACTTACCCTACTAGTCGGTGCCGCCGCTGCGATTCCCTTTGCGATCGCCGCACCGGCCCTAGCCGAAAACCCCACCCACGTGCAGCAGCTGCTCGAAACCAATCTCTGCCAGGGCTGCGATCTGTCAGGGGCCGATCTAACCCAGGCCCACCTGATCGGGGCCGACCTGCGCGACGCCGATCTATCGGGGGCCACTCTCTACGAAGCCAACCTCGAAGGAGCCGACCTGAGCCGCGCCGATCTGTCAGGTGCCAACCTTACCCGCGCGTTTTTGACCAATACGTCGCTGGTAGACGCCAACCTCGACTGGGCCGACCTGACCGATGCCACTATTTACTTTGCCGATGTTACCGGCGCTTCGTTGCTCAATGCAGATCTGACCGGGGCTACGATCATCGGCACCCCCCTCAGCATCGGTGGAGATTGAGGCCGTAGTGACAACGTTCTCGGCCTTAGTTGATTCAAGGGTCAGCTAGCGCCTTAGCAAAACCAAATCTTAGGGTCACAGACACCCTCAAAGACCTAGGGCTTGGTCTTGGCGCTGCATAGGCCATCGTCAATCCGATCCTAGGGCGACTGTTGCACCTCAGTTATTCCTAAGCGATTGCCTTTTAGGGCTGATAGTCAGCCCTAAAAGGCAATCGTCCCGCTTGCATGAAGGGCCAAGCATTTTTCTAGACAAAATAGTACAAATGCACTAAATTGATAGAGCATTCGTACGGTCGAGGGTTGACCTCGGTTTTTGTCTCTATGGACGTTCGCCAGAGCAGAGGGTTCGCCCTGAGATGGATTGTTGTGCTGAGTTTGGGTGTTGGCATCATGGCAGAACTGATCAAATCGGCTCCCCAAGGCATCGCCGACGATCAGGTCGCCGTGACGGCTGCGGCCAACCCCTGGTCTGGGGCATCGTTTCCGTTAGAAAATTTTTCGCGCTATACGTCGCCCTTTGGCTATCGCCAGCACCCCATGGGGGGGCACCGCTTCCACTACGGGCTAGATTTGGCCGCCCCCATGGGCAGCTACATTCGCAGCTGGTGGGAGGGCAAGGTGATCGAGGTTCACGACCACACCGCCTGTGGCACCGCTGTGATCGTTCAGTCTGGTCGCTGGACTCATATCTACTGCCATATGCAGGGCCATCTGGTGGTCGAAAAAGAAGGCGGGCGGGTGATCGTCGATCGCTCTGGCGGCATCGAGATTCGCCAGGGGCAACGGGTAACCTCGGGCCAGCGCATTGGTCGGGTAGGTATGACCGGCAGCACCACCGGGCCGCACCTGCACTGGGGGCTTAAGTACGATGGTGTCTGGGTTGACCCCGCCATGGTGATCAAGGCCGGGGCTGACTACCAGCTACGGGCCTCGCAAGCCGTAGATTAGCCCCTGACAGACCCCGGTGAGAAAGCCTGGGTCAAGGGTGTCGAGGGTGTCGGTAGCCTTGTGATAGTGGGGGTTGCGCAGATTGGCCGTGTCGGTGATCAGCAGTGCCGGGTAGCCCAAATCCCAAAAGGAGACATGGTCGCTGCGGCGGCTGTCAGGCACCGATCGCCCCCCATTCACCACCGGTAGCCACTGGCTCCGTACCCCGACAGCACGAAACCCCCACCACAGCCGCACCATGGTGGGAATGCTCTGCCAGGGGCCAATCTGGGCAATGTAGTTGCCGCAGTTGGGGTAAAGACGATTTAACCCCGGTGGATAGGTCTGAGAGTGGGGCTGGTGGCAGCAGTAGCCCAGCATTTCGAGGGAGATCATGAGGCGGATGGGGTCGTCGCGATCGCGCAACATTTCGGCATAGTGGCGGCTGCCCACAAAGCCCAGCTCTTCTAGGTCAAAGGCCACCAAACGCAGCGGCGACTTGCCTGGTTGCTCGGCAAAGGCGCGGGCTAGCTCTAGCAGTACCGCTATCCCAGTGGCATTGTCATCGGCCCCAGGGGAACCGGGCACAGAGTCGTAGTGAGCCCCAATCAGAATCGGCGGGCGGCGAGGGTCTTGCCCCGGCAGGTTTAGAATCCAGTTCGTATGCGACTGCCCCCGAAATTCAAACCGGTGGGCCGTGACCTGGCCCCAGCGAGCAAGTTCTTGCTGGATATATTGCTGAACGAAGAAGTGTTTGGCAGAGGCGAGGTAGGGGCTGCGATCGCCCACCACTTGGTGGAGATGGCCCATTAGACGCGATCGCAGGTCGGTCTGGTTCACCCCTGATCTCCTAGGCGGGCTTTTGTAGGCTCTTGGTAAAGCCTGCCAGGGTTTTGCGAGACACCAAGCGACTCCCCAGCGATAGCAGCTTGTTCACCCTGCCATGCACCGCGAGGCGCTGGCCTTTTTCCATCGCTTGGTAGCCGTAAATGGCAACCTCAGCAGAGGTGGGCAGGTTTTTGCTGTCAAACAGCTTGCCATCTTTAATCTCAGCCCGCTCTTGAAACTCAGACTGGGTCGGGCCAGGGCACAGGGTGGTAGCGGTGACACCCGTGCCTTCGAGTTCGGTGGCAATACCCTCGGTAAAGGCCAGCACATAGGCTTTGCTGGCGTAGTACACCGCCATGTACGGCCCCGGCACAAACGCCGCTGTCGACGCCACATTGAGAATGCGGCCCTGGCCCTGAGAAACCATACCCGGCAAATAGAGTCGCGTCAGATGGGTGAGCGCCACAATATTCAACTGGAGCATTGCGTTTTGCTTGGCCCAGTCAGACTCTGCAAAGGGGGTAAGGGCACCAAAGCCAGCGTTGTTAATGAGGGCGTAGGGGACAATGCCCTGCCCCTGGGTCCAGGTAAAAAACTGCTCGCGGGTCTCGGCCCCAGTCAGGTCGCCGCCGTAGGTGAGCACTTGCACCCCATGGGTTGACTCCAGATCGGCCTTCAGCGCCAGCAGGCGATCTTCTCGGCGGGCAACCAGTACCAGGTCGTGGCCCTTGGCTGCACCAACTTTGGCCAGTTCGTAGCCGATGCCGCTCGAAGCGCCGGTAATAATAATCGGCTTTGCCATGGCTTGCCCCTGTAGATCACCGGCTTGATTGTAACCAATAGGGCTAATCACCCGACTGAGTTCTAAACTCTTGGGCCTTGAGATAGATCTGCACCCACTGAGCCTGAATTTGTCTCGACTTTAGCCCCAGACGACGAGCGAGCTCATCGAGGGGCTGGTTCTCTTTGTAGGCGGTGAGAATCGCCCGCTCTTCAGCCACTAGCCTCTGACAAAACTGATCCCACTGGCTGGGGGTAAGGCCAAAATTGTGCTCTTGTAGCGAGGTTTTGAGCCAGCCCAGTACCAGGGTTGGCTGCTCCTTGAGGGCAAAAATTCTCACGGCGTGGTAGCTGATTTTTTCGCGCAGACGGTAGACCTGCTGAATGGGTAGGTCTAGGTTTTGGGCGATTTGCTCTTGGCTGAGGCCCTTGAGGTGCAGCTCTAGCCAGCGAGCCGCGGTGTCGTCGAGGTTGCGGCTGAGGTAGTTGGCAAAAGAGGTTTTGACCTGGTGGCGCATACTCTGCTGCTCCAGTTCACTCTGCTGGGCCTGGTACTGGTTCCAGGCTTCTACATCGAGCAGGCTGAGAGAGTCGTCGCCCTCGGTGGTGGCAATCTCGTCTGAGATCAGGCGAATCAACTCTCCGGTGGGCACCTGGGTCATGCCGCCCTTTTGGCTGCGGCGCAGATAGTTGACAAAGCGATAGACAATCAGGGGCTGGTTCCGAATGGGGCGCAGGCAGTATTCTTCAATGCTGGCCAGCATCAGCAGGTTGCGCAGCCGAGGGCTCCGAGTACAGGTCGAAATCCACTGGAGCTGCTGGGCGAGATGGCGATCGCTGCGCATCATTTCTTGGATCACCTCCTGAATCACATCGACCACGGTGCGGCGGCGATCGCGGCTCAGGGCAATCCAGGTTTTGATCTTGCTACGAATTAAAAACAGGCTGCTGAGACGCTTAATCAGCCGCTTGTAGCCTTCCTCAGGGCCGACATTCCAATACCGCTGCTGCAAAATGCGATAGCGATACTCGATCGCCCGGTGAGCGATCGCCAGCTCAGCCTCGGTTAACGTCAGCAGGCGATCGGGGGCCTCTCCCAGCAGCCAGCTCACCACACTTTTGCAAGTTGACTGGGGCTGGCCAGGAAAATCCTCCTGCAAGCGCGATAACCAAACCTCGGCTATGTTGTCTGCCGCGACCATGCAATCAGTCCTTTACTGTCCCTGGAGTTGGCTGTGGCCCTATCTTAATATCTGTTTCAGCTTGCCCCATGGTTTAGAGCATTGATCCGGAGCATTTTCTGGTTTCAGGACGTCATAAACCAAGTCCACCTCAGGGACTGTAGTTTTCCCCAGGCCGTACCCCACTTTTGAACTCAGATTTGAACTCAGATGAGGGAGATTAGGCCCATTGGCCTTCTCCAAAAGCTTTACATAAAATTTACGCTAATTGCCTGAATGCCAAGATCTTACGAATCCTCGGCTTTACCAGCAAAAACTACCTTGACACAATTGATACTGTTCCTACGCGCAAACATAGCCACGATTGTTCAGCTTGTGATGGTTGTCACACTAAGCCCCACGGGGCTCTAGTAGACTTGCCAACACAGTTAAGCTCCGTAGAACCATGGGGAGCTTAGCGTAAAAAAGTTGCAAAATTGCCTGAGCTTCAGTGCCATCACTGATACTGCCAGCACAAAGTTTACTTGGTTTGTTCAGCACACGCATTTCATCTACAGGGCCTACCATGTTCACTGCTAGCCAAATTCGCACCCAGAGCGATTCCCCAGGATGTTCCATGCACCCGTCGACTAAGTGTCTAATCAAGCGCTCTATAGATGTGCTGGGTGCCTTAGTCGGTCTGCTCATACTCGCCCTAGTGGTAGTGCCCGTCGCCTTAGCCATCACCTTAGACAGCCCTGGGCCAATTTTCTACAGCCAAAAACGTTATGGCTTGAAGGGCAAACCCTTTACCATTTGGAAGTTTCGCTCCATGGTGACCGATGCCGATCGCCTCAAGCAGACAGTCGTCAACCAAGCCCAAGGGCTGATTTTTAAGAACGAAAACGACCCCCGCGTCACTCGGGTGGGCCAGTTTTTGCGCAAGACCAGCCTCGATGAGTTTCCACAATTTTGGAATGTGCTCAAGGGAGACATGAGCCTGGTAGGTACTCGCCCCCCCACCGAAGACGAGGTCTCACGCTACAGCCCCCATCATTGGCGGAGACTAGACGTTAAGCCCGGTATTACCGGTCAATGGCAGGTCAGTGGCCGCTCGGCTATCAAAGATTTTGAAGAAATCGTACATCTCGACCTTCAGTATCAATTGCTCTGGTCTCCGCTTTACGACCTAGGCGTCATTGTCAAAACTTTTGCTGTCCTCATTAACCGCACAGGGGCCTATTAGGCAATGGGCATCACCCATCTCCTGTGTCATCCCGACAGCAGCCCGCCGCTCATGCGCTTCATCACCCGACTGGCAATGTCGGCATAGCGCACTTCTCCAGTCAAAATTTGCCCCAGCCGCTGGGTCGCGGTGGGTCGCTTAATGCCCACTCGGTAGCCGATCCCCGGCACGCGAAAAAATAACCCCGCAATGCGTTTGGCCCAGGGCATGTCTTCGCCCCAGGTGGCGTGCATGGTGGCGGTATAGCTCGCCAGCGCCTTCGCATCTCCCCCTAGAGCGGCGTGGATCGCCTCTGCGGCCCGCACCCCGCTAATCATGCCGGGGCGAATGCCCTCGGCGCTGAGGGGGTCAACAATGGCACCCGCTTCGCCCACCAACACCGCCCGATGGGTATGCAGCGGATGGTTGCCATCCCACAGCTTTAGGGGGTGGCTGTAGACCTGGCCTGCATCGAGGCCGACGCCAAAAGAATGGCTATATTTTTCGAGCACCTTGCGGTAGTCTGTCGTGCCCTGGCCGAGAAAGTTGGCCACCCCGATGGAGTAGCTCTCGGCCTTGGGAAAGTTCCAGGCGCAGCCCTGCTTGACCAAGCCAAACTCAAAGTTGATAGCGCAATCGTCGCCCACGGGGGCGGGCACTTCTAAAATGCTGGCGGTGCGCAGGGTGAGATCGGGAAAGCCCAGCCACTTCGCCATCGGGCCGGTGGCTCCGTCGGCGGCCACTAGGTAAGCGGCGTCTAGGGTGCCCTCGGTGGTGCTGACCTGCCAATAGTCACCCTTGTTCTCAATGCCCGTCACGGCGATCGCATCCTTGAGCTGTGCCCCCTGACCCTGGGCCTGCTGCACGAGAAAGTGGTCAAATACCTGACGATTTACCATCCAGATTGGGTCGGTGGTGGTGAGTTCGGCCTCGATGGGGTCGCCCAGCTTGTAGGTGTAGCGCACCCGGCGCATGGAGCGAGACACCACCGGGGCAAAGTCAAAGTCAAAGAACTCGGCCACGCTGGGCGACACCGCGCCACTACAGGGCTTGTAGCGGGGTAGGGCATCCTTCTCTACGATCAAAACCGAATGTCCCTGCTTAGCCAGGTGATAGGCGGTCGAAGCTCCGGCGGGGCCAGCCCCTACCACAATGACGTCGTACATAAAGTTTGCCCAGCCCACTGAAATTCTTTGCCCTCATCCTACCGTTCTAAAAGCTAAAGAAATCTAGGAGAACTGAGGGAGGGTGCCCCCCCAGGGCATTGAAGTTTATGGATTATCGGGGTTAAGTAAACGGGTTGGGCTACGGTTCAAGGTGCCAGATATGACCTGGCTGTCGTGGCATAACTCGGCTCTGCGGCAAGATTTCTGCTCCAAGATTTAGTGATTGATTTAGGTTTTATGCAACACAACACATTCAAGCAGGTGGCTATGGCCATGGTCGCTAGCGCCACCCTAGGCGGGCTGGCCGGCTGCGGTGGCGATCGCCCCACCGCCACCGCCCCTGCTACCGATGTCCCCGAAACCGCCAGCGCTGATGGCGAGACCGGCACCCTAGTGATTCGCGCCAATGGCGAAGATTTTGTGCGCGAGGGGTTCACCACCAAAGACGGCTGGGAGGTTGAATTCGACAATGTTTTTGTCTCCCTGACCGACATTACCGCCGCTCAGACCGACCCACCCTTTGACCCCGAAGCCAGTACTGAACTCCAGGCCAAGGCCGAGGCCAAGGTGGAGGGCACCCAAGTGGTAGATCTGGCCGAGGGCGATGCCTCTGCAGAGCCAATCTCCGTGGCCGAGGTCGAGGCTCCGGTGGGACGTTTCAACGCTCTGGCTTGGCGCATGGTGCCTGCCGAGAGCGGCCCGTCAGAGGGCTACACCGTCTGGATGCAGGGCACAGCCACCAAAGACGGCGAAACCGTGCCATTTACCATTCGGGTAAATGAGGAACTAGCCTTTACCTGCGGTGACTTTGTCGGTGATGAGCGCAAAGGCATTCTCACCGCTAACAACGAAGCTGACTTAGAAGCCACCTTCCATTTTGATCATCTGTTTGGCGATGGCGATGCCCCCGCTGACGACGGCATCAATACTGGAGCGCTGGGCTTTGACCCGCTATTTGCCCTGGCCCAAGGGGGCGTAGTCGATGTGGACAGTGCCGCGCTCCAAGCAGGGCTGTCGGATGCTGACTACACCACATTTCTGTCGATACTGCCGAGTCTGGGTCACGTGGGCGAGGGCCACTGTGCAGAAGTGAAGCTGACTACGCTATGAGACTAGACTTTGTTTTGGTACTGGCCTTGGGAACGGTGGGCTGGGCCGCACCAGCGCTAGCTCACGGGGTTGAGATTGAGCAGCGCCAGGTAAGCAGCGTGGAGCTAGAGGCCCGGTTTGAAACGGGGGAGCCCATGGCCCAGGCCCAGGTGCTAGTCTATGCCCCCGGCAACCCCACCGAGGTCTGGCAGCAGGGCACCACCGACGACCAGGGACGGTTTAACTTTGTGCCTGACGAAACTCAGCCCGGCACCTGGGAAGTGATGGTGCGCCAGGCGGGCCACGGCACAATTGTGACGATTCCGGTCAGTGCAGAGGCGGTTGGGGATAACCCCGAAGCAGTGTCACCAACGCCCGTGGCGGGTGAATCGGCCCCGACAGCAGAGGGAGAGCCAACGGCCAATTCTATAGTTTCCCAGAGCACTAAGCTACCTCCAGTGCAGCGGGGCATTACCATGGGTGCTGTGATCTGGGGCTTTATCGGCACCGCTCTATTTTTTGCTAGGGGCAAGCGTTAGTGCACATTCCCGACGGTATTGTATCGGCCCAGGTCTGCGCGGCGGGCTATGCCATTACTGGGCTAGCCACCTGGTATTCGCTGCGGCAGATCAACCGCAAGCCCGACCCCACGGCAGAAATTCCTAAGGCATCGCTGCTGACGGCGGCGTTTTTTGTAGCGTCGTCGATCTATATTCCGGTGCCACCCGCCAGTGTGCATTTGATTCTCAACGGGCTGCTGGGGGTGGTGCTGGGGTATTTTGCCTTTCCGGCGATTCTGATTGGTCTGTTTTTTCAGGCGCTGGTGATTGGCCACGGCGGGCTCACGACCCTGGGGGTCAATGCAGCGATGATGGGTATTCCGGCGCTGCTGGCGTACCATGTCTTTCAGGCGCGCAACTCGGTGGGCAAGGTGTTGTCAGAGCCGACCCGCACGGGGGTGTTTGCCTTTTTGGGTGGTGCGATCGGGCTGGGGATATCGGCGCTGATCTTTTTGGCGCTGATTATTTTGAATATTCCGGCGGAGCTGGATGTGGGGGCCGAGCGGGCGGCGGTGCTGACGCTGTCAATCGGGCACATTCCCCTGGCGATGGTCGAGGGCGTGTTTACCGCCATGCTGGTGCTGTTTTTGCGCCGGGTCAAGCCCGAACTGTTGGAGGGGTAGACCGCTGTGGGAGCCGCTAGTTTTGATACCTACATTCACCGTGAGTCGGTGATTCACCTCTGGGCACCCCGGCTCAAGCTGGTGAGCCTGCTGGTGCTGATGTTTGCCTTTGCCACGGTGCGCGAGTTAGCCCTGGTGCCGTGGATGCTGGCGCTGGCGGCGCTGCTGTACCTGCTGTCGGGGCTGCCCCTGGCATTTTTGCGTCAGCGGCTGAGCTATCCGGGGCTGTTTATTTTGACGGTGGTGGTGCTGCTGCCGCTGACGGTGGGCGACACGGTGCTGGCCCAGTGGGGCTGGCTCACCCTGCGGGAAGAGGGGCTGCGGGCAACGCTGCTGATTGTGGGGCGGTTTTTGTCGATTTTGACCCTGGGGTTTATTTTGCTCGGTACGACGCCGTTTTTGACCCTGCTGCACGCCATGCGATCGCTCGGGCTACCCACCCTGCTGGCCGATATGACGCTGCTCTCGTACCGCTATCTGTTTGAGATAGCGGCGATGCTAGCCACCATGCAGCAGGCTATGCGCCTGCGAGGGTTTGGCCAAAAGCGCCAGCGCTGGCTGCGGATCAATAGCCAAACTATGCAGCAGCTGGCCCTACTGGCGGGGAATTTGCTGATTCGCAGCTATGAGCAGTCGGAGCGGGTGTACAAGGCCATGCGGCTGCGGGGCTACGGCTACGGTACGCCGTCTACCCTAGGGCAGAGTGCAATGACTCAGCCCACGGCTCTAAGCTGGGGGTTGACCGGGGCGGTGTTGACGGCGGCGATCGCATTAGTAATGGCAGAACTCGGATGGCGATGATGAATATGGTCTCGACCGATTTTGACCCCGTGGCCCAGGCGAGAGGAGAGCGACCGATGGCGATCGCCGCCCAAGCCCTCTCCTTTGGGTACCCCGACCAGCCCCATGTGCTGTGCGACATCTCGCTAACAATTCAGGCGGGCGATCGCGTCGGCATCATTGGCCACAACGGCTGTGGCAAAACCACTCTGTTCATGCTGCTGTGCGGCGTCCTACACCCCGCCGCTGGGGAAATCCAGCTGTTTGGGGAGCCGCTCAAACCCGGCCAGTTTCGCCCCGAGGTGGGCCTGCTGTTCCAAGACCCCGACGACCAGCTGTTTTCGGCCTCGGTGCGCGACGACATTGCCTTTGGCCCCCAAAACATGGGCTTTGAGCCTGCCGAAGTCGCCGCCCGCGTCACCCAGGCCGCCGACATGGCGGGCATCACCCACCTGCTCGATCGCCTGCCCCACCACCTCTCGGGCGGCGAAAAGCAAATGGTAGCGATCGCCGGCCTGCTGGCCATGACCCCCCAAATCATTCTCTACGACGAACCCACCGCCAGCCTTGACCTGCGCACCCGCCGCCGCCTGATCCGCTTTTTGCAAAACTCTACCGAAACCGTGCTGATCTCCTCCCACGATCTGGAGTTTGTGCTGGAAGTCTGCGATCGCGTCATTTTGATCGACGAGGGCTGCATCATCGCCGACGGCTGCCCGAAGGCGATCATGGGCGATCGGGCGCTAATGGAGAAGCACGGCCTAGAGAAGCCCCACTCGCTGATTCCCCACGGAGACCCGCACCACAGGTAGAGGCCGCCGAGACAGACCCATAGGTCTGCCCAAAGCCTAGGGCATTACTCAAGGGCGTCGACGGTGGCTTCGATCGCCGGTCTGGTCGGTAGCGCACTGCTAAAGCCATTGATTAAACGGCTCTCTTGCAGACGCTGCTCGGCTGTGGTGCGATCTAGGGGCTGCACCTGCTGCCGCAGCACCTCAATATCGGTTTCGCCAGGGGTGACAAACAGCTGCTCACCGCTGGTCAAGATCACCTCTTCACCACCGTTGACCAGCCGCACGGCAACCTCGCCTTCCCAAGAAAAAAATTCGATGGGCGCGGTGGGGTCAGCAGCTATGTTGACAAAGACCGTGGTGCCGCGAATACCAGCGATGGCGACGGGGGTAACAATCTCAACGGGCGCTGCCAAGGCCCCTTCGGCCCAGGTGATCATTTGTCCCTCCGTTAGGTCGATCTGGTTGGGGCGCAGGGTGAGAGAGGCATTGCCGCCAACGCGAAAGACCGCCCCATTGATCAGCCCTACCTCGGCCAGAGCTTGATCTTCGGTGCGCAGGCGATCGCCGTAGGCCATTTCTTGGGCTGGTTGGGCGGGCTGTGGTGCCCCCTGGCCCAGGGTGACCCACACCGGCTGGGCCACAATAGCCTGAATAGTGGCGATCGCCTCGCTCGGTGGTGCCTCGGTAGAGTTGGGCCTGACAGCAGACTCACAGCCAGCGAGGGCCAGCGACAAAGCTACGGTCAGCACCCAGCCCGGTGGGGTAATAGAGATGCTAGAAATTGAGCAGGGCATGATCAGCGGTGCCTCTGTAGAAGGCATGACGGAGCAAATGTGGAATCCCTTCGATGGGTAGAAATCTATCTGCATGTATCCCAGCAGCCATTCTGCTTAGAGACTCTGGGCGGTTTCGTAGTCTAGTAGAACGCAGGGGCCTAGCCACATTCTGCGCTCCTGGAAGTTAATCGATAGGGTTAGTTTCTCCTGATCGGCATTACAGGTCGCTGGGGAGCCCTGACCGGCGCTAGATTCTTGGTAGTCGAGTTGCCCACTTAGACTCATACCCTTGAGGTTGGCCGCCTTGTAATAGCGGTAGGGCTCTCCAGGTTTAACCACGACAAAGCCCAGGTTGACGCCGTCGCTACTGTCTTCTACCGCTTTGCGAATGTCGTCAGTTGTTTTTGCCCCAATCGGGAAATATAGCAGCTTCTCAATCGTCACATTGGTACCAAAGGGAGGCTCTACCTTGGGCACAGACTCTACGTGAACCGAGAGGGTTTTTTCATCGACAATGCGCCTCACCTCGGTATCAGACATCAGGCTGGGGCTAGGGGAATTAGGCCGATAGAGTCCCACTTTTGTATTCAACGTCCAGGGGTTTAGCCCGAGCTTAGTGGCGTTGAGATACTGATCGAGCAAATCCAGAACAGCCTCTACATCTAGACTCGCTAGACGTTCATCGGTTGAGTCAACAATTTGCTGTTCAATTAGAAAAGTTTTTAGTTTAGCAATATCTACACCGCTCTCTATGGGGGCAAGCACCTTATCAATTTGAGTCAATATAAGCAGAGAGCTGAGGGCTAATAAAATGATAAAAGTTGCCGTTGGCCCTTTGGCCTTAAATTTAAGACCCGGCAAAACCTTGATAATATTTTCTCCCTCGGCCTCAATGGCTTCTGTCGGAGAAATTCTAAAGGCCAGCACTGAGATAATAATGGTCGCAAGCAGAGGAATAAATAGCCATAGAGAAAGCAGCAGAGCAATTGACCAAATATTGCTCGAAGCCGCTGATGCGATCGCGCTTTCAACCGGCGCCCCCTGGGCAAGGCCTTTATAACCCATAGTTAAGGCAGCAAAACTAAACCCCAATGGAATAGTAAACTTGACTATCCACCGGATAGACTTATTGCCCATAGTTCTTTGAGATTACACTTCACACCTGCAATTATGCATTGGCCGCAGGGGCATAGTCTTGAAGCGATCACTAAAACGACAAATAAATCATCATAAATACAAGAACTTTTGCCCCCAGACATCCCTAAAGTCTCGGTAGGATCTTAGGAATGATCGTTTTTCTTGGTTTGGGACGGGTTGATGACTGAACGAGGGCATTACCTTTCATGGGGATGTTGTTCTATCTAAGGGAGTCAAGCGCTAGCAAGTCGCAATAGCGGCAACATGTTTAGCCCTTGACTCCCCTATCTCGCTGGCATCTTGGCTGATGCCTCTGTTGGCGAAGAAGGCAACGCCAGGATCGGCAACTAGGGCAAGGGCGCAAAATCAAACCCAGTGCCCGAGCGGGTGCCGGGCTGCACCTCAACCAGCAGTACGGTGGTGTTGCGATCGCCCGACGGCAAGAAGCTAATCGCTCCAGTAGATCCATTAGCGGCGAACCCTTGGGCGGCTAGAGCCTGACCGATCGCAGTGCGTCCCGAAGTACCGCTGCCGGGAGCTACGTTCCCAACCGTGCGGGCCGAACTCAACGCCTGGAAGGCGTCGTAACTGAGAGCAGTGCGCCAGTTGACATCGCCACCCCAGAGACCCGAGGAGGTCTGGGCAAAGGGTGGGGTCGATTTGAGCGGGTGCCAGGGCACGGTGACGACGGTGCCCGTCAGACTAGCGCCGCCCTTTTCTAACGCATCAATGCGGTAAAAGGCGTCGCCCGCCAGCACCGGCAGTTGGCCATTGTTAAGCTGGGCAACGGCGATCGCCGCGTCAAAGGTGGCCGAGTCGGGCAGCAGCACGATCGCATCGGCCCCGCTGCCCTGAAGCTCGGTGGCAGGGTTGCCCTGAGAGAGATCCACTAGCTTGGTCACCTGTCCCCCCTCTAGGCCCAGGGTGGTAGAGAAGGCCTCTTGCAGCGAGTTGCTGTAGGAACTCTGGGAGTTGTAGAACACGATGGGCCGACTTTGCCCCTGGGCCAGCATATGACGGGCCAGGGTGGTGCCGGTGAACTGGTCGCTGGGGATAACCCGGAAAACAAAGTTGCCGCCGTCTCTGGTCAGCGTGGCCAGCTCGGTGGTGGTGCTGGTGGGGGAGATGATCGGCAGTTGCCCCTGCTGGTAGATGGGGGCGGCAGCCAGGGTGGTAGTGCTGGTGCCGTGGCCGATAACGCCAACAACGTTGGGGTCTTGAACGAGGGCGTTGGCGATCGCCGCTGCCTGGCCCGCATCGTTGCGATCGTCGGCAATCAGCACCTTCACAGGGGTGCCGGCCTTGATCGCCTCATCCTGGGCTTGGGCTACACCGCGCAGCAGCTCGCGGGCGGTGTTGGGGGTGTCGCCGATGGGCACCACAGCGGCAATACCCAGGGCGGGGGTGGCCCCCAAGCGGGCGTTGTTGAAGTAGATCAGCGCTTCGGGGTCGTTGCGGACGGCCTGGCGGGCGGCCTCGAAGCGGGCGGCGGCGGTGGCGTAGTCGCCCGTGGCAAAGGCGGCGGCCCCGGCCTGCATGTCGGCGTTGGGGGCGTCGGTAAAGAGGATGCGATCGCCCCAGCTCAGTGCATTCGCCACATTGCCCGGCTGCCCTGAGGTCGTCGGCGTCGCAGCCGTCGGATCCACTCCCGTATTAGCATTGGCATCCACCGGAGGATTAGTGGGATTGGTGGCCTGGGGAACAGGCTGGGACGCATCCTTACGAAAAAAGGCGTTGTAGCCCGTGAAACCCAAGGCTCCTAAAAAGATGGCGGCCCCGACCCCTGCAATGACGGGAGCTATCGACTTACTTTTTTTCAGAGGCTGGCCGCAGATCTCACACTTCTGGGCCGTGGTGGAGTTTTCTTCGTAGCCGCATTTTGGGCAGGTGACGTGGTTGAAGCTGTCGGTCATGGTGTTTTAGGAAAGGAGGGAAAGGTAGTGGAGTAAATGGATTTTGGATTTTGGATGGGGAACCCCCGGCAAATTGACGATTCCCGACTTTTCAGGAAACAGTCCAAAATCCAAAATCGCGAATCTAACATGCCTATGGTCTATTCATTTCAGCGCGCACGTTGTCTTCGATAGTGGCGACCTGTTCGTTGGTAAGGCCTATTTCTTCCTGGAGTTCGAGCAGTTGGGCCTGCTCTTCTAGGTCGATTTCGCCGTCGTTGTCGAGGAAGGCGCGAAACATTAGGGCAAACTCGGCGGCGGCTTGTTCGAGGGTGTCTTGGGGAAGGAATTGGGCGGCGATCGCATTCGCCTGTTCCACCGATACCCCGTACTTCACCCGAAACTTCTCCAGCAGCTCTAACTCCGTGGCGGAAGGCGTACCGCGACGGTAACAGCTTTCCACTAGCTTGGCGTATTTGGCCAAGTTTTCGGAATCGAGAACGACGGGGGCGGGGTTGGTGACAGGGCGGGCAGCCACTGGGGTCGGAATGGCCACAGCCACCGGGGGTTGGTCGCCGGGGATAAACAGGCGGTGGGTGGTGACGAAGTTGGAAATCGCCGCCTGAATGCGCTTGAATTCATCGCTGTCGGAGCCGCCGGGGAGCGTTTGCTCCTGCTGTTGCAGGTAGGTCATCACCTGGGTGTATAGGGCTTGTTTCTGGGGTTTGGTGGCGGCCTGCTCGCCGATCGCCCGAATGCCGTTGTCTAGAGTTTCGGCCAAGCGACGGTTCTGGTCGGTAAGGAGGAAGTCCTCCGCCTCTTGCCAGGTGGTGCCCATGACCTCGGTTTTGTCAAAGCCGGTGAGCTTGTCACGGTAGGTAAATTTGACCTCCGCAAAGCCCGTCACCCGGTTGTCTTCGCGGCGCACCAGGCCCAGGGCGTTGGCCAGCATCAGGTTGTAGCGGGCCTGGCGCTCGTTGCTGGTTTCGGGCATGACATCGCCAAACTGGCGATAGTCTTGGTGGGTGTGCAGGGGGTTGTGGTCAGCTTGGCTGACGGCGCGGTAGAGCGATCGCATCCGCTCCATGCCCTCAATCAGCCGCAGGGGGAACGCGCCAATCTCCTGCACAAAGTAGATGTGGTAGGGGTCGTTGAGGGGGCGAATTTCTTTGTCGGTGACGGTACTGGTTTTGCGAATCATCGGCAGCAGAGCCGAGACCGCCGGGTCGGTGGGTTTGCTGCCGCCCTGGATGCCGACCAGTTTTTGGTACTTTTCCAGCTTGTCGTCCCAGCCCAGTTTTTTCTGCTCCTGGCTGAGGCGCAAAAAGGCTTCCGACTTCTCGAAGGTGGTTTTGATCTGGGCCTCCTGCATTTCCACCGTAGGGTACTGCTCTAGAAATTTGCGGGCGGTGGAAATGTCGAGCTGGCTGCGGCGACGAAACACATCCATCGCCTGACCCAGCAGCCGCTCGTAGAGGTCTTTGGTCTTGAGGGCGTCGTAGGGGTAGAGGTCAAACAGGCGCAGCCGCAGTTCTTCGAGCACCTGCTGGGAGAGGGTTTGGCAGAGGGTTTCTTCCTGGTCGGCGACGGTGTTGCGGTAGGCGGCGTCGATCTCTTTTTCGTCGTAGAGCAAAATACCGTTGACGGTGAGGCCGCCAGTCTCGCGGGTGTAGACGCGCTCTTTGTCCTTCAGCTCGACCTGGACGTTGGCCAGCACGGTTTCAAAGGCGGTCAGATCGACCAAGAGCTGGTCAATTTCTTCGCGCAGGCCGTCGAGCAGCATCACCCCCAGGGTGCGGGCTTTGACCTCCACTTTAGAGACATAGATCTGCTCTAGCGCCTGCATGATGCCCTGAAAGTCGTCTTCGATGACTTTCTTACGGTTGAGCATCATCATCTGCTTGGCGTGGTTGTCGATCTGCTTGAGCAGGGTTTGCAGGGCATTTTGGGCCGATCGCTCGCGGGGCAGCCAGTATTTTTGTCGGTCCTGGTCAAATTTGCTGCGAAAGTCGGCGAAGACCTCGATTAAGACTTCTAAGAACTGCCGGGTAAACTTCGGCCCCCGGAAGCGGTCTTCCACCATTAGGTACACCGCCGCCCGCAGTTCCTTGCGCTTTTCGGGAATTAGCCAGGTGAGGTTGTCCCACATTTTTTGGAAGTAGTCGCTCCAGCGCTTTGGATCCGTCCCGGTGTCGTGGAAGTGGGGGGAATATTTCTCCTGCTCGTTGGAGATGAACCGTTGCAGGTTCTCAAAGGGGATATTGAGGTCGTTGCGGCGCTTGCGAATGCCCGCCGCCCAGTCGGCGACTTCTTTGGCGTAGGGCTTTTTGTTGTCGCCCATGCTGATGCTGTCAACGATCTGGTGGTCGTGCTCTGACTCAGCGAGGAACAGCCCGGGGAGAATCTCGGTGCGAATCAGGTCAGACATGGCCGCCGGAGCCGGGGTGGGGTTGCTCCACCAGTCGACTAGTTTGGCAGCCAGGCGGGCGGAGCAGGCGTTCAGCACCCGCTCCACCGGGAACTGAATGCTGGAGAGGCCAAAGCTCATGAAGTTTTGCGGATAGCCCAGGGCGTCGGGGCTGGCCCAGTGTTTGCGCACGTTGTCGCGCACCAGCTTTTTGTACTGGCTAAAGCCGGAGCTAAAGTCGAGAAACACGTTCTGGGCGACCATTTCGAGTACGTCGCCCAAGGTGGGAAAGGTGACTTTGTCGTTGCTGTTGCCCACCAGGTAGGTGAAGTTGAAGGGCACATCGAGGCCGCTCTGGCTGGTGATGCGATCGCTCTGGCTGTCGCTGTACTGCACGTCAAAGCGGGTGTCGCTGCGGCTGTAGTGGTTCAGCTCCATCAGAGCGGCGTAGGCGTTGGCGATGACGCGATCGCCCAACCCCGAAAACGCCCCCGGCAGCACTAAAAAGGCGCTGGTCTGGGGCAGTTCTGACACCGGCACCCAGTCGCGCAGGTTGTAGGCCAAATCCATCACCATGCCCGAGCCGGTGCCGCCGGAGAGCGAGCAGACCACAAAGATGTTAATGCCCTTGTCGAGTTGTACCTTCCAGCGATCGAGCATGAACTTTTCGTGGCCGACGATGCGCCCCTTGGCCTTGGTGAAGTAGTCCTTGATCAGCGGGTAGTTGAGGCTAAAGGCAAACCGGCCCAGGGCGCGAATCTGACCGGCTCCCGAGAGAATCGAGTCGGTGCCCTTGAGTTCGCTGGGGAACCATTCGTCTAAATATTGGTAGGCCGAGAGCTTGTTGAGAATGGCCTTGGCGTCTTCGACCTTGGCCCACACCTGCTCGATCGGTCGCAGAGAGATGTCTTGCTTGAGGACGGTTTGCGCTTCGGAGACGCGGGCATTTTGCTCAGTATCAATGTGCAAAAACGAGACGATCGGCAGGGCGTCGAGGGAGCCATACTGCTCCACGATCATGCGGCGAATTTTGATCAGAATCTCTTTGCCAGTGCCCCCCACGCCAATGATGACGGTGGGGGTCATGCCTGTATATTCGCTCATAGGTGGGGCACCGAGGGAGGGCTACTGCTTGTAAGGTTTCCCAGGTAACTTCCGTAAAATTCCGGACATTCCGCACGAGCTTAACAAAAGGTGACAATGGTCTTGAATCTCAATCAAGTCGAGCAGTGGAGTTCTAGCGATAGGAAAGCTAACGATCCCGAGCTGGACTCGATATGGCCGGAACAGTCTAAAAAAAGTTAAGCCCTCTAGAATTAACAACCTTCTCAGGGGTGGAGATCGCTAGACTTTAAGAGCCTGGCCCTTAGAGTATGTCTCTGAGGCTATTGTTTCCGCCCCTAGTTGCCATCCTGTGACCTACTCTCCTGCGAAGTCGCTCCGAGCCCGTCGATTGCTGCCCTGGTTGGTAGCCGTTACGCTACTGCTGGTATTTTCGGGCGGCCTGGTGCATCTGCTGACCGAGTCGTGGTGGTTTGAGTCGGTAGGCTATGGCTCGGTGTTTTGGCTGCGCGTTAAGTGGCAGCTGGGGCTAGGGCTGGGGGTGTTTGCCCTCTACGCCGGGGTGCTGTGGACTAACTATGTCTTTGCCCAGCGGCTGACGCGCGATCGCAGCTACCGTTTTCTCAGCCGCTACAGCGACCTGACCCAGCGAGAGCAACTTGAGCGGTTGATCAACCTGGGGGTAGTGGGGCTGATCTTTTTGCTCGCCCTGGGGGTGACGCTGCGGGCCGCCGGGGGCTGGCAGACGGTGCTTCAGTTTCTCAACCCCACATCTTTTGGCACCGTTGATCCGATCTTTGGCCGCGACATCAGTTTTTATATGTTTCAGCTGCCCCTGTGGCAGGCGCTCCAGACCAACCTGCTGGGGCTGCTGGTGTGGGCGCTGATGCTCGCCGCTGGGGTCTATGCCCTTAAGGGTGAGGTGCGCCCTGAGCGCGGCTGGAAGTACTTCATCACCGGGGAGGCTAAGGCGCACCTGTGTCTGCTGCTGGCGGCGATCGCAGTGCTCCTAGCCGCAGGCTTTTGGCTCGATCGCTACGGGCTGCTGTACTCCGACACCGGCGTCATCTTTGGGGCGGGCTACACCGATGTGCACGCCCGGCTGCAATCCTACTGGCTGATGGGCTTTGTCACATTGGCAGTGGCGGTGCTGTTTTTGATCGCCCTCTGGCGCAGCGGCTTTTCGCTGCCGATCTTTGGCATTGTCATCTACCTCGGGGTGCTGGTGCTGGTAAATGGCCTCTACCCCTGGTTTCAGCAAAACTTTTTTGTGGAGCCCAACGAGCTCACCATTGAGCGCCCCTACATTGAGCACAATATTGCCTTTACTCGCGCGGCCTACAACCTCACCACCGTCAACACCCAGCCCTTCCCCGCCGAAAACAACCTCACCCGCAGCCTGGTTGACACCAACGGCCCCACCATTGGCAACATTCGCCTGTGGGACTACGCCCCGCTGCTGAGCACCTACAAGCAGCTGCAAGAAATTCGCCTCTACTACAACTTTGAAGACGTCGACATTGACCGCTACACCCTCAACGGCGACTACCGCCAGGTCACCCTCTCGGCCCGCGAGCTGCCGGTCGAGCAGCTGCCCCCCGAGGCCCAAAACTGGATCAACCGCCAGCTCAAGTTCACCCACGGCTTTGGGGTGGTGATGAGCCCGGTGAACCAGGTGACCCCCAACGGGCTGCCAGATTTCTTTATTCGCAATGTGCCCCCGGTCTCAACGGTAGATGTGCCCCTCGACCAGCCCCGCATTTACTATGGCGAAAGCCCCCGCAACTACATTTTTACCGGGGCCAATACCGACGAGTTTGACTATCCGCTGGGCGACACCAATGCCTCCTACCGCTATACCGGAGATGGCGGAGTTCCCCTCAATTCGCTGCTGCGAAAACTGGCCTACGCCTACGACCTGGGCAACTTTCGCATTGTCATTTCCAACTATTTCAGCCCCGAAACCCGCATTCACTACCATCGGGTGATCACCGAGCGCGTCCGCCAAATTGCCCCCTTTCTCACCTACGACACCGACCCCTACCCGGTGGTAGTCGATGGGCGCATCAAATGGGTGTTAGATGGCTATACGAGCAGCGATCGCTACCCCTACTCAGAGCCGCTCAACCGCCGCACCGATCTGGTCTCCCTGGTCGATAGCGCCAACCCGCTGATGCGCAACGGCGTCAACTACATTCGCGATGCGGTCAAGGTGTTTATCGACGCCTACGACGGCACCCTAGAGTTTTACGCCCGCGACGGCGAAGACCCGATCTTGGCTACCTACAGCCGCATTTTCCCAAACCTGTTCAAGCCCATGGGCGATATGCCAGCGGGCTACCGCGAGCACCTGCGCTACCCCCAGGATATTTTCACCGTGCAGGCCCAGATGTACCGCGCCTACCACATGGAAAACCCCGAGGTCTTCTACAACCGCGAAGACCTGTGGCGCTTTCCTGAACAGACCAGAGACGGGGTAGCCGAGACCATGGAGCCCTACTACATCATCATGAAACTGCCCCAGCTCCAGGGGGAAGAGTTTATGCAAATTCTCCCCTTTACCCCTGCCAACCGCGACAACATGATCGCCTGGATGGCGGGCGGCTCTGACGGCGACAACTACGGCCGGCTGCTGCTCTACGAATTTCCCAAGCAGGAGCTGGTGTTTGGCCCCACCCAGATCGAAGCCCGTATCAGCCAGACTCCCGAAATTTCCCAACAGCTCACCCTCTGGAGCCAGCAGGGCTCCGGGGTAATTCGCGGCACCCTGCTGGTGATTCCGGTGGAGCAGTCGCTGCTGTATGTGCAGCCCATCTACCTGCGGGCCGACCAGGGCGAACTGCCCGAGCTGCGCCGGGTGATTGTGGCCTACGGCGATCGCGTGGTCATGGGCGAAACTCTCAACCAAAGCCTAGAGGCTATCTTTGGCAGCGCACCAGCCAGTCCTACTAGCCCAGACACGGCCACCGGATCAGAGAGCGGCACCGCTGAGCCGCCGCTGCCCACGGGTCTCACCGACTTAATTCAGACGGCGATCGCAGCCTATGAAAAGGGCCAACAGGCATTACAGCAGGGAGACTGGCAAAGCTACGGCGAAGCCCAACGACAGCTCGAAACCGTGCTGCGACAGCTAGAACAGCAAAATCCTTAAGTTCTCAACAATCAGATCGCAACGATTCGTCCGTAACGATCCGTAACTCCTTAACGATTTGAAATATTGAAAGTCGTACCATTGAGGGGGACAAAACACCCAGTTTCAGCACTGCTTCAGGTTGATTGTGCCAATATCTGTCACCACGGGCATACTATAGGGAATTCTCCGGCCCGTGCGCTGAATTCATAGAATTCAAGAGAGCCCTATGTCTACTACGCCTCAGACTACTCTACAACTAGCCCGCCAAGGCGACCCAGACGCGATCGCGGCTCTGATGAATCGCCACCTTGAGGCCCAGGGCATTACCGCCCAGGTGGTGCAACAGGAAGGCACCCTGCGCGTCAGCCTAGAAGCCGACCAGGTGCCTAACCAAACCGACCTAGTAGCTTACGTTAGAAAAGGCATTACCGGTCTAGAGCTGGCTCACATCGATCACCTGACGGTGATGGCCCGCCAACCCGGCACCGACGCCCAGGCCTGGAGCGAAGATCTGGCCCTTCAGCCCCAGCCAGCCTCCCTAGAGACAGATCTCAATCTGTCTAGCACTAATGATCTCGACTTTGATCTCGACGGCCCTGCCCTTGAGGTACACAGCCTAACCGATCTCGATGCTGTTTTAGACAGCGGTATCGACAGCACCGATCTCGACTTTGACCTAGACTTCACCGACAGCAGCCATGAAGAGCTCGGGCCTGTCGATGATTTTGACCTCGGGTTTGCCAACGGCGACCTCGACCTCAGCGAGGGCAGTGCCGTTACCAATGCTACCGACTTTGACCTGAGCTTGACCGATAGCGACCTTGGCTTTGATCTAGGCCCAGATAACACGGCTGCACCAGCCGCCCTCGACTTTGACCTCGGGTTTGACGACGCCCCCGCCGAGACCCCTACAGATTTAGATTTTGACCTTGGGTTTACCGACACTCCCGCTGAGGCCTCCACAGATTTAGATTTTGACCTTGGGTTTACCGACACTCCCGCCGAGACCCCCACAGATTTAGATTTTGACCTTGGGTTTACCAACACTCCCGCTGAGGCCTCCACAGATTTAGATTTTGACCTCGGGTTTGCCGATACTCCCGCCGAAGATTTGAGCTTTGATCTTGACCTAGCCGAGGCGATGCCGCCAACCGACGCCACTGACGACGACTTTGACCTGGGCGCAGACACCACCAACATTGATTTAGATCTAGGGTTAGAGCCAGAAGTTCAATCAGATGCTACCCCCCTCAACTTTGAACCAGTGGATCTGAGCTTTGACTCCGAGACCGATCTGGCGGCAGAGCTAGGTTTAGCAGCTGAAACAGATTTTGACCTCGAGCTCGGTTTGGTTGATGGGTCAGAGGCGACGATCGGCGCCTCTGATGAGACCGACCTTGGCCTCGACCTAACCGCCGAGACTCCGAGTCCCAGCGACACCATTACCTCCGATCTAGACGACCTCTGGGAAAGCAGTACCACCGGCACCTCTGACCTAGGGTTTACCGCCGCTGCTGATAGCTCCAGTGACTGGGAGCTAGACGTCGATTTTCCACCCCTAGACGACATGGCTGCGCTGGAAGAGGATGGGGCCTTAACCCCAGAGGCCACCGCTAGCGTTGACGACCTAGCCGGCATAGATTTTGAGCCCATCCCTGGAGGGTTCGAGACAGAAGGGTTCGAGACAGAAGGGTTCGAGACAGAAGGGTTCGAGACAGAAGGGTTCGAGACAGAAGGGTTCGAGACAGAAGGGTTCGAGACAGAAGGGTTTGAGCCAGAAGGGTTTGAGCCAGAAGGATTTGAGCCAGAAGGGTTTGAGACCGAGGAGTTTGACCTCACGAATCTGAGTTCAGAGGATGTGGCCCAGGCAGAATTTGGGGCAGAAGCCCTAGATGCTGAGGCGATCGCAACCGAAGACATAGCCTTCCCTGACTTCGATCTTGCCTCAGGCTCTGGCCTAGACGATCTATCGCCAGAACTGCTGCCCTCTGAGGAAGTAGCCTTTGAAGATCTTGGCTCTGCTGACATCCTTGACCTCTCTTCCCCCGCCAGCGACGCGGCCTTTGCCACCCTGGAGCCATCGACTCCGGCAGAAGACGATCTAGATAGCTACCTATCTTCTGGCACTGAGGAATTTGTAGCCGATCAGGTTGACTGGGGCAGCACCGATACCCCAGTCATCGATCTCGAACCTAGCGATGACCTAGACCTCTACACCTCTAGCGAGGAGGGTCTCAGTACTGGCTCTTTAACCAGCCCGAGCGCAGGCGCTGCCCCCGACCTAGCCTGGGACCTGGGCTTAGAAGAACCAGCTGCCGCTGACGAGCCAGGCTTTGTCGGCGACTCTAGTGCCCCCTGGGGAGAGGGCGGTTTTGATCCCGATCTCGCCCTAGACAACCCTGAAGATGCTGAGCTTGACCTCGGCAACGAGTTTGACCCTGGTCTGGTGTTTGCCCCCGCCGCCGAGGCCGCTGACGCAGCTGAAGCTAACGCCTTCGCCAACGATGACTTCGCCACCCCCGACCTGAGCTTTGCCCACAGCGAGCCTGAGGCTGAACCCGATTTTTCCTTTAATTCCACCATGGAGCTTGACGAAACCGTTGAAGGTGACTTCATCGTCCCTGGGGAGTTTGATGATGACGCAGCCTTCTTGGCAGAGACCCCATTCCCCCTAGGGGACATGGCTGAACCGGGGAATCTGGACTTTGGCGGCACCGATGAAGACCTCGCCTTTGAGTCCGTCGAGCTGGGGGCTGAGGATCTAGCCTCAGGGGGGACTACCGCTGCTGGCTTTGACAGCACAGGGCAGGGCAATGAGGACATCGACGTCATCAATTTTGACGAAGAAAGCTTTGACACTGACCTATTTAGCGATAGTGCCAGCGACTCCAATGGCTTTATCCAAGACCACGGTGGCCTGCCCCTATCCAGTGACGAGCCCGACGCTACCGATGACTTCATTCAAGAGTTTGGTACAGATCCGTCTACCCACGTCTCTCTCTCGCCCGATCAATTTGACAAAGACGGCGGGGTGAAATCATCTGGTGGTTCAGGGTTGCCTATGCGGCTGATTTTGGGCCTCGGCCTGGGTGCCCTGATTTTGGCCTTGGCCGGGCTGTTGCTCAACGGTCTGCTGGGGCGCATGCGTCAACCCACCCCCAGCGACCCGGTGGTGACTGAGCCCGAGGTCTCTGCCCCCGATAGCCCCAGCCCCACTCCGGCCCCCGTCGCTGAAGCCGACTTTTTTAGAGAGGCGGTGAATGCGGCCCAAACCGCTGCCAACCAGGCCCAAACCGCTAGTACCTCAGCCCAGTGGCAGGCGGTAGCAGACTCTTGGACCAGGGCGATCGATCTGATGCAGCAAGTGCCTCAGTCTGACCCTAACTACGCAGTGGCCCAGCAAAAGGCGGTCGAGTACCAGCCCAACCGCAGCTATGCTCAGCAAAATGCCGATCGGCTGCGGTAAGATGACCCAGGCAAGCCGCCCATCCCCCTAGTCGGGGCGTTGAGGCAGCAAAATACATCATGACTATGGTCGCCCCCGCGCTCAATGGTCGATCGCCAGTTTTTGCGCCTCTAGAATGCACCTCTAGATGTTCGCCATCCCCTTACTTTGGGGTTGGGGCAGCGACGTCAGATTGAACTTGGGGCAGTGAGGCCGCCCCAAGTTCAATCGGTTACAAACAGCTATACCCTTTATCATGAGGGCCATACAGACTTTTGAAGCGATTTTATGACGCCATGACTTGTAAAGAAGTCGGCCACAAGGCTTTATATTTTGTTACAACAATAGGGGAATTAGGTTGGTAATAACCTCTATGTTCGGTGGCTTTACCGGGTTTCAGTCCAAAGGATCCAATGACTTTGGCGAACGAATGATCAACTCTGTGGCTACCCAGTCGCTGCGTCACCTCTTTAGCCGCAGTGATGTGGTGGAGGTTGCCGTGCGCTGTTCTCCGCCCAGCAAGATGTTGCAGGGCACTATTGACAGTTTTCGCATGGAGGGGCGTGGTCTCGTCATTCGCAAAGAATTTGAGGCCGCTGAGATGATGTTTGAGACCGATGCGGTCTCTATCGATGTGGGTTCGGCGATTGGTGGCAAGATTCGTTTGCGCCAGCCCACTCAGGCGGTGGCCCAGGTGGTGCTGACTGAAGATGCTATCAACCGCGCCTTTGAAGCCGAGCTGGTGCGACAGCATCTCGAAGGGGTGACCGACGAAGCTGTCACTACCCTGTCGGGGGGTGACCCGGTGACCTTTCGTAACATTCACATCACCCTGCTGCCCGACCAGGGGGTCACTATCTCGGCTCTGACTGACCTGCCCAACCGCAAGGATGTCCCCATTCAGCTGTCGGCTCAGGTGACGGTAGAAAAACGGCGACGAGTTATCTTCGCTAACCCAGAGTTTTTGCCCGAGGGCATTCCAGAATCAATTCTCTCGATTTCGTCTACCTTGACCAAGGGCTTTGCGGAGGTGCTCAACCGCATGGTTGATCTAGAGCGGTTTAACCTCGACGGCGTGCTGCTACGGGTGAATCGGCTAGAGACCAAGGGTAAGCAGCTGGTATTTAGCGGCTACGCTCAGATCGAGCACTTCCCCGGCACGATGTAGGGGAGCAAAGGTCAAAGGAGCCGCTTGAACCTTGTCCTCTGCATGTTGAACCGTAAACCTATCTAGGCCAGTATCATGGTTGGGGTTCTAGGGTAAAGGTATATGGGTAACTGGTTTGCAGCGGGGGGCATTGTGATGTGGCCGCTGCTGCTGTGTTCGCTGTTGACCCTGGCCCTAGCGGTCGAGCGCGGCTGGTTTTGGCTCCAAATCGGTCGGCAACAGCGAGGGCTGATTCCCCAGGTGCTGAGTACTTTTAGCCAAAATCCCCAGCGGGCGATCGCCAAACTGAAGCAGCACCAGCAGTTGCCCATTGCTCGCATTTTTCTGGCCGCCCTCACCCTGAGCGACGCGACGCCAGAAGAGTTTCGTCTGGCCTTAGAGAGTGCGGCTCAGGCTGAGATGCCCCTACTCAAGCGATTTCAGACCCTGTTTGAAACTGTGGTGGGGGTGGCTCCTCTGCTGGGGTTGCTGGGCACCGTGCTGGGGCTGATGCAAGTCTTCTCAACCCTGCGTTTGGGAGAGACTGGGGGGCCAGCCGCCAGCGGCGTCACCTCGGGGGTAGGCGAGGCGTTAACCTCCACGGCGGCGGGGCTGGTGGTGGCACTGCTGGCGCTGCTGCTGGCGAATCTGTTTCAGGGGCTGTACCGCCGTCAGCGGGCCGCCATTCAGGCGGCGGGGGGCAAGTTAGAGATTCTCTACCGGCGGAGCCAGCGCCAGGGCGGGGTGAGCACGACGGTCTACCCGCCGGGGAGTCTGCCGTGAGCAGCGCCCATTCGACGGTGATTGTGGTGGGGGCCGGGGCGGCGGGGTTGTTTGGGGCGATCGCCTGCGCCGAAGCCAACCCCGACTGCTCGATCCACATTTTTGAGGCGGGGCGCGAGGCCCTGGCCAAGGTGAGAATATCGGGGGGTGGGCGCTGCAATGTCACCCATGCCTGCTTTGACCCGGCGGTGCTGGTGGGCAATTACCCTCGGGGCAAAAACGCCCTGCGCGGCCCCTTTAGCCGGTTTCAACCGCAAGATACGGTGGCCTGGTTTGAGCAGCGAGGGGTGCAGCTCAAGACCGAGGCCGATGGCCGCATGTTTCCCACCACCGATGACTCGGGCACCATTGTCGACTGCCTGCTGGGGGAAGCGCGGCGGCTGGGCATTCACCTGCACACCGGCCAGGCCATTGCCCAGGCAAAGCGCGACGACGAGGGCTTTGCGCTGTCAACGCGATCGGGCGCTGAGTGGCACTGTCAACGGCTACTGCTGGCCACGGGCAGCAGCCCTGGGGGCTATCGTCTGGCCCTCAGTCTGGGCCACGATCTGGTGCCGCCCGTACCGTCGCTGTTTACCTTTACCATTGCCGATCCAGATCTGCATCAGCTGGCGGGGGTTTCGGTCGAGACCGTGCAGCTGCAATTAGTGCTCGAAGATGCCCCCGTTCTCACCCAGAGCGGGCCGCTGCTGATCACCCACTGGGGCCTGAGCGGCCCGGCGGTGCTCAAGCTCTCGGCCTACGGTGCTGTAGGGCTACACCGCCAGCGCTACCGGGCCACCCTGGCGGTGAACTGGCTACCTGACCTCAAACCAGATCAGGTACGGCAACAGTTACTAACCCTCAAGCGAGACCAGGGCAAGCGCCCGGTGGCAGCGTTTTCACCCTTTTCGGCCCTGTCGCGGCGGCTGTGGCAATACCTGGTGCAGCACCGCGCCGATCTGGGCACTGGGCTAAACTGGGCCGATCTGTCGAAGGCGCAGATGCAGCGGCTGGTGACGGAGTTGAGCCGGGGGGAGTATGCGATCGCAGGCAAAGGGGCATTCAAAGACGAGTTTGTCACCTGTGGGGGCATTCCCCTGCCCGAGATCAACTTCAAAACCCTGGAGAGTCGCTGCTGCCCAGGGCTCTATCTGGCGGGAGAACTTCTCAACATTGACGGCGTGACCGGCGGGTTTAACTTTCAAAACGCCTGGACTACCGGCTGGCTGGCGGGTTGCGCCATGGCCCAAGCCTAGGCCGTCAGACGGTCGATCCAGTCCAGAGTGCGGTTCCAGGCCCACCAGGGGTCGCTGTCGCCCGCCTGGCGCTGGCCCACACTGCCGCTGTAGTAGCCCACATGGCCACCGTAGTCAGTCAGCACCAGGTCGAGCTTGGGGTTGGCCCCATCAATCTGCCGCAGGTCGGGGATGATCGCCGGACTAAATAGCGGGTCATCGGCAGCGTAGAGAATCAGGGTGGGAATCGTCAGGTCGGCCATAAAGGGTAGGGGGCTACTGGCAGCGTAGTAGTCTTCGACTGAGGCAAACCCTAGGCGACCAATCACCAGCTCGTGGTCAAAGCCCCAGATGCTATTGGCGCGATTAATTGCTGCCAAGTCAAAGTGGTCAGGGTGCAGCTGGTGCAGCCGTTGGGCCAGGCGCTTGAGCTGCCTAGCGATAGATTGCTCTAGCTGTCGCCCCAGGGGGTCGTCGGTCAAATATTTGAGCGATCGGGTGGAGTCAAGGCTGGGGCACACCACCGCCACGCCGCCAATATCCCCATTTACCAGGCCGCTATCGGCAGACAAATTCATCGCCGCCTTGCCCCCCCACAGGGCCAGTTGCCCGCTGAGAGAATAGCCCACAAACCAGTAGGGCGGTGGACAGCCCAGCACCTTGGCCTGGGCGGACAGGGCGACGTAGTCGTGCCCCTCGTAGATGCCGTCGGAGGTCAGGGTGGGCGATAGCTCGCCGGTCTTGCCGTGGGCGCGCCAGTCAAACAGCACCAGGGCATAGCCCCGGTGGTAGGCTTTGCGACTGAGAATCTCAAGCTGCCACTGATCGTCGAGGCTGCCGGTAATGCCGTAGGTGGCGATGATAGTACCTTTGGGGTTGTTTTTTGGCAGGGTAGGCACCGCCCAACGGCCAAAGATGGGCACCGCTCCATAGCCCGTAAAGACGTGGTCTTGATAAGCTACGGGGGCCAGATCAATATTCTGATGCCAGGTCTGGCTGGCCACTGCGGCGATGTAGATGGTCATGGCCAGGCCATTTTGTAAAAACCAGGGCGGAGTATAGGGGGGCATGGGGGAGTGAAGAGGTGGGGGAGTGAGGGGGAGGACGTCCGTTAGGCTGCTATCCCACTTACCCCACTATCCCCCAATGGAGAAAAATCAGGGTACACAGCAGAAGGAGAGCATGGTGGATGACAGGGTACGGGTCGGAATAGTGGGCACTGGGTTTGTCGCCCGGTTACGGGCTGAGGCCCTGGGCCAGATGCCCCAGGCGCAGCTAGGGGCGGTGGCGGGCCAGCGCCAGGCTGAGACTGAGCTATTTACCGATCGCTATGGTGCGATTGCCCTGCCAGACTGGCAAACCCTGGTGCACCATCCTGAGGTGGATTTGGTGATGGT
Organism: Pseudanabaena sp. PCC 9330; assembly: GCF_055795045.1. Lineage (NCBI taxonomy): Bacteria > Bacillati > Cyanobacteriota > Cyanophyceae > Pseudanabaenales > Pseudanabaenaceae > Pseudanabaena > Pseudanabaena sp. PCC 9330. Next base: position 466,123 of record NZ_JAYFES010000115.1, on the reverse strand, counting down.
GTGCCACATCAACAGCGGCCATGGCGAGGTAGTGCGGGCCGCGCTGGAGGCCGATCGCCACGTCGTGGTCGAATATCCCCTCGCCCTCGATGCCGACGAGGCCCAAGCCCTCATAGCGCTGGCCCAGACCAAACAGCGCCTGCTGCACGTAGAACACATCGAGCTGCTGGGCGGCACCCATCGCGCCCTCAAAGCCCATCTGGCGGCAGTAGGGCAGCCCCACTATGCCCGCTACTGCACGCTCTCGCCCAAGCATCCGGCCCCAACCTCGTGGACCTACAGCCGAGAGCTGTTTGGCTTCCCCCTGGTGGGGGCGCTGTCGCGTCTGCATCGGCTGATCGACTGCTTTGGGCCGGTGGCGCGGGTGTATTGTCAGAACCACTACGGCGGACTAGAGAGTGAGAGTGGGGTGGTGGGAAAGGTGGGGGAGTCGGGGAGTGGGGGAGTGGAGTGCTATAAGACTTGCCTTTGTACAGCTCAGCTTACGTTTGCATCGGGGCTGGTGGCGGAGGTGACCTATGGCAAGGGAGAGGGCATTTGGCAAGCTGCGAGGCAGCTAGAGGTGTGGGGAGACGCTGGAGCGCTGTGCTTTGACGGCGACGAGGGGCGGCTTGTGGATAGACAGGGAAATCGCCCCATTGCGGTGGGTTCTCGTCGGGGGCTGTTTGCCACTGACACGGCCCAGGTGATCGACCATTTGTTGACGAGGCAACCCCTGTACTGCCAGCCGGAGGACAGTTTGTACACGCTACGGGTAGCGATCGCCGCCCAGCAATCTGCCGCCACCGCTCAGGCCATCTATCTCAGCTAACATTACCCCGCCACCGTATATCCCGCCTTCTGAATGGCCTCAGTCAGCGCCTCAGCACTCACGCTGGCATGAATCTCCACTGCCTTAGACTCTAGATTGGTCTTGACCTCAGCGGCAGGGTCAATCGCCTTCACCGCTTGGGTAATGGTAGTGGCGCAAGCCCCGCAGGCCATATCAGGCACGGTTACAGCAAGAGTAGTCATAGCAAGCCAGCCAGAAACGTTTGGGACTCTCACTACTCTAGGCGATCGCCCCAGATAGACCCTATCGAAACTTGGCTCAGTTGACAGTAGGCCTAGGGTTGATCAAATGATTTGGTAGCGTTGAAGACGGCAGGGCGATCGCCCCCATTGGAATCATAGGTCAGAGAATGGGAGTAACAACTACATGACTGTATGTGAGTACCGACCCGGTTTAGAGGGTGTACCGGCCACCCAGTCGAGCATTAGCTACGTGGATGGCAAGACGGGCATCTTAGAATATCGCGGCATTCCCATCGAAGAGCTAGCCCAGCGCAGCACATTTTTAGAAACCTCTTACCTGCTGATTTGGGGTGGGCTACCCTCAAAACCTGAATTGGCTGCCTTTGAGCACGAAATTCGCTACCACCGCCGCCTTAAGTACCGCATTCGCGACATGATGAAGTGCTTTCCCGAGAGCGGCCACCCCATGGATGCCCTGCAAGCCTGCGCGGCAGCCCTAGGCCTGTTCTACTCCCGCCGCGCCCTGGATGATCCTATCTACATTCAAAAAGCAGTGGTGCGGCTGCTAGCCAAAATTCCCACCATGGTGGCGGCGTTTCAGATGATGCGCAAGGGCAACGACCCAGTGCAGCCCCGCGACGACCTCGACTACGCCGCCAACTTTCTCTACATGCTCAACGAGCGCGAGCCCGACCCCCTGGCGGCCCGCATTTTTGACATTTGCCTCACCCTCCACGCCGAGCACACCATCAATGCCTCCACCTTTTCGGCCATGGTGACGGCCTCCACCCTCACCGACCCCTACGCCGTGGTAGCCTCGGCGGTGGGCACCCTGGCTGGCCCGCTCCACGGCGGTGCCAACGAAGAGGTAATCGAGATGCTAGAGCAGATCGGCTCGGTCGAGAATGTGCGCCCCTACGTCGATCGCTGCATTGCTGAGAAGTCTAAAATCATGGGCTTTGGCCACCGGGTCTACAAGGTCAAAGACCCCCGCGCCACCATTTTGCAGGGGCTGGCTGAGCAGCTGTTTGACAAGTTTGGCCAGGATGAATACTACGCGATCGCCCTAGAGATGGAGCAGGCCGTCTCCGAAAAACTGGGAGCCAAGGGCATCTACCCCAACGTCGACTTCTACTCAGGGCTGGTCTACCGCAAGCTGGGCATTCCCACCGATCTGTTCACGCCGATCTTTGCGATCGCCCGAGTGTCGGGCTGGCTGGCCCACTGGAAAGAGCAGCTCGGCGAAAACCGCATCTTTCGCCCCACCCAGATCTACACCGGCCCCCACGACCAGCACTATATCGACCTGGCCAACCGCCCTCAAATCTGGGACAAACAGGGATTTTCTACCTCTGTCCCCTCCTAGGGGATGCCCTGAAGGGTCTGACCCCCCTGGGCACTCGGCCCTTTAGCTCAGACTATTAGTACAGTGACGATTTTCAGGAACTCCTGCCCCTCTAGCGCTTGCGCTGGGGGGCTTTTGTTTGGATAGGTTCCAGGTATTAGGGAAAAGCCCAAAACCCGACGCCCAATCCCCTACCTCCCCTCATCCCCCCGTTGCTGCCCACACCATCCCGATCACTCCCGCTAGGCCCAGGTAATAGGCCACCACGGGCAAAAGCTGGCGAATGAGAATGCCCTCGCGACCCAAAAGCCCCACTGTCGCCGCTGCGGCCACGACATTCGATACACAAATCACGTTGCCTGCCGAAGCTCCCACCGTTTGCAGGGCCAAAACCAGCGGCGAAGGTGCAGCAATATTTTCTGCCACACCAAACTGAAACAGCGAAAACATCATGTTGCTGACGGTGACGCTGCCCGCCACAAAGGCTCCTACCATACCCACCACCGCTGCAAAAAGAGGCCAAGTCCCCCCCGCCACCGCCGACATGCCCTCCGCCAGGGCCAGGGGCATACTGGGCAGCCCCGCGCCATTCACGCCAGAGTTAATAAATACCCGCGCCATCAGCACCGCCGCTCCTAGGGCCAGGGTAGTTTTTTGCAGCACGGGCAGCGATCGCCCCACCGCCAGCCCCAGATCCCTCGGCTGCATCTGGTGAAGAAAGTAGGTGATCGCCACCACCGCCAAAAACATGGTGGCCGGTAGATAAAACGGCGTAGAGGCAGCGACGATCGCAGTGCCAAAAATGCCCGTCCACGAGGCCCGAATGCCCTGGAGCCAGCCCTTGAGGGGCACCTGCGACAGTCGCGACAGCACCAATAGCCCCCCTAAAAGCACGTAGGGTAGCCACGCTTTCAGCACCGTCATCCCCGGCGGGGGCATGGCCAGGGTGGGCGTTATGCTACCCGACCAGGCGTCGGGCCATTGCTCCTCCGGCGGAAAGTCCCAGGGATGGGTGGGTTGTAGCCAGCCCTGCCGAATCACAGTGACGACGATCGCCAGCCCCACCAGCCCGCCAATCATGGATGGAAACTCTGGCCCCAGAAAAATCGCCGTCAGGGCGTAGGGCACCGTAAAGGCCAGCCCCGACACCAGAGCAAAGGGCCACAGGCTCAGCCCCTCTTTTTTAGCTTCCCCCACCCCAAACAGGCGGGTCATCAAGACAATCAGCACGAGTGGAATAAAGGTACCGATAACAGCATGGACGATCGCCGCCCGCGTCCCTACCTGGGCAATGTAGTCCAACAAACTCACCCCTCTAGTGGCCAGGGATGCCTCCACTGCCGGTGCCCCGCTCAGTCCCGCCTCCATGCCAAACACCAGGGGCGTGCCCACCGCCCCAAAAGTCGAGGGCGTACTCTGGATGATCAGCGCCGCCGCCACAGCCGCCATCGCTGGAAACCCCACCGCCACCAGCAAGGGCACACAGATCACCGCCGGGGTGCCAAACCCCGACGCTCCCTCAATAAAACTGCCAAACAGCCAGGCAATCACAATCATCTGCACCCGGCGATCGGGGGATAGCACTAAAAGACTCTGGCGAATGACGGCGATCGCCCCCGAGGCTTGCAACACATTCAGCAGCAAAATCGCCCCAAAAACGATGAAGAGAATTTCGGCGGCAATCACCAACCCCTGCACCAGCGACGCCGCAATGTAGTTTACCGGCACCCGCCATACCCCCCAGGCCACCAGCGCCGTCACCGCCAGCGCTCCGGGCATCGCCTGACTCGCCGGTCGCCGCGCCACCACGAGCAGCAAGCAGACCGTCGCGATGGGCAACAGCGCCACAAGAGAAGTCAGCAGCAGAGACATAGTTCAAGCGATTAACAATGGTCAGAGGGTACTGCATCTGAGCCCAGCAGGGGTGTTAGGAGAGATTGCCGGAGAGCGAGAGGAGTTTTGAACGTTGAATTTCAAATTAAAACGCTGCCACAAGCACTCAAAACTCAGCCCTTAAAACTTTCTTCCCACCCGCTTCCTCAATCCCTACCCCCCAAAACTTCCCATGAATCCGCTGCTCCCACGCCGGTGAATGGGGAAAGATGACGGTAGAATCTAAAGTGTTTTCTCTTTGCCAGAGTTAACCCTACCGTTGCTAAGGACTGGCCCATGAATCAAGGAATTGACCTACAGGGTAGTTTCGTCAGCGCCCTAGTTGACCTAGGGGTACCCGCCGGAGCCGCCAAAGCTCTGTGGCTACCGCTGCCCATGGTAGTGATTCTGATTGGGGCCACGGTGAGTATTTTTGTCACCGTCTGGCTAGAGCGCAAGATTTCCGCCGCCGTACAGCAGCGCATCGGCCCCGAGTTTGCTGGCCCCTTGGGCACCCTTCAGGCCGCCGCCGACGGCATCAAGCTGATCTTCAAAGAAGATATTACTCCTGCCAAAGCTGACCCCATCTTGTTTACCCTGGGACCTGCGATCGTCGTAATACCAGTATTTCTGTCGTATTTGATTGTCCCCTTCGGCCAAAATTTGGTCATTACTGACCTGGGCGTCGGCATCTTTCTTTGGATTGCACTGTCCAGCATTGCCCCCATTGGTCTGCTGATGTCGGGCTACTCTTCCAACAATAAGTACTCTCTGCTGGGCGGTCTGAGGGCCGCAGCCCAGTCGATCAGCTACGAAATTCCCCTAGCGCTGGCGGTGCTGGCAGTGGTACTGATGTCTAACAGCCTCAGCACCATTGACATTGTCAACCAGCAGTCAGGCTATGGCATTCTCGGCTGGAACATCTGGCGTCAGCCCGCCGGTTTCCTAATCTTTTGGATCGCAGCTCTGGCCGAATGTGAGCGTCTTCCCTTTGACCTTCCCGAGGCAGAAGAGGAACTGGTGGCAGGCTATCAGACCGAGTACACCGGCATGAAGTTTGGCCTGTTCTACGTGGGTTCATACGTCAATCTGGTGCTTTCAGCGCTGATTGTCTCGATTCTCTACTTGGGTGGCTGGGAGTTTCCCATCTCGGTGAGCTGGCTGGCCAGTCTGATCGGAGTGAGCGAAACCACCCCCTGGCTTCAGGTGATTACCGGCTCCATCGGCATCATGATGACCCTGTTCAAAGCCTATGCGCTGGTATTTATTGCGGTGCTGGTACGGTGGACTATGCCCCGCATTCGCATCGACCAACTGCTCGACTTTGGCTGGAAGTTTTTGCTGCCGGTGTCGCTGGTCAACCTGCTGCTAACCGCTGCCCTCAAGCTCACCTTCCCGGTGGCCTTTGGTGGCTAGGTCATAGCGACTCTGGGGATGTTGTTTTACCCTGTAGGTAGTAATCCCTAGAGAGCTTTAAGCCACCTTTTACCAGCGACCGACGCCCCATCGCCAACCTGTAACCATCTGGAGGTCACCGCCCATGTTGGGTTTTCTCAAACAAGTCAGCGACTACGCCAAAGAAAGCTTGCAGGCGGCCAAATACATCGGCCAGGGGCTATCAGTCACCTTTGACCACATGAGCCGCCGCCCGATCACGGTGCAGTACCCCTACGAAAAGCTGATTCCCTCGGAGCGGTATCGGGGTCGCATTCACTTTGAGTTTGACAAGTGCATTGCCTGCGAGGTCTGTGTGCGGGTATGCCCCATCAACCTGCCCGTGGTGGATTGGGAGTTTGACAAGACCACCAAGAAAAAGGATCTCAAGCACTACAGCATCGACTTTGGGGTCTGTATTTTTTGCGGCAACTGCGTGGAGTATTGCCCCACCAACTGCTTGTCAATGACCGAAGAGTATGAGCTGGCGGCCTACGATCGCCACGAACTCAACTACGACAACGTTGCCCTCGGTCGCCTACCCTACAAGGTCACCCAAGATCCCATGGTTACCCCCATGCGCGAACTGGCCTATCTTCCCAAGGGCGTGATGGATCCTCACGATCTGCCTGCTAACGCGCGACGGGCCGGTCAAATGCCCCAGGAAATTTTAGAAGCCGCCCAGGCCAAGGAAAAGTCTGAGGCCAAGCCCGATGCAGGCAGTGCTGGCTAATCACTCTGTAGGGTTCCGTGGTACATTCGCGTTGGCTACCACGGCTGTCATAGCTCGATTGTTTATCAGGAGTTCAAAACTGTGACGCTAGCGGAAGGGGTACAACTGGTTGCCTTTGGCATTTTGACCATGATGACGCTGGGGGGTGCCCTGGGGGTCGTGCTGTTAGACAACATCGTCTACTCAGCGTTTTTGCTGGGGGGGGTGTTTACCAGTCTATCGGGTCTCTATATTTTGCTCAACGCTGGCTTTGTGGCGGCAGCGCAGGTGCTGGTCTACGTCGGTGCCGTCAGCGTCCTCATCCTGTTTGGGATCATGCTGGTGAATAAAGAGCAGCCCTTTACCCCAATCAAGCAAGCCTGGGTAGGTAAAGTCGCAGCCGGTGGAGTTTGCGTTGGTCTGTTTGCCCTGCTGGCCGCGTCCACGCTGAACACCCCTTGGGCGATTTCTAGCGAAGTGGCCAGCGGTGACATGGCAACCGTCGCCATTGGCATCCACTTTTTCACCGATTACCTGCTGCCCTTTGAGCTAGCGTCGGTGCTGCTGTTGATTGCGCTGATTGGGGCGATCGTGCTGGCCCGCCGCGAGTTTATTCCCGATGCCGCACCCGGCGAGCCAGAGTCGGAAGCGCTACAGCTGCCCGAGCGTCCTCGCGAACTGGTATCTTCCATCTCTATCCCTGACGCCGATAGCTAACCGCTGCCAAAGACCCTAAAAAAACTCTGGGACGTTGGCCAGATTCTCTAGCGATCGCCAGACATAACCCTGGGATCTCTCCATTTTTCCACCCCATCACCCCCTCTGCCCTAGCCATGCAACTTGAGTACTTCCTCCTTGTCGCCGCCGCCCTATTTTGCATTGGGGTCTATGGCCTGGTCATCAGCCGCAACGTGATCCGCGTACTGATGTCCATCGAGCTGATGCTGAACGCGGTGAATCTGAATCTGCTGGCATTCTCCAACTATCTCGACCCGGTGGGCATTAATGGTCAGGTGTTTGCGGTGTTTGTGATTAGCATTGCGGCGGCTGAGGCGGCGGTGGGCCTAGCGATCGTGCTGTCGATCTATCGCAACCGCGACACCGTCGATATGGAGCAGTTCAACCTGCTGAAGTGGTAACTCACTTTGCAACTCGATCAAGTCATTATCGTCCACAAGGCCGGAAATCGCCTGAGCCAGCAGTGGGCTGGCAAGTGTGCTCAGCAGCTAGAGGCCCAGGGCAGCAGGGTGCTGCGCGGCCCCAGCGGGCCGAAGGATAACCCCTACCCGGTATTTTTAGCGTCGGTCAGCCAGCCCATCAACCTGGCGATCGTGTTTGGTGGCGATGGTACTGCCCTTAGCGCTGCCCGCAGCCTGGCCGCAGAGAACATCCCCATTCTGGCGGTGAATATTGGCGGGCACCTGGGGTTTTTGACCGAAAGCTCTGAGGAGATGGACGACACTGAGGCCGTGTGGGAGCGGCTCAGGAGCGATCGCTTTGCCGTGCAGCGCCGCATGATGCTCCAGGCCCGTATCTATGAAGGCCATCGTACTAACCTTGATCCAGTGAGCGATGCCTACCTGGCCCTCAACGAAATCAGCATTAAGCCTGCTTCCCCCGATCGCATGATCACCTCCCACCTCGAAATGGAGATCGACGGGGAAGTGGTCGATCAGTACCAGGGCGACGGTCTGCTGATTAGCACCCCCACCGGCTCTACGGGCTACACCGTGGCCGCTGGCGGCCCAATCATTCATCCGGGCATGGATGCGATCGTGGTAACGCCCATTTGTCCGCTCAGTTTGTCTAGCCGCCCCATCGTGCTGCCCCCCGGTTCGGTGGTCAGCGTCTGGCCCCTGGCCGACCCAGACCTGACCACTAAATTGTGGACTGACGGTGTTTTGGGTACGGCCATCTGGCCCGGACAACGGGTAGATGTGCGCATGGCCGAGGCTATGGCCCAGTTCATCATTCTGCGGCAAGACCATTCCTACTACGGTACCCTGCGCAATAAGCTTAACTGGGCCGGCACCCGCATTACCTACACCAACAACGACCGTAATTAGGGCTCCTACGAAAATTTCTAGGATCAGTAGATCGCAAAGTCCCTGCACCCCTCACCCCCAGCCCCTCTCCCAAGAGGAGAGGGGAGCCGGAAGCTGCCTTCAAAGTCCCTCTCCCAAAGGGAGAGGGATTTAGAGTGAGGGCTGGCTCGCGGCAAAAGAGCGCGTTTGTGATCTACTGAGGATCAGAAGATAACTGTATCCTTCCAGCGACTGTAGCCGCTGAAAGGTGGGCACTGACTGCTATTCAATCCTTTGAGGAAACTTAGGAGGCCACCATCGAGGTTTTGGGTCTAGCAAATATCATGCGACCAGCAGAGGTTTGCAGCGACCCGGTCACGACCACCTCTAGATCTTCGCCGATGTAGCCACGGCCCTCTTCGACCACCACCATGGTGCCGTCGTTGAGATAGCCCACCCCCTGGGAGGGCTCTTTGCCCTCCTTGAGAATTTTTAGATCAATGTCGTCGCCGGGCAGGTAAGCGGGGCGAATCGCCTGGGCTAGGTCGTTGATATTGAGCACTTCCACATTTTGAAAGCTGGCGACTTTATTTAGGTTGTAGTCATTGGTCAGCAGCATGGCATTGAGCTCTTGAGCCAGCTTCACCAGTTTGGCATCGACCGTCGAGATATCGTCATAGTCAACGGAGTTGATCAGCAGGCGGTTAGGGTAGGCTTCGCGAATGCGGTTGAGCACATCTAGCCCTCGCCGACCGCGATCGCGCTTTTGGTCGTTGCTGGCGTCGGCTACGTTTTGCAGCTCTTGCAGCACAAACTGGGGCACCAGCAGCTGCCCTTCTAAAAAGCCCGTATCCATCAGGCCCTCAATGCGACCATCGATAATACAGCTGGTATCGAGCACCTTGGTTTTGCTAGATTTGAGGGTGCCCTCGGCCACCAGAGTAGACTCTAGCGTGCTGGGGCTGATCAGACGCAGCAGCGATCGCCCATGGGTATCGGCTAGGTTCATACCCGAGACGGCGAACAGTACGCTGCCCAGCACCGCTGTCATCGGTTTAATGAAACCAAACTCTGAGGGAATCGGCAGCAAAAACAGCGGTGCCAGCATCAGGTTGGCGATCAGCAGACCCAGCACCAAACCCACGGCGCGGGTGAGCAGGCGATCGGGCGGAAGCTCTTTGATTTGGCGCTCTAGGCGGCGGTAGCTAGTCTGCATGACTAGGCCCAGTCCGGTGCCGATTAGCCCGCCAAATACAGCGGTGACCGCCCCCAGCGCCTCAATGTTAGTCACCTGCTGCAAAATGGGCTGGGGCAACAGATCGATGCTGTAAAACCCAATGCCCGCCCCGGCCAGGATAAATGAAAATACAATCAGTGCGTCTAGCATGGTGGTCTGCGGTTCTGGCCTTGATTTTGCAGCGGCTACAGGCTATCTGCCTACAACTCCCAGTGTACTCCCCTAGATCAAAAGCGCCAGAATAGACGCAAGAGGGCAGTTAAGCTGGCAAAAGTATACCGCTAATAGCCGTTTCCCTAGCCGCCCTACTGACTCTGCAATAATGGGGGGGTTATTGCACTTGCGTTCTCCATGGCTTTGCCCTTTTTGCGATCGGCGGTGGTTCAGCTAGCGGCCTACCAGCCCCACGTTGAGTCAGCCGATGACCCGGCCCCCGCCAGTCTCGATATTCTCGATACCAACGAGTGCCCCTACGACCTGCCCGAGGCGCTGAAAGCAAAGTTGGCCTGGCATCTGCACCACGACATTGCTGCCAACCGCTACCCCGACGGTGGTCATGGGCCGTTAAAAGCTGCGATCGCCCAGTACGTCAGCGAATCGGCTGCCGGAGCCGACTTTAAGGCTGACCACATTTCCGTCGGCAACGGCTCTGACGAGCTGATTCGCTCGCTGCTGATCGCCACCTGTGTTGGTGGTGAAGGGTCGATTTTGGTGGCCAACCCCACCTTCTCGATGTACGGCATTCTGGCCCGCACCCTGGGCATTGGTGTGGTGACAGTGGGACGCAGCGAGGACAGGTTTGAAGTAGATCTGGCCGCAGCCCAGCAAGCCATTGACCAGCCCCAGGCCGCACCCGTGCGAGCGGTATTTATGGTGCATCCTAACTCCCCCACTGGCAATGCCCTCACCGCTGCCGAGGTAGACTGGCTCACCGCCTTGCCCCCCGAAATCCTCGTGGTGGTGGATGAAGCCTACTTTGAGTTCAGTCAGCAGACCACCGTGGCAGAAGTGCTAACTCGACCCAACTGGGTGGTTATGAGAACCTTCTCGAAAGCCTTTCGCCTGGCGGCTTACCGGGTGGGCTACACCGTGGCCAATCCAGAGCTGACCCAGGCGTTGGAGAAAGTGCGATTGCCCTACAACCTACCCAGCCTCACCCAGGCGGCAGCCCAGATCGCCCTAGCCCACCGCCAAGAGCTGCTGGCGGTGGTGCCCGAGATTCAGCAGCAGCGGCGAGAACTGGCCCATGCGATCGCCCAGCACACACCCCTGCGTCTCTGGCCTAGCGATGCCAACTTTCTCTACGGACGCCCTCCGGTGCAGGCAAACCAGCCCCTCAATGCAGAGCTAGAGCGCTGGTTTAACAACTTGCGGCGTCAGGGCACGCTGGTGCGTCACACGGGCGGCGGTCTGCGAATTACCATCGGCACTCCGGCAGAAAACCAGCGCACTCTTACCCACATGCAGCAGCTTTAAACTTCTCGGTAGGGGCACTGCATGTCATGCCCCTACACCAACGCCCGAGCCCGACGGACGGTGTAGGGCAACACCCCCACCAGCAGGGCAAAAGCCTCATCTGGCACCTGGTCGACAATGCTCTGGTCAAAGTAACTCTTGAACTGTTCAAGGATCAGCTGAGCGCGATCGACCGGAACTGGCTTATCGGTAAAGTTTTGGGTCAGTCGCACCCACTGAAGGCGAATCTTAAGCGCCTTTTGCTGGGCCTCGGCGGAGTCAGGCTCAATCAGCGATAGGCTGCCCAAAGGAATAACTGCTCGACAGTCGGCATCTAGACCGCCGCCGACCGCCGCCCCCGGCCCAGCAAACTCGGTATAAAACTCCTTGTGAATAATCAACCCATTGCGACGACGGCTATTGACGACCCACAGATCGCCGCCACGAATTTTTGTCAGAATATCGTCGTCCTCTGACATCAGCAGGCTTGACTCAGAAAGAGGATGGAAGCGACTCACGGGACTAACCGAAGGAAGGCTCGGCGTGGAGGAGCGATGAGGAACCTCATGGGAGTGTAGAGAACTCCCGTAGGTTGACGCTGAGATATTCTGCTGAAACTTAGAAAACATCCCCGTCACATAGTACTGACAACAGACCGATGAATCGATGCGCCACGACCTGCTAACTTTTAGCGCCTTAACTTTTAGCGCTCTGGTCACCTGAGTTCTGTAGATTACCTTAAGGTCGGCAGATCATCATTCTAGGGTAAATGCCCTAGACTCCTGGGCAGAAATGTTCAGATGCCCTGAAGGAGGAGTGAATTTCTTCCCTAAGAGTTTGAGGTTTCAATAAAGTCGTCGAGGGACGCGGCTACTGGAGACGGATCGGCAGCGGCAGCAGAGCTTTGTGTAGCAGCAGTCTACGGGCCTGGAGTCCAATCCATGAAGCTGGCGAGTCTTCGGCTTGCAGGGTTAAGAACCCAGCATCTCGGTAGAGCGCCCGGGCAGCGGGGTTGTCTTCCATCACGTGGAGGCGCAGCTCATCGATCTGCCACTCTCGAGCCACCTGTTCACAGGACTTTAGCAGTGCAGTAGCAATGCCTCGGCGTCTAAATCTCTGGCCTACGGCCAGATTGGAGATATATCCGTGACGATCGCCCTGCCAAGGCCAAGGCGATCGCAGCGCAATCTCAATCGTACCGGCAATCTTGGCCTCGCCCGCCGAAGTCAGCACGGCGGCCAGACAGACATAGCGTGGCGAGTCAGCCCGCAGCCGCTGTTTTAGATCTTCTTGTATGCCTAGACGAATAAAGGGATAGATCAACTGCCGCCAGCCCTCAGCCTCATAGAAGCTAGCAGTGATGACATCAGTCAACCGATCGATGTCATACAGATTGGCAGGGCGAATCTGCACCGGCAATTGAGCACATGTCGACTGGGACGGAAGATGAGGGTCAGTCTGTACCATCGGCCTCTGGGGCGAACACAACTTTGTGCCCCTAACGGGCATGTCTTGCTAGATGGAATACCTTAAGACAATATACCCTCCTATTCTTGCCCCAGGGCGGTCGGGGCTCGGGCCAGCAATTTTTAATCAAAGGATTACTATCATGGGATAGATAGAGCGATCGCCCCATAGATTTTTGGAGAGTTCGTGCGGGTGAGATCACCTCTGGCCACAGCCAACTCCTTATTTTTAACCAACCAACCTCACCACCGCGCCCCTAAACTGCTGTGGCCGTTGGCCGCCGTAGTCTCAGTGGTAAGTCATGGCCTAGCCCTAGGCTTGGTGCGCACCCTCACGCTGCAAACCCCAGCCTTGCCAGCGGGGGAGATGGCACCGGTACCGATTCAGCTCGTTACCCTACCCACACCAGATCAGCTTCCAGGCCAGCCGCCAGAAAGTACCGGTGCGTCGATTGTTTCTACCCCGGTCACTCCGGTCGCTGAGCCCGCTGAGTCCCCTATGGCAGTGGCTCCCCAGACTGCTCCCATGGTCAGTGCCCGCCCACCCGCTGCCCTGCCAGAGCCAACTCGCCCCTTTATAGAGCCTTTTGTCTCGGCACCACCCTCGACCGTGGCGAGTCGTCCTGGGGCTGCGCCGAGGCCCAGCCCCCAACCCCCAACCGTTACCCCTGAGCCGCCTCGTCCCGCTTCACAACCTGTTCGTCCGTCCGCCGGTACTGCGCCCCCTCAGGTAGAGGCCCCGCCGTCGGTCACACCAGGGCCCGCTGCCCCCCCAGCAGATTTACCTGGAGCTGCGACCCCTGACCCCGGAGGCAGCTCGGGCGAGGGTGGGCAGGTAGTACCCGTAGGGCTACGCCCTAACCCCCAGGGTAGAGATGTGCCTGAGATTCCGCCTCAGCTACTGGGTAGCAACACCATCGCCATTCAGCCCTTGGCCTCAACCTGTGGGTTTACTAACTTAGCCGCCCTGCTGGGCGGAATGGGGGCGACCACGGTGCAAATGCAGATTCGGGTAGAGACCAGCGGCGAGATCTCTCAGGTCAGGCTGTTGCAGGGCACGGGCAACAGCGCGGTGGACGATTTAGTCGGCTGTGTGGTGAAGCAACGCCTGCGGCTACAGCCAGCTAGCTCAGCGGGGGTGCCCCAGCTCACCGATGCCTTCATTCTCGATGCGCGCATCCAGTTTTTCTAGGCGGGAGACCCAAAGCCTGAGCGCAGCCTATCTGCAAGACAGACAACTGCGCTCGGCCCTCGGCTCATGAAGGTTGAGCGCAGTCGAAACCTGGCTTCTGGGTAGACCGTTAGCCCGCAGAGCCCCTAGGGCGTGCCACGCCCGTTCAAACAACAGGCTAGGGGCTGTAACCTCTGGCCCTTGGGCCATACACGACTAATTGATGACAGCCCCTAAGACTCAAACCCAAAATCCCAGACAATCGGCTCCCAGCCGTAGGCACTGCCTTGGGCGCGCACGTGGCCGAGGCCAGGGAAGGGCATGTGGGGCACCAGCAGCATACGGCGATCGCCCACGACGGTATCCAGCAGCTGTTTCCGCGTTGCCACACCCTGGGTGGGATCGGTGTCAAACACCACTTCCCAGTCGGGGTTTTCCAGGTTGAGGGGGTCGCTAAAGAACACATCGCCGGTGGCTAGCAGGCTGTCGTCACCGGAGGTGATTAGGTAAGCGGCCTGACCGGGGGTATGGCCCACCGACGGCACCGACACAACGCCGGGGATGATCTCATCGCCCAGGGCAAAGCGGGTGGTGCGGTCGGCGATCGCCCCCAGCCATTCCTGCGCTACGCCCACCAGAGTCGCCTGGGTATCCTCATCCACCAGAGTGTTGGGCATATCCACCGTCGTCGCTGTCCAAAAATCCCACTCTGGCTCAGAGATGTAATAGCTGGCGTTGGCAAACACCGGGTCGCCGCTGGCGTCGAGAATGCCACCAATGTGGTCGGGGTGGGCGTGGGTGACAATGATCGTGTCAATGCTGTCGGGGGCAATGCCCGCCGCTTCGAGATTGCTAGCCAGATAGCCCACAGTGGGGCCAAAGGTGTTGCCTGCCCCGCTGTCGATCAGCACCCGGTGCTCGGCAGTCTCCAAATACAGCACATTGAGGTGGGCCAAGACATTGTCAGTTGGCAAAAAGTTGTCCGCTAGGGCGGCGGCGGCGGCATCAGGATCGGCATTGGGCACAAAGAACCCCACGGGAAACGTCAGTGTACCGTCGCTCACCACCATGGCTCTATAGTCGCCCACGGTGAAGCGGTAGGTGGTGGCATTGGTGGGGGTTGCCCGTTCTACAGCGGGCTCAGCCTGGGCCAAGGCTGTCAAAGGCTGCCCGCCCAGCCAGAGGGAAAGGCCAAAGGCCATGGTAGCGACTAAGGTGATCAGGCCCCATCGCTTGAGGCCCCACCGCGTTGAACGCTTTGTAGCAGCTAGAAAATTGGGCACGGATCGTCTCCTCAGTACAATGTCAGGCTGATATCGGGGAATTGCCTCCAATATGCTCATCTATGGTAGGACAGAAGGTTTGTCGCTGCAGGTTGCTGGATTAGGATAGAGCTAGCGATCGCCGCCCATCTCGTCCAGAAAGGAACGTCATCAGGTCTCTGGTCTGTCAAGCGCTGCTGCAGGGCAAGGTTCTCTATGGTTGGCGATAATTACCCTAGATGTCTATGTTTCAGGCGACTCGGCGGCGACTGGCGCTTTGGTATACGGCGGTAACAGCGGTGCTGCTGCTGCTGTTTGCCAGCGGATTTTACCTCTACGTGCGCACCACTCTGGTTGAGCGAGTCGATGACACCCTCAACCATGTGGTAGAGATTGTGGAGCGATCGCTCGTCATCGAACCCGCCACCGCAGGCGATCGTATCTTCACCACCGTCGATGCCGACGGCCCTCCAGTACGGGTGAATGTTGAGGCCAGCTTTCGCGACAACGCCCGAGCCGTCGAAGACGACCACATTGACCTAGAGTGGTTTGGCCCCGGTGGACAGTTGCTGTGGTCAACCTTTTCAGAGGTAAGCCCTGTACCCCTGCACGTCAACCCGGCAGGCGAAACGGTGCGAGTGGGTCAAGAAACCTTTTTTCGCCAGATCACCGAGCGGGTGCAGGCCGGCGGCCAGGTGCTGGGCTACCTGCGAGTCAGCCACCCCTGGTTTGAGGTCACGAAACCCAGCCGCAGGCTGATTGTGGACCTGGCCCTGGGCATCAGTTTGATGGTCGGGGCAGTGGCGGCGATCGGCTGGCTGCTCTCGGGCATTGCCATGGCCCCGGTGCGTGACTCCTACCAACAGCTCAAGCAGTTCACGGCCGACGCCTCCCACGAGCTGCGCAACCCGATCGCCGTGATTCAGACCAATGCTCAGGTGGCGCTGTCAGATCCTCACCCCGATGTCGAGATTCAGCAAAAGCAGTTTCAGGTGATCGAGCGGCTCACCCGGCGACTGGGGCGGCTGGTGGATGACCTACTGTTTCTTGCCCGCCAGGAGAGCGGCCTGATTGCCTTCACCCCGGCTTCCCTCAGCCTGGAGGGGCTGCTAGAGGAGGTGATAGAAGAACAGCAGGTGATGGCCAACGAACACCAGATCTCTCTACAGGTAAATGTGGCTGAAGATAGTTCTGGCAAACCACGGTCTAAACACACCGCGTTATTGGCTGCCCCCCCCACCGCCAGTTCCACGATTTTGGGCGATCCGGGCCAGCTCACTCGGCTGTTTACCAATTTGATCAGCAATGCGGTGCAGTACACCCCCGACGGCGGCACCGTGACGGTGCAGGTCAAGCCCACTAAGCACCAGGGGCAGGCAGCCGTACAGGTGACGGTGCTAGATACGGGCATTGGCATGAGTAGCGAGGCGCTGGCCCACGTTTTTGACCGTTTTTACCGGGCCGATCGCTCTAGAATGCGCAGTGGAGAGCAGGGGACGGGGCTGGGCTTGGCGATCGCTAAGGTGATCGTCGACACCCATCGCGGCCACATTCACCTCGACAGCCAGCCGGGGAAGGGCACGGTGGTGACAGTGGTATTGCCCCAGGGAAGCAGGGGCCTAGGAGAATAACCGCTTAGATTCCAGGCCACCCGTTTTGCATCCTGCCTGGGCATCCGTCAGGTTCGGTACGGCTTTCTATACCCGGCGTTTTGAGAATCTCTGACAGAATAGACGGGTGGCTGACAAGCCGTTGAATCTGCGCTAAACATCCACAGACGGCGCATGACTTGCCTGCCCCCGCATACAACAAGGAGAGTTTCATGGATACCAACAACCTTTTGCGCCAGCTCCTGATGATTGGCGTGGGCACGACCTCTCTGGTAGCGGAGCGAGTCAAGGTGGTGGCCGAAGAGTGGGTGCGCGAAGGCAAGTTCAACCCTGACCAGGCTAGAACACTGGTGGATGAAGTAATGGCCCAGATGAACGAGGGCAACGGCGCGCTAGAAGACCAGTTTCAGCGGCTGTTTCGCAACACTCTGCAAGACTTAGGCGTACCTCGTCAGGCCGAAATGGACGAGCTGCGCGGACGGCTCGATCGCCTAGAGCGCCAGGTACGCGATCTGGAAAACCGAGCTTGGAAGTAGCCTATTGAGCCGTCGAGGTCTTCGAGGGCAAAGACGTGGGGATCGGGGTCTTGCACCCACAGCCAGTGTCTCCTCCAGGGGGTGGCGTTGAGGGGCAATTATAGGATGAGGGCGTCGGCCTTTGCGCCCTGCTCAGCTGAGGCCGCAGCCTTGGATCCGCAAATGCAAGGTCAAGGAGGGCTGCCCTACCTCTGCTAGGGTCAGGAGATACGACGTCGGCAGTGAGAAGGGCTACACTCAGCATCAGACTATGAGTTTTCTCGGGCCAGTCATCGGTGCAAATTCTCCTTGACTTTATGGTGGGCAGCTTTGCGGCTCTGTTTCCGGTGGTAGACCCCATTGGCGCGGTGCCGATCTTTTTGGTGCTCACTACAGGAATTCCGGCCAGTTTGCGCAATCGCTATGCCCTGAATATTGCCCGTAACGTGGTGGTGCTGCTGATTGGCAGTGTACTGGTGGGGGGCAGCGTGCTGCGGTTTTTTGGCGTCTCGCTGGCGGTGGTGCGGATTGCCGGGGGCATTGTGGTCTTCCATGCCGCCTGGAAAGCGATGAACTCTGACCCCAAGCTCAACGAGGTGGATAATCAAGATGCAGTCCACCGACTCGATGAGCATAAAGATATTTCGTTTATGCCGATGACTATACCGCTGCTGGCGGGGCCGGGGGCGATCGCCGTGGCGCTGGGTCTGGCCGCTCAGGCGGGAGGCGACCTATCGGTATCGACGGCGATTAATCTGCTAGTGATCGCCGCCGCTATTCTGCTGATTGGCATCGTGATTTACCTGTCGCTGCGATCGTCTACGCTACTGCTCAAAGTACTGGGGGCTAGCGGCATTCAGGCCATGAGTCGGCTGCTAGGCCTGTTTGTAATGGCGATCGGGGTGCAGCTCATTTTAAACGGGTTGGCCGACTGGTTGGCCTCGCTCAACCGGGTCTTGCCCTAAGGCGTCGGGCAGCCGCGTTGGCAATCGGTTTTTTG
Organism: Pseudanabaena sp. PCC 9330; assembly: GCF_055795045.1. Taxonomy (NCBI): domain Bacteria; kingdom Bacillati; phylum Cyanobacteriota; class Cyanophyceae; order Pseudanabaenales; family Pseudanabaenaceae; genus Pseudanabaena; species Pseudanabaena sp. PCC 9330. The sequence goes on along the minus strand of NZ_JAYFES010000115.1, from coordinate 448,006 downwards.
ACTTAAACTTGGGATGTTCCCTGAAAAAGTTCATACCCTCAACGATTCGGCAATTGAGGTTGGGTGCGGATCCAAGCCAGCGCTCGAGCAGTCTTTCGCTGTTCTCAAAGCCCTTGAGAGGGTAAAGCTTGATTTGGCGCTGCTGCATGTCATTGACCGCCAGCCTACCCTGGGAATTCTCAACCTATGAGCTATCCAAGCTTTCATAGCTTTATTAAACTTTTGCGCAGTCTGCTTAAGCGCAGACAGCCTATTTTGTTCGAGGAATCTATTTTTCTAGCCGATCTCTGTTTGGCCTATGGCACCATTGCAGGACTGAGCGATCGCGACAAAAAAACGCTGTTTTTAGCTGCCCACTTTAAAAACTTGGGTGCCATTTACCTCGAAGACTACAACCTCAAGCAACAGTACGCCGACCATAGCCAAGTCATCACTCAGATGGAGACTCTGTTCAACGCCAGCGCTCAACTGGCCAAAGACGCCGGGCTAGACGAGGTAGCCACAGTACTAGAGCAGTATCATCTGCGAGCTATTCCTGAAAATACGCTGGCCCGCATCTTTCAAGTGCTCAACGCCTGGGTGTCGTGCCGCCAGCGCAAGGGCTGGCGTAGCTCTATGAGCGACAAAGAGGCATTGATTATTCTCAAGCAGCGTGCCGAAATGAAATGGTCTGATCCCAAGGTGGTGTTTCACTTTATCGAACACCTGTGCCGCTATTCATCGCGACCCGAGCGTCGCCAGGCCTGTACTTTGACTGGGTTTGAGGTGCCGCCCCAAGTACCCGAGGTCAGAGACTACGGCTTTGACACCCTAGAAGACCAGTTTCAGTATCCCCTAGAAGTCGAGCCCGCCAAGGGCATTTAGTCTAGTTAGACTGGGATGTAAATTACAGATAGCGCGATCGCAACTGAGACGTCTTCTGAAAAACAGGCTTTCCTGCTGGGCACGGCCCACCCTACAGCCACCGGATAGCGTTGGACTTTTCTTTCCCTAGAATTCTCCTCAAGTCTCTGTGCAGTGAACGTTGTCTTACCCACCTGGTGCCAGCATTATGGTTCAAACCAACCCCCCGCAAGCGGCCAAGGCCACCTTGCCCACCATGTACGATCTACCCAGCGAAAACCCGGAGGAACCTGGCTTGCCTGACGAGTTTCATCTGCTTCAGCCTGAGTTATTACGTTCAACCTTTCGTCCCCCCGCCTACTCAGCCGATCAGATCTTCTCTGCCAGCGATCTCAACCTCTACTACGACGCTAACCATGTGCAGTGGTACAAACGCCCCGACTGGTTTGGGGTGCTGGGGGTATCTCGCCTCTACAATGATCGCGACCTGCGTCTGAGCTACGTCACCTGGCAAGAAGGCGTTACCCCCTTTGTTGTCGTTGAGCTACTCTCGCCCGGCACCGAGGCCGAGGATCTAGGCCGCACCCTGCGCGATGCTAGCAAACCGCCCAACAAATGGACGGTCTATGAGCAGATATTGAGAATTCCCTATTACATCGTCTTTAACCGCTACACTAACGAGCTACAGGCTTTTGGCCTGATGATGACCCGCTACCAGCCGCTGCCCCTAGAGGGTCTGGGGATATGGTTTGAAGATGCTGAGCTGGGCCTCGGGCTGTGGGCAGGAGAATACCAGGGCATTAGCCGCCTGTGGCTGCGCTGGTATAATCGCGACCAGCAGTGGGTACTCACCCCAACGGAGCAAGAAGCCCAGCGGGCAGAGCAGGAAGCCCAACGGGCCGATCGCCTGGCGGCTCAGCTGAGGGCACTCGGGGTTGAGCCAGAAGCCTAGGGTCTAGACTTGCAGTTTTATCAGGAGGTCAGCCGTGGTCAAAATCCTTAGTCGTCAGTCTCTCGGCGTGCAGCCTGTCTACGACATTGGCGTGGCCCACGATCACAACTTTTTGCTGGCCGATGGCTCGGTGGCGTCTAACTGCTTTAACAAATCGCACTCCACCGCCTACGGGTTTGTCACCTTTCAGACCGCCTACCTGAAAGCCAACTACCCGGTGGAGTACATGGCGGCGCTGCTGACCTCCAACAGCGGTGACCAGGACAAGGTGCAGATGCACATCGGCAACTGCATTGCCATGGGCATTGAGGTGCTGCCGCCCGACATCAACCGATCGCTGGTCGATTTTACCCCCGAGGGCAAGAGCATTTTGTTTGGCCTGTCGGCGGTGCGCAACGTGGGCCTGGGGGCGATCGAGTGCATTCTCAAACACCGCGAGGCAGAGGGGCCGTTTAAGTCGCTGGCAGAGCTGTGCGATCGCGTCGATCTGCACTCTGTCAACCGCCGCGCCCTAGAATCGCTGATTCTCAGCGGGGCGCTCGACCCCATTGACCCCAACCGCAACCAGCTGATGAAGGATCTGGAGCTGGTGATCGACTGGGCCCAGGGCCGCGCGAAGGATCGCGAGATTGGCCAGGGCAACCTATTCGACATGATGGGCGGCGGTGGCGATGCTCAGAACGCCACTCCTTCCACGGGTTATGAAACTGCGCCCAAAGCCGCCTCAGTGGAGGATTTTGAAGCCCAAGAAAAACTCCGCCAGGAAAAGGAGTTACTGGGCTTCTATATCTCTGACCACCCCCTCAAGTCGGTGCAGCGATCGGCGCGGGTGCTGGCCCCGATCAACCTGGCAGAGCTGCACGAGCAGCCCGACAATGTGACCCTGAGTGCGATCGTAATTCTCGCCAGCGTCAAGCCGGTGGTGACCAAGAAGGGTGACAGAATGGCGATCGTGCAGCTTGAGGATCTAACGGGACAGTCCGAAGCCGTGGTCTTTCCCAAATCCTTCGAACGCATTGGGCAGCACATCGTTGCCGACAAGCGGCTGATGATCTGGGGCAAGGTCGATCGCCGCGACGATCGAGTACAGTTCATCATTGACGATGCCGAATCGATCGAAGACGTGCGCATGGTCATGGTCGAGCTCGATCCACGCCTGGCAGGCGACATTGAGCAGCAGCACCGCCTGCGCAACGTGATTCGCAATAACCAGGGCGACGACCCCAAGTATGCCCGCGTGCCGGTAATCGCAGTGATTGGCGGCAACCAGCAGCGCCAGTTTGTGCGCCTGGGAGCCCAGTTTCGAGTGAAGGATCCTGAGGCGGCGGTGACGGCTCTGGTGAATGCAAACTTCCAGGCCAAGGCGACACCACTGATTAGTGCGTGAGAATTTTACGCCAGCCACCGGGCTGCCGGGCATGGAAGTTAAGTTTAGTAACGGCGTCTGGGCTAGCCTTACACAAGCGCTGAAAAAACCCGCCTATTTTCAAAGCAATGGTGAGCGTTATCGCTTTGTGAGTCTGTGCTGGGTACCCTACCAGTACTTTTGAGGGGTATGACCCCCCACGGCTATGCCCCCCATGAACCTGCGCCAAAAGACGCTCTTGCTCACCACGCTGCCACTGCTGGGGCTGCTGGCAATTTTGTTTGGCAGCTTTTCGGCCATTTTGCAGCGCAGCTACGGTCGTCTAGAGCAGCAAGACGCCCAGCGCAACCTCCAGCGGGTCGACGAAGCCCTGGCGGTAGACCTCATGCAGATGCAGAGCGTCACTGAAGACTGGGCCGCCTGGGATGACACCTACGCCTTTGTGGGCGATCGCAATCTCGACTTCATACGCTCTAACCTGAGTAAATACGCCCTAGAGAGCCTGCGTCTCAACCTGGTAGCCATAGTCGATCGCCAGGGAGAGATCGTCTACAGCACCGGCTACGACCTTGAGAATCGCGACTTTTTGCCCCTGCCCGCCGATATCAAGCAGCATCTAGGGGGCGATCGCCCGCTGATGCAGTTTCCCAATCTGGCCCACCACTACGAGGGCATTATCGCCGTCGATGGTCAGCTGATGCTGGTGGTGGTCGAGCCAATTTTGCGCAGCGATGCCACCGGCCCCGCCAGGGGAGCGCTGCTCATGGGCCGCTACCTCAATAGCGACTTAGTGCGATCGCTGTCTCAGCGCACCCAGTTAGACCTGGCGCTGTATCCTCTGCTGGGGGGTGACCTGCCCACCGATCTCCGACTCCCTTTGGCCACCCTGTCAGGTACCACCAACGCGGCCCAGTCTCCCACCCTAATACAGCCTCAAACCGCCAACACCCTGGCGGGCTACATGCTCTGGTCTGACCTCTACGGCGACCCTGCGGCGCTGCTAGAGGTTAGCCTACCCCGCGACATTTACCACCAGGGGCAGATTAGCCGCCACTACCTGGGCTGGTCGCTGCTGGGCACCTGCCTGGTGTTTACCGGCGGGCTACTGCTGCTGCTCGATCGCGTCATTTTGCAGCGGCTGGTAGGCCTCAGCCAAGCGGTGCAGCAGATCGGGCGATCGAACGACCTGACCCAGCGGGTACATGTGCAGGGCAACGACGAGCTGGGCCATCTGGGCTACCAGATCAACACCATGCTGGGTGAGCTGCAAGTCAGCAACGAAAAGCTGGCGGCGGAGCAGCACAAGGCCGAGCAGCTATTGTTGAACATTTTGCCGGCGGCGATCGCCGGAGAGCTGATGCAGACCCAGGCGTCGGTGCCCCAGCACTTCGACGAAGTCACCATTCTATTTGCCGACATCGTCGGCTTTACCACCCTCTCCCACCACCTGTCGCCGATCAAGCTGGTCAATCTGCTGAACCAGATTTTCTCTGCCTTCGACGGCCTGGCCGAGCAGCTGGGCCTAGAAAAAATCAAGACCATCGGCGACGCCTATATGGTGGCAGCAGGGCTGCCCACGCCGAGAGAAGACCATGCTGAGGCGATCGCCGAAATGGCCCTGGCCATGCAGCAGGTCACCGCCTCCTTCCAAGCTGAGTCGGGCGAACCGCTCGAAATCCGCATCGGCATCAACACTGGCGTGGTCGTGGCCGGGGTGATCGGCACCAAAAAATTTATCTACGACCTCTGGGGCGATGCGGTCAACGTCGCCAGCCGCATGGAATCATCCAGCGAGCCAGGCCAAATTCAGGTCACCGCCGCCACCTACGAGCGGCTCAAAGACCGCTACCGGTTTGAGTACCGGGGCTCCATCGCCATCAAAGGCCGGGGTGAAATGGAAACCTACTGGCTGCGCGGGCATCGCCCTGAGGCATTATTCTGCTCTCTGCGCGCCGCTAGCACCAGTCCTCAAAGTCACTCAGCTATAGGCGGCCCGATGAGATGATCTGGGCGGCATTCAAACCGTCGTTGGCGGTGGCATTGTGCATCAGAATTGGAGCGATCGCCCCGATCCTACTCTGTAGTCCCCGGCACATCCATGCCAGTGTGAAGAAAGACTAGCAATTCTCTCCGGCTGCTTCACAGTCTCTAGAGCCCCCTCACAGCCTCTCTAGAATGGAAGAAATCCTCAGCGTTGGAGTGGCAAGCAATATGGGCTCGACGATCGCCGGTACGTTTTTGGTAGTACTGCTGATCCTGGGCAGTATGGGTATTAAGCTCGATCGCGAATACCAACGGGGGGTAATCTTTCGGCTGGGGCGGTTAAAGGGCGTGATGGGGCCAGGCCTATACTGGATTGTGCCCTTGGTCGATCAAAAGGTGCAGCTGGATGTGCGCACCAAAACCGTTTCCATTGAGCCCCAGGAAACCGTCACAGCCGACAGCGTCACCATTAAGGTCAATGCTGTTTTGTATTACCGAATTCTGCGGGGCGATAAAGCCATCAACCGGGTCGAGAACTACGAGATGGCCGTATACCAAGTGGCGCTGACGACCCTGCGCAACGTGGTCGGTCAAAATATGCTGGATGACGTGCTGCAAAATCGCGACAAAATCAACCTCAAGGTTCAAGAAATCGTGGACGAAATTACAGAGCCCTGGGGTATCGAGATCGAGCGCGTGGAAATGAAGGATGTGGAAATTCCCCTGGGCATGCAGCGCGCCATGGCCAAAGAGGCGGAAGCCCTGCGCGAAAAACGGGCTCGTCTGATTAAAGCGGCGGCAGAACAAGAGGCCTCCGTCAAGCTCTCAGAAGCCTCCAAAAAAATCATGGAAAACCCGGCTGCCCTAGAACTGCGACGCCTGCAAATGCTCACAGAAATCGGCACCGAAAACAACACCACAACAATAGTTATGCTCCCTTCAGATCTGATCACGCTGGCCAAAAATTGGTCAGTTCTTCCCGGCCCCCCCCAGCCAGCCCCAGCGGTGGTGGCACCGATCGAGCCGCCCAACCATGCCAACATTGCTGAATCTTAGGAGGGTCTGGTCGGCCCCAGCGGTCAAGCGCGATCGCCCTCAGACAAAAAACTACTAGAGGGCTGTGCTCGGGTTCTAAATCTATCGGTTTAAACAGTGGTTCAGCGTATCGAGGGCGTAGGGCGCAAAGGAGCCCAGCCAGGCATTCCAGGTGGTTTGGCTGACCTCGGCGTCGAGCAAGGCATTGACGGTGGCCACCCACTCGGGGTCGTCGCTGGGCAGGGCCAGGCTGTAGTATTCGCAGGTGAGCGGCAGCTCGGGTACCTGGGTCAGGCCTGCGGGCGATAGCCCACTGCGCACCACCTCGGCAAAGGTGAGCACATCATCGCCAAAAAAGGCATCGATTTGACCGTCTACCACCGCCTGCACGGCGTCGGTGCGCCCAGTGGGGCCGTCAAACCGGGTCACGGTCGCCTCAGGAAAGCGCTCTCGCAGCACCAGCTCGTTGGTGGTGTTGGCCAGCACCCCCACCCTCACCCCTGTCAGAGGCAGGGCTGGGTTAAGTTTGGGAGGCTGAGCCTGGGTGGTGAGAAAGCGACTGCCGGTGGCAAAGATCAGGCTAGAAAACTCAATGCCGTCGATGTCGTCACGCACGGTGTTGGGGCCACATTCTAGATACACCTGGCCGTCTCGCACCAGATCGTAGCGATCGCCCAGGGTAGAGGGCAGCGCCACCAGCTCAATGGCAATGGCGCTGCTGGTCTCTTGCTGTACGTAGTCGCGCAGGGCTTCAGCTAGGGCCGGGCAGTAGCCCGTCCAGCCAGTACTATCTACATAGCCAAAGGGGGGAGCATCGCGGCGCATGGCAATTCTCAGCTCGCCAGTGCGCTCAATAGCCGCCAAAATCGACTCTTCCCTCGGCGGCACTGGGGTGACAGGGGGCGGCACAATCGCCACGGGCGGGGTACCCACGTAGGCGGCGTTGACCTGCTCAGCGCTCAGACTGGTGACAATATCCATCACCATCGGCTGACCGGCGCTGGCAGATTTGGCATAGGCGGCGCTCAGGTAGGGCAGGTATTGGTCATCGCCCTGGAGATGCGCGCCCAAAAAGGCCACAGTCAGCCCCTTGTAATAGCGAGAGCCCACATCCCGGTTTTCGCCCATCAAAATATTGGGTACATCCCCGGCCCCTTCACCCGGTGGCTTCGTCGAAAAGTGGGTGCCCTGCTGCAACATCACCAGGTAGCGAGGCTCGGCATTTAACCAAATGAAAGGGGCAAACTGCTGGGTCACCACCGGCGAGGTGACATCGACATTGCCCGACACCATCATGATCGGGATGTCGATCTGGCCCACCCCTTCGGGGCCGTAGAGGGTGGATCCCATATGGTGGGCTGAGATCACCGCTTTAATGCGTGGGTCAGTCAGGTTAAAGTTTTTGGGCGGCAAAAATCGAGCCCGGCACTCTAGATAGAGGGGAAAGCTGAGGGTGAAGGTGCGGCGATCGCAGGTTTCTACAATCCGCGATCGGTTAATCGGTGCCCCCGCCAGGGCCATCACCGTCGAACTGCCCAGAGAGTCGCCGATCGCCCCAATGCGATCGAGATCTAGCCGTGCTGCCCATTCTGGCGAACTAGCCACCAGCCGCTTTAGCTCGTCAATCAAGAATGAAATTTCTTGTGGCCGGTTAACAAACTCAATCGGGCTCAGCAGCGTGTTTAGCCGACCGCCCAAAAACTCGCGCCGATAGCTCAGGTCACTGCCCACATGCTCTGGGGCAATCACCACATACCCATAGGAAGCCAGGTGCTGGTTGAGAAAAATAAAATCCTCCTTCACCGCCCCAAAGCCGTGGGAGACAATCACAATCGGTGCTGGCCCCGATCGCCCCTCCGGCAGATACACATCCACATCAAAGTCGTAGTTCACCGTCAGCCCCTGCCCCGTCTGGCGCAGGGCAGGGTTGGTCACCGTGATCGTGGTTTGCGAAAACGAGTGAGGGCCTGGCTGGGCTAGATCGGGCAGAGCGCTCACATTAAGGCCTGCTTGGGTAGCGGCCTCGGCCTCGGCCTGAGCCTTGATCGCCTGCACCGCCGCCCGGTTGTAGCTCAGGTAAATGGCCAACTCTCGCTGGAGCGCTTGCAGCCCCTCCAGATTGACGCTGATCGAGTCAGCCGGAAACTCGCGCATAACGTCGATCAGCGTCCAGCCCTCAGGCTCTGCCTTGGCCGCCGCGTTAATCACCGCCGCCCGCATGGCATGAAACCCATTTTCATCGGGGGTAGACTGAAAAATCATGCCCAGATTGGCCATCACATCGCGACCCAGGGGCGAATAGCTGAGGTTGCCCGCAGTAGCGACGTCAATCGGAAAGCGAAAGGTGAGCAGCGGGCGCAACCCGGCCAAGGCCTCACCGCTCAACACCCGCGCCAAGAGACGAAAATTGCCGGTGACCTGGCCCGTTTTAGCAAAGGTTTCTAAGGAGTCAACCGACAGATTAAACACTAGCGGCCCGGTCAGGCGAATGGTGAATGCCTCAGCGCTCAGGGCCGCCTGGGGGTGTAGCCAGGTTGCGCCAAAGCCTAGACCCGCTAGACCTAGGGTCGTGGCCAAAGTACCAGAAAACAGCCGGGTGCCCATAGACCGAAAAAAGGTCATCGGTGAAGTTCCTGAAGGAATGCTTCCAAATAATAGGATTAACCCAGGCAAGAAACTAGCCGGTTGAGGTCTCAAACCCAAGTTTTACGGCATTATAGAGAGTCAAATGACTGACCTCTGAGATTGCGTCGCGCCTACTCATGAAACCTGGCAGCAAATACTACCCGCTCTTTAACCACCTCCAGACCTCTGGCCAGGCCGAGATCGTGTTGACCTTTGGTGACATTGAGACGCTGCTGGGTGGCCCCCTGCCCAAGTCGGCCCTAAAGCGCAAAAACTGGTGGAGCAACCGCGACACCCCCACCGCCCTTCAGGCTAGCGCCTGGGTGGGGGCCGGCTATCATGTCTATGCGATCGATCTAGAGGCTAAAACCGTCACCTTCCGCAAATTTGAGGCCCAATACAACATCGAGCAAAAAGACGGCAAAATCATCTGGCAGCAAGATGCCATTCGTGCCCTGCGCAAACACATGAGCCTCACCCAAATGGAGTTTGCCGAGCAGATGGGCGTGCGCCGCCAAACCGTCAGCGAGTGGGAAAACGGCGTCTATGACCCCGATCGCAGCACTTCTAAGTTCTTTGAGCTGCTGGCCAAAACCGCCCGTTTTGAAGTGCCCCCGACAGAAGACAGTTGACCACTCTTGACTTATGTCCGTCCAGCGTTCATAATGATTTTCAGGCTGCTATGCGGCCTGAAAGCCATTATGAATTTGGGAGTCTTCTATGTCGTCCGAGCGTCCGCCTCTGCCTCTGCCCGCCGTCGGTGAGGCCAACATTCTGCGGGTGATGGCCATTGGCACCCTCGATGTAGTCAACAACTACGTGGTCACCCAGCATCGTCTCGGCTTTGCCGAAGTCGCCGAATGGTCGCGCCCTCTGCCCACCGCCAACCCTGGCGAAATCATGCGCATTCTCACCAAGCGCTTTGGTAGTGAGCGCTTTGGCAGTGAGCTGTCGTAAGTCGTGCAAAATCCGCATAAAACAATGAGTCCCTGGCTTCAAAGACAGAGATTATCGTTTTACCAAGTTGCTCACGCTCTACAGCGAACTGGAGTCTAGACTGGCCGCTTCTTCGGGTGACTGGGGCAGGTGCAGGCCACACTCTTGCTTCAGCCCCTTAAACCGGGTGTCGCGCTCGTTGGCGTCGGCAGCGGTGATCGGGCGGCTAGAGTGCCAGTCGCCAACGGTGACATAGCCCTGATCAAACAGCGGGTGGTAGGGCAAATCGTGGGCCACCAGGTACTCATAGACATCCTTAGATGTCCACTTGAGAATGGGCAGCAGCTTGTAGCGCCCCCCCTGCTGCCCTACCCGGTCTAAGGATTTGCGGTGGTCGGTCTGGTCAGAACGCAGCCCAGTGAGCCAGGCCGTGGCCTGCAACTCGGTCAGAGCGCGCTGCATCGGCTCGACTTTGCGAATGCGATCGTAGCGGTTGAAAGACTCTACATCGTTGTGCTCCCACAGCCGCCCGTGGAGTGCCTCCATGCGGGCCGGGCTGAGGGGTGACTGGTAGACCTTGAGGTTGAGGCTAAGGCGATTGGTCAGCTCGTCAGCAAAGCGGTAGGTCTCTGTTGGCAGATAGCCCGTATCGACCCAGATGATCGGAATCTCTGGCACCACCTGAGTCACCAGATGCAGCATCACCGCCGACTGAATGCCAAAGCTAGTGCTCATGACTAAGCCGTCACCAAAAGTGTCATGGCCCCACTGCACTAGACGAAGGGCGTCAGCGTCTGCCCATTCTCGATTAATCGCGTTTAAGTCAAGCATGGGAGCGGTCTGCACCTGGCGGGGCAAAAGTGCGGTGTCTGCCATGGATTTACTTCTTCCGTTTACCAATGTGGTAGCTCCATTGCCACAGATCTGGGGGTCAGGTGGATGGGGGGCGGTAGGTGGAGCCTGAGGCTCTATCGAGGTCTGCCGTTAACCATCGCAGCATCGCTAAGGGGTAAATAGGGTATTAAAGCCCTATTTTATGAATGTTCCATAGCCCCATTGACGATCTTTATGACATTAGCCCATCTGCTGATCATAATCGACAGCCTATGAACATTTGTATAAACGCAGGCTGACCCAAGATTTTGTCGCAATAGACTCGTTTTTTAGAGGAAAAACAGCTTTAGTGGATCCATTTTTGACTAGGATAATGGGTCAACGCCGGTATTGCTGCCCCATAAAAGTTTGCCCTGGCTGGACGTATATTTTGTATGCACTGCGTTGTTAACCCTCGCCTCGTTTTATGACTGTTAATCCCCCCTATCCTCGTGATTTGATCGGCTATGGTCGCACTCCGCCCCACGCCCAGTGGCCCGGTAACGCCCGCATAGCGGTGCAGTTTGTGATCAACTACGAAGAGGGGGGCGAAAACTGTATTCTCCACGGCGATGCGGCCTCGGAGGCGTTTTTGTCAGAGAGCGTAGGGGCGGCACCGCTGAAGGGAGTGCGCAATATCAATATGGAGTCGATGTATGAATACGGCAGCCGGGCCGGATTTTGGCGGCTGCACCGGCTGTTTACCAGCCGAGGCCTGCCGCTGACGGTGTACGCCGTTGCCATGGCCATGGCCCGCAACCCCGAGGCGGTAGCGGCTATGAATGAGGCCGATTGGGAGGTTGCCAGCCACGGCTACCGCTGGATTGACTACCAATATTTGGGCATCGATGCTGAGCGCGAGCATATTCGCCAGGCCGTAGACATTCACACCCAGGTGGCGGGCACCCGGCCCCTGGGCTTTTACCAGGGCCGCAACAGCCCCAACACTCGCGCCCTGGTGGTCGAGGAGGGCGGCTTTCTCTACGATGCCGACAGCTACGCCGACGACTTGCCCTACTGGAGCACCGAGTACGGCAGACCGCACCTGGTCATTCCCTATACCCTCGACAACAACGACATGCGCTTTGCCACCTACGCGGGCTTTAACTCGGGGGATCAGTTTTTTGCCTACCTGCGCGATGCCTTTGACACCCTCTATGCCGAAGGCGACGAAGCGCCCAAGATGATGAGCATTGGCCTGCACTGCCGCCTGGCGGGGCGTCCGGGGCGCACGGCAGCGCTGGCCAGGTTTTTAGATCATGTGCAGGGGCGCGATCGCGTCTGGATCTGCCGCCGCATCGACATTGCCCACCACTGGCACGAACATCATTCATGCCCTAGCGTCGGATAAGCCAACAGCCACGCTCAACGGCTACCCACAAGCGCGCGCTCCTGGCCACACCGTGCAGACACGTATCGGTAAAGCGGCCCTGTTGTCTGTCATGGGTGAGTCATTTGCGGCTTAGAAAGTGTGGCAGATTAGATGTTGCGTTGACGCGAGGCAAGCTATGGGTGACGGCAACGGTTCGGCAGCGGCAAACAGTACCCAGCCAGGGCTGACAGGCCCTTCTAAGCGGCACATTGTTTTGACCTCGCACCCCAGCCGCTCGGGCCTCAAGGGTGCCCCCATCTACTGGGGAGCGGGTGACCCGGCAAAACGGGGGGCGATCGTAGCCACGGTGAGCGACCCCAGCCATCGCAATGCGATCGGCACCCACTCGGGGTCCTACGCGGTGTATCGAGCGCTGGCGGTGGCCAGCGGGGTGCTCAATCCTGATCATCGGCCCGACTTTACCAATACAGCACCCACCATCCCCATTGGCCCTTACCCTAGGTGGGGCGATCCAGAGAAAATTGTTTCTCTCGACCCCTTTGGGGCGCTGGTGGGAGAGGTGTATCAGGATCTGCTAGCAGCGGGCATTGATGTGCGGCCCACGATCGCCGTCACCCGCGCCCACATTCAAATGCCGGAGCTGCTGGAAGCGGTGCGCCAGGGGCGAATTAAAGCAGATGGCGAAATTGTCAAAGCCGGTGGCGACCTGGTGGTGACCAAGGCGGCAGTGGAGCCGGTGTGGTATTTGCCGGGGGTGGCCCAGCGCCTCGGGGTGAGCGAAGAGGACTTGCGCTACGCCCTGTTTGAGCAGACCGGGGGCATGTTTCCGGAGCTGGTGACGCGGTTTGATCTGAAGGTGTTTTTGCCCCCCATCGGCGGCATTACAGTGTATGTCGTGGGCGATATGGCGGCGATCGCCGACCCCGATCGCCCCCTGGCGGTGCGAGTCCATGACGAGTGCAATGGCTCGGATGTGTTTGGCTCCGACATTTGCACCTGCCGCCCCTACCTGGTGCACGGTCTGGAGGAATGCATTGCCACGGCTCAGGCCGGGGGCGCAGGGCTGATTGTGTACTTCCGCAAGGAGGGGCGCGCCCTGGGAGAAGTGACGAAGTTTTTGGTATACAACGCCCGCAAGCGGCAGGAGGGGGGCGATCGCGCCGATGCCTACTTTGCCCGCACTGAATGCGTCGCCGGGGTGCAGGACGTGCGCTTTCAAGAACTGATGCCCGATGTGCTGCACTGGCTGGGGGTAACCCGCATCGATCGCATGGTGTCGATGAGCGATATGAAGTACAACGCTATTGTGCGATCGGGCATTGAGATTGTCGAGCGGGTGCCGATCCCCGACGAGCTGGTGCCACTCGATGCGCGGGTCGAGATCGAGGCGAAAAAGGCAGCGGGCTACTACACCGAGACCGTGGCACCGACAGAGGAAGATTTGGCCCAGATCAAGGGACGGGGGTTGGAGTAGGGATGGGGTCGTCAAGCCAAGATGGAGCTACGCCAGCAGCGGGGGCAGTCTATCTCCAGAGTCCGCAGGCCATTCGCGATCGCACCCGCCTGCTCTTTACCCTGGCCGAGCAAGATCAGCTCCAGCACTGGCGCTACCATCCTGAAGCGCTGCCTGCCACGGCCGCCTATGTGCTCCGGGTGATGGAGCAGCAGTATCCCCAGGGCGAGATCCCCGTTCACTCTCGCTGGCGGCATTTTGAGGTCGAGGGGCGATCGCGGCTAGAACTCCTGGAACCCAAGCTGTCGGGGCTCTCCCCCATCGAGCAGGCGCGGCTGAAGGTCGATCTGGCTGTCACCAGCGTGCTGCTGGATGCAGGGGCAGGGGGTCAGTGGCGCTACATCGAGCCGGGCACAGAGCTGGGGTTTGCCAGGTCAGAGGGGCTGGCGATCGCCAGCTTCCACGCCTTTGCCGCTGGCCTGTTCTCTAGCCAGGTCGACCAGCCCTGGCAAGCCGACGCCCAGGGATTGATCAATCTGACCGCCAAAGACTTGGGGCAAGCCTTTCAGGTCCATGACGACAACCCTCTGATCGGGCTAGAAGGGCGAGTCTCCCTGCTGCAAAAACTCGGACACACCCTTCAACAGCAGCCAGAATTCTTTGGGGCAGACCTGCCCCGACCGGGTCATTTGGTCGATTACTGGCTGACCCTGGCGATGGATAACCGACTCTCTGCCCCCACCCTTCTGCAAACCATTCTCCAAGGTCTCGGCCCGATCTGGCCGGGGCGAGTAGAGCTGGCCGGGGTGAATCTGGGCGACGTGTGGCCCCATCCACAATTGCCCGATACCGGCCCCGGCAGCAATCTGGTGCCCTTCCACAAGCTCTCTCAGTGGCTCACGTATTCGTTATTAGAGCCGCTGCAAGACCTGGGTCTGGCGATCGCTGACCTCGACCAGCTCACGGGCCTGGCCGAATACCGCAACGGTGGCCTGTTTGTAGATAGCAGCGTACTGGGTCTGAAAGATCCCACCGCTGCTGAAAGCGCCCACGCTCCTGGTTCGCCCTTAATTGTTGAATGGCGCGCCCTCACCCTGTGCCTGCTAGACGAGCTGGCCACCCACATTCGCCAAACCCTCGGCGTGGATGCGGCGACCCTGCCCCTGGCCAAGATTCTCCAGGGTGGCACCTGGACGGCGGGACGGCAGATGGCGGCGGCAAAGCGCCCCGGCGGCGGCCCGCCGATACAGCTTGCCAGTGACGGTACGGTGTTTTGATCAATGCAGCAGGTCGGCAATGGTCTTGAGCAGATCGCGAAAATCGTAGGGCTTGGGCAAAAAGACCCTGGCCCCGGCGGCGATCGCGGCGGGCTGGTAAGTGGCCAACCCGCTAGTGGCCACAAGGATCAGCTCGGGCTGGCGGTGCTTGAGGTGCTGCATCAGGGTGAGGCCATCCATGCCGGGCATCATCATGTCGAGTACGGCGAGGGTGGGCTGGTGCTGGGTGCAGAGTTCGAGGGCTTCGGGGCCACTGCTGGCGATCAGCGGGCTGTAGTTGTAGCTGACAAGCAGCGATCGCAGAGCCTGCTGTACCGAGGGATCGTCATCGACCAATAAGATCATTTCTCCCTGCCCCAGGGGGGGAGCCTCGGAGCCAGGGGCCGGCAGACTGGGGCCGGCAGGGGTATCTAGGGCCGGCAGGTAGACCTGCATTTGGGTGCCCTGCCCCAGCTCGCTCTCGACCTGCACAAAGCCACCGCTACCCTTGACAATGCCCAGCACCGTGGCCAGGCCCAGCCCAGTGCCCTCGCCCTTGGTGGTGAAAAAGGGGTCAAAGATGCGATCGCGCACCCCTGGGTCAATACCGGTACCGGTATCGGCCACGGTCAGCCGCAGATACTGGCCCACCTGGGCATCGAGGTTGATGGCGACGGTGGCAGCATCGATCGCCACCGGCTCGGCGGCAATAGTGAGCGTGCCCCCCTCAGGCATGGCGTCGCGAGCATTGACACAGAGGTTCATCAGTACCTGGTGCAGATGGGTGGGGTCGGCACTGACGCGGGGCAGCTCTACCCCCGGCTCAAACCCCACCGATTGCAGCGTAATCTGCCTGGGCAAGCTCTGCTCAAGCATGCGACTGAGGTCTTGCAGCAGCGGCGGTAGGTCAACCTCAGTGCGCACCCCGCTACTGGTGCGACTGATCGACAAGATTTGCTGCACCATGCTGATGCCCCGTTTGGCGCTGTCTTCGAGCAGACGCAACTGCTCTTGGGCATTGCGGCCCAGGCCCGTTTGGGTATAGCGCAGCAGCTGGGCCATGGTCAAAATGGGGGTGAACACATTGTTGAGGTCGTGGGCAATGCCGCTAGAGAGACGACCCAGGCTCTCTAGCCGCTGGGCCTGGTAAAACTGGGCCTCTAGGGCTTTTTTGTCGGTGATGTCGGTCTCTACCGACAAAATAAACCCAGGCTGCCCCGTCTCGTCGGGCACCAGGGTCCAGCGGGCCGATACGGTGACCGACTGCCCGGCTTTGGTGATCTCGTGCAGCTCGCCGCGCCACTCGCCCTCGGTGTAGAGGGTCTGCATAATGCTGTCGAGCCGGAGCAGGTCGCCGCGCAGCAGATCACTCACTGGGCGATCGAGAGCCTCAGCAGCACTCCAGCCGTAGAGGCGTTCGGCCCCACGGTTCCAGTAGAGCAGGCGGTGATCGAGGTCACGCACAAAAATGGCGTCAGAGGCGATGTCGAGCAGAGCCGCCTGCTCCTGAAGTTTGCGATCGGCCTCTTTGCGCTCGGTGATGTCTTCGATGGCACTGACGTAGCCGCTGCTGTCGCCCGTAGCCGTGCGCAGGGGGGCGATCGCCACCTGCACCCAGCGCACCTCGCCGGTGGGGGTAAGCAGACGAAACTCGGGCAGGTGCTGGCGCTGACCCGCCAAAAACGCCTCCCAAGCGCGGGCCAGCAGGGCGCGATCGTCTGGATACACCACCTGCATCCACCCGTTCCCCAGGGAGGCCTCGGCGCTCAGCCCCGAGATCGCCTGCCAACGAGCGTTGGTGTAGATACAGTGCCCATCGGCATCGATCTGGCCAATGCCGATGGGGGCGGTGGCGCTGAGGGTGCGAAACCGGGCTTCGCTCTCTTGCAACACCTGCTGAATGCGCTGGCGCTCTTGCAGCTCTTGCAGCACCTGTCCATAGAGCTCTGACTGCTGAATGGCAACGCTGGTCTTGTTGGCAATGCGCTTGACTAAGGCAATTTCGGCGGGTTGCCACTGACGAGCAGCGGCACACTGGTGGGCAATCAGCAGACCCCAGAGCCCCTCACCCTGTAAGATCGGCACCACCAGGTTGGCCCTGACCTGAAAGAGCAGCAGCAGATCGCGGTGGCAGGGGGCTAGGCCGACCTCGTCAATGTCGTTGATGGCACCCACCCGACCCTGGCGGTAGGCTTCGACAAACTGATCGCTAAAGCAGGGGTCGTGAATCGTGCTGTCAAGAATAGAGGCAAACCCGTTGCCCACCGACTCGGCAATCACCTGGCCCTGGTCATTGCTCTCTAACCGAAACACAATCACCCGATCGCTCGCTAGCACCGCCCGACTGCGTTCGACGACTCGGGCCAGCACCGCCTCAAAATCAAGGGATTGGCGAATGTCGTCGGTGATGTCGTTCAGTAGATACTCTTGCTGAATTTGGCGCTTTAGGGTGAGGTCTGCCTGCTTGCGATCGGTAATGTCGCGGCCCTCGGGCATCAGCATCACCACCTGCCCGGCCTCATCGACAATCGGCTTGAGCGAGAAGTCGAGCCAGGCCTGGGTGCCATCGGCCCAGATGTGCTGGGTTTCAGTCTGAATGGTTTCGCCACTAGCGGCCCGGCGAATCAGATCTTGGAGCTGCTGCTGCTGCTCAGGAAACTGCGCCCACCAGCGGGTTTGCCAAAAGGGCAGACCGACCACATCCTCGAGGTCGGCGGCGATCGCATCGAGGGCCGTGCGGTTGGCATCGATCAAGATGCCCTCAGGGGTGAGCATGCCCATAAACTCAAAGGTGCTATTAAAGGCAGCCCGCAGCTTGCGCTCGCTGGCTTTCAGGTCGGCCTCAGCCCGCTTGCGATCGGTAATGTCGTGGTTGACCGTGGTGACGAACCAGCAATCCTCAGCTATTTTGCGGGAGTTGTAGGAACTGGAAAACCAGTGCATCTCGCCATCTTGGCAGCGGAACCGATACTCGACGCTGGCCTCGCCCTCGGCATAAAAGGTCGCGAACAGGGGCATAAGCTGCTGCTCGCGATCGTCAGGGTGTACCTGCGCTAGCCAAAACTGCTTGTCGTCATAGTGGTCTAGGCTGTAGCCAAACAGCCGTTCGCACCCGGCAGACCAGTAGTCGTACTCAAAGTCGCCGTCGGCATAGACGCGAAAGCTGGAGATGGCGGCGATCGCGCTGTTGAGCACCTCGCTCAGCTTGGCTTCGGAGGCCGCCAGGGCCTGCTCCATCTGCTTCTGGTGGGTCACATCCTGGTTGATCGCTATGATCTGCCAGCCGTCCTCGCCCAGGGGCTGCGAGGCGTGGGTGCAGGACAGCCACCGCAGGGAGCCATCGCGGTGGTGAAACCGACACTCAAAGGAGGGGGCCTCTCCGGCAAAAATAGCGGTCAAGAAAGGCTCAAATAGGGCGTTCAGATCCGCTGGTTCGACCCGCGAGAAAAAGAGGTTAGGATCGGCCAGCAGCTCAGCGGGGGTGAAGCCCAGCAGGGTTTCGCAGCCCACCGAAAAGTAGTCGTATTGCCAGGTTCCGTCGCGAAAGAGCTGATAGCTGACAATGGCGGCATTGGCGCTGTCGAGAATGGAGCTAAGCCGCGCCTCGGAGGCGGTGAGGGCCAGGGCCAGCTGCTTGCGCTCGGTAATATCGGTGGCAACGGTGGTCACCCGCCAGCAGGCATCGGCCTCATCCCACTGGGCCATGAGGGTTTCTGAGATCCAGCGCAGGCGATCGGATTGATCGAGAAAGCGATACTCAACGGTGAGGGTACTACCCGCAAAAATCTGCTCGAAGGCCCGCTCTACAATGGTTTCTAGATCCTCGGGTACAATGCGCGCCATCCACTGCTCTGGATAACTGCGGAGGTATTCTGGAGAATAGCCGTAGACTATCTCGCAACCCGCCGACATAAAGTCATTCACGTAGGTGCGATCGCCATAGACGCGAAACTCGGCGATCGCGGCCCCAGCGCTATGCAAAATGCGGCTCAGCTTGGCTTCGGAGTCCGCCAGGGCCTGCTCCATCTGCTTCTGGTGGGTCACATCCTGGTTGATCGCCGTGATCTGCCAGACGCCCTCCCCCAGGGGCTGGGCGGTGTGGGTGCAGGAAATCCAGCGCCGGGAGCCGTCGCGGTGGCGAAAGCGATAGTCCACCGTGGGGCTGCCCCCGGCCAGCACCGCGTCGATAAAGGGTTCCAGGCTGGCGTCGAGATCCGTGGGCACCACCTGGGACAGCAGCAGCGTGGGGTCGGCCATCAACTCGGCAGGGCTGTAGCCAAACACCCGCTCGCAGCCCGCCGAAAAGTAGTCGTACTGCCAGGTGCGATCGGCGAACAGGCGAAAGCTGGCGATCGCGGCGTTAGCGCTGTCGAGGATAGAATTGGCCTGCGCTTCGGAGGCGGCCAGGGCCAGCTCCAGCCGCTTGCGATCGCTGATGTCCTGGCCCACCACGGTAATTTGCCAGCCGTTGTCGGCAATTTTTTGCGCGGCGTAGGTGTTGGACAGCCAGCGCCAGCCCCCATCCCGGTGGCGAAAGCGATACTCCCACACGGTACTGCGCTCGGCCAGCAGGTTGGCCAGCCGCTGGTCGAGGACGGCCAGATCGTCGGGGTGCATGCGCGATCGCCACAGGTGCTTGTCGGCCATAAACGCCGCAGGCGAGTAGCCCAAAATGCCCTCACAGCCCGCCGAAAAGTAGTCATACTCCCAGTCGCCGTTCTCAAACATGCGAAAACTGATGATCACGCCGAGGGCGCTGTCGAGAATCTGACTGAGCTGAGACTCAGAGGTTTGCAGCGCCAGCTCTAGCCGCTTGCGATCGCTAATGTCGCGCAGCAGCCAGTAGAGATGGGTGATCTGGCCCTGGCGATCGCGCTCAGCCGACACCGACACCGACACGCTCAGAGGCGACTGCTGACGGGGCAAAACCAACAGCTCCTGATCTTTCAAGATGACCGTCCCAGTCGAGGCCGCTGTCGGCGCTGTCGGGGGGGAAGCCAGATCGGGTGAGCGCGAGTCGAGGCGGTTGAGCTGCTCATAGATAAAGCCGTGGTCGGCTTCGGCAATAAACACCGTTAGGGGTTTGCCCCCGGCATAGTCAGCCTGCACGTTGATCAACCGGGCTGCCGCCCCATTGATCGCCTCGATATTGCCCTGGGCGTCGGTGACCACATAGGCATCGGGGGCAAAATCAAAGAGATTTTGGTAGCGCTGGCGCTCGTCTTCGAGCCTGTGCTGAGTGACGACTAGGGTTTCGTTTTGCTGGCGCATAGACTCAACGACCATCTGCAACTTTTCTAGAGCCACCGAGGTCTCCATGATCGAGGCCGCCAGCAGCGGGTTATGGTCAGGCAAATGGGCGATCGCCTCCCGCTGAATCTCGTTTAGACGCTCCTGGGCTAACTCGATCTGGCGCGCTAGGTCTAAGTCGTTGATCATGGCTCCCTCCGCTCCTACTTCGCTCTGACCCTAGCTCTACCTCTTCCCGCCCAGACCAGCTCTAGTGTTTTGGGGTACATCTATCATCGACTCAAAAAACTATTTTCTGACAAAGAATCGTTGAGTAATTCTTCAAATTTGTGCAAAAAAGTGGGAACTTTTCTGCCCCTCACAGTTCCCTCACAGCAAACCACTAAACCTGAGATTAAAGTGTTGAACGCTACTGCCCTGGGTTTAGGATTTTGATCCTAAACCCAGGGTGTTTTTCCTGAATGGGTTAATGTCATGGCCTCGTGTGCTCCGGTTCATTTCGCCAGTATCTCAGGGGCGATCGCTCACCCAGTTCTCAAACTCTTTGGCCCGCTGTCGCTAGAGGCTGCTGCGAGCCAAAGCAGCATTTATATCTACGATCTAGTCAACCAAAGCAACCTAAATTTGACGGCTTCAGTCACCACCCTGCTGGGGTATGACACCGAGACCACTGCCGTGGCAAAGGATCTCAGCCTGGGCCACCTCATTCACCCCGACGACCTCGACCGGGTGGCCGATCACTTTCAACGGTTTAGCACCCTGCAAACTGGTGAGGTGATCTCGCTCGACTATCGCATGCGCCAGGCCGATGGTACCTGGCGCTGGTTGCGCAGCCATGAGTCATCGCTCATGGCCACTCACGATGGGCTGCCGCTGCAAATTCTGGGCATAGTTCAGCTGTTGCCTGGGCAGGTCTCGAGTACCTCGGTGGCAGCCTGGGAGTCGATCCTTAGAGAGCGTTTGAAAAGTGATGTGCTGTAGCTTTAGTCACCTGCCGATCCCCCCTGCCCCCCTTAAAAAGGGGGGTAAAAGTCCCCCTTTTTAAGGGGGATTTAGGGGGATCTCCACTTTTGCTACAAGAAATAGGACTTTTCAAACATCCTCGTCAACCCCAAAACGAGCTAACCGCGCACAAAATCAGGGGTTTCAGCCTCTTCAAAAATGGTCAGCTGCGTCGGGTGACATTGCTTGATAATCACCTGTAGGGTGTGAACGCCCTCCTCAAGCAGGTCGTCTACATAGCCAGGTCGCGCCATCTCGGCCTCTTGAAAGGTACTAAAGGGGCCAAAATAGTAGATACACTGGGGTTTACTGGTGATCATTTCTACCCACCAGTCACCCTTACCAAGCTGGGCAAGATTGAGGAAAAGTTGTTTTATCATTAATTTTTAGCTAAAAGAACAGCCGACCTGGCGCAAAGCCTAAAACGGCAGAATCACTACAGATATTTTTAAGGTTCTTCTGTGAGCAAGTTGTGAGCCTTCCCCACAGGTGTAACAAAAACGTTACAAAGATTGATTTAATTCTATTTAAGTCTTGAGAACTCATTAAGCTGGTTGGCAGAGCAGTCGTAGATACTTAAGGCATCAGGTTCCAGGTTTATTTGCCCTGGCCCTGAGGTTGCTTAGAGTTTGCATCGCGATTTGTTTAGTTTTGTACCGAGTTCAGATTCAGGTTTGTCGTTTTTTTAAACAGGCAAAGCCCTCTTCTAGATATAGATAGGTTTTAATATCTGTTTTTTTACCGTCTATAGTCAAGTCACTCTGGTTTTTATCTCATCACTTAATTTTCGCTAATTGACGCTAACTGACTGGCTAAATGTCACCCTTCACCGCGCTGCCGCTAGCAATAGACCCCAACGGTTTGCGCCTCTTGAGGCTGCTGACTTACCCGGCTTGATCGCTGCCCTGAGGTGGGGGCAATGATCAAAGGCTCCAGTCTGGGTTGAGCTACGGCCTCGATCATCGCAGTCCTAGGGAGATGGCTATGCGATTTTTAGTTGTAGAAGACGATAGGTTTGTAGCCCAGGCTCTCAAGCTACTGCTGGCAGAGCAGAGCTACAGCATCGACCTAGCCCCCACCGGTAGGCTCGCCCTAGAAATGGTGGATGCGTTTGACTACGACTTAATGATTTTAGATCTGCTGTTGCCCGACATCGATGGCGTACACCTATGCCAGCAACTGCGGGTGCAGGGCTACTCAATGCCAATTTTGCTGCTGACAGGAAAAAACGAAGTCGAGCAAAAAGCCATTGCTCTCAACACCGGGGCCGACGACTACATGGTCAAACCCTTTGACAGCCGAGAGTTAGTCGCTCGGGTGCAGGCCCTGCTGCGGCGGGCTGGGGGCCAGACCCTGCCATTGCTCACCTGGGGCAACCTCCAACTCAACCCCAGCAGTCGCCAGGTGACCTACAACAGGCAGGAAATCATTCTGACTCCGAAAGAATATGCCTTGCTAGAACTCTTGCTGCGCCACAGCGATCGCACCTTTAGTGCCAGAGTCATTCTCGATCGCATTTGGGCCGCCGAAGACTATCCCGGTGAAGAATCTGTGCGCACCCACATCAAAGGGCTGCGCCAAAAGCTGCGCTCAGCCGGTGCCCCCGCTGATCTCATTGAGACCATTCATCGGGTAGGCTACCGCCTCAACCCCCTGGCTAACCGGCCAGAGGCGATGCCCCCAGCCCCAGAGGCAGCCGCGCCAACCTCAGCGCTTACAACCCGCCTATTAGCAGTGGCCCCCAGAGCCATACACCCCAGCCTACAGCAGACCCTTGACGATGACAAAACCCTAGAGCTCACCATCGTCAGCGAGTACGCTGACCTTTGGCCCGCCCTCAAAACCTACGATCCCGCTCTGCTAATTTTGAGCTACGACCTAGACCCAGAGCAGTGCCTAGACATCTGCCGCACCCTCAGGCAACAAACGCCCTGGCAGACGCTACCGATTATTCTGGTGCTATCTGCTACAACTATTAACGCCATCCAACAGGTGTTTGTCGAGGGTGCCAGTGATGTGGTCATGCAGCCCATTTTGGAGCCAGAGCTCAAAGGTCGCATTGCTCACCAGCTGAGCCTGAGCAACTCCTCTAGGTAGCCCGCCGGGCATCCTGTCCTCAGCCCTACCGCGACACCCCCAGACGCTCTGCGCTCAGGCAACGGCTCTGCGAAGATGGCGCTGCCTGAGCGATCGCCCCCACCACCAGCCGTGGGGAGACCCTGAAGCGCCCAGCGCCACCCCCTCACCCTCACTCACCACCGTCCTATGCCCGACCTTCACCTGATCGATCACCCCCTCATTCAGCACAAGCTCACCCTCATGCGCCGGGCCGAGACCAGCACGGCAAAATTTCGCACGCTGTTAAAAGAGATCAGCCTGCTAATGGCCTACGAGGTGACGCGAGACCTGCCCCTCAAGCTAGAAACTATTCAAACGCCCCTGGCGACGATGGCCGCCCCGGTGCTGGCCCCTGAGAAAAAGCTGGTGGTGGTGTCAATCATGCGGGCCGGGCAGGGCATTTTGGATGGGATTTTAGAACTCATGCCTTCGGCGCGGGTGGGGCACATTGGGCTGTACCGCGATCCGCAGACCCTGCGGGTGATTGAGTATTTTTTTAAGGTGCCGGAAAATTTGAGCGATCGCGACGTTTTAGTCGTAGACCCCATGATCGCCACGGGCAATACGGCGGTGGCAGCACTGTATCCACTCAAGCAGGCGAGGCCGCGATCGCTGCGCTTTCTCTGCCTGCTGGCCGCCCCCGAAGGCGTGGCCCACTTTCACCGCGAGCACCCCGATGTGCCCCTCTACGCCGCCGCCGTGGATGAAAAGCTGGATGAGCGGGGCTATATTTTGCCGGGGCTGGGAGATGCGGGCGATCGCCTGTTTGGCACCAAGTAGCTTCAACGGGCGCTCTGATTACATCTGATACCAAATCCTGCTCGCCTACCCCCGATTCAGCAGGGCGAACCGCTGTTCGCCCCTACAGATGGGCCGGTTGGGAATCGGGGGTGTGGAATTCGGATTCGGCATGATAGAACAATACAAATTGACCCCAGGAGATGAGGCGCTCAGCCTCCTGAAAGATTACTTTTTGCCAGATTGGGCTGGGCTAGTGTAAATTTCAATCGTGAGTTCTTCCGTAAACCCATTCACCAGAGATGGCCACTTGGGTGCCCCAACCCGCAGTACAGCCCCAACGCGATAAATCGTATCGGCTTTTAGCCCTACCGACAGGGGGGAACCGAGCGCCAGCGTGGGCGCATAGGTCAACACATCAGGCTGGGTGTGAATGGCCGTTGTGCCCAAAACCATACCCGAGTCTGGGCCTAGGGGCTTGGTATAAAACTCTACCTGAACAGCTAACGACAGGGGCATAAGGGCGATCGCACCCGGCCCAGAAAACTCAACCGTAACTTGCAGCGAAAATGGCTGGTGGCCCTGCAAAACGGTCTCTGAAAACCCTTGGTTAGCATTGGCCGTAAACACAGTCAGGTTAGACAGTTGACAGACGATCGCGCCAACATTAACTTGAGAATCGCTCATGAGGCGTAGGGTAGACGCAAATGGGGCAAATCTTGCCGCATGAATGACGGAACTTCATGAGGCATCATACTACCCTAAGGATTAGAAACCGGCTGAACCTTGCCGTCTCTCTCACAATACGGCGTTAACGGTCTGTCTGCCATAGCGATCGCTAGTATGGTTAGGACATTTCAGAATTTCTGGAGCAATGGTTATACGCCAGTTCGCCACACGAGTTTTCGCCATTGCCATTTGCCCATGTCCTAGCGAACTGGCCACTGCCATATTCAAGCGAAAACCCGCCTTGAGCGGGTTTTCGGATCGGTTCAAAGGGTTTGACTCTACAGCAGCTGATTCAAGCTCTGCACAATGGGGCATGCTTGCTTCTGCTTGATCGTGCGATAGGCGGTCACTATCTCAGCCGCCACCCATTCTTCCACCTCCATAGCCGCCTTTTGCGTACCGCAGGACTGATACAGCTCCGGGAACCGCTTGGGATTCAGCGCCGTCTGGACGATTTCTTCGAACAGGGCTTCGTCGATGCCAGAGCTAGGCGGCTGGGTTGCGGGCTCTGCCGCAGCCATGGGCTCAGGCGGCCAATTCTCGCCCTGGTCACTACTACCAGAGGGAGTAGATTCAGAGATAGCCGTCTGCACCGAAAGGCCAAGGGTGAACCCCCCGGCAAAACCCTTGGCATGCTGCGAGAGGGAAGGCATCTCGCCATCTGGAATAGCCTCTTGCACATAGGTTTGACCGCCTAATCGCTGAACCGACGCGATAACCGTACGGCCGGTGGCATCGGCCATTAACTGGTTATGGGCGGTGAAACGGGCAAAGGTGCGAGAGGGAAAGGTCTTAGGATCAATATCCATCTTGGGTTCGAGTAACGAGAACAACACAACAGTCGTCAGCGCAATACCGCTAGCCTGCAATACCGGCTAGCCAATGCCACCAGCAGATTAAGGCTATGGTAATGCCTGTTGTGTATTCAGGTTACCCAAAGGTGTTGGCCCCTTACCTTCACATGCAGCAAGGGGCAGAATAGTTTGCCGGTCACACCACGTTTAATAGCGGCAGTTCAACGGAAGATAGAGCCATGGCTGCCCCTGAAAGGCTTGTGATCACGTGCAAACGATACATACCCGAGTCTAGGGTTTGGTTGAATAGCCCTGCCATGTAAAGCTGGCTATCATCCGTTAAGACCATCGGTCGCGTTTCCCCAAGATTTATCCACTGGTGGGCAGTGCGCTTTTGGGCAAACACCTGAACTTTGTAAAAGACTTCCTCCAGGGCGATCGCATCGGCCCATTGCCCTGCTAGGCAAAATTCTACTTCTACAGAAAATGGCTGCCGACTGTTGAGAGAGCCCAGCCCAGTGGATGGGGACTGCCGCAGCTGTGCCGAACGCACCACAATTTGATGGGGGGCTTGCTGAATCAAAAGCTGATGGATCTCAACATTGATGGCGAGATCTATCTCCTGGGGAGGGGCCGCTTTGGTGGTTTTCTTGCCCAACGATGGCTTGCTTTCAGCAACCGCCGCGACTGGCTGGGCTAGGGGGACTGGCATGGTTGCGGCCGTCTTGGCGGCGATCGGTTGCCTGGGGTCAGCGGGGGCCTCGCGCAAGGGAATAGTTTTAGCCTCTGCTAAATGTTGGCGCAGCCAAAGTTGCAGCGGATGCTCCTTCAACCCCGGCCAGACCTGTGGTGGAGCCGGTTCCCCAGCGTTCACGACGGTTCTATACTCGGCCTGGTCATCCACCTGTCTGGCTTGAAGTTCTACCGTTAAGCGTTTTAGGGGCTGCCAGGAAAGGGGATCTAGCTCGGTTGCGGTCTCTGACAGAGGCTCAATTGCTGGGGGATCAATGCTCGTTTCCCGCGATGCAGAAACAGGCTCTGGGCCTAAGCTGGCTGTACCGACATCATCGGTAGCGGGGAGTTCGGCAGTGGCTGGGTGATCGGCTGGGATCGCCCATTCCCGGCCCTCAGCAACATGCCCTTGCAATTCCAAAAAAGCCTGATACTCTGCCTCCATCATGGCTTGAAAGGATTGGTAGCGATCGGCCCCTGGCAGATAGTCAGCAAAAAACCATGCCTCCCACTCGCCGTCGGGGGTGACCACCTGAGGGTTCAGCAGATAGATAGAATCAACCCCTACGTCGCTAATGGCAATGGCCGTTTGCAGATACTCAAGTCGAAGTTTGCTAGGGTCCTGCGCCTCACCATACTGCAAGTATTCCTCATCGGAAACGCCAACCAGCTCCCACTGATTGTCCAACTCCTGAAACTCGTCATCCACAGGAATATCAGAGACTGCTTGGCGCTCAATAAACGCCCTAATCCACTGGGGATACCGGGCAACAAACCTCTCAATATCCTCAACAGACCAGAACTTGTGGTTAAAGCTAGCGGTTTGTCGCCAACCATTCGTAACCTTCAGAAACTCTCGGTAAGACGGCGGCAGCGTTGCCCGAAGACGAGCCTCTGCCCTGGCGATTTCAGCCTCTGTTGCGCCTGGATAGCCCAGCCAACTAGATTCCACCACCTCTAACGGCAGTAGCTGCCGCTCTTCCTCATCCATTGTCTCCAGAATGGACTGACTCCATGGCCGCAAAAAGCTTTCCCAGTCGAAGGCACTCATCTC
The DNA here is from genome assembly GCF_055795045.1 of Pseudanabaena sp. PCC 9330. Taxonomy (NCBI): domain Bacteria; kingdom Bacillati; phylum Cyanobacteriota; class Cyanophyceae; order Pseudanabaenales; family Pseudanabaenaceae; genus Pseudanabaena; species Pseudanabaena sp. PCC 9330. The sequence continues at coordinate 420,934 of NZ_JAYFES010000115.1, read as the reverse complement.
CATCTATTCCCCTTGAGTTAGCCTACGGATACTTTTTCTTTGGGAAAGTCTAGCCCATCTCAACTGAGAAGTTTAAGCTTTTTCACCAGAAGCCCTAGACAACCTGCAAAATGGGCACCTCGAACAGAGTAGGAGGTACAGAGGCATGATGCAGCGTTACAACAATATCCAGTTGATAGGGACCTGGTGAGAGTTTGATATCAGGTAAGCACATCGTGTAGCTATACTGATTTTCAATTAAATGAGATAACTGATTGCTACCCACAGAAATATTAGCCCCAGTCATGCGATTGTGAAACTTACTTTGAATTTGGTAAGGGAGAGCCTGCTGAATTAGTTCAGCTACATCTAGTCCAACTAGCTTAAAGGCCACCTCCAGTGCAATGGGCTCATTGCTATTGAGTAGGCCTTGGGGAAATGCATTAGCCTCATCCACCGCAATAGCGACGCCAGCGGCAAGAGGCTGTAAGAATCTGACCTGGGTAATCTCAATAGTTGGGGGTGCTATCCTTGGTTGCTCTGCCTGGGGAAGGCGTTCTAAGGCTTTGGCAACCCGATGCAAAATCCAAGGATAAATAGTATCATCATCTAAAGCCGTCCAAACATTCTCGTCATCACCCTCAATATATTGAACAACAACCTGCTGATCAGGATAATGGTCAACTGACCGAGTCTGAAACTCGAGAGTAAACGATGCAATAGGCATCCATTTTTTCAGGGATTCATTTTCTAGAGGCATACTCTCCTGATCTTCGGGAATGGAATTATTGAGCTCAAATTTATCAGTATTCACTGACGAAGACCCTTCTGCTTGATTTACTTTATCAAAATCTTTCATGCTTGCTTGATCTTCCTGATTTATGCTGTTTTCCACAGCAGAATTGACTTCAGATTCCATAGGATGAACCTCTTCCGAAACGATTTTAATTATTTATACTTGTGCGTGCCGAGAAGCTCGGATGTGATCCTCACTGCTAGGTGGATTCAGGTAAGTTAAAGAAAAATAATATTGCGCGATTGGATTAGTGAAGTGATTGAATATTAAAATCATTCTTATTCTGGCAAAAACGGTTTTATTGAAGATGTTGATTAAAGATGAATTCAAGGCACCATTTAAGCTGTATTGGCTATCTGGATTGGCACCTTTTGCTCCCGGCTGGCCGGGAGCAAAAGGCATCTTTTGGAAATAAAATAGGATCTGCTGAGAATAATTTATGGCAGATTCTATTTCATCTTTGCACTGAGAATCAATCAGTCGGTTTCAATGACTTATGCTTCAAGTGCATTGATCTGGAGCATAGTTTCTTCGTATCCAACCCACCCTTTGAAAGTGGGAAAAGTAACTACAGCGATCGCCTTATAAACCCCTTCGGGTAAGGCTAGACCACCTGAAAGTGGAACACCTCCTGTCAGAGTAATTTTTGTGTCGTCTCCAGAATAGCTGTACTTGCCAGGCGTGAGAGACCCAGTCTTGACGCCAACGACTGCCTCTGGAGCAGGACCCGTTAAACTGTTCACAGTGTAAGTCACTGTAAAGGGTACTCCACTATCACACATGCCCTCAAAAGTTCCAGAGCCATTAAAGCTGACTGCCAACTCGAAGGTTTCCCCTAGATCGATAATCGATGGAGGGTTAGCTCCTGCTGGCTCGAGAACACTAAGTGTGCTGATCGTGAACGTACTTGTTGCCACACCAGGTTGAGAAATGCCCATTTTTGGTCTCCTATTTTGTGTCTAAATGTACTTAAATTAGGAGTGCTTTGAACAAGTAGTAGTCATGTTTTTGACTGACTGTTTTTCCGCCTCTCCATGACTGAATAATCGCAGGATTTTCTCGATCTGAAATACTTACCCTAGGGCTATTTCACTCAGTTCATTCCCCAGAAACGATTCCAAGGGCCCAAATCACAGGGTGTTTAAGCCGTTTATTGCCACCACAGCTTTAGTACTGCCATATTGCAAAATATTACGTTGCGCGATCTATCCTGGTACTTTCTCGAGCAACTGGGCAGTCCTGCGAACGATGGCTATCTCTAACCTACTCCCTGGGGGAGTAACGCGCCCTCGAAAAGGCCTGATAGGCTAATAATGGGAAGGCTTAGATCAGTAATCTTCTGGCCCAAGCCTCTCTGAAACTAAATAGTTAGTGGAGGATTGGTGCTACTCCTGGCCCTGTCGATCGCAGCGATCAGCCATGCCCAAGTTAGTCCATAACCCGTCATAGAAGCGCTCTGGTCGAAGCGTTTAGAGCTTTCTTAAGTATTAAAAGACGGGGGCAAGGTAGTTAATGAGACTCTCAAATATCAACTTGTCTGCTGATCAGCGCTTGCTATGGAGTATTTGGCAAATTGGCATGTTAAGTCTTTGAATTTGAGTAGTAGTAGTATCTTGGGTTCAGTTGCAGGATTCATTGTATTGGGCCAGGCATGATGTAGATTGGTTCACAATTTTAGGAATGCGCCCCAAAAATGCTAAGCCTTAGTCAGTGAAGATGTTCCTGTAGATCAAATGTTTTATCGGATGCGATCGCATCAACCATGACTCTCTGCTTTTCGTCAGGGCAGATTTTTTCTCTCTCATGCTGAAGAGCGTGCGTATAAATTTCTACCCTGAAGAGTTCTGAGAGCTATTTTGTTGTGTTTTAGTGCATGGGCTCTTCCTGGTTACTTTCCTATGGTTGCAACAACAGTGGCTAGATACGCATACAGATGGCTATAGGATAAATCAAAAATAGATATTTGATTTACGTCTATCACAAACGGGGTGGATAAATCATGCTTTTTATTCGGGTGCCGATAGAAAATCTTTTGCGAGATAAAAACCAGGCTGGAGAAGCGCTGGAATTTACCGATCAAGATCAGATCGATATTCGGGATCCGGTGGTTGAAGAAGCACTGACCAAATTAACCAACGGAATTTTGATTATTACCGAAGGCAGCCAGGTGCTCTATGCGAACGACTGTGCTTGCCGAATTTTGCGGCAGGTTAGTCAGCAGAGGCATTCAGCGGAGGCAATCCCAAAGGAGATCAGCTATCTTTGTGACTCTATTGCTGATATTCGCCGAAGATTTCCTGGGCAGCACTGGGTGATGAAAACCAAAATCTGTATCAGCAGTGCAGTCACTTTCAGCGTTACTGCCCGCTATATGAAGCTGGATACCCTAGGCAAGTCTTGCATTGTCTTTGAACTGCGAGATCAGTACCAGCTGATTAGAAACATTGCAATGGATGAAGCAAGAGATTATGCTCTCACGGAGCGTGAAACCGAAATATGGCTTCTGCAGCGGGCGAACTATACCTATAAGCAAATTGCTTCAGAGCTATTTATTGCCCCTAACACAGTTAAGAAGCATATGCAGAACATTCACCTTAAGCAAAAGGCTGCTTCCGAAGGTTCCCTGTGGCCGATGCCCAAGTGTAGTTGAGCCGACGACGCATTTCTTTATTGCCCTGCATCATGCAGACAATAAAATGCTTAAGATAATTAGGATCATTGACCTAGCACTGGAGCACGGTGCCTGAATGTTATTACCGAGCTCAATGTAACAGCGCTTTTGGCGACATTTAGAATACTTCATGAAATTTTCGTTACATTTGAACCGACCTCAGGGTAAGGGTTTCGGGCTTGGCAAGCCATTTAGCCTAGGCTCTGACGCACTAATTAACATAACTTAATGGTTTGAAATCACCTCTTCATACTATTGCGCTTAACACTTTCTTCGGGATTGGGCAAATGCACTGTGTAGCGGTGCATGGCGGCGATCGCAGATGGCATTCTATCGCTTTCTTGGCGGTCTTGAGCAGGCTTTCTGTCGGCAGATTTTAGAGTTCTTTCTGCGCTTTGCTAGGCCCCTTTGTTGGTTTTGCGACAGTGGTTTATTTGCGGCCAGTTAAAATGGGGCAATATGTTAATGCCTGAGCGTATAGTTTTTGTGGGTTTATGGTTTGGTCGGGGCTTGACGGGTAACTAATTTGGTCCCGGTTCGGGTTTGTTGGTGTCAGGGTCATGGGCAATTTAATGTTCCATTGGCAAAGTGCATGGTCTGACTATGCCCGAGGTAGGGCGATGTGGCCTCTACTTCGAGCCTACGGGCTACCAGCAAATTCTTGTACGGTAATTACAGTCTTGAAGGATTTCTATGGTTAAGCAATCTGTTCATCTGCCCCAGTCGAGCACGGTTACAGCGATGCCGCTGTCGCTAGAGGCTGAGGGCAATGTTGCCTTAGATGCCGAAGCCCAGGTCAAGCAAATACAGCAGACGTTGGTCAACAATCTGCACTGGGTACAGGGCAAAGACGAGCAGTTTGCCAGCGCCCACGACTACTACATGGCCTTGGCTCACAGCGTGCGCAACCAGCTACTCAAAAAGCGCATTCGCACCGCCAAAGTCTACGCCGACCAGCAGGCCAAGACAGTCTATTACCTGTCGGCAGAGTTTTTGATGGGTCGCCAGCTGGGCAATGGGCTGATTAATCTGGGCCTCTACGACACTATGCGCCACGCCCTGGCCGACTGCGGCTTAGATCTAGATGAACTGCTAGAGCACGAGGCCGAGCCCGGCCTGGGCAACGGTGGCCTAGGCCGTTTGGCCGCCTGCTTTATGGATTCGCTCACCACTCTCAACCTGCCAGCGGTGGGCTACGGCATTCGCTACGAGTTTGGTATTTTCACCCAGCTGATTCGCCAGGGCCACCAGGTAGAGGTGCCCGACAAGTGGCTCCGCTACGGCAACCCCTGGGAAATTGCCCGCCCCGACTACCGAGTTGAAATCAAGTTTGGCGGCCACACCGAGGTCTACAAAAACGACGGCGACGATGACTACCAGGTGCGGTGGATTCCGGGCCAGACGGTGATTGGCATTCCCCACGATGTGCCGGTGCCCGGCTACGGCACTGAGAATGTCAACATTCTGCGGCTGTGGAAGGCCGAAGCTGGCGAAGCCTTTGACCTGGGAGCCTTTAACGCGGGCGACTACTTTGGGGCCGTGGCCAACAAGATGGTCTCTGAGAACATCACCAAGGTGCTCTACCCCAACGACGAAACCCGCCAGGGCAAAGAGCTGCGCCTACAACAGCAGTATTTCTTTGTGGCCTGCTCGCTGCAAGACATCATTCGCCTGCACCTGCGCGACCACGGCGACCTGACCAAGCTGGCCGAGTCGTCGGCCATTCAGCTCAACGACACCCACCCGGCCATTGGGGTGGCTGAGCTGATGCGCCTGCTGCTCGATGAGCACCATCTAGAGTGGGAGACCGCCTGGCAGATTACCCAGCGCACCTTTGGCTACACCAACCACACCCTCATGCCCGAGGCGCTGGAGAAGTGGTCAGTGGATCTGTTTGGCCAGCTGCTGCCCCGCCACCTAGAGCTAATCTACGAAATCAATCACCGCTTCCTCGACCAGGTGAAGCTGCGCTACCCCAACGACCCCGATCGCCTAGAGCGCCTCTCGCTGATCGAAGAAGGCGGCGAGCGGCGGGTGCGCATGGCCAACCTGGCCTGCGTGGGCAGCCACGCTATCAATGGCGTCGCCGCGCTGCACACCGAGCTGCTGAAGCAAGAGGTGCTGAAAGATTTCTACGAGCTGTGGCCCGACAAGTTTACCAACAAGACCAACGGCATCACCCCCCGTCGCTGGCTGTTGCAGTGCAACCCTCGCCTGGCCCAGCTGATCTCTGAAACCATCGGCGATCGCTGGATTACCAACCTTGACCATCTCAAGGATCTAGAAGCCCACATCGACAGCGAAGAATTTCGCCATGCCTGGCAGGCCATCAAGCAGGAAAACAAGTGGGCCTTAGCCCGCTACATTCACGACGCTGTCGGCATCGAGGTGAACCCCGACTCGATGTTTGATGTGCAGATCAAGCGCATCCATGAGTACAAGCGCCAGCTGATGAATGTGCTGCACGTGATCACCCTCTACAACCGCATGGTGCAAAACCCCGGCGATCACGTCGTGCCCCGCACGGTGATCTTTGGCGGCAAGGCAGCTCCGGGCTACGCCATGGCCAAACTGGTGGTGAAGCTGATCAACGGCGTCGCCGATGTGGTCAACAACGACCCCATTGTGGCCGGACGGCTGAAGGTGGTGTTTTTGCCCAACTACAACGTCTCCCAGGCCCAGCGGCTGTTTCCGGCCTCTGACCTGTCAGAGCAAATCTCCACCGCTGGCATGGAGGCCTCGGGCACCGGCAACATGAAGTTTACCCTCAACGGGGCGCTCACCATTGGCACCCTCGACGGCGCCAATGTGGAAATCCGCGAAGAGGTGGGGGCCGACAACTTCTTCCTGTTTGGCCTCACCACCGAGCAGGTGGCTGCTTGTAAAGCCGTGGGTCACAACCCCTGGTACTACTACGACACCAACCCCGAACTCAAGCGAGTGCTGGATTTGATCGCCTCCGGTCTGTTCTCCCCGGAAAACTCTGATCTGTTTTTGCCCATTCTCGACTCGCTGCTGGTGGATGACCCCTACATGGTGATGGCCGACTACGCCGCCTATGTGCAGTGCCAAGAGCATGTCAGCCGCACCTACGAAGACCGCGATCGCTGGGTTCGCATGGCGATCGTCAACACCGCCCGAGTCGGCAAATTCTCCGCCGATCGCACGATCGCCGAGTACGCTCGCGATATCTGGAAGGTGAAGGCAGTTCCGGTAGGGGAGTAGATACGTTGTCAGGGGCGTGGTTTCGAGTTCTAGTCAGCAGAATTCAAAACCACGCCCCTACCCTTCTTTCCCGATCGCTATCATCGCTTGGTGCAAATGCTGGTGAATGCGGGCCAGGTGCTTACTCACTCGACGCAGCCAGCGAATCGCCCCCAGGCGAGCGGTGCCGGTGGCCACATCGAGGCTGCCGTTGGCCACCTCAACCAGGGTGGCTTCGCGGTAGGGACGCACTTTTTTGTGCACCTGGCGGGCCGCCTGACCGGTCTGATAAGCAGCTTTGTCCCATTGGTTGAGCGGCAGGGCGTAGATCGCATCGGCGATCGCCTCCAACACCAAAGCCCGCTCTTCCGCCAGCTCAGCGGTGGCATTGACCAGGGTGGCGCGATCGGCCTCTTCCTCGCAGCGCTCAAACAGGCGCTGGAGGTGATCGAGGCTGTGCACCAGGTTGATCAGGCGGTTCCAGCTGGGGTCTTGGTCAGCACTCAGGTGGATTTGATCCAGGTAGGCAGAGGTTTCTTCCATGGCGGTTTCTAGCTCGGCTAGATCAATGCGCTGGCCCTCAGGGTCGCCCAAAATAGCCCGCAAGTGCCACAGCAGCGCCAGCAGCTCCGATTGAATCGCCCCCTGCACCGCGTTGAGAGCCAGGTCGGGCTGTTTCAGCAGTTCATCACTCAGCCCGTTGGTGTAGGCGGCCCCCTGGCCTGGCAGCAGTCGAATGATCAGCCGGGCGAACCCTTGGGTGACCGGCAAAATGGTCAGCACCCCCAGCAGATTAGACGAGGTATGAAACATCACCAGAGCCAGCCCCGACTCTTCAACCAGCCGCCCTGGGGCCAACTGGTTCCACAGCCAGATATAGATCGACAGCAGGCTGAGCGCCAGAGTCCCGGTCCACAGGTTGTAGAGAACGTGGGAGAGAGCCGTACGCTTAGCATCGATCGACCCATCGAGGCTGGCGACCACCGCTTTGACAGTGGTGCCCAGATCCATGCCGATCACCAGGGCAGCAGCCTGCTCAAAGCCAATGGCCCCGGCATAGAGCGCCGTCAGCGCCGTGGCCACCCCCGCCGTCGACGACTGAGTGATGACCGTAAAGATCATTCCCAACACCACCAGCTGCAGCCGCCCCAAAAATGTGGGGGCGGGCAGGGTCTCGGGGTCGATCAACGCTGTCAGCCCGGCCATGGCCCCTTGGAGGGCGGTAATGCCGACAAAAATTAGGCCAAACCCAGCCAGGGCATAGCCCACGTAGCCCGTCTTGCCCTTGGCCAAGAGCTTCAGGCTGGCACCCATGAAAATCAGAGGCAGAACCGCCGTCCCCAGCTGAAACTGAAACCCCACCAGAGCTACCATCCAACCGGTGGCCGTGGCACCCACGTTGGCTCCCAGGATGATCCCTAGGGACGCGGTGAAGGTGATCAGTCCGGCGCTGACAAAGCCGATGGTGGCCATGATAACGGCGCTGGAAGAGTGCAGAATGGCGGTGGTCAAAGCCCCGGTAATAGCCCCAGTCAGGGGAGTGCGGGTAAACCGCATGAGCACGCTGCGCATGGCGTTGCCCGCCAGCGATCGCAGCCCCTCGGTCATGACAATCATGCCCAACAAAAACAGGCCCAGGCCACCCGATGCCCGCACCACAATTCCAACTATGCCGTCAATCGCTGTCACCTACTGAGTCACATCACCATCCAGTCGTAGCAAGGTCTGGTACGTCCCAGCGCCCAGGGGTGCAAAAGCTAGGGTTTCTTCATAATGAAGGCTGCTCTAGGCCTCTCCCCGCTTAGCCGGCTCTCGCAGGGCCGCCACCAGCAGGCAGACAATGCCGATGTTAATGCAGATATCGGCCACGTTAAAAATGGGAAAGCGAATCAGGCGAAAGTCAAGGAAGTCAATCACCTCTCCGGCCAGGAGGCGATCGATGCCATTGCCCAAGGCTCCGCTGAGAATAAAGCCGTAGCCCACCTCTTCCCAGCGGTTGGGCAGTCGCGCCCTAAGCCCCAGCACGACCAGGCCCAAGCTCACCGCCATCGAGAGCCATTTGAGCCATTCGCCGTTGTTGCTAAACAGGCTAAAAGCCGCACCGCTGTTGGTGACGTAGGTAAAATAAAACACCCCCGGCCAGATCGGCAGCGAGTCGGGCGGGGTGGTGAGTTCAAAGGTCTGGGCTACCCAGAATTTAGTCAGCTGATCGAGGGCAAGCCCAACTCCAGCAGCGATCCAAAACCAACGATTGCGCAATCTCATGGGCCTAATAAAACAACAGCTGCCGCAGCACCAGCGACAGCACCGCCACTGCACAGACCACCACCAGTTGCCCAGGTAGCGGCAAAATCGAGTAGCTCAGCAACAGCTCCCAGTAGGAAGCTGACACAGTCTGTAGCCAGCCTAGCAGGGAGGCGAGAGTCAGGTAAATAATCCCTAGTGCGTGGATAATGCCCAACCCGCTGAGACCACTCAGAGCCAGCCGCTCTAGCTTGGGCGGGTTCTGAAAGGCCAAGTAGCCGCACACCCACCCAGCGGGCACAAAGCCCAGCAGATAGCCAAAGCCCGGTTCGCGCACGTAGCTCAGCCCGCCGCCCTGGGTAAACACCGGCAGCTCAAAGACTCTAAATAGCGCCAGCCCCAGCACCAGGTAGGCAATCTGCGACAGGGCCGCTGCATTTTTGCCCCCCACGCAGCCGGTCAGCAGCACCGCCCCCACCTGAAAGCTCACCCCCAGAGACAAAATCGCCATGCCCGACTGGCCCCAGGCCCAGGGTGCATTGAGGGTAAAGGCCTCCATCCAGGTGGCCACAATGGTGAGCACCAGCCCGATCAAGGCCCACATGAGTTCAAATGGTGCTAACACTGGCGACGACTTCACCCGATGGCGACCCTGCAAAATTAGACATTTAGCCTAGCAGGGTTTGCCAAACTGAGCGCGATTGTTAGACAAAATATTTCTTGAGCCATTGCCTGGGCATCTCAGAGCCAGGGGCAAAGCCACAATCAAGCTTCGCTCCCGCATCTGTCAGGGCCACAACAGCCGGATTACAAGCAATACACAGGCAACAATAAGCAGTGGGGTAGAGATGGCCACCACCCGCGCCGACAGCCAGGGGGGAAGGTAGATGTCAGTCACTGGCTGGCCCGCTGGGGTGAGGTCTTCGGCCAGAGTTCTTAAGGGGCAGCGAAAGCCGTTGCCAGCGTAGATGATCACTTCTACAGAGATTAGCCCAAAGGCAAAAGCCGTCCAACGGGTCAGGTGATTGACCAGGCCGCAGTAGAGCAGGTAGAGAATGGCCCCAAACATCACCACAAATACCACGGTGTGCAGCAGCTTAACCCAGGTCAGCCGCATGGGGTTTCTCCCGAAGTCGGCTCGTTTTTGAGCCAGTAGGCCGAGCCGTTGGGCAATCGATCAACGAGGCCGCGCTCAAACATTTCACGTCGTAGCAGAGCCGGGTCGCCAAAGGTGTGGTGCTGGTTGAGCAGGGCGTTGACCTCGCGCTCATGGTAGCGGGTGGCAGGCTCAAACTTAGTCGTGAGATACTCCAGCGCTAGCTGCTGAAAACGGCCCCTGTTGCGTTTGGAGGGCCATTCTTTGAGCCGCCCCTCGGGGTCTAGATAGTGCCGCAGCTCGGTTAGGTAGTCCATATCGGTTGCCTTGGGTCAGCCTCTCTCGATCTCTCGCTACAATAGGCGACAGACAGATTACGGAATGCATTTCTATGAAACGCTTGCTCCTTGCTTTGGTAATGGCTCTGGCCCTGGTGGGGTTTCCGGCCCAGGCGTGGGCGCACCAGGTTGAGACCTTCTACACCCTAGATCGCCAGCTAGAGTTTCAGTCTCTATTTAGCTCTGGGGAGCCCTTTGCCGGGGCAACGGTGAGCATCTACGCCCCCAACAACCCCGACCAGCCCTGGATGACCACCACCACCGACAGCGAGGGGCGGTTTGCCTTTGTGCCCGATGAGTCGATCCCGGGCGACTGGGAGGTGGCCATTGAAGATGCCGACAACCTCAGCCATGCCGACTACTGGACAGTGCCAGTGGGCGACAAGGGCATTATCTACGATGGCATTAGCCTAGACTCTACCGAAGATGTGCACTATCGGGCAGCCATGGCGTTTATGCCGATGGTGATCTCCATTGGCGGGGCGCTGGCCTGGCTAGGGTTTACCCGGCGGCGCTAGGGGGGCACGGGTAACTGCGATCGCCGCTCCACCCGGTCAGCAGCTGCTCAGTGGCAGCCACCGGCAGGGGCCGCCCCAGATAGTAGCCCTGGCCGTAGTCACAGCCCATGGCCCTGAGCTGGGCTAGCTGGGCCTCGGTCTCGATGCCCTCGGCGATGATGGTGGTTTTGAGGGCGTGACCCAGGGTAATGATGGCCCGCACGATGTCGGCGCTGGTGGCCAAATCTTGAGTAAAGGAGCGATCGATTTTGAGGGCGCGGATGGGGAACCGGCTCAGGTAGCTGAGGGAAGAGTAGCCGGTGCCAAAGTCATCGATGTCGAGATCGATGGCGCGGGCTTTAAGCTGATCCATCAGGGCAATGGCGCTTTCTACATCGTCAATCAGCATGCTTTCAGTGATTTCAAAGGTGAGGCTGCGGCCCGGTAGCCCGGTGGTGGCCAGCACCTGATCGACCTGGTCGAGAAAGTTGGCCTCTTTGATCTGCTTGACCGATAGATTGACGCTGATCGTCAGGTCGGGCTGGTCAAACTGCTGCTGCCACTGGCGAGTCTGGCGGCAGGCGGCCTGCATAATCCAGTGGCCGAGGGCAACGATTAGCCCGGTCTCTTCGGCCACCGGAATAAACTCATCGGGGGAAATCAGCCCCTGGGGTGGGTACGACCAGCGCACCAGGGCTTCTAGCCCGGCCAGGGTCTGGGTTTTGAGATCGACGATGGGTTGGTAGTAGAGCTCAAACTGCTGCTGCTCTAGGGCACAGCTCAGGTTGCTTTCGAGCTGGAGCTGCTTGAGGGCGGCCTGGTGCATGCCGGGGTTAAAAATTTCGTAGCGGGCCTTGCCCTGGCGTTTGGCCTGGTACATGGCGATATCGGCGTCGCGCAGCAGCTCGGCCCCTTCGCGGTAGGCAGATGAGCTAAGCACAATGCCAATGCTGGTGGTAATGATTACCTCGCGCCCCTCGATGACAAAAGGCGATCGCATCTGCTCTAGAATGCGCATCGCCACCTGCACCGCCTCGTGGATGCCCTCAATGTCTTCGAGCAGCAGCACAAACTCGTCGCCCCCCAGCCGCGCCAGCAGATCGACTGGGCGAGTGATGGTCTCTAAGCGCGCCGCAATCTCAATCAGCAGCCGGTCGCCCACGCCGTGGCCCAGGCCATCGTTAATTAGCTTAAAGCGGTCGAGATCGAGAAACAGCACGGCAAAATGCCGATCGGTGTAGCGATCGCTGCGGTGCAGCGCCAGCTCTAACCGCTCCATCAGCAGCGCCCGATTGGGCAAATCGGTGAGGCTGTCGTGGAGAGCGTTGTGCATCAGCTGCGCTTCACTCTGCTTGCGATCGTGAATATCAGACACCGCCCCAATAAAGCCGGTAAACTCGCCCTCCAGGTCAAAAAGCGGCACCCCCGTCCCCTGCACCCAGCGGTAGGTTTGACCGACGGTTTGCAGACGATATTCCAGGGTGAAGGGCTGGTGCTGGGCAAAGGCCTGCTGAAAGGTTTCCAGGCACAGAGGCCGATCGTCTGGGTAGAGCACCGTGGTCCAACCGTGGCGCTGCATGTGGGCCAGGGTGCGCCCGGTAAACTCTAGCCAGCGCTGATTGACAAACTGGCAGTGGCCCTTGGCGTCTGCCATCCAAATCAGCACCGGGGCAGCGTTGGCGACAATGCGAAAGCGAGCCTCGCTGGCCTGAAGGTCAGCGTTGAGCTGGGTGAGGGCCTGGGTGCGCGCCGCCACCCGCTGCTCCAACTCGGCATTCAAACTGAGAATTTCGACCCTGGCCCGCTGCAAAGCCAGGTGGTGCTCTACCCGCGCCACCACCTCTTCAACCTGAAAGGGCTTGGTGATGTAGTCAACCCCGCCCGCCTGAAAGGCCCGCACCTTGTCGAAGGCGTCATCCAAAGCGCTGAGAAAGATCACCGGAATATCGCGGGTGATGGGGCTGGCCTTAAACCGCTGGCAGACCTCAAAGCCATCCATCTGCGGCATTTTAATATCGAGCAAAATGAGGTCGGGGGGATTGGCCCGAGCGCCGGTCAGGGCCAGGGCTCCAGAAATGGCGCACTGTACCCCGTAGCCTTGCTGAGCCAGGGTATCGGACAGCAGCCGCAGATTTTCGGGTACGTCGTCGACAATGAGCACCGTGGGATGGGACATGGATGGATCTAGCGCATTCATGGTTCAGCCCCATCCTGGGTGAGCTCCAGCAGGATATCGTAGCGAAAGTTGTGGACCAACTGCTGCAGGGGTTGGACCAGGGCGCTGTGCTCTGGGGGTAGGGTGGCAATCACCGCGAGCATCTGTTGGGCATTCAGGGTTTGGGCGGCCTGGTGCAGCTGAGATTTCCAGGGGGCGGGCAGCAGGGCTAGGTCGGTCGCTGCCAGCAGGGCAGCGGGCTCGACGAGGGGCGCTGGAGTGTCGTACACAAAGACCACCCCCAGATGCTGGGCCAACTTACTAAATAACTCGTCTTCGCGAAAGGGCTTGCGCACAAAGTCGTCGCAGCCCACGGCCAGCACCAGGGCTCGCTCTTCTTCGTAGGCACTGGCGGTAAGGGCAACAATTTTGGTCGGTGGCCGCCCTGGCTGGGCCGCCTCTAGGGCACGAATCTGGCGGGTGGCCTCGTAGCCGTCCAGGCCAGGCATGCGCATGTCCATCCAGATCAGATCGGGGTGCCAGGTTTGCCACCAGGCGATCGCCTCCGTGCCGTCCTCGGCTTCCTGAGTTTCGTAGCCCAGCAGACCCATAATGCGCACCACCAGCTGCCGATTTTCCCAGCGATCGTCCACCACTAAAATGCGGTAGATCGGCTGCCCTGGCTCAAGCCCTATGACCCGGCGTATGGGCAACCGTTGGGGTAACTCGGCGGCACTGGCCACCTCGACCGGCAGGTCAAAATAAAACCGCGACCCCTGGCCCAGGGTGCTCTGCACCGCCAACTGACCGCCCAGCAGCTGCACAAACTGGTGGCTAATGGTCAGCCCCAGCCCGGTACCCTGGCTAGTCAGCAGGCCTGCTTGAGTTTGCACAAAGGGCTCAAACACGCGATCGATTTCCTCGGGGGCAATGCCTGAGCCGGTATCGGTGACCGCAAAGAAAAGCCGCAGCGGGAAACCTGCCTCAGCCGGGTCTGGCGCTGCAGCGGCGACTGCTGGCCGTTCTATCGTCAGGGTGACCTGGCCGGTGGTGGTGAATTTGATCGCGTTACTCAACAGGTTAATCAGCACCTGGCGCAGCTTGCGCTCGTCGGAACGAATGTATTGCGGTACCGCCGCTGAGTGACTGACCACCAGCGTCAGGCCCTTGGTTTCTGCCCGCAGATGAAACATATCCTCCAGGGTGGCGAGCAGCCCGTAGAGGTCGAAGCTCTCTAGGGTGAGGGTGGTGCGCCCGGCTTCGATTTTGGCCATGTCGAGCACATCGTTGATCAGGTTGAGCAGGTGCTCACCGCTGGTACTGATGATATTTAAGTAGTTGCGCTGCTCGTGGTTGCCGTTGATCTGGCGCTTGAGCATCTGGGTAAAGCCCAGAATGGCATTGAGGGGGGTGCGCAGCTCGTGGCTCATGTTGGCGAGAAAGTCGCTTTTGGCCTGGTTGGCCACCTCGGCCGCCGCTTTAGCCTCTTGCAGCTCGGCGGTGCGCTCGGCAACCCGGGTCTCTAGCTCGCTGAAGGCGGTTTTGAGCTGGTAGGCCATCTGGTTAAAGGAGTGGGACAAACTCTCTAGCTCTCGCACGCCGGTAGTTGCGGTGGTTTGGTCGAGGTCGCCGCTGGCGATCGCCTGGCTGGCCTGGTTTAGCCGGATGATCGGTCGGGCAATCCATTGGGAGGTCAGCAGACCCAGCCCCGTGGCGATCGCCAGCGCCAGCAGACAGAGCACGATGGTCGAGCGGGTATTGGCTTGAATCTGGGCCATAAAGTCGGCCTCGGGCACCACCACCACAATCAGCCAATCGAGCCCCCGTCCGTCGTTAAAGGGGGCCACCTGCACAAACTCCCGCTGCCCATTGAGCTGAAACTCCAGCTGCTGGGGAGTGCGAATTTGGGCTAAATCGCCGTATTTATCCGCTAAAAAGCGGCTGGTTTCCCTAATGAGCGGCACCTGGCTATCGCTGGCGCGCAGACGTTCGGTGGCTTTGCCATCTGCCCCCGTGATAAAGGGAGCTTCATCGGTAGACGAAGCGACGATCAAACCCGTGCGATCGACGATATAGGTCTCCCCCGTGGTGCCAATGCTGAGATTGTCTAAAAATTCGCTAATGCCGATCAGATACATGTCGGTGCTCACCACGCCGCGAAATGTCCCGGTCGCATCCACGTAGGGGCGGCTGGTGGAAATGCCCAGATTGGCCTCGATAAAGTACTGGTAGATATCGTTCCACACGGGCTCTCCCGCCGCCTTGGCATTGACATACCAGGGGCGCACCCGGGGGTCGTAGTCGGGGTAGGTTTCGATCGCACCGGTGGGGTTGCCAGCCCCATCTACCACTGCAATAGTGTTGACAAAGTTGGTGGAAGCGTCGGTAATCTCGATCACCAGGGTGCCATCGGCCTTGCGACCCGCCCCGGCATACTCGGTCTGCTCACCCCCAAAGCTGATGTAGCTCACCGCCGGAAACTGCTGTAGCTGCCAGAGAAAATAGCTGCGTAGGGCGCTCATGTCCTGCGGGTTCCACAGGTCGAAGCGGCCAATGGCATCGACGCTAATGGCGTTAACCGTGTGGGGAATATCGAAGTAGACGGTGAGCTGCTGGTCGATGCGATTGCTAATTTCGCTCCGCAGCTGGCTGGCCACCTCGTTGACCGCCTGCTGGCCATTGCGCAGCGAGAGCCAGCCGGTCAACCCCACCGCCGCAAAAATCTGCGTCGCAAAGGGCACAACCAGTAACAGCCGCAGGGGAATGCCCCGCAAAAAGCGCGATCGCCCAGAGTGCGAATGTAGAGGTGAAACGGGTGCTCGGGCCATGACCTAACTCTCCTAGCCAACCCCAGAATCGGCATAAATTTTTTGCGCCCTACCAAGCCCAGCTCGGAATCTGTAGCTTTCGCCAGGCAGAGCTCCATGTCTGGCCTGGGCCGAGGTGTATGGGGTGATTTTGAGCCTCTACACTCTCTATCCTTGCAGAAGCCTCCCTCAAGATGTCCGAACCGTGATCAATCCCTAAAAAAGCTAACAATTCTTGAACAGAGCCCGCACACCACTACCCGCCAAGGTGGTTCTAATTCCTGCAACACCCTTAATAATCAAAGCAATCCATTCAGCGATCGCTATCCTGACCTGTATCCCCCACCCGCCTGCCTGCCATGGCCGATGTTTTTATTTCCTACTCGCGCCGCGACAAAGAGTTTGTGCAGGTGCTCTACGATGCCCTGCGGGCCAGCCAGTACGACACCTGGGTAGACTGGCAAGACATTGCTCCCACCACCGAGTGGTGGAAAGAAATTGAAGCGGGCATCGAAGCGGCCCACACGTTTATTTTTGTCATCAGCCAAGACTCGATCGCGTCGAAATACTGCCGCAAAGAGATTGACCACGCCCTTCAACACGGCAAACGGCTGATACCCGTGCTGCGTCGCAAAGATTTTGCTCGGGAAGATAGTCACCCCCGGCTGAGTCAACACCAGTGGATTAGCTTTCAAGCTGAGGATGATTTTGACGCGGCTTTTGCCACTCTGGTAGAGGCGATCGACACCGACCTGGAGCATAAGAAAAACCACACCCGGTTGGAGGTACGGGCGATCGAGTGGGCACAGAGCCACCGAGATGACAGCCTGCTGCTGCGGGGCAGTGAGCTAAACCGGGCGGAGCAATGGCTGCTCCAGGCCAGCGCTGGCAAAGACCCCAGACCCACGGAGTTGCAGGCAGACTACATTGCCGCAAGTCGTGAAGAAGCAACTCAAGCCCAAGAGCGGGCGAACCATCGACAGCGGCTGACGGTGGGAGGCCTTTCGGGTCTGCTGGTGTTGGCGATCGGGTCAGGCATTTGGGCTTGGGTGCAGCAGCAAAAAGCATTGACTGGCGAAGTCAACGCCCAGTTTTTAGCCGATAGCTTAGCGATGGAAAACTATTTAGAGTCAGGCTTAGAGCAGCAGGCTGTAACAAAGGCCATGCAGACCGGGCAGGCTTTAAAGAGTAAAAAGGCCTATCGGCTAAAACCTAGTGCTCGTTTTCGCGCCATTTCTTCAATTCGTGAAGTGATGTACGGGGTTAAAGAACGCGATCGCTTGATTGGCCACAGCGATTGGATCTTAAATGTGGCCTTTAGCCCCGACGGAGAGACCATTGCTACTGCCAGTGTTGACCAGAGCATCAAGCTGTGGAACCGGCAGGGGGAAGAATTACAAACCCTCAATGGCCATAGCGATTGGGTCTGGGCAGTGGCCTTTAGCCCCGATGGTGAGACCATTGCCACCGCCAGTGCTGACCAGACCGTCAAGCTCTGGAACCGGCAGGGGGAGGAATTACAAACCCTCAATGGCCATAGCGCTAGTGTCTGGGCAGTAGCTTTTAGCCCAGATGGCAAAACGATTGCCACTGCAAGTAAAGACCGGAGCGTGAAGTTATGGAACCGACAGGGGGAGGAGTTACAAACCCTCAATGGCCATAGCGCTGGTGTTGGAAGTGTGGCCTTTAGCCCCGACAGCGAGACCCTTGCCACCGCCAGTCATGACCAGAGCATTAAATTGTGGAACAGAAACGGAGAGGAATTGCAAACCCTCAGAGGCCACACCGATTGGGTCAATAGCGTAGCCTTTAGCCCCGACGGCACGACTATTGCCACCACCAGTTATGACCAAAGCGTAAAGCTGTGGAACCTCAAGGGTGATAACCTACAAACCCTTAAGGGCCATACTGCTGGAGTTACTGCAGTAACTTTTAGTTCAGATGGCAAAACGATTGCCACTGCCAGTACAGACCAGACTGCCAAGTTATGGGAGTGGCAAGGGGAGGAGTTGCAAACCCTCAGAGGCCACACCGATTGGGTCAATAGCGTAGCCTTTAGCCCCAATGGTGAGACTATTACCACTGGCAGTAATGACCAGAGCGTCAAGTTATGGAACCGACAGGGGGAGGAGTTGCAAACCCTCAGAGGCCACACTGATTGGGTCAATAGCGTAGCTTTTAGCCCCAACGGTGCAACTATTGTCACCACCAGTGATGACCAAAGTGTGAGGTTATGGAACCTCAAGGGAGAGGAACTACAAACCCTCAATGGCCACACCGCTGGTGTTAATGCAGTAGCCTTTAGCCCTGATGGCGAGGTCATTATTACCGCCAGTAATGACCATGCCGCCAAACTATGGAACCGGCAGGGGGAGGAGTTACAAACTCTCAAAGGCCATAGTGATAGTCTCTGGGCGGTGGCCTTTAGCCCAGACGGCGTGACTATCGCTACTGCCAGTGCGGACAACACCGTGAAGCTATGGAGCAAAGATGGCAAGAAGTTACAAACTCTCCACGGCCACGCTGATTGGGTCAATAGCGTAGCTTTTAGCCCAGATGGCAAAACTATCGCTACTGCCAGCGGGGACAACACCGTGAAGCTATGGAGCAAAGATGGCAAGGAGTTAGAAACTTATCAAGGTCACATCGCTCCGGTCTTGTACCTTGCTTTTAGCCCAGATGGCGAGACTATCGCCACTGCCAGTCAGGACAACATAGTTAAGCTGTGGAGCCGTCAGGGAGAGGAGCTTCAAACCCTCCAGGGCCACAGTAGTGCAGTTCGGGGTGTAGCTTTTAGCCCAGATGGCAAGACTATCGCTACAGCTAGCGAAGACAATACTGTGAAACTGTGGGACTTTCAGCTAGATAATTTGATATCTAAAGGCTGTAAATGGCTAGGAACGTATTTTGTAAAGCAATCTCCAGAGTTACTTATGGAACTAGAAACCTGCCAGGACAGCGACCCGTCGTTAAAAGCGGCGGCAGCACCCATGCTAGTGACACAGGGCGAAAAACTAGCCCGTAACGGCAGCATTAAACGAGCTAGAGAGTTATTCGAGCAAGCCATAGAGTGGGATAGCAACCTTGACATTGACCCCAAAACTAAATTACAAAACTTGGCCCAAGCTCAGACCCTAATCAGCGCGGCAGAAGATTTAGCTCAGGCAGGGCAAATGTCTGATGCAACGGCTAAGTTTGCTGAAGCCAAACAGCTAGATTCTGGTTTAGATTTCGACCTAAAAGCACGCGAGTATCTGGATCAAGGCAACCGGTATATTAGCGCAGGCAATGTTTCAGAAGCGCTATCAGCCTATCGCCAAGCCGAAGCCATAGCTTCGAAAGATAGCATTTCAACCAATGATTGGAACGCGCTTTGCTGGGATGGCAGCACCTATAGCCAGGCAGAAGCCATTATGTTCGCCTGTGAAAAAGCTGTTGCCCTTGCGCCAGAAGACGGCAACATTATTAATAGCCGTGGCTTAGCTCGTGCCCTTGTTGGCGACACCCAAGGGGCCATTGCAGACTTCAAAGTCTTCATCGAATGGACTCAAGACGAAGAAAAGAAAGCCCAGCGCCAGGAGTGGATTAAGGCTCTAGAGCAGGGCAAAAACCCTTTTACGCCAGAGGTGCTAGAGTCGCTGCGGTAACAGTAGGTAGTCGCATAGTTGCCCGGCCCTTTGCCCCATTGATTGCTATGGATAAATTACAACTCCAGCCCGGCCCCGTGACGCTGGTGATTTCAGAATTGGTGGAGCCCAGCCAGGTGCCGGCCTACGAAACCTGGACCAAGGGCATCAACCGTGACGCCAGAGAGGTAGAGGGCTTTGTGGGTGTGGAGATCATTCGCCCGCGCGATCGCAGCCACCCCGAGTATTTGGTGATCGTCAAATTTGACACCTACGAAAACCTGCACCGCTGGCTGGTGTCGCCCACCTACCGCGCCTGGCTAGAGCAGGCTGGAGGGCTGATTGCGGCGCGTTCCCAGCAGCACCTGGCCAATGGTTTAGAGCTGTGGTTTAACCTGCCTCAGCAGCGCACAGCCTTAGAGGCTCCCCAGCCGCCCTACTACAAGCAGGTGGTGGTGGGGGTGCTGGCGGTCTACCCGCTGATTTTGCTGGCCAATGGGCTGCTGGGGCCGCTGCTGGCGGGTCTACCCTCACTGCTGGGGCTGTTTATCTCAGTGATTTTTGTCTCGGCGTTGCTCACCTACCCGGTGCTACCCTGGCTCAGCAAGGGACTGGAGTTTTGGCTGTACCCCAAAGCCCGCCGCCCTCGACGACGTTCCTAGAGTCAGCCTATTTTCAGGGCAAATTCGGCTCACAAACCCCCGACTCGAACCCAATACCGGGTAGAGAGCAGTGCAGTGCAATGCCCCTACGCATTGGGGTCGTACAGACAAGGTTTGCTATTAAACCGGTGAATCAATCAGCCCCGGATGATCTGCCGGGCGGGGGCCAGAGGTATCCCAGAAGAAGCGACGTTCTGATTCGGCGATGGGTTTGTCGTTGATGCTGGCTTCGCGGCGACGCATCAGGCCGTTTTCGTCAAATTCCCAGTTTTCGTTGCCGTAGGCGCGATACCACTGGCCCGCGTCGTCGTGCCACTCGTACTGAAAGCGTACGGCAATGCGGTTCTCGCCGTAGGCCCAGACTTCTTTAACCAAACGGTAGTCGAGTTCTTTATCCCACTTGCGGCGGAGGAATTCGCGGATGGCCTCGCGGCCCTGAAAGATCTCAGCCCGGTTGCGCCAGTGGCTGTCTTCGGTATAGGCCAAGGCCACGCGATCGGGGTCGCGGCTGTTCCAGGCGTCTTCGGCCATGCGGGCTTTGGCGATCGCAGTCTCTAGCGTAAAGGGAGGGACGATAGGGGTGGGCATAGGGGTGTGGATGGGTAGGGCATAGGAAAGGCTGTCAGCGATCGCCAACAGCCCGGAGATTTTGAGTCAGGACAGGAAACAGAGGTCTACCACTTTTTGTAGGGCAGGAATTTGCCGTTCATGATCACTTTGACGCGATCGCCCTTAGGGTCTTCTTCCTTCTCTACATCAAGGGTAAAGTCGATGGCGCTCATGATGCCGTCGCCAAATTTCTCGTGGATGACGGCTTTCATGGGCATGCCGTAGACCTGCATAATCTCGTAGAAGCGGTAGATCAGCGGGTCGGTGGGGATGACGGGATCGAGACCGCCTTTGACGGGGAAGTCGGTCAGGGCCTCAGCCAGCGAAGCGTCGGCCCCCAGGATTTCGATTAGCTTGGCGGCTTCTTCAGGGGAGGCGCTGGCCTGGCGGTAGAAGACGGAGGCAATCCACACTTCGTCGTAGCCGGTCTTGGCTTCCAGGTCGGCGAAGCTGAGGCCAGCGGTTTTCTTAGCGGCCAGCAGCTTTTCGGTAATGGGGGAAACGGTCATGGTTAAGTCCTCTTGAGTACGTCTGGTGTGTAATTTCAGCTCCCCTCTCCCTGGAGGAGAGGGGTTGGGGGTGAGGGTCGCAGGGTCTAGGGGAACCCACCCCTACCCCTCCGAGGAGGGGATGAAGTCCGCCGTCCCCTCCTCGGAGGGGTGCCCGGAGGGCGGGGTGGGTTCGTCTTGCCACGGTGGGTGGTGGGTTACGGCGGAGCAGGGATAGGGTGAGGGAGCCAGGGTTTAAGTGGCCGCCTAACCCACCCTACGGTTGTTCGGGGTTCACCCATTCACTCCGTCACTCCCCTACTTCCCCACCCTGGCCGCTTCCACTGCGCGGGTTTCGCGGAACAGGTGGCTCTCCATCTCGGCCTTTAGCTCGTGGTAGGCGGGGTGCTGGTCGATGGTCTCGCGATCGCGCGGTCGCGGAAAGGGCACCTCCAGAATTTCGTCGATGCGGGCGGCGGGGCCACGGGTCATCATCACAATGCGATCGCTCAGCAGCAGCGCTTCATCAATGCTATGGGTAATCATGATCACGGTCTTGCGCTGCTGTTCCCAGATGCGCTCGACCTCTTCTTGCAGGAATCCGCGAGTCAGAGCATCCAGCGCCCCAAAGGGCTCATCCATCAGCAAGATCTGGGGGTCGATGGCCAGGGCGCGGGCGATGCCAACCCGCTGGCGCATGCCGCCCGAGAGTTCGTGGGGATGTTTCTTTTCGGCCCCGGTGAGGCCGACGAGCTGAATGTGCTCTTTGATGATGCGATCGCGCTTTTTCGGCGAAATCTTTGGATCCACGGTTTCCACCGCAAACCGCAGGTTTTCTTCCACGGTCATCCAGGGCATCAGGGCGTAGTTTTGAAACACCATGCCCCGGTCTGGCCCCGGCCCGGCGATCGGCTGACCATTGAGCAAAATTTCGCCGCCGGAGATCGGGCTCAGGCCCGCAATCATATTCAGCAGGGTCGATTTGCCACAGCCCGAGGGGCCAATGATCGACACAAAGGTATTGGGCTCAATCTCCAGGTTAATGTCTTGAATGGCCACAAAGTCGCCGCTGGTTTTGCCCGTTACCTGGTTAAACAGCCCCTTTTTGCCGGGGAAAACCTTAGTGACACGGCGAATCGACAGCTGAGCCGTAGGTGAGGGCGGATCCGCAGAGACGAAACTATTCACGGGTGCAGTTCTCATGAGTTTCGACCAAATGCAACAAACTTTTCCAGGGCGGCAAACAAACTATCCAGCAGCAGCCCCGTCAAACCAATGATGAAAATCGCCACCAAAATGTTAGGAATCGACAGGTTGTTCCACTCGTTCCAGATGAAGTAGCCAATGCCGGTGCCCAGCAGCATTTCCGCCGCCACAATCACCAGCCAGGCAATGCCCATGCTGATACGCAGCCCCGAGATGATATTCGGCAGCGCCGCCGGAATGATCACCTTCCAGATGGTGCGCAGGCGGGAAGCACCCAGGGTCTTAGAGACATCCAGGTAGTCTTGATCGACGTTGGCCACCCCAAAGGCGGTATTGATCAGCGTCGGCCAAATGCTGGAAATGAAGATGATGAAAATCCCCGTCTTCTCGGAGTCGCGCAGCAGGTAGAGGCCCAGGGGTAGCCAGGCCAGGGGCGACACCGGCTTGAGCAGCTGAATGTAGGGGTTAAACGCCTTCATGGCCACGGGCGAAATGCCGATGAGAATGCCCAGGGGCACTGCCACCAGTGAGGCCGCAATGTAGCCGATCGCCACCCGCCGCAGGCTGATCAGCAAATTCCAGCCGATGCCCAGGTCGTTGGGGCCGTTGCGGTAGAAGGGGTTGGTCACCCACCACCAAAATTCTTTGATGGTCTCGCTGGCGGTGGGCACCCCCTGCACAAACCAGCCCGCCCTAGCCCCCACTTCCCAAATCAGCAAAAACAGGCCCAGGGAGAGCATGAACAGCCCGAAGGCTCTCACGTTTTCGTTGTCCCAGACGGGGGCCTGTTTCTCGGCCCCGACCAGTCCAGGCGGAGCAGAACTAACTGCCATAGCCATATCCTCAAAACTGCATGGAACGAACCTGCGGTGGCATTGCTGCCCGAAAAGCTGACGGAGCTGACCGTGCCACCCTACCTGGGCTGGGACACCCTAGCCCAGGACAATCGCTGAGCGGCTACACGCCAAATTTGTCGATCTGCTCTTTGACGTAGTCGCCGGGGGCTGCCGGGTCAAAGGTATCAAAGGCCAGCTTTTCTTCGCGGTTGGTGTCGGTGGGGGGGTTTTGCCCCAGCTCCTGGGCCAGTTCCCGTGCTAGGTCAGTGAGAAAGACCTGCTCGCCCACGGTGTCGTAGGTGCCATCGGTGATTTCTTGGGCGGCCTTGCCGTCGCCCTGCAAATCCCACCGCACCAGCTGCGACGAGATCCACTTGGCGAAGCTCTGCCAGGGGTAGGGGTCAAAGCCAATGCGATCGGGCACGTCCAGGGTGTTGCCGTTGCCGTCTTCAAAGCTGCCGGTGAGCACGGCTTCTACGACTTCGGTGGGCTGGTTCAAAAAGGCGCGATCGGAGATGGCGGCGGCAATCTCGGACCGGTTGGCCGGGTCTTGGGCATAACCAGCGGCCTCAATAATCGCCTTATTCAACGCCCTAAAGGAGTTGGGGTTTTCGCCAATCCAGGCGTCGCTGGCGGCAAAGGCGCAGCAGGGGTGGCCGTCCCAGATCTCCTTAGACAGCAGGTGAATGTAGCCTGCCCCCTCGTACACGGCCCGCTGGTTGAACGGGTCGGGCATTAGCATGGCGTCGATGTCGCCCGCAATCAGCTGGGCGATACTGTCCGGCGGGGGCACCGGGCGAATCTGCACATCTACGTCTGGATCTAGCCCGCCCGATGCCAGGTAGTAGCGCAGCAGCAGGTTGTGCATCGAGTAAGGGAAAGGCACCCCAATCACAAAGCCCTTGAAGTCTTCGGGGCCGTTGACGTTGCCCTTGTGGCGCTCGGCCACGGTGATCGCCTGGCCGTTGATATTCTCAATGCTGGCCAGCTTGACGCCGAAGCTGCCGGAACCGAGGCCCAGGGTCATGGCGATGGGCATGGGGGCCAGCATATGGTAGGCGTCGAGTTCACCTGCGATCGCAGAATCGCGCACCGCACCCCAGCTCGGCATCTTCACCACCGTGGCGTTAAAGCCGTACTTTTCGTAGAAGCCCAGGGGTTCCGACATAATGATCGGCGTCGCACAGGTGATGGGAATAAAGCCCACCTGAATGTCGGTTTTCTCCAGGTCGCCGGTTCCCACCGGGGCATCGGCGGCATCTTCCGTGGCAGGCTCGCCACCGCTGGCACAGCTAGCCAGGGTAACGAGAGCTGCCCCCACCGCCATGTTGCGGAGAAACTCACGCCGGGTGGCACCGCTGTTGCGCACGGCATCGCCAAAGAATAGGCCTGCCTGGGGGCCAAAGGCGGCGGCAAAAGCATTCTCTAGACCACCCGCCTGCTTGCAGAGCGCCAAAATCAGTTTTTCACGCTGGGGGTCGCCCCGCCCTACCCGCTTGAGAAACAGCGCCTTGCGCAACTCATAGGCGTTGACAGAGTCGGCGGCGCGCAGCTGGTTCTCTTTATAGATGCCCATTTTTACCAGATCATCGACCATATCCACCGGATCTTGGGGCATGGTCTGCATAAACTGCGCGTGACTGCCGGTAAAGTGCATACCCCCACAGGTGCCACAGGGCTGACCCGGCAGCGCTAGGGAGGTGCAGCTTCCCCAGTCGCTGAGCGATTTTGCTACTGTTGAAATGACCATAGGTGAAGAGTTGAATGCGACAAAAACCTTTCCCGTACCAGCGGATCAGCCAAATCTTCAAATGGTCATATACCACCTGAATCTTGTGCCATAGCTATCCCTTGGCATCTACCAAACCAACGATTGCCTAGGGCTGGATCTAGCGCGATTTATCAGGCAAAAACCTAAATTCCTCGACGCAAGATCTGGACAGAAATCTAATTAGCTTTACCCTATCAAGACTGACTCACATACACATTGGATCATTTTTTGGACTCGATAGGATTTTCTTTTGGACTTATTTTTGAGCTTGAAATTAATCGCTAATTTGTTAGTTCTGCTACAGATTGCTGTCGCCAGGCCTGGGGAGAAAGGCTGTGAACCTGACGAAATTGCCGCGTAAAATAGCCCGCATCGCTATAGCCAGAGGCCTCAGCCACTTTGCGCACCGGCTGGTTGGTGTGGGCCAGCAGGGTTCTGGCCTGGGCCATGCGCCGCTCAATAATCCACTGCTTGATAGTGCGCCCGGTTTGCGACTGCACCAGGTTAGTCAGGTAGGCGGGGGAATAACCGGCTTCCTGGGCCACATCGTTGAGGCTCAGGGGCTGACGGTAGTGGGTTTCGATGAAGCGAAACACGTTGGCCAGATGCGGGTCATTAGGAAAAATCGAGGCATCTCCAGGGTTACAGGATGCCTTAGAGGAATCCCCCCTGCCCCCCTTTGAAAGGGGGGTAACGAGGGGATCTGAATTAGCAAAGGTCTGGGGGGATCCGTCGCCGTACAGGGCTGAAAGCTGGTCGTGGCGGTGCAGGCGGCTGTGGATGGCGGCGAGAAACTGCTCTACGGTGCAGGGTTTGGTGAGGTAGTCGTCGGCCCCGAGTTCCATGCCCCGGCGCAGGTCGGCCATGGTGACTTTGGCAGTGAGAAAAATCAGC
Source organism: Pseudanabaena sp. PCC 9330 (assembly GCF_055795045.1). Taxonomy (NCBI): domain Bacteria; kingdom Bacillati; phylum Cyanobacteriota; class Cyanophyceae; order Pseudanabaenales; family Pseudanabaenaceae; genus Pseudanabaena; species Pseudanabaena sp. PCC 9330. Next base: position 395,055 of record NZ_JAYFES010000115.1, on the reverse strand, counting down.
GGAATTAGAGCAGTCTGGCGAGATTTGCGCAGGGTTGAGAGCACCGAATAGCCATCCATATCGGGCATCATAATGTCGCAGACGACTAGGTCGGGGTGGTGCTGCTGGGCCAGGGTGATCCCGGTAGTGCCGTCGCTGGCCCCGACCGCTCGAAACCCTTCAAACTCCAAACATTTGACAAAAATATTTCGGGTCTGGGTTTCGTCTTCAATGATGAGAATGGTTTTCACGACAACTTTAGCTGATGGAACTCTGCCAGGATTTTTTTGATAACAGTTGGGGTGAAAGAATTATCTTAGATACAGCCCAAAACCCTGTGGGTTATCTCTAGGAAAAAAGGATTTCTAATGGTGGGCAGCGCCCAACCTACAATGCTGGCGATCGCTGAACCCAAGACAAAATTCTCCTGCCTTTAAAATCACCCGATAAACGCGTATGGTTGGGTTTCAGCTAGCTGCCCTGTTATTCTTTAGTAAACCTTAAGAAGCCGGGCTGTTGTGTAGCGCGATACATTCTCTAGGAAGACAGCCCGAGGATGAGAAGCCTGCGCTGGGCTGAGGATTAACCGATTTTTTGTTGCGATCGCCCCTGCTCCAATGCCCCAAACCTACTGGCTGCCCCCGCGAGAATCGTCCGAAGTTGCCACCGAAGCCCCGCTGGATCACGAGCTAGAGCACCTGCGCCGTCAGCACCAGCTGATTCTCAACGCCGTGGGCGAGGGCATCTACGGGCTGGATCTCGATGGCAACGTCACCTTTGTCAACCCCGCCGCCGCCGCCATGATCGGCTGGTCGGTCGAGGAGCTGATTGGCAAATCCATGCACGCCGTCATGCACCACACCTTGGCGGACGGCAGCCCCTACCACCGCGAAGCCTGCCCGATCTATGCGGCATTTCAAGACGGCAGCGTGCGACGCATCACCAACGAGGTGTTTTGGCGCAAGGACGGCACCAGCTTTCCGGTGGAGTACATCAGCACGCCCATGCGCGATGAAGACGGGGCGCTGATCGGCACGGTGGTGACCTTTCGCGACATTACCCAGCGGCGCTGGGCCGAAGAGATTCTCCAGCGGGCCAACGAGGAGCTAGAGCAAAAGGTGCAGGAGCGCACGGCGGAGCTACAGAGTGCCAACCAGCAACTGCGGCAGCTCAGCGACATGCGATCGCGCTTTGTCTCCATGGTCTGCCACGAGTTTCGCAACCCGCTCAACAACATTGCCCTGACGGTGTCGTCGCTCAACCGCTACGATACCCAGCTGCAACCGCAGGAAAAAACCGACTACCTGCTCACCATCAACGCCAACGTCGAGCGCATGACCCAGATGATCGACGACATTCTGGTGATCGGCAAGATCGAGGCCAAGGTGCTAGAGGTCAACCCCCGCCCGCTCGATCTGGTCACCTTTTGCCAAGAACTGCTGGCCGAGGGCGACTACCGGCGGCCTCAGGTGCCCATTCAATTTGTCTGCCGCAGCCGCCAGGTATTGGCCTGTCTGGATGAGCGGCTGATGCGATCGATTTTGAGCAACCTGCTGTCGAACGCGATTCGCTACACTCCCGAGGCCAACTCCATCTGGCTCAAGCTGGCCAAGCAGCGGGGGCAGGTCATGCTCAAGGTGCAAGATGAGGGTATTGGCATTTTGACGGGCGATCGCAAGGCGCTGTTTGAGCCCTTTCACCGGGGGCAAAATGTCAGCAACATTCCGGGTACGGGGCTGGGGCTGAGTATTGTGAAGCAGTTTGTGCAGCTCCAGCAGGGCACCATTAAAGTCACCAGTCGGGTGGGGGTGGGCACCACCTTTACTGTGAGCCTGCCGGCCTAACGGGGCTAACTATTGAGAGGGCAGGGCCAGCGCAATAACGGCTGGCCTATGCCACAATTAGCGCCGTGTGATGGGGAGATGACATTGTGATCCAGAAGTCGGGCCGGGGCCTTTTTATCGTTGCGATCGCGGGGCTAGCGGTTGGGTTGAGTCTGCCCCAGCGATCGCTGTTAGCCCAGGATGCTGTATTCCCAGACCTAGAGCACAGTGATAGTGCTGAGGGTATTGCCGAAGATGGGGCCTTACCGATCGACGCCCCTGGGGCCGACCCTGAGGCCGATGAGATTGCCCCACTGCCGTTAGAAGATCCATCTCTTTCGCCCCGCCCCGGTCGGCGACCGGCCCATACCCCAGCGGTGCCGCCGCTGCCCCCGTCTCAGCGGCCCAGAATTCTTCAGCCGACTAACCCAGACCCCGCTACGACCAACTTGCCCAGCCCTGGCGACCCGGCGGAGGAAGTGGCCCCGGCGGTGATCGAGCTATCGCCTACGCGCCCCCCCAGCCCCGTGGTGTTTTTGGCCATGCAGCAGGAGCTAAAAAACCTGATTGGCCGCTTTGAGAGCGCCCTGATCATGGCCAGCTCTGGGGATATGCCCACGGTGGTCAGCCTGCCCGAGCGCCAACCCGTGCTGACGGCTACCACCGACCCGGTAAACGTGGCTGGGGGACGCGGCACGTTTTTACACCCTGCCCTGGGCGAAGCGCAGCAGCTCTTAAATGAATGGGATGGCCTGTTGACCGCCGGAAAACATGCCGAAGTGCGCGATCGCTGGCTGGCCGTCCGGGCCGCCCTATGGGAAAACTTTCCTGCCGATCGCACCGTAGACCAGGGCGAAATTCGCGCTGTGTGGCTCGATCGCGGCACCATTGTCAGGGCGCGATCGCCCCAGGGGCTGAGCCAGGTCTTCGACCAGCTAGCCGCCGCTGGCATTAACACCGTCTTCTTTGAAACCGTAAATGCGGGCTATACCATCTACCCCAGCCAGGTAGCCCCCGAGCAAAACCCCCTCACCCGCCAGTGGGACCCTCTCGCCGCCGCCGTTGATCTGGCCCACGAGCGGGGCATGACCCTACACGCCTGGGTGTGGGTATTTGCGGCGGGCAACCAGCGTCACAATCGCCTGCTCAATCTGCCCAACGACTACCCCGGCCCCGTCCTCGCCCGACATCCTGGCTGGGCGGCCTACGACAACAGCGGCAACCTCATCCCTCGTGGCCAAGACAAGCCGTTTCTAGACCCGGCCAACCCCGAGGTGCGCAGCTACCTAACCCGGCTGATGACCGAGATCGTCACCAAGTACGAGGTTGATGGGCTGCACCTCGACTACATTCGCTACCCTTTTCAAGACCCAGGGGCCAACCGCACCTACGGCTACGGCGAAGTCGCCCGCTGGCGGTTTCAGAGCATGAGCGGCGTTGACCCAATGACCCTCAACCCTCGCCCCGACAGCGGCCTAGAGCGCAATAACCAAATTCAACAGCAGGTGCTGTGGGAACGCTGGACAGAATTTCGCGTGCAGCAGGTGACCTCGTTTGTAGAAACCATCTCCAGCACCCTGCGGCGGCAGCGCCCCGGACTGGTCATGTCGGCAGCAGTGTTTGCCAACCCCGAGCATGAGCGGCTCCAGCGCATTCAACAAGACTGGGGCACCTGGGCGCGGGCCAACTACCTCGACTGGATTGTACTGATGAGCTACGCCGCCGACACCAGCCGCTTCGAGCGCCTGGTGCAGCCCTGGCTGGTCGATCAATCTTTTGGCTCGACCTTGGTCATACCGGGTATGCGCCTGCTCAACCTGCCGAATGCCGCCGCTATCGACCAAATGCAGGCCAGCCGCGACCTACCTACCCCCGGCTATGCCCTGTTTGCTGCCGCCGATTTGAACACCGACCTGAGCACCGCACTCGCCCAAATCCAAGGTAGTAGCCAGGCTGGCCCCACCACTCCCTACAGCATGGCCCAGAGTCGCTACGCAGCGCTCCAGCGCGAGTGGGCCTGGCTGCTGACCCAAGAGCGCCTCTGGATGAATAGCGACACCCTGGCGCTCTGGATCAATGCCGTAAACGACCTAAGCAACGAGTTTGAAGCCCTTGCCCAAGAGCCATCGCGGCGTCATCTGGCCACAGTCAGGGCGGGGTTGGCCGAGGTACGTGCCCCCCTCAACCGAGATGTTTTGATTGATACGACCAATGGCAGCTATCGACTGCGATCGTGGCAGCATCGACTGACGGCGATCGAGCAGTTACTAGAGCACGGCGAAAGACAACAGCCCTAAAGCCTAACTGGGCCCTTAGCGCGTAGGTGTAGAGAATTGAATTGGATTCAGCATAACTCTGAGCCTGTAGCTTTGGAGTAGTTCCGCTGTTGCCCAAAGAATCACCGTCACCCCTACCATCTCCAGCAGTTCCTCGATATGCACAGTCAAGATACGCGCAATACTCGCCCCTGAAACAAAATTGATCAGAAGTTCAACACCTAAGGCACCGCCTAGAAATATGACCAGTCCGACCATATATTTAGAGACAGAGCCTGGCCTCTCATCAAACAAGGGTTTTAGCCTAGCTGCCAAATAAAATAAAAAACAAGATACTGGTATACCAACTAAAAATATCCACACGCCAGTCAAAGTAAAGGGTGTGTTGACGCGATCGCCGCCTGGCAGCAGAAAGTCTGTCAGACTGCCGATACGCTCATGGATCTCCGCGGCTTCATCCAAGGAGAGGACGAGAAAAATTCCAGCCATAAAGCAGATGAGCCAGGAGATAGTATTTTTCCGGGAAAAGTTCCTCCAGGCAAATAGGCCAAACATAACCGACAGCACAAAAAGCTTAGTAGAAGAGTACCAACTCGGCAGATTGCCTTCCATATCGACATAAAAAAACCGGAAAATAGAACCATAGAAACCGTCGTCTTCAAAGCCCTGCAGCCACAGATTGACGAGCAAGCTAGCAAGCACTATGACCAGATCAGTCATCAATAAGACAGTCGCCAAGACCAGCGGCCAATCCATAATAGACAAACCACTCCTAACAGTCTTTAGAGTCATTATTATTCCTCAGTTTTATAGGGGTCGCCCAATCAATTTCCACCTGTTGTGCAGAGGTGAGCCAGAGCAACCAACGTCGCATAAATAGGAGTAGCCACTGTGCTTAAGACGACTACCTTAGTCCCTAGCGAAAAGTGAGCAGCACCATGACATATCACTACCGCCTGCGGAGAATAGATCATGCTCCAGTTCCGTAAGCGATAGCGATGGACTTAACTCTGCTCTAGTGATTGAGTTGACTCAATATGCGTGATTCCACGGCTTTAGACAACCTTTCCTTAATGTACCTTTAACTATCTTTTAACTATATGGTGGTTACTTTGAGGAGTCTATGAAGATTTCGTGAGAGCTTTTTAATATTGAGGGCAAATACGCCCTCTCGCACAGCTGTCCCCCATGGCGTTCATAGACAGGCTCCTAAGGAGAAAGGCGCAATTAAATACAAACCCGCTTAGGCTGGACACGGGCAGCAGTTCTCAATACGCTTTTTTGGGCAGTTTTGAGGCGACAATCTCGTCTATGAACGACCTTAGGGCGACAAAACGGTAAATTGACCTTGGAAGCCTCCTCATCCGCGAGAATCATTCTCATACTGAGAACTGCTGGGACACGGGCTTTGCCCTTGGCCATTCCTACGTTTAATTACAACTTGCCTGCCGCTCCACACGGGTACAGCCCTACATCCTTTTGGCCTGCGGTAACAGCTCTGCTTACTCTCCCAGCCAGGCTAATTTGTTGTTATAGACACGATTCTTGGAAGCAAGTTAAAGTGGTACTGAGTATGCATTACGTCTCTGCCATGAATGAGCAAGCCGAGTTAAAGAAACCCATTGCCTCCCTAGACGATGCCATTGAGCGTTGTCAGTCTCTCGGCATGCGGCTGAGTCGGCAGCGGCGCTACATTTTAGAGCTGCTGTGGCAGCACCAGGGCCACCTATCTGCTCGCGAGATCTACGATCGCCTCAACCAGCAGGGCCGCGAAATCGGCCATACCTCCGTCTATCAAAACCTCGACGCTCTCTCAGAGCAGGGCATTATCGAATGCGTCGAGCGGGCCGATGGCCGACTCTATGGCCATTTAAGCGACTCCCACAGCCACGTCAACTGTCTCGATACCGACGAGATCATTGACATAGAAGTGACCCTGCCCACCGACTTGATCCAGCAGATCGAAGCCCGCACCGGGGTTACCATCACCGACTACCGCATCGACTTTTTTGGTACCACCGCCCGGTAGGGGCAAGGTTTTGGGTGTACGGTTCACAGCAGACCTGAAACCTAAGACCCAAACCTCTCCCCCTTTGCTTGATCTCAGTACTAAGGACAATTCTGGCAGCAAAAATACCGAAGATTTTTGATTTCTCCCAAGGGCGCAGTCCCTGCGCCCCTACATAAGGGTATCTTCTTTCCCAGAAATCTCCTAGGTCGATCGCACCGGATTGTGGCGGCGCGATGCAGCTTTGGTTGGAGCGAGGATCTGGATCATCGGCTCTACCAGCCAGGGGGCCAGGCGCTGGGCCAACACAGCAGCGTGGCTCTGCCAGCCGACTAAAATTTCGGCTCGCCCCTGGCGCAGCCCCCGCACCAGGGCATCGGCTACCTGGTCGGGAGTCGAGGGTTGCACCCCGCGAAACCAATCAAACCCTTTCACCATGTCGGTATCGGTGAGGGAGGGCAGCAGCGCCACCACCCTGACCCGGTGGGGAGCCAGCTCGCTGCGCAGGGCCTGGGTAAACCCCACGATCGCAAACTTGGTAGCCGAGTAGGTGGCCATAGTCGGGGCCGCCACCTTACCCATCAGACTCGATACATTGACAATGCAGCCCTCGCGGCGAGCGGCCATGCGGCGGGCAATCAGGCGAGTGACGGTATAAAGACCGATCAGATTGGTCGAGATCTCAGACTGCACCTGGGGCAGCTTGGCCTGCAAAAACGGGGTCTGGTGGGCTACCCCGGCACAGTTAACCAACAGGTGAATGGGGCCGTGGTGCTGCCAAACTCGGGCGATCGCCACATTGGCCTGAATCGGATCGGTCAAATCGACGGGCAAGATCACCGTCTCAGCGCCCAGGGCTTGCACCTCAGCGGCCACCTTCTCCAGTCGCTGGGCACTGCGGGCCAGCAGCACAATGCGCTGCATACCCTGACGAGCCAGGGCGTGGGCAATGGCGCGACCAATGCCGCGCGACGCCCCGGTAACCAAAGCGGTTTTACCGTAAAAATCCATAGAAAACCTCCTGCTGAACCGAGAATGGGTATCAGCGCAATTGAAAAATTGGTTGAGAATTAAGCTTTAGAGCAATTCAGCAGAGCGTAGCTGGGGCGGCCTCTGGCCCCTGAACTGTCTGCACGAGACTGTTTGAATTGGACTGTTTGAACTGAAACGATAGCGATCGGCCCTGGGTTAGGAAGGTATAGTCGTGTACTCTTCTCCATCCATGAGGGGAGACTTGCCTGGGGCCGAGCCAGGGCAGGCCAGCGCCTAGGGGGTAACTCGGTGCGATCGGCAACGGTGAATCATGGCTGTAGCTCTCCTGAGTGAAAGACCATTCGAACCATTGACTCAGACGTTAGCACCGGGATCAGCCATCGACAACGATCCTGAATAGGGCCAAAAAATTGTAACAGTGCTTATCAGATTTCTCAGAAAGCTCCAGGCAGGAACCCTAGGTTTTCCTGCGGCCATTTTTTATGCCCCACAGAGAATTAACGGGCTATCAGCAATATCAGGATCCACAGCTTGCCATGAGAGCCGCAACCTAGGGGAACCCAAATCTGAGAAGCCAGTAAATAACTATTTCAGTGGCAGGAGGCTGGTCACGCGCCTAGGTGACTACACCGGGTCAGCCGCAGCAGCATGGCATCGAGGCGAGACAGATCGCCAAAGCCACCTCCTTGCCCGGTGCCAAAACCGCCCGCCACCAAAGAGGTCAGCCGTGGCATCTGCCAGTACCACAGCGCTGGCAGATGCCCCATGGGTGCATCCAGGTCAAACTCTAGCTGAGAATAAAACTTGAGAAACCCGACTGGCCGCAGGGGAAAGAGCATCAGCCAGCCCACTGCTTCAAAAAACGGATGGGGGTTGCCCCAGTTGTAGAGGGATGGGTCAAAGTCTTCAGCGGCGAGAATCTCTTGATAGACCTGGAGCTGGGCCGAAAAGCCAAACTGCCCGCCGCTGGCCCACCGCCAGCGATCGTCAATGGCGTAGAGCAGTTGACAGGGAGTATAGGCCAAGGCTTCAGCGGTGAGCCAGGGACGTCGCCCCAGTCTCGGTACAGCGCCAGAGTCAAGGTTTTGCTCTAGGGCCAACAGCAATAGATCAGCGGTGAGGCGATCGGCCTCTGCCCAATCTTCGTCGCTGAGCAGCAGACTGAGATCGTCGAGATTGGCCCTGAGGTTGCCGTCAAGCAGGCTAGCTATCACCGATCGCGCTCCCCGTCATTGCAGTCGTACTAAATGTCGCCATACTAGCGGCTTCTAAGGGCATCGACTGATTGAGATGGGCCATGACAGCCTCTACAAACTCTGCGTCGAGATGGTAGCGATGCCCCAGACTAGAACAGCCCCAGCGCCAAGTGGGCAAATGCCCCTGGGGTGCTTCTAAGGAAAAATCAAGCGCGCCGTAGGGTTTCAATCCTCGGTACCACCAGGTGGGTAGGTCTCGCCAGCCCAGATCGATCTGAAAGTCTCGCCAACGCCAGCTCTCGTCGCGCTGGATTTGCTCTTGATGCCGGTAAACCTGCTGCTGCACCTTAAACCCAAAGCGTCCGCCACTATAGCGGCTCCACAGGGCATCGATGGTAGCCAGATCGATCGCGGGCAATAGATGCACAGTCTCAGCAGTGACGGGCTGCATATTTGGGTTGAGGGCTTTGAGCAAGGCGGCCTCTGTCTCAAGATCTGCGGCCTGCCAGTCTTGCTGGTGCAGCAACTCTCGCAGTCGGCTGTAGTCGACCCTAGCCGCAGACTCGATGCCGCCGTAGAGCTCAGCCCGCACCGCTGCCTCGATCTGGACTGCCTCATCTCGTGAAATCTCACGCAGTCGCCGCGCCTGATCGATGCGCCCCTGATCGTACTCAGAGGGGTAAAGACTCTTGGCCATGGCCTCGCGGCACAGGGTCTTGAACTGGTCGCGCCGATCTTGGGCCTGCTGGGCCTGCTGCTTGCGATCGGCTTCGGCCTGGGCTTCAGCGGCTAAGCGCGCCTCTTCAGCATCCTGGGCTGCTTTCAGCGCTCTATCGTTCTCATTATCACTGTCGTAGCGCTGCTGCTGTTCGCGATAGATGCCCTCGGCTACGTCGATGGGGAACCCTAGGTTTTCAGCCAGCTCCCGTAGCACGGGCCAAATATCCTTGGTAGCAAAGGGTGGGCCTTTCCGCATCGATCGCAGGCGACTAAACTCCGCCTGGACGGTTTCTTCAAAATGATGGCGCTTCTCAGATTGAGTTCTATAGGGGCCAGCCGCCTTGGCATTGAGAACCTCAGCGTACTCGGCTGAGAGACCCAAACTCTGACGTAACAGGTTGAGATTATCCATCTCGGTGGGCGTCAGTTCGCCTCGGGTGCGGCTGTAAGTTTCAACCTCAGCTAGATAGTCGCGTTCTGGGGCAAACAGCAGCCCGCTGCGAGTCATAGCGATCAGGCCCGTCAAGTCGTCAGCTCGATGAGTTTGAATTTGCAGCCTAATGTCGGAGATCTGAAGGAGAAAGCAGGTTTGAAGGGGATTGTAATAGAGGCGATCGCGCAGCCGTCGCAAAATTGACCCTAGCTGAGTTGAACTCGCCACAAATTGGATACCAACTTGAGTTTCAGCCGCATCCCTCACTTCTGAATAGATCTCATAGCGCACCTGGCTCATTCCTTCCAGGTCACGCAGATCTTCGATCAGATAACGTACCTCAGTAGCCACCTCGTCGGCCTTGAGCTGTTGATCTTCAAATTTGATTAAAAATTCTACCTTTTGTGCCAAGCCAGCACCCCAAAGACGCACTCAGCCATGGGTCAACAGTAGTCAGTTGAGCCACTGAAATCTTATATTACGCTCGATAACAAATACAGCTCATCGAATACCTTCTTTTCTAAGGTGTCGATCTCTGGCTGGCTGAGGTTGTAAAACTCTCTGGCTTGGTTTAGCCTGCCGCCGCGAAAGTCGGAGGCAGATAGGCTAGCTAAGAGGCTCTGTTTGAGTGCTGCTGAATCTTGCTCTAAAAAACTTTGGTCAATAGAGCCTGTGCCGATTACTTCGCTCACCAGTTGCTCAAAGATGTGTCGGTAGGCGATCAATCGCTGCTGTTGTTCGAGGTACTGCTGGCGTTCGGCTTGGGCTTTGGCCTCAGCTTGATGCCGACTTTGGGCCGCCTCGGCCCTCAAGATCTCTAAACGCTCTGCCTTAAGAAACTGAGCATCGGCCCCAGGCAGTCCCATGGTAACGGCCTTATCCTCCATGACCTGCCAAAAGTCTCCCCCAAGGGCGTCCTCTTGCTGACACACCAGCAGCTCTTTACGAAAATGTTGATATTTCTCCGCCAGGCTCTTAAAAGGCCCCATGGTCTGGTCATTGATATCGTTCGCTTCGTCTATTCCCAGCCCCACCCGCTGACGCACAAGCGCTAGATTGGCCCTACATGCCGGGGTAAAGTCACCAAAGGTGTCGATATAGTGCTTAGCCTTAGCCCAATAAATCGCTTGGGGAGGAAGGAGGGCTTCCCCAAGGGGTAGCAGCTGAGCCAACACTCTAGCCTGACTAGTTTGCAGAGTCATGGTGTAGGTAGGTGGAATCTCAATGGCAAAAAGATTTTTGTGACCAGTGCGATCGAGCCAGTCACCTACACATCGCAAAACCACCTTAAACTTGTCAAGCGGTGCCTCAAATTGCAGCCCAGAAGAAAAAACAGGTTTAACAACCTCAGATGATTTAGCCAAATCTGGGCGAGCGCTGACGGTATGTACCGGGGAAAAAGTGAACGGTGTTTTCTCTAAGTCACTCAACAGGCAGATGCGATCGCGCAGCGCCTGAACATAGTCATTCACCAGGCTTGGATCCAATTTCAAGTCTAGAGACTTGACTGAAAATCTGAACCCCTGTAGCGAGTCAGTGCTCTCAAACATAGCAGCCTGTTGAGCGAACGAAATTAGTATATCAGCACTGTCAGATCTGGGTTGATCGACAAAAGATCAAGGGCTGGCGGCGGCTAAAAGCTAGACATAGGCCGACACGCCTCGCCTACGCCAGTTGAGGGCAATCATCCAAAAAGTCTATATTTCGTAAGTAGACGGCCCTAAATAAACCTAGTTTTGTCCTATTATTCGCGAAGCGAAAGCGTCATGACATCGTTTAATTATGATGCTCTACCTACCAAGCCCAAATCTGCTTCTATAGCTTATCTCCAGGCAAAACGCCGCTGCTCCTTCATAACCTAAAAAGCTTCAGCCTCTTAGGAGGCTGAAGCTTTTTGGCAAACAGAAAGATATTTATCTTAAGCAGTGGCGACGTTAGGAAGTAGCACTATGTCTACTTAAAGCCCACAGAAGCCTGCCACACAAAGGCCAGCAGCAGGAAAAACACGGGGATGATAGGCAGCACATCCACCAGGGGATCAAACAAAGAATAGGCTTCGGGGAGCTTCGCCAGCAGCATTGCGACTTCCATTGACTTGTTATCCTCTCATTACACAGCCAGGACGGGCCAACCTCAGAGGCCAGCCGAGCCCTACCCTTAGCGCTTTGGCTGAAACCTGAGAATTGGTAAATTTTCTTCGCATTTTATCACGGCTGGGGGGCGTCCAATGCAGTTGCTATCGGGTTTGGCGCTAACCAGTGGGCAAATTCTTCGGTGAAGCGATCGCCCAAAATCGCCTCCCGGATCCGCTGGGTAAACCGCACCAGTTCCGTGATGTTGTGAATCGAGATTAGCGTAAACGCCAGCATTTCCTTAGCGTGGATCAGGTGGCAGAGGTAGGCGCGGGTGAAGTTTTGGCAAGTGTAGCAGGGGCAGCTAGCGTCGATCGGGGTGTAGTCGCGGCGGAACTGTTTATTTTTTAGATTCCAGCGTTCCCCATCCACCAGTGCTGCCCCGTGCCGCGCCAGCCGGGTGGGAATGACGCAGTCGAACAGGTCTACCCCAGCGGCGATCGCCTGGGCCATTTCCCGATAGGTGCCCACCCCCATCAGGTAGCGAGGCTTGTGCTCGGGCAGGCAGGGGGCCGTGGCTTTGACGATGGTTTCAATCAGCTCCGGTGGCTCGCCCACGCTGACCCCGCCGATCGCATAGCCCGGCAGATCGAGCGTCGCCAACTGCTGAGCCGCCTCGGTACGTAGGTCGGGGTAGACACCCCCTTGCACAATACCAAACAGCGCCTGGTCGGGCCGCTTGTGGGCCTCAGCACAGCGCAACAGCCACCGCCAGGTGCGGTCTGTAGACGCTTTGATAGTCTCGCGGCTACACGGGTAGGGGGGGCATTCGTCAAAGGCCATGATCACATCGGCCCCCAGATCGTTTTGGATCTGAATCGAGGTCTCGGGGCGAATATTAATGATGCGGCCATCCTTGGGCGATTTGAAGGTGACACCGTCTTCGGTAATCGTCCGCATTTGGCTGAGGCTAAACACCTGAAAACCGCCCGAGTCGGTCAGCATGGGGCCATCCCAGCCCATGAAGCGGTGCAGCCCGCCCGCCTCGGCGACAATGTCTTCGCCCGGTTGCAGGTGCAGGTGGTAGGTGTTTGACAGCACCATCTGCGCCCCGGTGGTGGCCAGCTGCGCCGGGGTGACGGTCTTGACGTTGGCCAGGGTGCCCACGGGCATGAAGCGGGGCGTGTGCACAGGGCCGTGGGGGGTGGTAAAGGTGCCCGCCCGCGCCTGGGTGTGGCTACAGCGAGCGTCGCAGCTAAAGGAAAAAGCCTGGGTCAAGGTCGCGAACCGGGGGGTGAGAAAGCGGGTTTCATCATATCACCCGACATTCCGGCATGGGTGACGGGGGCGGGCAAGACCCTGGGTTAGGCGCAGGCTCATCTGGATCTAACTTGGGCAATTCACGCAAGGTCACTGGGGGACAAAAAAGAGGCTGGACAAATCCGAATTCCATACCCCCCAGTTCCAACCAGCCAACCTGTAGGGGCGCACCGCCGTGCGCCCTGCTGCATCGTGGGTAGCTAAACAGAGCTTGGTGTAAGCCGAAAACGCACCCTATAGTTTGGATGGATTGGCGGGATGCAATTGATCCTCTTGCCAGGTAACAGGGTTGTTGTGGATGTATTGCTGAATGTAGTGGAGAGAATCTTCGCTACGAATAATGTGCTCGTAGTAGTTGCGCTGCCAGATGGGCGTTCCTGCTGTATTGCATTGAATGTTGATCTGTTTTGTCGTTACAGATTTGAATCCGGCGATGAAGGACGAAACAAAATAGGGCCGACGATAGGCGATCCCTGGTTTTGCATTAGGCGGGGGTTTACCGCCGTGCGTCCGCAGATCCCCAGACGCATGGGGCATACCGGGCGCACGGCGGTGCGCCCGGTATGCCCCATGCGTCTAAAGGTGGGCTATAACTGGGAGACAGCCCCAGCCGCCCTTCGCCTGGCCCATGCAGAAGATCAAGCTATTTTTGGCCTCTTCCTCGGAGCTTAAAGAAGATCGAGAGCAGTTTGAAATTCTTATCTATCGCCAATGCAAGGCATGGTTTGACCGGGGCATTTTTTTGCATTTGGATGGGTGAGAAGACTTTATAGAAAAAAACAAGACTGGGCCTCAGTCAGCAGGTAATGAGACTGCAAACCAATGTCTATTCCCCAGGACTCTACAAATTATTATGCGGTCTTAAAGGTTACGCGCCTGGCCAGTCTAGCAGCAATCAAACAGTCTTACCGGCAGCTAGCCCGTCAGTTGCACCCCGATCTCAACCCTGACAATGAGGCGGCGGCAGAGCAGTTCAAAATCTTAAATGAAGCCTACGAAGTGCTTTCAGATAGTGCAAAGCGCAGCCAGTACGATCGCTATGGTGCCCATTGGAAAGAATTTCAGAAAGGCAATGGGTCTAGCAGCTACCCCAACGCTAGACCGCCTGACGACTTTGACGAAATGGAATTTGGCCGCTCCGGTAGCTTTGAAGACTTGCTGGGGGATCTGCTGAACCGTTATCGATAGCAAACCCAGACCGCAGACAATTTCCCCACCGCCAAAGTGCCCGCAGACCCACCCCTGCCCCTCCGAGGAGGGGATTCTGATCCGCCGTCCCCTCCTCGGAGGGGTGCCCGCAGGACGGGGTGGGTAATCCAGGCCGGAAGAAAGCTTACTCCATGAAGCGTTGCCCGCAGACCCACCCCTGCCCCTCCGAGGAAGAGATTCTGATCCACCGTCCCCTCCTCAGAGGGGTGCCCGCAGGGCGGGGTGGGTAATCCAGACCGGGAGAAAGCTTACTCCATGAAGCGTTGTCCGCAGACCCACCCCTGCCCCTCCGAGGAGGGGATTATTGCTTTACAGGTGCGATCGCACCCGGTAGCCCAATTGACCAAATCGAGGGAATCCCGCATTCTAGAGTGGTTCTAGCTAGATCTGCCCCATCTCTGAGGAGTCCCCATGAGCTATCGCATGGATCGCCGTGCCTACGCCGAGACCTTTGGCCCCACGGTGGGCGATCGCATTCGCCTAGCCGACACCGAGCTGATCATTGAAGTCGAGCAAGACTTCACCACCTACGGGGACGAGGTCAAATTTGGCGGCGGCAAAGTCATCCGCGACGGCATGGGGCAGTCGCCCATTGGGCGCGAGGCCGGGGCGGTAGATCTGGTGATCACCAACGCCCTGATTCTCGACTGGTGGGGCATCGTCAAGGCCGACATCGGCATCAAAGACGGCAAAATCGACAAAATTGGTAAAGCGGGCAACCCCTACATTCAAGACAACATCGACATCATCATTGGCCCCGGCACCGAGGTAGTGGCCGGAGAAGGCATGATCGTGACGGCGGGGGGCATCGACAGCCACATTCACTTCATTTGCCCCCAGCAGATCGACACCGCGATCGCCTCGGGCATTACCACCATGATTGGCGGCGGTACCGGGCCAGCGACAGGGACAAATGCCACCACCTGCACGCCAGGAGCCTGGAACATGTGGCGCATGCTGCAATCGGCAGACGCCTTCCCGATGAATCTCGGATTTCTTGGCAAAGGCAACAGCGCCCAGCCCGAAGCCCTAGTGGAGCAGATCAACGCCGGGGCCATGGGCCTCAAGCTGCACGAAGACTGGGGCACCACCCCTGCCACTATCGACACCTGCCTGGGCGTCGCCGACGAGTACGATGTGCAGGTGGCCATCCACACCGACACCCTCAACGAGGCGGGCTTTGTCGAAGACACCATCGCCGCCTTCAAAAACCGGGTAATCCACACCTACCACACCGAGGGGGCCGGGGGTGGCCACGCACCCGACATTATCAAAGTGTGCGGCGAGGCCAACGTATTGCCTTCCTCCACCAACCCCACCCGCCCCTACACCCGCAACACCCTCGACGAACACCTCGACATGCTGATGGTCTGCCACCACCTCAGCCCCAGCATTCCCGAAGACATCGCCTTTGCCGAATCGCGCATTCGCCGCGAAACCATCGCCGCCGAAGACATTCTCCACGACCTGGGGGCCTTTAGCATGATCGCCAGCGACTCCCAGGCCATGGGCCGGGTGGGCGAAGTGGTGATTCGCACCTGGCAGACCGCCCACAAGATGAAGGTGCAGCGGGGGCCGCTGGCCGAAGACAGCGATCGCAACGACAACCACCGGGCCAAGCGCTACGTGGCCAAATACACCATCAACCCCGCCATCACCCACGGCATCGCCGACCACGTGGGCTCTATCGAGGCGGGCAAGCTGGCGGATATTTGCCTGTGGCGGCCCGCCTTCTTTGGGGTCAAACCAGAAATTGTGATCAAGGGCGGCTTGATCGCCTGGGCACAGATGGGCGATGCCAACGCCAGCATTCCCACGCCGCAACCGGTGCACATGCGGCCCATGTTTGGCAGTTTTGGGGGTGCGATCGCCGCCACCAGCCTCACCTTTGTCTCCAAAGCCGCCATGGATCTAGGCGTTCCCGCTCAGATCGGCCTCACCAAAGCCACCGCTGCCGTGGCCCACTGCCGCAGCCTGAGCAAGGCCGACATGAAGCTCAACGACTACCAGCCCCACATGGAGGTGGATTCCGAAACCTACGAGGTGCGCGCCGACGGCCAACTGCTCACCTGCGAACCAGCGGACGTACTGCCCATGGCCCAGCGATATTTTCTGTTTTAGATTCTGTTTTAGATAAAGTGCGACGGCCGGTCTACCGTCGCACTTTACTTAATCGTCAGAGCTGTCGTCGTCAAAATTTAAAAACGAGCCTGAGATGGTGTGCTCTAGCTCCATGCGCTGCTCCATCTGACGGAGAAAATAGCCCGTCATCATGGCAGAAGCCAACAGCCCGGCCAAATTTTCGCGATCGGTGGTGATCTGCACGTTAAACCCATCGCTAGGCAGCACGCCAACTAGCCCCTGCACATTGTGGGCAATGATTTGTTTGATCTCACCGCTGACCGACTGCGCTACTCGGGTGAGCACCTCCGGCGACTGGTGCTGGAGATATTTGAGCAGCTCATTGGCGGTGTCGGTGTCGGTCGACATACCAATGAATTCAGCATCTTCGGGGTTGAATACCATGTAATCTCAGAGACCTCTGGTCACGACGTAGGCGACGGCGGGAGACAACCAGCATGGGCTGTGTAGATCCACTGTAACAAAAGGCAACCCTTACCCGGCCTGTACCTATCAGTATTCCCGATGATAGCGTAACGAATCCTTCACGGAGTTGAGGCAAGGAGTTAGGATGCTGCACTGACCTCTGGCTCTACCCTAGGGTCATTGTCCTCATCGGCCTCTTCGTCAGCGGTGACATCGGCTTGGGCAGCGCTAGAGCCCTTAGGGCGGAGCTGAGGAAGCTGATCGATCTCAAAGTGTTGGTAAAACTTGTCGGTCACCTGCACCAACGACGAGCGGCCATCGGCCTGGCGACGCTTGCGCACAAAGCCCTGGGCCACCAGCTCTGGCACATGCTGATAGACGCCAGAGCCACGCAGATCAACCAGGTCGGTCTGGCTAATGGGGCCTTTGAGGGCGATCGCCGCCAGGGTGCGCAGCGCCCCCACCCCCAAATCGATGGGAATCAGCAGATCGACCAAAAACCGGTAGCGCTCCTTGAGCTGAAGACAGTAGCCATCGATGGTTTCAACAATTTCCAGAGCACCGTCTCGGTGGGCGTACTCATCGATCAGTTCGATCAGGCCTTCTTCGACATCGTCGCGATCGCAGCGGGCTAGCTCAGCCAGCTTGGCAATATCGAGGGGCTGCCCCTTGAGATACAAAATTGCTTCAATCGTTGTGGCCAAACCAGACATAACCATCGCCATTTGTTAGACCAACCCTCAGCCTAGCGTCAATCGCTAGAAACGGCGGATCTTCAGTACTAATCGTGATCTCAGCCCAGTCGTAGGGTGCATAACGCTAAGGCGAGGCTCCACCCACGCACAGCAATGCACCACTAGGAAAGCTGGCAATCAGTATCTTGTTTTCTTGCGCGTCCCTACTCATGATCCAAGCTCAGCAGTAGAGTTTTACCTGTAGGAAAACGCCAGCCCCCAGCTAAACCCGACTTACTCAGGCTCGACCCAGCGCCCGTCGGACTTGATCAGGTTGATCAGCTCCGCCACGCCTTGATCTTCGGGCACCTTTTTGATCTCGTCGCGCCCCCGGTACAGCGAAATATAGCCGGGGGTTTTGCCCACGTAGCCATAGTCGGCATCGGCCATTTCGCCGGGGCCGTTGACGATGCAGCCCATCACCGCAATGTCTAGCCCGGTGAGATGCTTGGTGGCCTCGCGCACCTCATGGAGCACGTCTTCGAGGTTAAACAGGGTGCGGCCACAGGAGGGGCAGGCCACATATTCCACCATGGTTTTGCGCAGGCCCAGAGCCTGCAAAATGCTGTAGCAGACGGGAATTTCCTTCTCCGGTGCTTCGGTCAGCGACACGCGAATGGTATCGCCAATACCCTGGGCCAGCAGGGTGCCAATACCAGCGGTGGATTTGATCCGACCATACTCGCCGTCGCCCGCCTCAGTGACGCCCAGGTGCAGGGGGTAGTCCATACCCAGCTCATCCATGCGGTGGGCCATCAGACGGTAGGCGGCCACCATCACCGGCACCCGCGACGCCTTCAGCGAAATCACCAGATTGCGAAAATCCAGCGATTCGCAGATGCGGATAAACTCTAGGGCGCTCTCCACCATGCCCTCGGGGGTATCGCCGTAGGTAAACAGCATGCGTTCGGCCAGCGACCCGTGGTTGACGCCAATGCGCATGGCCTTGCCCTGGTCGCGCAGCGAGACCACCAGCGGCTCTAGGGTCTCGCGAATCTTGAGGCCAATGTCCTCAAACTCGGTTTGAGAATAGTCGGTGCGGCCCGCCTGGGGCTTCTCAAACACGTAGAGACCGGGGTTGATGCGCACCTTATCTACATGCTTGGCCACCTCCAGGGCGATTTTCATGCCGTTGTGGTGCACGTCCGCCACCAGGGGCACAGGGAGGTAGGTGTCTTCAAGAATTTTGCGAATGTCGGCCAGGGCCTTGGCGTGGGCCATGCTGGGCACAGTAACACGCACAATCTCGCAGCCAATCTCGTGCAGACGGCGAATGGCGGCAGCAGAGCCCTGGATATCGAGAGTGTCTTCGTTGATCATCGACTGCACCACGACCGGATGACCACCGCCAATGGTGACGCTACCTACTTGAACCGGACGAGTCTGGCGGCGGTGAATGGTGGTGTCGAAGGGGTCAAAGGAAGAGGTGGCAGGGGCCTGGGAGACGGGGTTGGAAAGGGTTTGCATAGCCTTGGCTCAATGGTTGCCGATGCTGAGGACAGCGATCTATTCGCGATTACACATCCACCTCCAAGGTTGCCACAGAATGGGGTCTCCAGGCGATGAAAAAGCTCTGTCTATCTCTCAATCTACCCAAGGCCGAGGTCATCCCCATCGCTACAGACCATCGCTGTACATGCAATCTCCAGCCGATGTGCTTGGCAGATCAGCGGCGGGCGGCGGGTCTTGGGCCAGAGCTATAGACCAGCGCTTTAGGCCAGACTCCGACCGGTTGCCTTGATTTCCCCCAAAAAATAGGTCCAGAATAGATGTATCGCTAAGACCGTTTCAGGCTTCTATGACTGCCACCACGCCACCACTTTCCTCCTCATTGCCTGCGAACGACGCCCAGTTACAGGAATATGCGTCTCCGCTGACGGTAGATGTGGCCATTGTCGGCGGCGGCATTGTGGGGTTGACCCTGGCGGCGGCTCTAGCGCCCAGCGGTATGCGGGTGGCTGTGATTGAGGCGCAAACGGCGCTGAAGGCGTCCTCGCGGCCGCGAGCCTATGCTTTTTCAATCACCTCCGCCGACATCTTCAAAGGATTGGGCCTGTGGCCGCAGATTGGGCCTTACATCTGCCATTTTGACCAAGTGCGGCTGTCCGACGGCGACTACAGCAAGGCAGTACAGTTTCTGCCCACCGATCTCCACACCGAGGCGGTTTACTATGGGGCCGAGCACGGGGTGCTGATGGCGGCGCTCCAGGGGGCGATCGCCGCTGCGCCCAACGTCCACTACCTGACTGTGGCCACCCTAGGATCCATTGAAGACGGCGACCCGGTCATGCGGGCCGAGGTGACGACGCCCCAGGGGGCGATCGCCCTAGAGACCCCGTTAATCGTGGCCGCCGACGGCAAAAACTCTCCCCTGCGCCAGCGGGCAGGTATTGGCAGCGTGGGCTGGCGCTACCGGCAGTCTTGCGTCACCACCGTTTTAGCACCCGAAAGCTCTCACCAAAATACCGCCTACGAGCGGTTTTGGCCCAGCGGCCCGTTTGCTATTTTGCCCCTGCCGGGCAATCGCTGCCAGGTGGTGTGGACGGTGCCCCACACCGAGGCCGAAGCCATTCTCAACCTGCCTGAGGCCGAGTTTATGGTCGAGCTAGAGCAACGCTACGGCACCCAGATGGGGCACCTCAAGCGGCTAACGCCGCCAGCAATGTTTCCAGTGCAGCTCATGCAGAGCGATCGCTACGTACAGCCCCGATTGGCCTTGATAGGCGACGCGGCCCATAGTTGCCATCCCGTTGGCGGGCAGGGCCTCAACATGGGCATTCGCGATGCGGCCGCCCTAGCCGAGGTGCTCATCACCGCCCACGAGCGCGGTCGCGATCTGGGCAGTCTCTCGGTGCTGCGCCGCTACGAACGCTGGCGACGACTCGAAAACTGGGTCATTCTGAGCTTTACTGATCTGCTGACCCGCACGTTCTCTAACCAAATTTGGCCAGTGGTGGTAGCGCGACGGGCTGGGTTGTGGGTGCTCAGCTCCATTTCACCGCTCAAGCAACTGGCTCTCCGGTTGATGACTGGCCGACTGGGGCGAGTTCCCCACCTTGCCCGCCGAGGACGCCTTAATACTGATACTGAGCCTCCGATCGGGTGTAGTCGCGCAGCGGAACAGCATGATTGAGGGCTAGATTTTTGGCAAACTTAAACAGGCTGTCATAGTTGCGCTGGCTACAAACCAAGCGGCCATTTCCAGAATATTCGTTGCCATCATCGCGCAATTCGACAACGCAGTCAGACACGTATACAGAAAAAATTCGAGTTGCAACATTCATGGCGATATGCGACCTTGCCTAAAACTTCTTGAATAAAGCAACGACTCTCGGTGGGCAGATTCAACCCGAAGGCAAAGCCCAGACTGCTATAGCCCAGACTCTGTCAAAGGTCAGAACCTAAACGGTGATCAACCAGCAATAAAGCAAACAATGACTTAACAAAAGGCTTTGATGTTAGCGGGGTCTACGTAATAGCAAGCGGCGCTGTCTAAACAAATATGAGCCCAGCCTGCGGCGCTGACATCTACCAACTCATAGGTAGTCTCTTGCACAAAAAAGCCCCGATGGTCGCGGGTGCCAGGCAGCACCGAAAAGCAGTAGCCTTTATCGCCTTTGGTATTCATGGTGGGTTCTAAAGAGAGAATTTTTAAGCCAGACAGAAAACCCTCCTCACTTCTTAATCTTATATGAAGGAAATATGAGGCAAGCTTATTTTTTGCGAATTAATTTTAATCTTTACCTTCAATTCCGAAAATGTTGTTACAAATACTGTTTTGAGAAAATCCTCATTAATAACCTTTAAGCAGGTATGGCTCTCATTACCAACTGTGTTGAAATCCATAGACCTATGTCTTCAGGCTATAGACGCAGCATGAGTTGCAGAGTGCTCACCCTTACCTCCGTATCAATGCCTTAAATCAGGGTCAGTTAATGCGTTCTGCGACCCGCAGTTTAGCCGATCGGGCGCGGGGGTTTTGGCTGATTTCAGCCTCAGTGGCAATGACGGGTTTTTTGGTAATCACCTTGAGGGCCAAAGAGTCTTTAAGGGTGTGCTTCACCAGGCGGTCTTCTAAGCTGTGAAAGCTGATGATGACCAAGCGACCACCGGGGGCTAGCCAGATGGGAGCCGCCGTGAGCAGAGTTTCGAGCACCTCTAGCTCACGGTTAACCGCAATTCTCAGGGCTTGAAAGGTGCGGGTGGCGGGGTGAATGCGGCCATAGCGATAGCTGCGGGGCACACAGTAGGCGATCGCCTCAGCCAGGTCGGTGGTAGTTTGCCAGGGGCGCTGATCGACAATTTTGCGGGCAATACGGCGCGACAGGCGTTCTTCGCCGTAGGTGTAGATCAAGTTGGCCAGGTCGGTCTCATCCCAGTGGTTGACGATATCGGCGGCGGTGAGCTCTTGGCGCGGATCCATACGCATGTCGAGAGGAGCACTCTGGCGAAAGCTAAAGCCGCGATCGCCCACATCCAGCTGCACCGAGCTCACCCCCAGGTCAGCTAAAACACCGTCAAAGGACGGGCCAGTCGGTTTAAACTCAGCAAAGTTGCCGTGCCAGTAGGTGACGCGATCGCCAAATTCGGCCAGGTTGGCCTGGGTGGCCGCGATCGCATCCCCATCCTGATCCACCGCCACCAGGCTCACCGTGGGGTCAGCTTCCAGAATCAGCCGACTGTGCCCTCCTCCCCCAGCCGTCGCATCCAGGTAATGGCCACCGGGCCGAATGTTGAGCCCTTCGATCACCGCCTCGGGCAGCACCGGTATGTGGTGAAACTCTGGCTCTGCCATTGACAATCTCAATCCTCGCTTTGTATCGCCAAGGCAGGCGATACCCATTAAGATACTCAAAGATACAGCACAACCAGCCTTCGACCATTAGGTAGCCCCTATGTCGCTCATTCAAACTAAGACCGAACCCATGGTGCTCAACATGGGTCCTCACCACCCCTCGATGCACGGGGTGCTGCGGCTCATTGTCACCCTCGACGGCGAAGACGTGGTTGACTGCGAGCCGGTGATTGGCTATCTGCACCGGGGCATGGAGAAAATTGCTGAAAGCCGCACCAACGTCATGTTTGTGCCCTACGTCAGCCGGTGGGACTATGCGGCGGGCATGTTTAACGAAGCGATTACCGTCAACGCTCCCGAGAAGCTGGCCGATATCGAGGTGCCCAAGCGGGCTAGCTACATTCGCGTCATCATGCTGGAGCTAAACCGCATTGCCAACCACCTGCTGTGGCTTGGCCCCTTCTTGGCCGACGTGGGTGCCCAGACGCCCTTCTTCTACATCTTCCGCGAGCGGGAGATGATCTACGACCTGTGGGAAGCCGCTACCGGCAGCCGCCTGATCAACAACAACTACTTCCGCATCGGCGGGGTAGCCGCCGACCTGCCCTACGGCTGGATCGACAAGTGTCTAGATTTCTGCGACTACTTTTTGCCCAAGGTCGATGAGTACGAAAAGCTCATCACCAACAACCCCATCTTTCGCCGTCGCATTGAGGGAATTGGCACCATCACCCGCGACGAGGCCATCTCTTGGGGGCTGTCTGGCCCCATGCTGCGCGGCTCTGGCGTCAAATGGGATCTGCGCAAGGTAGACCACTACGAATGCTACGACGATTTTGACTGGGAGGTGCAGTACGAAACCGCTGGCGACTGCATGGCCCGATACCAGATTCGGGTGCGCGAAATGCGTGAGTCGGTCAAAATCATTCGCCAAGCCTGCGCCGGTCTGCCCGGTGGCCCCTTTGAAAACCTTGAGGCCAAGCGCATGGCCGAAGGCCCCAAGTCTGAGTGGAACAGCTTTGAATACCAGTTCATTGGTAAAAAGATTGCCCCCACGTTCAAAATTCCGGCGGGCGAGCACTACGTGCGCCTAGAGGCTGGCAAGGGTGAGATGGGCGTCTTCATCATGGGCGACGACAACATCTTTCCCTGGCGGTTTAAGATTCGTGCCCCTGACTTTAACAACCTGCAGATCTTGCCCCACCTGCTCAAGGGGGTGAAGGTGGCCGACATTATGGCCATTCTAGGCAGTATCGACGTGATTATGGGCTCTGTCGATCGCTAGGCGATCGCGCAGGGTATCGCTAGGCGATTGCTGAGGGCGACACCCTAGCACAACATCAACAGTCAATGCACTAGTATAGCGATGGCTGATTTTTATAGCTGTGGCACCGCTGCCCCAGGTTGGCGATCGCCCGTCGTTGTTCTGTTAGTCTGTCGCCTGTGACCTCACTACGCTCGAACCCCACTCGCGATCGGCGTCGGCAGCGCCAGCGCGCCAAACGGCGACGAGCCACGTCGATCTTGGTGGTGCTGCTGTTGGGTATGGGGCTAGTGGGCGTGCGATCGCTGCCTCGCCCCACCCTGCGGCAGATCCAAGAGACCGTCTGGGTCAGTCACCCCGAACCCTTAGCCATGAGCGGCGGCGACCCCTATATTCGCGCCTTGATGCGCACCATCTCAGCCGCAGAGTCTAACACTGCAAGGCCCTACAATGTGCTCTACGGCGGCGACGAGATTACCCAGCTCAGCCGCCACCCCGACCTCTGCATTGAGATTGTAGCTGGCCCTAACCAAGGCCGCTGCACCACCGCTGCCGGACGCTACCAATTTTTAACCAGCACCTGGCAAGAAAAAGCCCGTCAATATCATCCTAAAGCCTCTACCTGGTTTGGCGGGTGGGGCGACTATAGCTTTGATCCCGAATCGCAGGACTTGGTGGTTTACCACTGGTTGCGTGACACCTCCGCCTGGAACTTAGACATTTCTGCTGCCCTGCGGGAAGACCGTCTCGATGATGTGCTGCGCCGCCTCTCTGGTACCTGGACCAGCCTGGGCTATGGCATTGAGTCCAATAGCATGACAGCCCGTCTTCCTCGCATTTATGACAACCTGCTGCAAGAAGAACTAGAGCGATCGCCCTCCAGCCAGACGCCACCTACATCTCCATAACTGACTCAGGCCTAGCTCGTCTAGGATGAACCATAGATCGCCAATAAAAAGCCCCGCGCCCTGGGTAGGTTATACCTGGGGTGCGGGGTGACTCAACTTAGCTTTGCCAAAGAGAGATACAGCATGGCAGGCTGTCATTCCGCAAAGAAGGATCGATCAACTCAGAAGTCTCTTGAGTCGGCGAAGTTCACCCCAACATCAGCCCAGCAGTGGAGTTAGACCAGGGGGAAAGTTCCAGCTCCCAAGCAGGACTGGGTATAGATGCACCAGAAAGCCTCAGCTAGGCCAGATTGGCCTTGTCAAGACGCTCTTCGCGGAGCTTGCGAAAGTCAACCTTGTCGCGGTTCTCTTCGCGCAGGCGGTCAAAGTCTACAGCAGATTTTTCAAGGTTCTCTTCACGCAGTTTTCTGAAATCCACTTTGTCGAGGTTCTCTTCACGCAGGCGGTCAAAGTCTACTTTTTCAGTCGCTTCCTCGCTAGTTTCGTAGGATGGGGTAAGCGCTGCGAAGGCAGGAGATAGCGTGGCAACAGCCAGAGCCGTGGTCAAGATCATCAGGGCAGTGCGTTTCATCATTTTCAGCTCCTTTAGAACGAGTGTTGAGGAAATCAATCAACTTGAGTTCTATAGTGCTGAGGGCACCTGAGAAATCTCTGACCTCAGCCTGAGGGAACCTTAAGAGCTGCCTGAGAAGACTGATATCAAATCCGAGCCACATACCCCCGATTCCCAAAAGGCCAAACCGTAGGGGCGCACAGCGGTGCGCCCGGTTTCATCGGGGGTAACCAAGGAGGATTTAGTATGAGAGCTCAATGACGCAGGCGATAGGCTGGCTTTTATCTATCGTGAGGTCAAGGCCTGCCCCTGTATCAGGAGAAATCCTGAGCTTTGCCATCGGCGACGGCCTCAAGAACCAGATTGTCTCGGTGTACCACGGTATCAGCCCCCCCGTGACCCAAAATAGCGGGAATGTCCTCAGATTTGCGCCCGATAATTTTTTGCAAATCAGCGGCGCTGTAGTTCACAAGGCCTCGGGCAATGTCTTCCCCTAAACTGCCGCAGATGGCTACCGCATCTTGAGCTTCAAAGCTCCCCTCAATGCGGAGAATACCGGCGGCCAGCAGCGACTTGCCACCCCGCAGAATGGCCCTAACCGCGCCCTGGTCGAGGTAGAGCCGACCGGCAGGAGCTATGCCCGCCGCAATCCAGCGCTTGCGCCCCCGGCTAGGCCGGGGGGAAGGAACAAATTGTGTACCCACCGCCTCTCCCGCCAGCGCTTGAATCAGGTTTTGTGGCTGACGACCATCGGTGATCACAGTGCGCACTCCGGCGGCACCAGCAATCTCAGCGGCCTCTAGCTTGGTCAACATGCCCCCTGTGCCCCAGGCAGACCCTTGCCCTCCGGCTCCGGCCTTAAGGGCTTGAATGTCGGCCAGGCAATCGATGGTGACGATGGGCTGGGCGCTAGGGTTCGATCGCGGATCAGCAGAGTAAAGGCGATCAACATCGGTGAGCAAAAACAGCCACTGGGCCCCAATCAGGCTGGCGACTAGGGCCGAGAGCGTGTCATTGTCGCCAAATTTAAGCTCCTCTACAGCGACGGTGTCATTTTCGTTGACGATGGGAATGACCCCCAGCTGCAGCAGCTGACGAAAGGTGCGGTAGCTGTTGACATAGCGCGATCGCTGGCCCAAATCACTGCGGGTCAGCAGCACCTGGGCAATGGGTTGGTTGAGCGCCGAGAAGAGGTCATCATAGATGCCCATCAGCCGACCCTGCCCCACCGCCGCCACCGCCTGCTTCATGGCTAGAGTCTTGGGGCGCTCCGTCAGCTGTAGGCGGCGACAGCCGATGCCCACCGCCCCCGAAGAGACCAACACCACCTGATGCCCCTGCTGCCGCAGGATGCAAAGGGTTTCGACCAGGTTGGCCAGAGTAGAAAGCGCAAACTGACCAGAGGTGGTACCCGTCAAGCTAGAGGTACCAATCTTAACCACCAGGGTTTGAACGGGGCTCACAGGCAAAGGGCAAAACTCAGCAAAGTTAGCTCTGGCAGTATACCAATCCCTTTAAAGAAACATTGGGTGCCTCACCAAGAAGCACCCAACATATAGATATCAAAGTAAGAGCCTATATAGAGCGGGCTCCTTTTGTATGTTATTAACTCTACAGCGAACGAAAACCTTTCAAAGTGACTCTAATATTTTCTTTATGTTTAGCCCTATAAACTTTTTGCCACCGGTCATGGACTTTTGCAAAGTTATGTTACAAGAAGATCTCTGGAGAAATCAGAAGGTAACGCCAAAGTATTGAGAGATCATGACTTCTAGGGTGCGCACTGGGGAAGTTCGCACAACTTGGTTGACCCCAGGCATAGGGTCAACCAGAATGGTGAATAGGCCAACTCGGTTGCCAGCAATGATATCGGTAAATAGGCGATCGCCCACCATGGCGACCTGGTTCACAGGTAGATCCATCGCGGCTAGGGCTAGCTTGAGCTTGCGCCCTGAGGGTTTGCCTGCGCTCGTTAGGTAGGGCACATCGAGCAGGTGGGCAATGCGGCTGATGCGGTGAGCGTTGATGTTATTGCTGACTAGCCAAACCGAGGCGACAGATTTTATCTGAGTCATCCACCGGGCTACGTCAGGGTTGGTTTCTGCCTGTCTGATCGGCACCAGGGTATCGTCTACATCTAAAATTAGGCCCTTCAGGTTGTGCTGGGCCAACAGGGCAGGCGACATAGTTAAGATGCTGCCATCTAAAACTAAATCGGGTTGTAGCAGGCGCGAAAAGGACATAATAAACCAATAGCCCCAAAGCAAGCATAATCTAGATTGACGAATCACGGTTAGGGTTCTGAGGAAAGGCTAGTCAGTCAACTGCGCACCTCCTTAGACAACATCCTGTTGAGACAGATAAACTTAGCCCAGAGAGTCGATCGCGCCGCAGGCTAGGTTAGAGATTCCCTTAGAACCCTCTCAGCTGTGTTTCCTGATACAGAGGATTCCCCCAGTTCGAACCAATCTAGATGTATGTAGGTCTGAATGTAAATGACAGTCAATACTCGTGAATTCTGCTGTTGCAGGCTTGGATAAATTTGGCCCCGACGTACCCAGCCAGGCTCGACTGCTACTCGATCTGCAGCGAGTCAATAAGATCGCCCAGCGGCTATCGGGATGCTTGGACGTCGATAGCTTGGCGAAGACTGTCACCGACGGATTGGTTGATCAGTTTAGCTGTGCCTTGGCTCGCATTTGGATCGTTGAGCCAGACCAAGCCAGTCTTAAGTTAGTAGCGTCTTCAGGACTTTACACCCACACTGACGGTTCCTTTGCACGGGTACTCATGGGTGCCTATAAGGTAGGCAAGATTGCCCAAAACCGTGTCCCGTTCCTCAGCAATCGCCTAGCCGAAGAAGCCTGGGTCAAGGACCGGGATTGGGCGATCGCCAACCAGATTCAAGGATTTGCGGGCTATCCGTTGATGACCGGCGATCGCGTCATTGGGGTGCTGGCCACCTTTAGCCACAGCACCATGGCACCAGAGTTTCTAGAGGTGTTGCAGGTCATCTGCATGACGGCCACTATTGCCCTAGACGCCGCCCTACGAATAGCCAGCCCAGCTCCGGCCAGCCCAGTCGTGGGGCAGCCGTGGTCTCTATCTGACCAGTTGGCCAGCATTCTCACCACCGCTACGATGGCCCTTGTCGGCACGGAAAAGCCCCTACCGGCCTCCCTCAGCCATATTTTTATCAGTTTGGCAGAGTTGCTCAACGAGGCTAAGTGCGACTACGCCCGCCTGGTATATGGTGCCGAAGAGGTCGCCTTAGAGGCGATTGTTGCTATCCCCGCTGCGGCTCAGGCCAACGATGATAACACTAAGAATTTCGGGGCTCAATGGCGATCGCGCTGTCACCAGATCAGATTTATGGCCACCTGCCTAGGGGGCAGCTTGCGCACTGAGCCAGGCCCCCAGCAGCAGATGGTGCAGGTAACCCTGCAAATGTCTTACCCCAGCGAACAACCCAACGGCAAAGTCAACATTCAGTGCGATACGGCCCTACTTCAGGTGGCACTCACCGCCCTCGCCTACCGCGCTGGGCTAACGGTATGCGGCCCCTCTGAGCCAGAGGCCATCTTAATCACAGATAGCGTAGTAGCCGCCCAGGGCAAATCGCCGGTACTTTGGGTGCAAGCCCAGCCCTCTGCCCCAATGCCCTCCCAGGTCTCAGCAGTCATCGACTGGTCTATCGATGCTACTCAGCTCCGTCAGCTGGTACAGGCTCTAGAAGAGGGCCTGCCGGTCGTGCCCCTGTCCGCAGGAGACAATGCCCCTCGTCTGTCGGAGCGCGAGCAAGTTATCATGGCTCTGCTGGCTGAGGGGCTGCGCGATCGCGACATCGCCAACCGCCTTTACATCAGCGAAAGTACCGTAAAATTTCACATCAACAATAGCCTCGCCAAGCTGCGGGCTAAAAACCGCTATCAGGCCGTCTACCAAGCTGCCATTCAGGGATGGATCTCAGCAAAATCATCTTAAAAGAGACGAGTCTAAGTTTGGGCTGCAAATGCCGTTAGAGCGAGGCCATCTGGGCACAGTAGGTCTAGGTGTCACCTACCCCACTCGCGTCAAAGAGCTGAGCTGAGAACGCGGTCACAAGGAGCTAACCATGGATGAACTACTCTACTTAGTAGTGCAGCTGCTAATCGCCCTAGCCTGCGCCTTTATCGCCAATATTTTGGTGCCGCGCCAGATTCCCGGCAAAATGTTTGGCTTAGTGCTCATCGGCCTGATTGGAGTTTTGCTAGGCCAGTGGGTAGTGGACTCGCTGTTAGACCAATATGAACTAGCCCTGCCCTGGCTCACCTGGGCTGTTCAGGGCGTACCGATCATCCCCTCGGTGGTGGGGTCAATGATTGTGCTCTACCTGGTGACAGCGTTTCTCAGCTGGGGGCGTTACGGCAACCGCTAAAAAAATCCTCAGTGCAGCGCAATCAACTCAACCCCGGCCGAGGGCAGGTTATCAATTCTGGCAGAAATCTTAAACTCATCAGCCGTACCACGCCCGCCCCAAAAATAGGCTAGGGGCTGTGACTACTGACCGTTGAGCCGCCAGGGGCAAATTGCTAGCAGCCCCTAGCGATCGCTGTAGCGCTCCTCTGCCCAGGGTTCACCCCGCTGGTGATAACCATTGCGCTCCCAAAAGCCTAGGGCCGGAGCCGCCAAAAACTCAATGCCGCTAATCCATTTAGCGCTTTTCCAGGCGTAGAGGTGAGGCACCA
The DNA here is from genome assembly GCF_055795045.1 of Pseudanabaena sp. PCC 9330. NCBI lineage: Bacteria > Bacillati > Cyanobacteriota > Cyanophyceae > Pseudanabaenales > Pseudanabaenaceae > Pseudanabaena > Pseudanabaena sp. PCC 9330. The sequence continues at coordinate 365,498 of NZ_JAYFES010000115.1, read as the reverse complement.
CCAGCCGCATGGGGCCGCCATGATCCGCAGATAACGGTGCGCCTTCCAGGGTGTGGGCAAAGAAATTTTCGGGCCGGTTAAAATCTGCTAGAGCCAGGTTGGTGGTGTAGCCGCCGTAGCAGTGCAGCATCACGTGAACCGCCGCTGGCTCAACCACCAGCTGCTGCATCAGATCGGGCACACGAATACCCCGCCAGGTCACATCCAGCTTTGACCAGGTGGTCACACAGTGAAAGTCGGCGGTAAACTCTGTCTGGGGCAGCGCCATCATGTCGTCCCAGGTAAAGGTTTTAGCCTCAGCCAGACCAGTAATTGATAACGACCAACTCTGTGGAGTAACCACAGGCGTGTCACCGTAGGTGAGCACTGGAAAGCCCTTGGCTAGGTGCTGTCCGGGAGGGACGCGATCGGCCAGCTCTGGCCCTGGTTTGTGAAAAAACTTACCGACCATCGGTGCCTCGCAACTAGGGTAATGCCATTGTCACCCAATCAGGCGGACTGTAGCCACTGGGCTAGGCGGCAAGATCTCTGATCAAGCGCTTGAACCAGTGGGGCGATCGCACATCGACGTAGGCACCACAGCGAGAGCAGCGACGAATTCCGCGCACCCCAATGCGCAGCAGGCTGTGGTTATTGCAGTGGGGACAGTGGTGTTGCTGAGCCATAGCTATGTCAGAAAACTAATATTTCAAAGATCAACCCTCGGCCATAGCCCCCTGGGGGAAGCAAACCACTTGGAGGGTCAACGCATCCCAACCCTGTCATTCTGACAAGCCTGGTCTAGGCCTTAGCATGCCCAGAGACAGAATCTAAATTGTCTTCGTCGCAAAGTTATCAGCCATTTCCCCTAGACCCTGATCACCGCCCCTCGTGAGAGATGGGGCGGCACCCGGCTGTCTATCGCCATCGCGTCAGATCGAGGGAGAATGCTCTGAACAAGCTGGCGATGCTAGTTACAGACAAAAAACTGCACCTTGCCACAAGGACAAGGTGCAGTCGAAGCAGAGCTAACCGAATCTCGAAACCCTAGTCAATCTCGGCAACAGCCCCACTGGGCAGCTGAGCTACGGTGACCTGAGGGGCAACCAGAATATGGGCATAGAGCGACGAGTTAGAATCAGCCGCCAGCAGGGTGTCCTGCACTCGGCTAGCCACCTGCACCGTTTTCACATCGTAGACCTGAGTCGCCAACTTGGGGTAGAGACCAATGCCAATGATGGGCACTAGCAAGCAGGCCGCGACAAAAGCCTCACGGGGCCGAATGTCGATGATATTGGCAACTTTAGCCACTACTTTGCCAGGGTCACCGTAAAAGATGCGACGCAGCATCGACAGCAGATAGATAGGCGACAACACTACTCCGACTGCGGCACCAACAATAATGACTGTCTTGAACGTGGTGCTGTAGACATCGCTAGTGGCCATGCCCAAGAACACTGCAATCTCGCTAACAAAGCCGCTCATACCGGGCAACGCCAGCGATGCCATCGAGGCAGCAGTGAAGAAAGCAAAACTAGTAGGCATCTTGCGAGCAATGCCACCCATTTCATCCATATCGAGGGTCTGGGTGCGCTCGTAGGTCACCCCAGAGAGGAAGAACATGACTGCCGCAATCAACCCGTGGGAGATCATCTGCAGCATGGCACCACTCATGCCCAAGGTGGTAAAGGCCGCGCAGCCAATCAGCACAAAGCCCATGTGAGCTACCGACGAATAGGCCATCCGGCGCTTGAGGTTGTCTTGACCAAAGGCGGTCATAGAAGCATAAATTACATTCACCACACCCAAGATGGCCAGGAACGGGGCAAAGTAGAGGTGCGCATCGGGCAACATCTCAATGTTCATGCGAATCAGGCCATAGCCAGCCATCTTCAGCAATACCCCAGCCAAAATCATCGACACCGCTGCTGGCGCTTCACTGTGAGCGTCTGGCAACCAAGTGTGCAGTGGGAAGATCGGCAGCTTGACCGCAAAGGCGACTAAGAAAGCGGCATACACCCAGAGCTGAAATGTCAGGCTGTAGTCTTTCTGAGCTAGCTCAGCCAGGTTAAACGTAACATTGTCTCCGTAGAAGGCCATCGCCAGGGCCGCCACCAGGATAAAAATCGAGCCAACAGCCGTGTAGAGAATAAATTTAGTGGCCGCATAGAGCCGTTTCTTGCCGCCCCAGATAGAAATCAGCAGGTAAACCGGTACCAGCTCCAGCTCCCACATCAAGAAGAACATAACCAGGTCTTGGGCCAAAAACACACCGACCTGGGCACTGTACATCACCAGTAGCAGGCTGAAGTAGAGGCGGGGCCGACGGGTGATGTTCCATGAGGCGAGGATGGCCAGGGTCGTAACCAGGCCGCTAAGCACTACCAGGGGCATGGCCAAACCGTCGGCGGCCAACGACCAAGTGAGCCCCACCTGAGGCACCCAGTCGTAGCGCTCAACTAGCTGTAGACCAGGCTGGTTGAGGTCGTAAAAATTAAAAAAGGTGTAGAGAATTAAAGAAAACTCAATGAACCCAATACCTAGGGCGTACCAGCGCAGGGTCTGTCCGTTGCGATCGGGCAACAGGGGAATGGGCAGAATCGCCAGCAAAGGCAGGATAACTAGGGTCGTCAGCCACGGAAATTGCTCGGTCAGCATGAGAATTCGCGTGAATAGTACTACAACAAAACAGCCAGCGCACTCAGATTCCGGTTTAGTGTCTGATTTGAGGCGGACACACACCCTGGAGGAGCCATTAAAAATGGTCAACCTTGCTGTTCGCGGCGGCCTACCCTAGGCGAGGAGGTCGGAGGACTTCAGCGAGCAGTCGTTACCGATGAGGGCACGACGGAGAAACAAACCGGACTACAAGATTGATAGAGAGATATACCTATCTTTGCGCCCGTTTTCAGTATAGGAAACTTAATAAACATTTGAGAATTAATTTCTAGCAAAAATCCAATGAATTTTGCCGCTCCAGCGCTGGATATATAGACTGAGCAAGGGTTACAGCCATTTTGGCGCTTGATTTAATTAAAGCGAGCATTCACATTTAGGTATGTCAATAGTCTGCGCTGTAAACTTCTGTGACAGGCGCTCATGGTGGCTAGACAGGCATTGGTAAGGCCCGTTCGTTAGTGGTCAGAGCACTGTTGGATGCAGACTAGACGCTAGGGGTGGTGGATACAGTTGCTCCTTGGGTGTCGAGGGCCAGCACCTGGGCCTTAACGGCTTGCCCAGCAACTTGCCATGCCGTAGCCAAAGCAGTACACACCTCAGCCGCGATCGCAGCAGGGGCCAGAGCCAGCAGGGTAGGGCCTGCGCCACTGATCACCAGACCGTAGGCTCCCGCTGCGATCGCCGCCTCAGACACTGCCCCATAGCCAGAAATTAAGGTTTGCCGGTAGGGCTGGTGGATGCGATCGCCCAACGCCACCCGCAGCCAGTCACCGTGGCCGCTCTCTAGCCCTCGCAGCAGCAGCCCCAGGTGAGCGGTGTTAAAAATCGCGTCGGCGCGGCTGTAGGTAGCGGGCAGCACTCGACGGGCTTCAGCAGTAGACAGCTCAAAGTCAGGAATGGCCACCACCGGGACAACGTCGCTGTGCCAGGGAATGGGGCAGAGCGTGAAGGTACCGTCGTCGTTGGCTACAGCCAGTTGACAGCCGCCGACCATGGCGGGCACCACATTGTCGGGGTGGCCTTCGAGGGCGATCGCCATCTCCACCAGCGCCGAGCGATCTATCGGCTGATCACACAGCCCATTGGCCCCCAGCAGACCGCCGACAATAGCGGTAGAAGAGCTACCCAACCCTCGCGCTAGGGGCACGTCTAGGTCAATGGCGATCGCCACTGCCGGTACCGAAAGTCCTCGACTGTGGAAGTAGTGGGCAAAGGCCTTGTAGGCCAGATTAGAGCTGTCGGTCACCACTCGCTCTGCCTCTATCCCCTGCACAGCAATGGTGACGGTTCCTGTGGGCTGGTCGAGGGCCGTGAATTGAAAGCGATTGTAGAGGGTCAACGCCGCCCCCAGACAGTCAAAGCCAGGGCCAATGTTGGCGGTGGTCGCGGGGACAGTGACAGAAATAGATCGAGACACCGCAGCAGCCTCCGGCAGGTGGGGAACATTCAGGCCAGAGATAGTATCACTTTTTTGGGATGCCCTGGGCCGTCGGAGGGTGCAAAAGCGATAGCCGATTCGCTAGGTTTATATGGAAATGGTTGTACCAAGTCCAGGTCACGGTCAGGAGTTCTCCCCAAACAAAACTCTATCTCTGGACCCGGCTTTGGGTAAAACAGGCAAGCAGCAAGGAAAACCTATGAATTCACTCATTCGGGCAGGTTGTGGAATGGCGGCAGGTATCGGAGTCAGTGCCGGGTTGGCGATCGCTCCTGCCCAGGCAGAGCCTGCACCTGCCGCCCTCACTGAGGATATCGCTCAAACCGGTGAGCGGCAGCTGGTGCTGCCCTTTACCGATGTACCCCCCGATCACTGGGCCTACGAGGCACTCCTCAACTTGTCCGGGGTCTACGGCTGCATCAGCGGCTACCCCGACGGCACTTTTCGGGGCGACAATGCCGTCACCCGTTTCGAGTTTGCGGCAGGCATGGACTCATGCCTGAGCGTGCTGGCGGAGATGGCGGCTCAGCAAGCCGAGATCCGCGATCGCGAGGTGCAGTCTCTCATTCAGTCCATGGAGCAATCCCTCAGCGACCTGCGCCAGCTAGAATCTGACCTACCCGAGACGCCCTAGCTACAGGAAGAGCCCCAGTTCACTGATTGCCCTAGAGTCCTTTTGGGCTGACAGGAAAAGCAACCGAGGTTCTGAATGGTCATTAGAAATCTTCCCGAGCCGCGATCGCCCCAGCCACCCGCTCCACAAACTCCGCTACCGACAGCGCCCCCAGCTCACCCTGGGCGCGGGTGCGAATATTGAGGGCGTTGGCCTCCACTTCCTTCGCCCCAATCACCGCCATGATGGGAATTTTGCCCTTTTCGGCATTGCGCACCATCTTGCCGAGGCGATCGCCGCTGGCATCCACCTCCACCCGCACGCCTCTGGAGAGGAGCTGATCGGCCACCGATTGGGCAAAGGCCAGCTGCTCTTCAGTCACCGGCAGCAGCCGCATCTGCACCGGAGCCAGCCACAGAGGAAAGTCGCCCGCGTACTCCTCGATCAAAATACCGATCAGGCGCTCTAGCGAACCAAAGGGAGCGCGGTGAATCATCACCGGGCGCTGGCGCGAGCCGTCTTCGGCCACATACTCCAGGTCAAAGCGCTCGGGCAGATTGTAGTCAACCTGCACCGTGCCCAGCTGCCACTCCCGCTCTAGGGCATCGCGAAAGATAAAGTCCAGCTTGGGGCCATAGAACGCCGCTTCCCCAGGGGCCTCAAAATATTCCATGCCCAAGGTTTGCACAGCGCGGCGAATGGCGTTCTGAGAGGTTTCCCACACCGCATCACCGCCGATGTACTTGGTAGATTCCGGGTCGCGGAAGCTGAGCCGCGCCTTAAAGTTTTTCAGCTTCAGGCTGCGAAACACCGTCAGAATCAGATCCACCACCTTGAGAAACTCGTCGTCGAGCTGCTCGGGACGAACAAACAAGTGAGAATCATCCACCGTAAAGCCCCGCACCCGAGTCAGGCCGCCCAGTTCCCCCGACTGCTCATAGCGGTAGACCGTGCCAAACTCTGCCAGCCGCAGGGGCAGCTCCCGGTACGACCTGAGTTCGCTCTTGTAGATTTGAATGTGAAAGGGGCAGTTCATCGGCTTCATCACAAAGCCTTCTTCCGCCAGGCGGGCCGCGTCGTCATCCGCCATCAGCGGAAACATGTCTTCACGGTAGTTTTGCCAGTGGCCCGAGATCTTAAATAAATCAACTCGGGCAATGTGGGGAGTCACCACCGGCAGATAGCCCCGCTTGGTCTGCTCATCCTTCAAAAAGCCTTCTAGAGTAGAGCGCAGCACCGTACCCTTGGGCGTCCACAGGGGCAAACCTGGCCCCACATCGTCAGCAAAAATGAATAACCCCAGCTCTTTACCCAGCTTGCGGTGGTCGCGGCGCTTGGCCTCTTCGCGGCGACGCTTATACTCCTGCAACTGCTCAGGGGTTTCCCAGGCAGTGCCGTAAATGCGCTGGAGCTGAGCGCGGTTTTCGTCGCCACGCCAGTAGGCTCCAGCCACGCTCTCCAGCTCAAAGGCCTTGGGATTGAGGTCGGCGGTGCTGGCCACGTGGGGGCCAGCGCAGAGATCCCACCACTGGTCGCCCAGATGGTAGAGGGTGATGGGTTCTTGCAGATCTTTTAGAATCTCAAGCTTGTAAGGCTCGCCGAGGGCTGCGATGCGGCGCTGAGCCTCTTCGCGGGCAACGGTTTCTTGAGTGACTGGCAGCTTTTTGTGGATGATCTTGATCATCTCTTTCTTAATCGCCTTCAAATCTTGCTCAGTGAAGGGCTCGGGGCTGTCAAAGTCGTAGTAAAAGCCATAGTCAATCCAGGGGCCAATGGTGACCTGCACCTTGGGAAATAGCGTCTGCACCGCCATCGCCATGACGTGGGAAAAGGTGTGGCGAATGCGCTTGAGCGCCTCTGACTCGCTGGTACGAGGCAACACCATGGGCACACTGGCTTCAGATACAGAGAGGTCGGTTTGAGCCATTGGTCAGTAATGAAGGCATCAATAAAAAAGGCAATCTCTAGTTTAGCGACTATTGCGTCAAGCCTTAGACCCAAGTAGCCTTGAACCCAATCAGCAGTAACCCGCCCACACTGGGTACGGTAATCTTCCCCTCATGTTAGGCGTTTCCCGAGGGCAACAACCGGTGTCGCCAAGTACAATAGTGGTTGTGGCCGGTCGTCAACTCAGATTGTGCCGTTGGCATAGCAAAATACGCATGAGCCAAAATTGCGCTTTTCCTCGCTTGTGCTATGCTATTTTCCTGAATAGAGGGTTAGTGCCTGCGCAAGTTTCAAGAGTGTGCAGATTAGCTCTCACCTAACGTTCTCAAGAGCTTTTTTAATCGAAAATATGACTGAAGCAATCGCCGACTTAATTGTCGCTCACCCGATGGTGAAATTTCAGCGCCAAGTTGAATCTCTAGTTAAGAAATCTAAAGTGATCAGCCCTAGCGATCCAATCTGGAAGATAGCTTTTCTGTTTGGGGATGACTGGGCCCACTGGAAGCACGAGCTAGAAGAGTTTGATTTTTCTACCCAAGACCCGATTGGCGAGCTATTGGCCGTCCAGTCGTGGGAAGAAGATTAGTAGTCTAGGGATCTGGCCCCTTGCACTCTTCATGTAGAGCAGCTTTCATACAAGGCCCAAGTCTAGAGTTTTTCCAAGGGGCAAACCTACATATCTAGACCTGAATCAGGTTTAGCAAAGACAATCCCAGCTTCTAGCAATGACTAGAACTAGCCCATCAGGGAACCCATGTCGGGCTGGAGTTTGATTCGCACTAGGATGGTCGTGACATTGTCATGACCATTTTTTTCGTTGGCTAAATCAATGAGTTGAGCAACGCCCTTGTCTAGGCTAACCCGAGAACTCAGCAACTCAGCAATATGAGTATCGACATGACGCTCCAGAAGATTGTTATCGCTCAAACCATCAGAGCACAACAGCAGTAGCGTATCTTCGGTAATCTCGTGGTAAGCGATGCTGGGAATAATATCCTCTTGGCTTCTTGGCCCCAGCGCTTGAGTGAGTTGATAGGCATCTGGTCGGGCATAGGCAATGGCTGGCTCGACTCCTCGGTTGATTTCGCGCTGACCCACTTCGTGGTCTAGGGTCAGTTGCCTGAGCCCCCGGCGCTTGCTGTAGCTATACAGTCGGCTATCGCCCACGTGCACTACGGCAATAGTTAGGTTGTGTATCAACACCATCACTAGGGTGGTGCCCATGCGCCCTATCCCCGAGGTGGCCTTAGATTGGTTGATGTCGAAAATAGCCTGGTTTGCGGTAATAACGGCCTGGGTTAGGGTTTCATGATCGGGCAGGCGATCGCCCCAGTGCTCAGTCAGGTAGTCTCGCAGGGTCCGTACAGCCAGCTGACTAGCCACCTCACCCGACGCATGGCCACCCATACCGTCGCACAAAATATAAAGCCCTTTAGATCGCAGCACGGTACCGTGGGGGCCACTGACTTTGTGCAGCTGAGTCTGCGTAAAAAACCAATCTTCATTATGGCGGCGCTGCTGCCCGACATGGCTTTGGCCGCTGTCGTCGAACTGGGCTAGCTTCATGGGTAAAACCATGGTGGGAGCTTCGATTAACCCATTCCCATCGTCATCGGCAATTTCCTCGGCCTCAGCGGCAATATCGTCTGAGTCGTCGACATCATCCTCAAGCTCAAGATCGAGGGCAAAGTCTAAGTCTGCGATCGCGTCTATCAGCCCAGAATCATCTCCAGACGCGTCTTTCCACTCCTCTGAGTCAATCCAGGTGCTAGCAATTATGTCAGCGGCGGGCTCTCGATAGTCTTGGGCAGCCTCAGCGAGGGCATCTTGCACCTGAGCGAGAGCGGTAACACTGCCCTCCGCCACCGCCGTCACCAGATCTTGCACTGCTAGCGGTAGGCAGATGTTACAAAGACCCAACAAGCTCTGCCACATCTGCCCAAGGGTACGCAGCGGCAAGGATGGGCCCTTGATCAGCTGATCAATCTGGGTCAGACAAATTAAGTTGCTGTTATTCAACGTCAGCCGATGGGGATGGAGCAGAGTAGATTGGCCGTGCCAAGGGGCCAGGGCATCCCACAGTAGAGTGGTTTCAAATAACCACTGAATATGTTCTAGCGGTTCACCTGAGGTGGCCCAAGCCTCGGTCAGCAAAGGCCAGCCTGAACGGTCTTCAAGCAGCAAAATCGTGCGCTGAGGATTGCGCCAGGCATGGTGCACCTCGGGAATAGCCGGAAAGTAATCTGCCTGGAGGGCCAGGTAAGGATAGGCCTCAGCAGGAACCTCAGCCGCCAGGGGATGGTTAGCAGGTTTGAGAGTAGGGGTGTCTAACCAGGCCTTTTGCAGATCTTGCAGAGGAGAACCCAGCTTAGGCTGACAGTCAATTACTATCAGCCCCCGATCGCCAGCATCGTCTGTGGGAGAAGGCAACAACCGATAGCGCTGGGCGTCATCAAGGAAGATGTCATTACCGCGATCGCCCACGGCAAGAGGTGCCGCCCCAGAGCTGGGCAAATCTATAACACGCCAACGCTGCAATAGCTGACCACAGGCATCGCAGGATAGCTGTTCATAGGCATTTTGAGCTTTACAAAACGGGCAGGTCAGCATCCTAGCGTTGATCCAAAGTTAGGCTAGTGAGCCATCGGTCAAGACAATAGCCATTACGTAGCCATTGAGCAGGTAGATAAATGAAGCCGGTAGATAAATGGTTGAGTTGGTAGCCAAATGAACCTCAGGTCATGACCTCCAGGTAAATTGACTGAGAACCTGGTCACACACTCTCACAGCAGGACAGCGCAAACCTCATATAGATCGACGGTAGAGCCAGCCCTGTCGGGGGCGCTGTAGCTCTATGGTAACTTACCGTTTCAGCCCAAACATGCCCATCCCATCGATTCTTGACCCAGCATCCGCCAATTTGCTTACGGCAAGGCAGACCTACAGTCGCAGCAGGCCCTGGCGCTCATGAGGGGTGGCCAATCGCCACTGACCGGGCTCTAGGGTGCCGAGCTGGAGATGGGCGATCGCCACTCTGACCAGGCGCAGGGTGGGGTGGCCCACGGCGGCAGTCATTCGCCGGACCTGCCGGTTTTTGCCCTCATGGAGGGTGATCGCCAACCAAGCGGTGGGAATGCTCTGGCGATGGCGAATTGGCGGAACTCGGGGATGTAGAGTCGGCGTCTCCCTCAGCAACTGCACCTGGCAGGGGCGCGTTCGATAGGTCTTGATGGTCACCCCCTGACGCAGCTGATCTAGGGTCGCCGCGTCAGGCACATGCTCAACTTGAACCCAGTAGGTGCGGGGATGCGCAAAGCGCGGATCACTGAGGCGATGCTGCACTCGGCCATGGTTGGTGAGCAGCATTAACCCTTCGCTATCGCGATCGAGCCGCCCCACAGGATAAATATTGGGAATCGGCACAAAGTCTTTTAGGGTTAGCCGGGGCGAAGCGCTAGCCGCTGGCGGGGTTGAGCCCTCGGTAAACTGGCTGAGCACGTTATAGGGCTTATGGAACAAAATAAATTGATCTGCCATTGTGAAATCCACCTCACAGGGTGCAACATTTCATTGCAAGGTTTGTGGAAATGTTGAGAAACCATAGCGAGCATGGCCAGCCCGATATGCTGATCACTATTAGGACTGATCGTGGCAGGAAAACGCAATGGACTTTGGGAATAAGTATCGTTTTAAGTGCACCCTCACCTTTGGCGACATCTACGGCCAAATCATTGCCTGGCTGGTGATTTTGTTCATCAGCCTGGCGGCCTCCCTCGCCCTCATGGGTGCCCGACAGCCCGTGTTTGCTCTGGCCACCGTAGGGTTGATCTTGGTGCTATCGCTGCCGTTTTTGCTGTTTGCCTTTGTCACCACCCTGTTCAACCACATTGAGTTTGAAACCGTGGAAGCTAGCCCAGCAACCGCCGACCGGTCAGAGAGATCTTTGGGCGCGACCTCCCCAGCCCAGGTGTTGAGCTAGCCTATTCGGCGGCATCTGGCAATGGCAGTTCGACGGTTTCGCCGCCATCCCCTGCTGGGGTTTGGCTCTGGGCGGCGATCGCATCAATTTGGTCTTTGAACTGGGCGGGGGCAAGGGCCGTGGCCTGGGCAAAGAGTGCCTTAGCGGTGTCAACTTCCCCCTGGTCTTGGAGCACCAACGCCTTCGCCAGCACTGGACGAAAGTCTTCTGGGGCGGAAGCAATGGTTTCGTCGTAGATGGCCAAGGCCTGATCGGGGCTATTGGCCTCGACATGCACCTGGGCTAGCAGCAGCTTGACAGAGACAGTGTCAATATTTGCGACCGCACCCTCAGATTGCAGCTGCTCAGAGGTCTTAAGGGTGTCTTGCAGCAGCCCCACGGCAGCCTGGGGCCGATTTTGCTGCACCAGTAACACCGTTAGCCCCTGCAGAGCATTCATGTTGCCAGGCTGCTGGTCGAGCACTTGACGATAGATTTGGGCCGCCCCCTCTAGATCGCCGAGCTGTTGCTTGGTTTGGGCCAGCAGCACCGCGTAGTTGGGCACATCAGGATTGAGCTCTACCAGTTTTGTCAGCGGGTCAACGACCCCCTGCACATCGTTGAGCTGTACCCTAGTATCGACCAGGCCCTGAAGAGCAGTCTGATTGTCAGGCTCACGTTCGAGCACGAGCTCATAGCCGCGCGCCTGGGCCTCTAGCTCAGCCTGCATAGAAGCCGGATCGGCCGGGGCAGTGGCATCGGCGGTCACCTCTCCGCGACGGTTACCAGTGCCACCCAAGATGGGCAGCAGCGACAGCGACAAAAAAGCAGCGAGGGCGAGGGTCAAAACAGTGCCGACGAGCCATCGGTTTCGGTTTGCAGTCACAGGTTTCTACCTCAATTAAGTGGAAAGAGCAGGGGGCGATCGCGCAGACTTTAGGCCAACAATAGTAGCGCTTTGACCACCATCCTGCACCGGGGGCACAGAAGACACCACCCCAGTCGCCAAGAACACTAGCAAAGAAGTTGGCGAGAAACTCAGAAACAATACGGATTGATAACCGTCAGCTGTGAAAATTGAAGCTGTTAGCCCGTAGAGGATAGGCTGGGGCCATGGGCTTGGGCTACGCCCAGGCTGAGCCGCTGAAATCAAACCTTAATCATTAGGCGAATTGCCTATCTGATTAAAGTTTTGTAAGCAGCGGCGTCTATTCCCTAGCATCTGGAAGAGCCTTGCTCAAATATTGACCCTGTCAATGCATATGAAAGGGTGAATGTTACGCTAGGCTTACAGGCTAGGTCATGCGCATACTTGCTTGCGCCCGGGTGGTTAGTCAATGTTGAGAGTAGATCGGTGGTGTCATGGGTTCTGCAGATCAAGACGCATCTAAAAACGACGTTCACGCCAAGGTTGGCCATGATCAGGGGGAGACAAGACCACCACTGATGTCACCGCCACAGCGCCCCGTGCGTCCCGTGCGCCCTGCGGTAGCACCCGAGGCTAGCCCAGTAGCTGCTAAGCCAGCGCCCAAAGCCCCAGCGGCTGTCACAGTTGAAGCGACAGCCACCCCTCCGGAGCCAGACCCATCAGCCTACCGCTACCAGCCGATTGCCCCGCCCAGTGAGCCCATGCAGTATCGGGCCATTGGCCTGGTGCGTGGCACCTACGAGCCCAGCGAAGCCGACCAGCTGAATCGAGGCAATCTGACCACAGAAGACGGCCACGTCATCGATTCCGTTCTGCTGGGTCGCATCACTAGCCTAGTTAAAAAGCACATCGATCTGTCGATGCCTCATCTTTGGGTGGTGTATCCGCGCACTCGCCGCGAGCTCGACACCGACGATCAAGACCTTCATCTTCAGATCGTTGGAGTCTGGGAACCCGAAACCCTCGGCCTACCCGGCGAAACCCCCAGCAGCGAGGCTGATGGCGAAGATGCCGACACCGATGAAGCCGCCCCGGAGAAAGCTGCCGAAAAGCCCAGCTTGGCTGACCTGCCACCCGTAGACGACAACTTCTTCTCCATTCGGGGCGAAGTGGTGAAATACACCCCTGAGGACGAGTGCATCACGGTCAAAATTTTGCAGGTGGCCAAGCGCGCCCCAGGCACGGCGAAGCCTTTTAAGCTCATGATTCAGGGCACCATTGCGGGGCGCACCGTGGGCTATTTTTGGGACTTTAAAGTCAAACGTGAGGCCAAGACCCTCGTGCTCAGCGAGGCTTCGGTAGTGGGGATAGTGCCGCCGAAAAAACGGCCCAAGGGCAGCAGCGGTGGTCCTCGCCGCAGCAAGCCGGGTCTGCGCAGTGGCCCCGGTGGGGGCAGTCGGCCCCCCATGCCCAACCGACGGCCTACTGGTGCTAAAGTCAGCGATCGCCCCAAAAAGCGAGACGATAACTCAGAAAGCCATCCGGAGAAAAGTGCTGACTAGCCTCAGCTAGCCCCCCAGGGCGTCTTGCGGTAAAAAGGTGCGATCGGCGGGCAGCGGTGCCACAGGAGCCGTCAGCTCAAACCGCTGGGTCTCTATCCATCGTTTTAGCTCATCGGCGACCTGGCGGGCAAGGTAAATGCTCGCCAAGGGGGCCGTGCGCACTGGCTGCCCTTCGATGGTGATCGTACCTGACTTGAGCTGAGCGTAGCTAACCAGGCCAAACGTAGGGCGCACCCGCCGAGGAATTGAGAAATCCATCACTGGGGCCACAATATCGGCATCCTGAACTGCGCAGCGAGCCGCCACCGCTTCACTAATCAGCGGAATCGGCACCCCCACCCCTAGCATGAGCGACGGGCCATAGCCTTTGAAGTAGCAGCCTCGTACCCACTGGGGCTGCATTTGCTTAGCGTCACCGATGAGCGCCAGGGTAGCCGCCGGGCCGACCGGGGTGCGGTTTGGCAACCGCCGCTGAAGCGGAAAATGCTGAGTGCCTTCCCAAGCGACATAGCCAACCCCGCCCCCGTAGAAAATGCGAGTGCCAATGCCGATCACGTCTAAGTCAGGGTCGTTTAGCAGTGGCGACAACGCACCAGGATTGGCGTACACAGCATTGCCCAGCCGTGGCTGCAGCGGGCCCAGGTAGGTAGAGAGAGGGCGATCGCCCCCATTTACCCCGACAATAAAGTTTTGATACAGCCCCCGGGGGCTATACAGATAAAACTGGTTGATCGTGTCGCGGGTAATGGTGGTTTCGAGTGCGGTGCGGGGGTAGCAGTCTGTACCGTGACCAGTCGCCTGGATCTGCACAGTGCGACCAGCCACTAAATCAGCAATCACATGGCCACCGCCGTGCTCCCTCAGGTCTTCGCCTTCGCCCAGATCAGCGCCACGACCGGCTACCGCTGGCTGGCTAGCTCCCAGGCAGACATCAACCGCTCCAAAACCTGCATAGGCCGGCACCCCATCCAAAAAGCACTCCAGCAGCTTTATTGGCGGGTCAGTGTGGCCCAGATTCAACATGGCCCCAGACGATTCCATGGGTTCAAACGTGCCCGTGACCACCACATCTACGGCCTTTGCCGCAGCGGCCACCCCCTGCTCTCGGACATGGGCCTTAAAGGTTTCGGCAGTCTGCACCACCACCGTGCCCTGGCGAATCTTGTCGTTGATGCTGTCGATGGTGCGCATGGTCTGAGAGCCTTGATACGGTGGGTTGGAGACCCCAGGGTTCTACCAGGAGATACATCCACATCCACAGGATTAACCCCATAACCGTAGGATCTCTAGAATTTAATCTATCTCAGCATTTGACCCCAGGTCAGCGCCGCGCTGCAGCCAGAGCAGGCCCCCCATCAGGGCCGAGGGGGCGATTAGCAGCGCCACTACGGTAGCCAGGGCAGGGGTGTTCTGCGCGGCTGGAGAGTTGCCCAGCAGCCCTGGCAGCAGGTACTTGATGCCAACACCGATCGCCCCAGACACGAGCAAAACTTTGACTATAAAGCTGAAACTAGAGGCATTCATCGGGTTACTGCTGAGAAGATCGGCGAACATTCAAACAACACCACTCCTGTCTTCGCCACAGGGTCGCCACCACCCAGCCATGCTGCTCTAGGGTATCGGCCACCAGCTTCGACTGGTCGAGCAAGATGCCGCTGAGAATGCCCCAGCCGTCGGCGGTGACAATGGTGTGCATCTGAGGAATCAAATCCATGATCACCTCTGCCAAAATATTGCAGACAATGCCGTCTACGGGAGCGTCGATCGCCTGGGCGATCGCATCTAAACTCCCGACCAACAGCGGCATGGTCTCTTCGGTGAGCCCATTGAGGGCACGGTTACCCATGGCCGAATGCACAGCCAAATCGTCAATATCTGCCGCGTAGGCTTTCTTCGCCCCCAGCAGCAGCGCCCCGATGGAGAGAATGCCAGATCCACAACCAATGTCAGCCAGAGTGATGTCAGACCGCTCGTGAGTAAGCCGCATTTCTAACGACTCTAGGCAGAGCTGGGTAGTGGGATGGTTGCCGGTGCCAAAAGCCACCCCTGGGTCGAGGCGCAACACCAGGCGCTGGTTATCGTCAGGGGGCTCTAACCAGGCGGGGGTAATTAGGAAGCGATCGCCAATCGGCTCCGGCTGCCAGTGGTCTTTCCAGCTCTTTGACCAGTCTTCTTCTTCGATAATCTGCCAGGTAATGCGAGGCAATACCTGGTGGCTACAGAGAGCATCTTGCTTGATCAGCAAGGCCAGGGCCGACAAGTCTAGCAGCTCCATGCGGTGCTGCGGAAAATAGGCTTGAACAACACAAGACGATCCACGCTTTTGAGTGGACGTACCCTGGCTGCCAAAACTGTCGAACCGCCAAAAAACTGTGTCCTCCAGGGCCGGATCACACAGTACTTTTACTTCCCACCAGGTGCTAACCACAGCCATTCGCCTAAAGATTACAAGTTAACGGTGTAGGCGTCGCGAATGCCCGGCACTTTGAGAATTTCCTCCAAAATGCCCTCGGGCAGAGGGTCATCGAGGCTCAGGGCCATCACCGCATCGCCGCGCACAATTTTGCGGCCCACCTGCATACTGGCGATGTTGACGTTAAAGCTGCCCAGCAGCGAGCCAATCTTGCCGATAATGCCCGGCATATCGCGGTGCAGAGTAAACAGCATGTGCTGGGTGGGCGGTACGTTGATGGGGAACTCGTCGATGTCGGTGACGCGAATTTCGCTGCCCCCCAGCAGCACCCCAGTGACCGAGTGCTCACCCAGACTACCCTTAGCCGAGAGATTCAACGAACCCGTGTAATCGCGAATATCGGCATCGCGGGTTTCGATCACATGAATGCCGCGCTCCTTGGCTTCGATCGAGGCGTTGACGTAGTTGACTCGCTCTTGCAGCGCGTGGGAGAGTAAGCCCTTCAGCGCCGCCACCATGATTGGCTGGGTGTCGCCCCCGGCAATATCGCCCTGGAGCCGTACCGTCAGTTCTTCTACCCGGCCCCCAGCGAGCTGCCCCACCAAATTGCCCAAAGTTTCGGCCAGTTGCAGGTAAGGGCGCAGCTTTTGCATCACCTCGGGCCGCAGACCGGGGATATTCACCGCCGATCGCGCCGGTAGCCCTAGTAGTACGTCACGAATCTGCTCCGCCACATCGATCGCCACATTCACCTGGGCCTCTTCAGTCGAAGCCCCCAGGTGAGGCGTCAAAATAATTCCCTTACCCAGATCTCGCAGCTCAGACTCACCCAAAGGTTCTGCTTCGTAGACATCCAGCGCGGCCCCGCCGATGGTGCCCTCACGCAGGGCCTTAGCCAGCGCGGCCTCGTCAATGATGCCACCCCGGGCACAGTTGATAATTCGCACCGTGGGTTTCATGGTGGCCAAAGCTTTCTCGTCTACCAGATGGGTAGTCTCAGGAGTTTTGGGCAGATGTAGGGTAATGTAGTCGGCCTCACGGAAGAGCAGGTCTAAGTCAACTAGGCGGCAGCCCAGCTGTTCGGCCCGCTCAGCCGAGATAAACGGATCGTAGGCTAGCAGCTTCATGCCCATAGCCCGGGCCACCGTGGCCACGTGGGAGCCAATTTTGCCCAGGCCTACCACGCCCAGGGTCTTCTTGTAGATTTCGACCCCAGTGAAATCTTTGCGCTTCCATTCGCCGGCCTTAACGGAGCGATCGGCACTGGGAATATAGCGCGACATCGACATCATCATCGCCAGGGCATGCTCTGCGGCTGCGATAGTGTTACCCTCGGGGGAGTTGACCACCACAATGCCTCGCCGGGTGGCCTCGGGCACGTCTACATTGTCAACTCCAACCCCAGCCCGCCCAATAATCTTCAGATTTTGCCCAGCCTCAATCACCGCTTTGGTAACGCGAGTGCCAGAGCGAATCATCAGCGCATCGTAATCGCCGATGGCGGCTACCAGCTCCTCCGGAGACAGGCTGGTGTTGACATCCACCTGGGCAACTTGGGAGAGAATATCGAGGCCCGCCTGATCGATAGGGTCGGAAACTAAAACCTTGGGCATGGGTCAGCCATAAAAATGTCACAGGGATCTACTTTACTGCAAAGACGGAACCCGGCATTAGTATGAGGAGCACTTTTGAGGCGGATGGTACGGCTTTGATCTCGTTTACTTGCTCGAAAAATCGCCGGAGCTGCGCCGCCCTTCGCGGTAGCGCTCTAGGCGCTGCATGGCCATTTGTAGACTCATCTGCATGCGGTTAAAGGCCTCTGCTAGCTTGCCCACCTCATCGTTAGAGTTGACCACAAACTCAGCTCCGGGGTCGCCCATGCTCGCAGCCTCTGCGGCTTGGGCCATGCGGTTGAGGGGGCGCACCACGTAGCGCTTTAGCCACAGATTCACCAGTAGTATCGCTACCGAAAACGCCAGCACAAAAATCCCCAAGATCAGCACCAGAGACTGACGGGCATTTTTCAGCACCTTCTCTGCCGGTACCGAGATCATTTGAGCCCCGACAATTTCGTCGAGCTGCCAGCCAAAGCCGTTGCTGGCACCATAGCGATCGACCATGCTGGCAGGGGCAGCGGCGGGGGTGCTGTGGCACTCTAGGCAGCTAGCCTTGGTAATTTTGATGGGGCGAGCAATGTAGTAGAGGTCGCCCGCTGGGGTTTGCCGAAAGCCGCTGGTCTCTTGGGCAGTACCCTGCTGCCTGAAGTTTTCGACTAGCTGAGCCTCAAATCCGTCGGCCTTATCACGCAGGTTGGTCGGGTTAAGCGTCGCCTCTTTATAAAAAAAGTCGGCATAGATGGGGTTGCCGCGAAAGGTCTCAAACACTTCGCGGGCCGAGTAGGCGGGCACCGTCTCAGGTAAAAATTCGGCTGTTAGGCGATGAGTTAGCTCTGGGCTGACCTGGTTCGTGGTGTAGTCTCGCACCGAGTTCATGGTTTCCATCAACATCAGCGCGT
Source organism: Pseudanabaena sp. PCC 9330 (assembly GCF_055795045.1). Taxonomy (NCBI): domain Bacteria; kingdom Bacillati; phylum Cyanobacteriota; class Cyanophyceae; order Pseudanabaenales; family Pseudanabaenaceae; genus Pseudanabaena; species Pseudanabaena sp. PCC 9330. Next base: position 347,526 of record NZ_JAYFES010000115.1, on the reverse strand, counting down.
TGGTGGTTAGTTGAGCCTGAGCGTTTCGATTTAAAACTGAGGATAGGGCGATGCTGCTGGCAATGATGCCGCCGAGAAAAACCAGCACCAGCAACAGGGTAAATTTTTGACCCAGTTGTAAATTGTCAAGCTTCAACATGGCGGTAGATGTGTGGTTAGTTCCGTCATCAGATACACCTGTGACCGACCTGTTTCCGGAGCTTTCAGGAGCTTTGCAAAGAAGAGCAACACTCGCAGATACTCAGGCAAGCTATCCAGCGACGGCTAACGGGCATGGCATGGCCAGTAGGATACCCATAACGGGTCACAACCTAGAGATAATCGCCTGGAACCACCGACTAGAAAACGCCAAGACCCGGTGGTGCCCGAGTGACGACCCCATGGCTAAAGCCTGAGTGACAGCGCAATGTTGTGGATAGGATATCTGCCTCAGTCGCAGGCTGCGACTGAGGCAGATATTTGTGTGTAGAAATCTATACTCTCTTGTCGAAAACCTACAGTATCAACGACAGCCTGAAACCGTAGCCTACTATACAGATATAGAAATACATCGTTCATCTCCCCCGCTAGAGCGTGTGCCCCTCAGACGCTACGGTCAGGAGACGGAAGTAGGGACACTCCCGAAGGAACGCGCCTCACTACGCCATCGCTTCTAGGAGGCGACATTATGAAACTCACCTATCGCGGCATCAGCTACGACTCTACTCCCAACCCCGCTCCTAAGCTGGGTGAAACCATTGATACAGGTAACTACCGGGGTGCCCCGGTGGTTTTCAAAGCCCTGGCTGAAGTACCCGCTCAGCCGGCAAACGACTTAACCTGGCGGGGTGTCCCGTACCGCACCGGCATTGCTGCCCCAGTGGTGGCCCCTGTTGCTCTGCCTACTGTGGCCGCTAGTGTTGCGACTCCGGTGGTCGAGCCAGTGGCCGTCCCAGTGGCGACGGTGTCTAATATTCCTAACTTGGCCCGCAATCTGTTTATTCGTCGGCACCAGCGCAGCCGTAAGCGTGAGCAGGGCATGATGGTGCGACTGGCGGCTGAAGTCGGCATGCCGGTTGAAGATGCGGCCCACTACGAAAGCCACATTCAAGGCAAAATGCCCCACGATTTTGCTGGGTACGATCGCGGCTCATCAGCCATGAGCTAACTCTCAGGACGATACGGCAGATGGCCCGGTGCACTGGCACTCCGGGCCATTTTTTAGGCTATTTTTTTGCACCAGGGCGTCGATCTCTGCCCACTCTCGCTGGCTCAAGGGTTGGGGAATGAGTTGCCCCTCAAAACAGCTTTCTGCGGCCTGGGTAAGGGCATCGATAATCTGAAGCAGGATGAGGCCATTCTTCACGGCGATCTGGACTTCGGTGGGTGGCGCGGCTGGGGTTTGAAACACCTGCTGCCAGAGGGCTGGGTCGGTGGCTAGGCCCATAGACCCATGCTGCAATAGGTGAGCACCGCGCCGCAGTTGGGCGCTACCGATGACCTTGCGACCCTGGGCATCTACCAGATCGGCACTAGTGGCGAGGGCAAAGCAGTTGTGCGATCGCCCATAGTCTCGCCTTGGCTGCCCAAAATCGAGCTGTATCCCCAGCTTTGCCCAGCCTTTAATCAAAAACTGGCACAGCCGTCGGTAGGCTTGGTCGCGGGTACCGGCAATGTGCGACGTCACTAGGGCATAGGTTAGATCGCCCTGGTGCAGCACCCCCCGCCCTCCGGTCGGGCGCTGCACTAGATCTATCGGCTGCCCCTGCCAGACCAAGGTTTTCCAATGCTTGGGAACCTGCCGCCGCTGGCTCGCCCCAAGGGAAATGGCTGCCGGGCTCCAGGTATAGAACCGCAGGGTAGAAGGATGGCCGTAGTACTGATGTTGATCGAGCAGCCACTCGTCGATCGCCATCTGCACCGCGCCAGAGGCTTCTATTAGTGGAATCAGCCGCCAAGTCGTCTGACTCAAGCCGATTCTCCCGCGTGGTACGAACTGCGGACGAGGGGGCCAGAGCGTACATGGTCAAAGCCCAATTCTCTGGCAATGTCCCCCAGGCGATCAAATTCTTCTGGTGTCCAGTAGCGATCGACCGGGCGATGATCGAGGGAGGGGCGCAGGTACTGGCCAATGGTGATGCGATCGCACCCCACCCCCCGCAAATCTCGCATGGCCTCAATCAGCTCTATCTCGGTTTCGCCATGGCCCACCATCAGCCCCGACTTGGTGGGCATGGCCGGGTCAAATTCTTTGACTAAAGCAAGGACTCTGAGGGAGCGATCGTACTTGGCCCCGCGCCGCACCGGGTCTTGCAGTCGCCGTACGGTTTCTAGATTGTGGTTGTAGCAGGCGGGTTTGGCCGCTACGACAGTGCGCACGCGATCGGCCTGGCCCTCGTCGCGGCTGGTGCCGCCCCAAAAGTCTGGGGTCAGCACCTCAATTTCTATGCCCGGATTTTCTTGACGAATGCGATCCATAACAGTGGCGAACCAGCCTGCGCCATGGTCGGGCAGATCGTCTCGCGCCACAGAGGTCAGCACCACGTAGCGCAAACCCAGCAGCCGTATCGATTCGGCTACTTTCTCTGGCTCGTGGGGGTCAAGAGTCATAGGGGCATGGCCCTTCTCCACCTGGCAGAATGAGCAGGCGCGGGTACACACCGAGCCCATCAGCAAAAACGTGGCGGTGCGGTTGGCATAGCATTCGCCCCGGTTTGGGCAGCGGCCTTCTTCGCAAATGGTGTGAATCTGCCGCTCTTTGACCAGGCGCTGCACGGTCGAAATCTCGCTGGCGTTGCCAATGGGGCGACGTAGCCAGTCAGGCATGCGCTCTAGCTCTGCCCTAAGCTGCTGACGGGAGTTGGGTGAAGAAGGAGTCATTAGCCACTGTAGGGTGGGCACTGCCCACCAAATTCTTTGCCACCAGCAGGATTAAATCGCCCTACAAACTCAGGGTAAACGACCCTTTGCCCCTACTGGATTCTATCGCGGGTGATTTCTACTGCAACCTGGCCGGTGTAGTCGGGGATGGGCGGCGTGAGTTTGGTGACCTTGACCGTTACCCGATGAAGGCGTCGGTCAGAATCGAGGGCCATGGCAGCGATCGCCCCCGCCAGCCGCTCAATCAGCGCAAATTTCTCTTCGCGGATAATGCGCTGGGTGCCGTTGATCACGGTGCGGTAGTCGTGGGTGTCAGTGAGGCGATCGCTCTCGGTCGCCGCCGCCAAATCTAAATACAGAATGACATCGGCCTGAAACCACTGACCTAACACATTTTCTTCCGGTAGCGCCCCGGTATAACCAAAGGCACGCAGGTTAGTTAAATGAATAGCATCCATGCGATAGAGAGTTAATGGGGAGGGCTAGTTGCCGGTGCGATCCCCCCAGATACTTGTGACCAACACCTCACTCCCCCGCCTTAACCAGAAGATTAGGGGAGACTTTGGGCAAGGATTTCTGAGATGAAATGATTTGAGTGTCGCGAAACTCTGAGAGCACACGACCATTGAGGGCAAACAACCGTTTGCCCCTACTTGAGCCAGCCCTTGAGGCGAGCCGCCACCTGGGGACGGCGTAGCTTGCGCATGGCCTTGGTCTGGATCTGGCGCACCCGCTCCCGCGACAGGTTAAAAATGCCGCCCACCTCTTCGAGAGTATGGGTTTCGCCAGTCGCTAGGCCGTAGCGCAGGGTAATAATGTCTTTTTCGCGCTCCGTCAGCACCTCAGACAGCACGCTGGTGATTTCTTGGCGCATCATGTTTTCGCTGATCTTAGACTCTGGCGTCTGGGTGCTGCTGTCTTCGAGCAGTTCCATCAGCTCGGTGTCTTCACCTTTGCCAACGCGGTGGTTCAGAGAGAGCGATCGCCTGCGCACCTGCTGCAAACTTCTAAGCTGATCGACTGTGACATCCAATGCATCGGCCAACTCTTGCTCGCTGGGGTTGCGCTGTAGATCGCGCCGCAGATCGCGGTGGGCTTTTTTGAGCTTATTCAGCTTTTCCACAATGTGGATCGGCAAACGAATGGTGCGGGCATCGTTGGCGATGGTGCGAGTAATGCCCTGACGAATCCACCAGTAGGCGTAGGTCGAAAACTTATAGCCCTTATCGGGGTCAAACTTTTCGGTGGCGCGGTTAAGGCCAAGGGCTCCCTCTTGGATCAAATCGAGGAAAGGTACGCCTCGATTTAAATAGCGCTTTGCGATCGACACTACCAGCCGTAGATTAGATCGAATCATACGTCGCTTAGCCGTTCGACCCTCGTGCAGCTTTTGGGTAAACTCAGCTTCGCTGACCTTCATCTTTTCGACTAATTCTTGTCGAGTGGGCTTTCGACCCAGCTCTTTCTGAAGTTTCTCGCTGGCCGTCTCTACCTTAGATAGAAACCTAACCTGACGAGCCAGCTCGATTTCTTCGCTGGGCTTGAGCAGTGGGTAGCGCGCCATCTCTTTAAAGAAAGCGCCCACGGCATCGTCAGTAATGGTTTTGCTATAGCCCGACAGCCCCATCTCTGACATGGCTTCTGACTGAGAAAACTTAGCCAATACCTCGCGATCTTCATCCCATGCAGTGAGGTCGGGAGTAAGCTCGCCATCGGCGGCAGAGACCTTGTCGGCCACACGATTGAGGTCGGGAGCAAAGCCATCTAGCGCTTCGTCAGCCCAGGCAATAGAACTATCTCTGTCAGAGTTATATGTAGTAGTCATGGGGTAAATAGAACTGTATACCTACAGGGCTGAGCATGCAGATTTGAAGATTGAATATCAGGGTGCCCTGCCGATGGCAACCCCTCAGCAAAACCTCTTGATCTCAAACCGAATCTTTCGGATTCATTTTGTGTGTCCACAATACGAATTTTTCCAAGAATTCCCAGGCAATGTAACATTTCTTTGGCATCCTGCGTAGTGTAACAGCGAATCCAAAAAATGGGCGACAAACTCAAGGTAATCATTGGCCAAAAATTTGCTATCCTCGGGTGCTTCCTTAATCTATTGATCGTTATTCACGAAAATCACCCCGCCAGATAGCGTGATGATTGCTTGTTGTTGACCGGCCACGACTGCAAAAAATTTCTGTTTACACCCCAGGAGCAGTTTTCCACAAAGGGGAAAAGTTTTCCACAGGCCAGCATCTGTGGAACACATGAGGCTTTTGGGCTGAAAAATGGTGCGAATTAGAGTCTGAAAATAGCCCTGTAATCTAGGGCTAACGCTTCCGGCTGCTTCGCCCAGCTCTTACACTGGCAATGAGAATGTAGAGGATAAACGCGCGTGGGCCTTGGTGACAGTGAGACTCAGCCCCGTTGGGTCAACGTTTTAGTAGACTATGGCGGCCAGCCTGCGACCTATACCTACGAGATACCTAACGATCTAGAGGTGCAGGTGGGCGACATTTTGACAGTGCCCTTTCGTCACCAGAGCATTGGCGCGATCGCCCTGTCCCTGTCCTCAACGCTGCCCGCGAACCTACTGCCCAGCCAAATTCGCCCGGTGGAGGGCATCGTTGAGCAGCGGTTCTTTGCCCCCAGCTATTGGGCACTGCTGCAGCGGGTGGCGCAGCACTACCAGGTACCGATGATGCAGGTGCTCAAGACGGCCCTGCCACCAGGAATTTTGGCCAGATCCCAGCGCCGCATCCGGCTGCTGAACCCTGACCTCAACCAGGGCACCACCCGCCAAAGCCTGGTAGACGATTTGATGCGATCGCCCACCCGCGACTATACCTGGCAATACCTGCAAAAGCGGGGCCACAGCTATCGCACCCTACAGCAGCTCATTCAGCTGGGGGCAGTGGAGTCGTACCTGGCCCCGCCTGCCCCGCCTAGAGCTAAGCAGCGCCAGGCCGTCACCCTGGTCTGTGGCGACACCTTGCCTCCCGATCTCACCCCCCGCCAGCAAGACATTGTCACCACGCTGCGGCGGCAGGGGGGCGACCTCTGGCTCAGTGATGCCCTGCAACTGTGCCAAACCACTAGCCCTACCCTCAAGCGGTTAGGTCAAGCGGGCGTGTTGGTGATCGGGCCGCGCGAGCAGCTACGGGCGGAGGCGGGGCCACGGCTTGCCCCTGATCAGCCCAAGCCGCTGACCGCCGATCAGGCTGCTGCGCTGCACCTTATAAATGAGAGTAAGCAAGGTAGCCAATTTTTGCTCCATGGCGTCACTGGGTCGGGCAAGACTGAGGTGTATTTGCAGGCGATCGCCCCTCGCCTCGCCGGCGGCCAATCGGCCCTGGTGCTGGTGCCCGAGATTGGCCTCACCCCCCAGCTGACCGATCGCTTTCGCCGTCGGTTTGGCGATCGCGTCTGGGTCTACCACAGCGGTCTCTCCGATGGCGAGCGCTACGACACCTGGCGGCAGAGCCTGCGCCCCGCCCACCCCCTCGTCATCATCGGTACCCGCTCCGCCATCTTTATGCCCCTGCCCAACCTGGGGCTGATCATTCTCGACGAAGAGCACGACAGCAGCTACAAGCAAGATGTGCCTCCCTGCTACCACGCCCGCACCGTCGCCCGCTGGCGCGCCGAGCTAGAAAACTGCCCCCTGGTACTTGGCTCCGCCACCCCCTCCCTCGAAACCTGGGTACAGTGCCGGGGGCTGGGAGAGTTGTCCCCAACTACCGCGACATCCAACCGCAACCTAGGGGCACTGCCCACCACCAGCACCGACCGGGCTGAACCACCTGCTGCCAATAGTCACCTAGACTGCCCAAGTTCCCCAACTACAGAGAGTCTAGAGCCTCCATCGCCTCCCCCTCTCCCCTCTCCCCTACCCTGGACCTATCTCTCACTGCCAGAACGAGTCCAGGCCCAGCCGCTGCCCGAAGTGAAGGTCATCGACATGCGCGAAGAGCTGGAGGCAGGCAACCGCAGCATTCTCAGCCGCCCGCTGCAAACCGCCCTCACCCAAATGAAAGCCGACGGCAACCAGGGGCTGCTGTTCATCCATCGGCGGGGGCACAGCAGTTTTGTGTCGTGCCGCAGCTGCGGCCACGTGATCATGTGCCCCCACTGCGACGTATCCCTCTCCTACCATCAACCGGGGGCTAATGGCGCTATGACCCTGCGCTGCCACTTCTGCAACTACAGCCAGGGCCACCCCAAGCAGTGCCCCGCCTGTAGTTCGCCCTATCTCAAACATTTTGGCAGTGGCACCCAGCGGGTGGTGAATGCTCTGGCCGAAACTTTTCCAGAGTTGAGCTGCATTCGCTTTGACAGCGACACCACTCGCGCCAAGGGCTCGCACCGTGCCCTGCTGACTCGCTTTGCCGAGGGCGGGGCCGATTTGCTCGTGGGCACCCAAATGCTAACCAAAGGCATCGATCTACCTCAGGTCACCCTCGTGGGCATTATCGCCGCCGATGGACTCCTATATATGAATGATTATTGGGCCAGCGAACGGGCACTGCAAATGCTGATTCAAGTGGCAGGGCGGGCGGGGCGGGGTGACCTGCCGGGTCAGGTGATTTTGCAAACCTACACCCCCGAGCACCCGGTGATCGAAGCCGTTACCGGCCACGCCTACGAGGGTTTTATCGCCGCTGAGTGGGCCCAACGGCAGCTATTGCAGTACCCCCCCGCCGGGCAAATGGTGCTGCTGCGGCTGAGCAGTTCCGACGAAAAAGCGGTGCAGCAGACTGCCCAAGCTCTGGCCCAGCGGGTCACCCAGCAGTTAACCGGTACAGCCTTTCAACTACTGGGGCCAGCCCCAGCCCCTATTCCTCGGGTGGCCCAGCGATTTCGCTGGCACCTGGTGGTCAAAGGGCCATTGGGGACGCCGCTCCCTGAGTTGCAGAGCCTCAAGCAGCACTGCCCGGTCGCAGTCAGCCTCACGATCGATGTCAACCCTTTGAACTTAGCCTGAAGATAGGGCTCAACTCACTACCCTTAAGCCTATTCCTATGTCCTTGTTTTAGGCCAGATTGCTAACATTGCAAACCACTGTAAAGACGAATCACAATCCGTTAACTCCTTTCGATCGCCTCTTGGGGTGTGTTAGTTTAGATATATAGAAAACAACTGAATAGCTCCGGCCTAACTCGGTTTAATTGTATTTACGAGCTGGCGTTTAGTTCGGAATAACCCCAAACCTCGCTTGCCAACAATCCATTTTAAGGTTGCCATTGCTGGCTATACCTAACCCAACTGTCGGTCAGACAACGGATTGTCACGAGCACTGTAGTTTAGTGAGTTTGCTAATTCTGCTTAGTTCTTCGCTTTTTTCTAAGCTGTTTCGATCGATTGAGCAGCCATTCCAGCCACGGCAATCCTTCTATTGTCTGGCCTATGTCAAGATAACGCCTTAACGAAGAGTGGCCAAGATGGTCACTCTTCAGTTGTTTAAAGAGATATTTTTGGCAAGCAGTTTTTTTATTGAACAGAAAAAGTTAGATGCTCAGCTGAGGCGAGATCAGGTCGCAGCAATCCCTTTCAATTTTTCTCATTCCTTGACATAAGTTAGTAGTCTTAGCATGGGCGAGAGGCAAGATTTTTGGCTGGGGCTGATCATTGGTAATACCCGCTGGCACTGGGGATTGTTTGAGGGCGATCGCTGGCTAGGCGGCTGGCATACCCGCCAGCTTTCAGAGGTAGAGGCGCGATCGCTCCTATGCACGCCCCTTACCACGGCCTTTCTTGCCCTTGACCCATCCCTCAGGCTGCCCGATCTTCCCAAGACCCAGCCAAATCTATGGGCGGCCTCGGTGGTGCAGGCTCCCCTAGGATGGCTGGTGGATGATCTGGCGGTTCACACTGTAACCCTGGCGGCAGTGCCCCTGGGCAACACTTATCCCAGCCTGGGCATCGATCGCGCCCTTGCCCTGGTGGGGGCCGGGGCGGTCTACGGCTGGCCCGTGCTGGTGATCGACTGCGGCACAGCGATCACCTTTACCGCTGGAGCCGATCAGAGCTTGATTGGCGGTGCTATTTTGCCGGGGCTGCGATCGCAGTTTCGCGCTCTGCACACCGACACCGATCAGCTGCCTCTGGTAGATAACTTGTCCCAGGGCTGGCCCCAGCGGTGGGCTAGGGATACGACAGGGGCGATCGCGAGCGGCATTCTGTATACCCAACTAGCTGGGGTACTCGACTTTATCGGCGCATGGCAGGCCGAGTACACTGCTGGTGCCGTGGTGATCACCGGCGGCGACGGCGGCATTATCGCTGCTGGCCTAGAGCGACAAACCCCAGACCTAGCCCAGCAAATCAAGCTGGATCTGGATCTGGGGTTTTGGGGGTTAAGGGTCTGCCGAGGGCGATCGCTGGCCTCCCTATAGACCGCTGGTACGGCTGCGGTAGGCTGCGGCATCCAGGCCAGCGCCGGTATTGGTGTAAGTGCCTGAGTTGTGCATGGCCTGAAGGTTGCTCACCCGGTTACCGGGGTTGGGGTGGGTGCTCAAAAATTCGGCGGTACCCCGACCCCCCTCAAGCTTTTGCATAAAGCTAATAAAACCTGTGGTGTCGTAACCCGCCCGACCCATATTGTGAAAACCACGGCGGTCGGCATCGTACTCGGCCTCGCGGCTGTTGGGCAACTGCAGAGCCAGTTGTACACCCAGATTGACCATGGCGTCTTGGCGTACCCCCAGGCTACCGGCTACACCGCTGGCTAGCGCTTGCTGCCGCATTTGGTTGATAGCATGGCGTCCGGTAATGTGGCCAATTTCGTGGGCCATCACCCCCGCCAGTTCGGCCTCGTTGGCAGCGGCGCGAATTAACCCAGTTTGAACATAGACAAACCCGCCGGAGGTGGCAAAGGCGTTGACGCCGTTGTCATCGACGACCTGAAAGGTATAGGGAATGCTAGGGCGATCGCTGGTGGCCGCCAGCCGCTGGCCAATCTCATTGATATAGCTGTTGATGGCAGGGTTGCGGTTGTAAACACGCACCCCCTGGGCCTTGAGTTGGCGATCGATTTGGGTGCCCAGGGCGACCTCATCGCGGTCAGATAGGTTGCCCAATTGCACGTAGCGAACGCCCTGAAGCAGCAGCTCAAAAATGCTGGCGTGGGACGGTGTCGGCGTCGCTAGGCCAATGGTGACAGCCATGATGGTGGCCATCAAGCCATACAGCCCACGCCGAAATAAAGAGTTTTTCTTAAACAAGGTGAGAGGAGAGAGCATAGCAGCGCCTCGCGTGCGGCGGAGGGTCATAACTATAACTATCTTGCCCGGCCTAGCGGTTTGCGGCCACAGTCAGTGGTCAATAATAAATTTGGCACCATCTTATTGCGATGGCCACTGATGTCAGAACGCCAACCCTGACCAATGGTGAGACCACGTGCTTATGGCCTGCATCTTCGCCTGGCGGGCTGGGCAAATGCCCCAAAAGAGTCGGCCTATGATTCAATGGTATCGGCATTCTCCTGTGCTGCAAAGACCTAATCACCCCGTCGAGGGCACCCCAGCCATGACTCTTCTTGACTCTAAAGGCCGCCTGTTTGGCAAAGTCAGCATCTTAGATGTGGCGGCAGGCTTAATCATTTTGATGGTGCTGTTTGGCATTTTTCTCTACCCAGGCACCTCGGGGTCGGTGGCACAGGTCGGAGCCGTAACTAAGCCCGTTGAGGTCGATGTGATGGTGCGGGGGCTGACTTCTTCTAACCCAGAGGGGCTGTTTCAATCGATCCAAAACTCTGAAACCACCAACATCATTATTCGCAACCAGCCCTACGGCCAAGTCAAGATCAAAGAGGTGAGAAAGCTACCCCGCAGCACCGTAGCGCCCCAGCCCGACGGCACCGTGCTAGCTCTGCCCGACCCTCGGCCTGAGCTCAACTACACGATTGATATGCTGATCACCCTAGAAGACAACGCTCAGATTACCGACACGGGGCCGGTGTTTGGCAACAGCAAAGTCAAGGTGGGCACCCAGATTGAGCTCGATGGTGACCTCTACAACTTCAACACCAGCACCGTTGACGTGCGAGTACTAGAGAATAGCTAGGAGATCATCTCTAGGGTGTCAGTTTCTAGGACAATAGAAGCCTCAGTTCACCCACAGCCCTTGGCCTTTTTGCTATGACTGTTACCTCTCTCGCTACCTCCCGCACTGACTGGCAAACCCTGGCAGACCAGGCTCTAGCAGGGGAGGTGATCAGCCGTGAGCAGGCCCACAGGGTGCTCGCGGCTCCTGACACTGAGCTGCTCGATCAGCTGGCGGCGGCCTACCGGGTGCGACGGCACCACTGGGGCAATCGGGTGCGGCTGCATTTTTTGCTTAACGCCCAGAGTGGCCTCTGCCCCGAAGACTGCCACTACTGCTCCCAGTCGAAGATCTCCTCGGCGGAGATTGAGAAATATCCCTTTATGGCTCAGGAGAAGATTTTAGCGGCGGCGGAGCGGGCCAACAGCCTCAAGGCAGGCACTTTTTGTATGGTGATCTCGGGGCGATCGCCCTCTGACCGCGTCTTTGGTGAAGTGCTCGATGCTGTGCGCCAGGTCAAGGCCCGCTACCCCATGAAAATCTGCGCCTGCCTGGGCCTGCTCGATGAGACCCAGACTGAGCAGCTAGCGGCGGCGGGGGTAGACCGCGTCAACCACAACCTCAATACCAGCGAGGCCAACTACGGCGACATCTGCACCACCCACACCTTTCAAGACCGGCTAGAAACCATCCAGGCAGTGCAGGCGGCGGGCATGACCACCTGCTCCGGCGGCATCTTTGGCCTGGGCGAAAGCCACGACGATATCATCGACATGGCCCTAGCCCTACGGCGTCTGGGGGTGACCAGCGTACCGCTGAACTTTCTCATTCCCATTGACGGCACACCGTTAGCAGGTCGGCAAGACCTGAACCCGCGCCAGTGCCTCAGAATTCTCTGTCTCTATCGGCTGCTGCTGCCCAGTCAAGAGATTCGCATCGCTGGAGGGCGTGAGGTGCAGCTGCGCCAGCTTCAGCCCCTGGGCCTCTATGCCGCCAATTCCATCTTTGTCGGCGACTATCTAACCACTCCTGGCCAGGCCGCCCAGGCCGACTACGCCATGATCCGCGATGCGGGCTTTGTGCTGGAAGGGCCTGATGGCAATGAGATCGGCCTGCCTTCGCTCGCCCCGCTATAGGCGACCCTTCTCCTTCTTGGGGTAGACCTGGCGAGGGGCCGATGTCTCCCGATGGGGTGAGCGATAGTCATGGGTCACCCTGCTAGGGTAGAGCCTACCTTCACATCGTGAGGGTAGCTGCGGCTTAGCCTGGGAGGTAGACTGTGCAATATCGGCGAAAACAACCTGCGAACAGCATGACTCGGGGCACTAAGGGGCTGATCAGCTACTTTGTGATGTTTTTTGCCATCGGCTTTTTGCTGCTACAGCTCTTTTCTCGGGTTGTGTGGACCTTTGGAGACTCATCAGAGGCCGGGTTTCGCAGCATCGCGGCGGCAATACTGCCGCTGATGATATCGGCTTACTTTGGGTTTATTGCGCGTCCGCGCATGCCGGTGAGGGATAGTCGTGCCCCGATCATCAATAACTTCATTATTTTTCTACTGTGGACTGTGGTTGTCATCGGCGTCGATCGCAGCATTGGTATTGCTGTCTTTCCCCTGGCTGAGTTGCTCTACTCTATTACTCTGGCGGCCATGCTGTGGCGCTATCGCTATCTCGATTCGTTAAAGTCGCTGATCGCCGCCTGCTACGGCATTTTAGCCGGTGCTCTGGCAGCCATTATTATCTTTGGCGGACTGGTGATCTAGGGAATGACTGTGCAACACTGCTGAACAGCAGCCCCCTAACGTCAATCTATGTCTGGTTCTTCCCCCGCCGCCGGTCAGCTCCCCATTCCAGAACGGTTAGCCAAGCACACCGTGCGCTACGCCGACCACCACTCGGTGAATTGGGACGACCTGACGCCGATGATGCGCCACTACGTGGAGATGAAGGAGCAGTATCCCCACGCTCTGGTGCTGTACCGGGTGGGCGATTTCTTTGAGACCTTTTTTCAAGATGCGATCGCGATCGCCCGTGAGCTAGAGCTCGTCCTCACCAGCAAAGACGCCGGTAAGGCGATCGGGCGGGTGCCCCTGGCGGGCATTCCCCACCACGCGCTGGACCGCTATTGCACGCTGTTGGTGGAAAAGGGTTATGCGATCGCCATCTGCGACCAGGTTGAGGACCCCGCCGTAGCTCAGGGCTTGGTCAAGCGCGAAGTCACCCGCGTGATCACCCCCGGCACCGTGATCGAAGAGGGCATGCTCAGCGCTAGCCAAAACAACTTTTTGGCCTCGGTGGTGGTGGCCGGGCACCACTGGGGCCTCTCCTACGCTGACGTCTCTACCGGGGAATTTCTCACCACTCAGGGCGAAGACCTCGACCAGCTCGCTCAAGAACTGCTCCGGCTCCAGCCCGCCGAGGTGCTGTTTCCGGTAGATGCGCCGAACTTGGGGGCTATGCTCAGACCGGGGGATCAATCCGATCAACTGCCGAATTGTTTGCCGCGACAGTTTTGCTACACCCTCAGGCCCCAAGGCCCCTACAGCCAGAGTGAAGCCCGCCAGCGCCTGCTCCAGCGATTTCGGCTCAGGTCGCTGGAAGGGCTGGGCTGCGATCATCTGCCCCTGGCGGTGCGGGCGGCGGGGGGCCTGCTGCACTATGTGGAAGAGACTCAAAAGACCGTACAGGCTCCTCTGCAACCCCTCTGCACCTACACCCTGGCCGCTTACCTGGTGATCGACCACCAGACCCGCCGCAATCTAGAGATCACCCAAACCCAGCGCGACGGCACCTACAACGGCTCGCTGCTCTGGGCGCTCGATCGCACCGTGACGGCCATGGGCGGGCGCACCCTGCGGCGCTGGCTGCTGCAACCGCTGCTGGATGTGAAGGGCATTCAGGCGCGACAGTCCACAATCATGGAACTCTTGCAGGACGGCAACCTGCGGCAAATGCTGCAACACAAGCTCAAGCAAATTTACGACCTAGAGCGGCTGGCAGGAAGAGCGGGTTCGGGCACGGCGAATGCCAGGGATCTGGTGGCCCTAGCAGATTCTTTCTTGCGCTTGCCCGATTTGGCGGCCCTGGCCGAACAGGCGCAATCCCCCTATCTGCAAGCACTTCAGTATGTGCCGCCAGAGCTAGAGCAGCTGGGTCAAACGCTGCGATCGCACCTGGTCGAGACCCCACCCCTCTACCTCACCGAAGGCCACCTGATTCGCGATGGGGTGAATGCTCAGCTCGACGACCTGCGGCAGCAGGCAGTGGACGACCAAAAGTGGATCGCGGAGCTAGAACCCGCCGAACGCAAGCGCACCGGCATTTCTACCCTCAAAGTCGGCTTTAACAAGGCATTTGGCTACTACATCAGCGTCTCCCGTGCCCGCGCCGACCAGGCCCCAGACGACTACATTCGCAAGCAGACCCTCACCAACGAAGAGCGCTACATCACCCCCGAACTCAAGGAGCGAGAGGCGCGGGTGTTCAACATCGAGTCTGAGATCAACGCTCTGGAGTACGAGATCTTCAACCAGCTGCGCGACAAAGTGGGCGAACAGGTCGAACTGATCCGCAAAGTCGCCGCCGCCGTCGCCGCCGCCGATGTGCTCTGTGGACTGGCGGAAGTCGCCATCTTCCAGGGCTACTGTTGTCCAGAAATGGATGAGAGTCGGGCGATCGCCGTCACCGAGGGCCGCCACCCAGTCGTCGAGCAACTCCTTCCCGCTGGCTTTTTCGTGCCCAATTCAAACTTTATGGGCACGCTTCCGGCAGATCGCGACGCCGCTCATCCCCAAGACCTGATCATTCTCACCGGCCCCAACGCCAGCGGCAAGAGCTGCTACCTGCGCCAGGTGGGGCTGATTCAGCTGATGGCGCAGATGGGCAGTTTCGTGCCAGCGAAGGCGGCCAGGCTAGGGGTGTGCGATCGCATCTTCACCCGCGTCGGTGCCGTAGACGACCTGGCCAGCGGCCAGTCTACCTTTATGGTCGAGATGAACGAGACCGCGAATATTCTCAACCACGCCACGCCCCGATCCCTGGTGTTGCTCGACGAAATTGGCCGGGGCACCGCCACCTTCGACGGTCTCTCGATCGCCTGGGCGGTGGCCGAGCACCTGGCCGTCGAGATTGAGGCCCGCACCATTTTCGCCACCCATTACCACGAACTGAATGAGCTAGCAGCCCTCATTCCCAATGTCGCCAACTACCAAGTCACAGTCAAAGAATTGCCCGACCAAATCATTTTTCTCCACCAGGTACAGCCCGGCGGAGCCGACAAATCCTACGGTATCGAGGCCGGGCGGCTAGCGGGGTTGCCCAGTTCGGTGATCCAGCGCGCCCGCGACGTTATGCGCGAGATCGAGCGCAACAGCACGATCGCCGTGGGCCTGCGGGGAGAGGTACCCAAAGCCACCAAACCCCGTCGCCGCGCCAGAGATTTAGCCGCCACCTACGATCCATCAGAACAGCTCGACCTATTTGGCAAGCCGTGAAGTTTGCCGTGGTGACAGCACACTATCGTTTGCCGCCGTCAATTCAGGGGGAGCTAACGACCATGCATTCTGATCCTGTTCAAAGCGAATATGCGCATCTTGCGTCTCGGTATGATCGCCGTTGGTCGTTTTATGTAGATGCAACGGTTGAAGAAACGATACAGCGTCTAGATCTCAATGCTCACGAACGTATCTTAGATCTTGGCTGTGGAACAGGAACTTTAATTCAGAGACTTTTGCACTTAGCGCCAGAGCTAGAGATTGTCGGCTTAGATCCTTCCGCAGAGATGCTGAGTGTAGCTCGGCAAAAATTACCACAGTCCGTTGAGTTGCAAGTTGGTAGTGCCGCTAATATTCCTTTTCCAAACGATAGCTTTGATCGAGTCATTTCAACGAATGCGTTTCATTACTTCCGCAATCCTGCCCAGGCGATTCAAGAGGTGAAGCGAATTCTTAAACCCAATGGTCAGCTCGTAATTACGGATTGGTGTGATGATTATTTAACATGCCGCATCTGTGATATTTTTCTAAGCCTTTTTAATCGCGCTCATTTTCGCACCTATGGCATCAGTGAATGTCATGCAATTCTTCAAGGTGAAGGATTAGCCCAAATTTCAGTTGAGAAATACAAAATCAATTGGTTTTGGGGCATGATGACAGCAACGGCTACCAGGGAAGCAGCTACACCATAAACGACCCAGCTAGAGCGCACTGTCAAACCAAACCCCCCATTGGGGCTAAGATCGTTAAGCACCTCAATCCCTCATCAGCATGACTGCCCAAGCTGCCGCCCCCTTCAGCCCCGACGAAATTGCCGCCGAAGGCATCAAGCCCGACGAGTACGACGACATTGTGCAGCGTCTGGGTCGCCACCCCAACCGGGCCGAGTTGGGCATGTTTGGGGTGATGTGGTCAGAGCACTGCTGCTACAAAAATTCGCGCCCGCTGCTCAAGCAGTTCCCCACAGAGGGGCCGCGCGTTCTGGTGGGGCCGGGGGAAAATGCTGGCGTGATCGATGCGGGCGACGGTCTGCGGGTAGCCTTCAAAATCGAGTCCCACAACCACCCTTCGGCGGTCGAACCGTTTCAGGGAGCGGCTACCGGGGTGGGTGGCATTTTGCGCGACATCTTCACCATGGGGGCGAGGCCGATCGCCGTACTCAACTCCCTGCGGTTTGGCGATCTCAATGACGCCCGCACCCGCCGCCTCTGCCAGGGCGTAGTCTCGGGCATTGCCCACTATGGCAACTGCTTTGGGGTGCCCACCGTGGGTGGCGAAGTGTATTTTGACTCGGCCTACAACGGCAACCCACTGGTGAATGCCATGGCGATCGGCATTATGGAAACCGACGAGATCGTGAAGTCGGGGGCGGCGGGTCTGGGCAACCCGGTAGTCTATGTGGGCTCGACCACCGGGCGCGACGGCATGGGTGGGGCCAGCTTCGCCAGCGCCGAACTGACCGATGAGTCGGAGCAAGATCGCCCTGCCGTGCAGGTGGGCGATCCGTTTCTAGAAAAATCGCTGGTGGAAGCCTGTTTGGAGGCATTTAAGACGGGGGCGATCGTCGCCGCTCAAGATATGGGGGCGGCGGGCCTTACCTGCTCCACCGCCGAGATGGCGGCTAAGGGCGGCGTCGGCATCGAGCTGGATCTTGACCTGATCCCCGTGCGCGAAACCGGCATGGTGCCTTACGAATACCTGCTGTCAGAGTCTCAGGAGCGGATGCTGTTTGTGGTCGCCAAAGGCCGCGAAGCCGAGGTGATCGAGATTTTTGAGCGCTGGGGACTGCACGCCGTGGTGGCTGGCACCGTAATCGCCGACCCCATCGTGCGGATTTTGTTTCAGGGCAGCATTGCTGCCGAAATTCCGGCCTTGGCGCTGTCAGAGAATACGCCGATCTACCACCGCGAACTGCTGCCCGAGCCACCCGCCTACGCCCAAACCGCCTGGGCCTGGCGCGAAGACAGCCTGCCCCCCTGCTCGCTGTCAGGCATAGCCCTGCCTGACACGGGGGAAATTTCCTGGACTGGGGTTCTCCATCGGCTCTTGGGTCAGCCCACGATCGCCTCTAAAGCCTGGGTCTACCGCCAGTACGACCACCAGGTACAAAACAACACCGTGCTGCGCCCTGGCCAGGGCGACGCCGCCATCATTCGCCTGCGGCCCCAAGAAGCAGTTCCTGGGTATCAACCCGGCGCTGTGGCGCGAGGCCTCGCCGCTACCGTAGACTGCAACGCCCGCTATGTGTACTTGAACCCCTACGAGGGTGCCAAAGCTGCCGTGGCCGAAGCCGCCCGCAACCTCAGCTGCGTCGGTGCCCTGCCCCTGGCGGTAACCGATAATCTGAATTTTGGTAGCCCCGAAAAACCCATTGGCTATTGGCAACTGGCCAACGCCTGCCGGGGGTTGGCCGACGCCTGCCGCGAGTTTGAGACCCCGGTGACCGGCGGCAATGTCTCCCTCTACAACGAGACCGTGGATAGCCAGGGCAACCCCCAGCCTATCTACCCCACCCCCGTGGTCGGCATGGTGGGGCTGATTGACGACCTCACCTACACCTGCGGCCAGGGCTGGCAGCAAGCCGGGGATGTGATCTATCTGCTGGGGATTCCGGTGGAACAGTCCACGACAGCTACAGCAGGCGATTGGCCCCTAGTCACCCTGGGCGGCTCGGAATATTTAGCCGGGGTACAGGGGCTGGCGACCGGCCACCCCCCGGTGATCGATATGGCCCTCGAAAAACGGGTGCAAGCAGCCTGCCGCCACGGCATTGCCCAGGGTTGGGTGCGATCGGCCCACGACTGCGCCGAGGGCGGGCTAGCGGTAGCCCTGGCCGAATCTTGCATCGGCGGTGAGTTGGGAGCGATGGTGCAACTGCCCCTGGCTACGACCCAGACCGATCACCGCTGGGATCGACTGCTGTTTGGCGAAGGTGGCGCGCGCATTGTGGTTTCCGTCAACCCAGAGCACCAGGCGGAGTGGGAAGCCTACCTAAGTCAGCAACTGGCTGAGACCTGGCAGATGCTCGGCACTGTGCAGGGCGAGACTCTGACTGTAACAACCGAGGAGGGGCAGGCGGTGATTGCAGACGGTGTTGCGGCTCTGGCGGCTACCTGGTCGGGGGCGATCGCCCAGAAGCTGTCAGGCGATCGTTAACCTCTGTCGGATAGCGTCCCCTCCTGGGAGGGGACGATCAGCCTGTTTGCCCAAATAACATTCTTTGTCGAACTTGCGATCGCTACAGTACGCGCCCCGACGCCCCGCGCGGCAAATACTCGCCCATGCCCGATCGCCCTAGCCATTCATCCCCATCCACAATGCACTGGCCGCGCAAAAAGACCTTTTTTACCTTGCCGGTGACCTCGCGCCCCTCAAACAGCGAATAATCGACCAAAGAATGGTGGGTGCTAGCGCTGAGGGTGTGGGTTTCGTTGGGGTCAAACAGCACCAGGTCGGCGTCGCTGCCGACGGCGATCGTGCCCTTGCGGGGAAACAGGCCAAACATTTTCGCCGGGGCAGTTGCGGTGAGCTGCACAAAGCGGTTGAGGTTAATGCGCCCCGCCCTCACGCCGCCGTCATAGAGCAGGGTGAGGCGCAGCTCTACCCCAGGGGCACCGTTGGGGATGCGGTTAAAGTTGTCGCGGCCAAACTGCTTTGACTTGAGAATGCCCAGGGGGTTTTCATTCATACAAAAAGGGCAGTGGTCGGTGGCGACCAGCTGCAAATCGTCGAATTGCAGGCCGCGCCAGAGGGCGTGCTGGCAGTCGTGATTGCGCAATGGCGGAGTCATCACGTATTTGGCCGCCTCAAAGCCGGGGGCATCGTACTCCGACTCATCCAGAAATAGGTAGTGGGGGCAAGTTTCGGCAAAGGCATGGATGCCGCGATCGCGCGCTTCCACCACTGCATCTAGTGCCTCCTTAGCCGATAGGTGCACAATGTACACTGGCACCTCCGCCAGCTCCGCAATGCGAATCACCCGGTGGGCGGCTTCGCCCTCCATCAGGCTAGGACGGGTGAGCTGGTGGTACTTGGGCGAGGTGTTACCCTGCTCCAGCGCCTCTTCGATTAAAGCCTGGATCACCACCCCATTCTCAGCGTGGAGATTGACCATGCCGCCATGGTCGCCCGTGCGGCGCATGGTTCTGAAGATGTCGGCGTCGTCGACCATCAGTACGCCGGGGTAGGCCATGTAGAGCTTAAAGCTAGAGACCCCGTCGTTGTTGATTAGATCAGGCAGTTCCGCCAAAGATTCCGGATTAATGTCGGTGAGAATGACGTGAAAGGCGTAGTCAACACAGCACTGGGGTTCGGCGGCGGCCAAGCGGCGATCGAGTGCGGCCTTGGGGCTGTCGTCGTGGAACTGCTGGGCAAAGTCGATGATCGTAGTAGTGCCACCAAAGGCCGCCGATCGCGTACCGGTTTCAAAGGTGTCGCAGGTGTAGACATCGTTGCCCATGGGGGTTTCCATGTGCACATGGGCGTCGATGCCGCCGGGCAGTACGAGCAGCCCAGCGGCATCATGGCGCTCGGCATTCTCTACCGAGAGCTGGCGACCAATGGCCTCAATGCGACCATCTTGAATGAGAATGTCGCCCACGTAGTCGTCTACGGCGGTGACAATGCGACCACCCTGAATCAGTACCGAAGTCATAGCAAGCCTTTTAAGTCGAAAGGGCTGACCGCTGGGGCCAAGCTGCGCTGCCCGGATAAGCGAGCGGCGAGGCGTTGCTATGACTATAGAGATGCGTCTAAATCTTGCCCATTAAATAATTGTGCAGGAAATAGCTGTGCAGCATCCTAGCTGCGATAGTGCAGTTCTTCCAGCCAGACCCGCAGTTCGTCGGCGGAAGCATGGTCGATCGCCAAATGGGTAATGGGGTCGTAGGCATTCCACAGGGTTTCACCCTGGGTATTGTTGGCCTTCCACACTCGCGGCTCTGAGGTGGCTTCGAGGTGGGCCAGTGCCCCTTGCCAAAAGTTAGCTAGCTGAGCCACCAAGCTGGGAGCAGGGCTGGATTTATGGATGGGCCAATAGCTGGTGTTCATAGCAGATCTCCGGTTGCGTTGAAGGGTTTTCACCCACAACTCAAGAGTACATTTTGGTATCTAAAGTTACAAAAACATCCTGTCATGGTAGCTATGAATAACTTTCATAGAAGGCAACGATGGCCAGTCCCGTCTGGGTTCTGCCGTTCCCGAGGATAGACAGCATTCTATTCCTGCACCTGGATGAGGTTTAGTACCAGGTGCAGCTCGAAATCTATGGTTTTCCTACCGGTAGATCTCCACGTCTGGACTCGGATCAGATTTAGAGTCACAGAATGCGAAGAAGGCCTAGAATCCGGGAGTCTGTCGGTCTAAGCTGCATAGGGGTGCCACTTGACAAGGACATGTTGGGATGGCTTCTGGCCTAAAACTATGGAACAACTGGGGCGGTGGTGGCGATTTTGTTTAGTGGGTCTGCTGGCCGTGCTGCTGGTCAAGGCCTCAGGTTGTGGCCCGGTCAAGGTGTATGAGCAGCCCATGCGGCTCACCGTAGGACTGGTCAGCTATGACGACGGCGCTAGCTCCCTAGACAAATATCAGCGCTTTCAGGCCTATTTGGCTGAGCAGCTCAAGGCGGTGGTCGAGCTAGAGCCGGTGTTTAACGAGATTCGCGCCGTGGAGCAAATCCGGGCGGCGAACTGGTCACTGGTGTTTGCCCCCTCGGGGCTGGCGGCGATCGCCATTGCTGAGGCCAACTATCTGCCGATCTTTCCGCTGCTGGGCACCCCCAACCAGCGATCGGTATTGGTGGTGCGCGACGATAGCCCCATGCAGGCGCTGGGCGATCTGGCAAACCAGGCGATCGCCCTAGGTGAAGCCGGGTCGGCCACAGGCTACTATCTGCCCCTCTACGATCTCTACGGCCTGACCCTGCAAAAAATTGAGTTTGCCCCTACCCCGGCGATCGCCCTGGGCTGGGTAGCCGAGGGCCGGGTCACCGCCGGAGCCATGGCCGAAGAAGATTTTCAGCAGCATCGCGCCGACTTCGATAGCGGTGTCTTTCGGGTGTTGCACACCAGTCGCGCCATTCCGCCGGGGGCCGTGTTGATCGGCCCTGGCGTCGATCGCAACCAGCAGCAGTATATCGAGCAGGCCATGCAAAACGCCGATTCGAGCATGGCCGCTGACGCTGGCTATATCGCCAACGCTGCCCCTCCCGACCTGTCGCAGCTGATTCAGCTGGTAGAAAAGGTGCGCCCCCTTGAGGCGCGGGTCAACGAGCAGCCAGCGGTGCTGACCCTAGAGACGACGAGCCTGTCTTCAGGCTTGACCAAGGGGCTGAGTTAGTGAGCTAGGCGACAGCCTGGCTCAGAGGGGCAGCCTAGGATCAGGAGTGCTACTACTGGGCTTCATATTCAATCCGACTCATAACCCCCCGATGCCAAACCGATACCCGGTAGAGATGTTGCAGTGCAACGCCCCTACGAATCTGGGGCATACAGACAGAACCTGGACTCAACCCAAATCCGAATCGCATAACCCCGATGCTAAACAGGCGGATTGCGTGGGGGCAAACGGTGTTTGCCCAGCCCAACCGGGGCTAACCAAGTCAGATTCGCTATCAAAGGGTTTTAGTAAACCGCTGCGGATGGAATGAAGCTAACTATAGTGAATGGATAAGGTGCAGCCCTAGCTGACCCAAACTTCTCTTGCGCCCCTTGGAGCTGACTCCCGTGACCCACGGATACCGCACCCTAGCCGCCATTATGCTCACCGATGCAGTGGGCTTTAGCGCTCGCATGTCGGTGCATGAAGAGCTCACCCTCTCTCAGCTACAGCGCGACCAGGCGCTGATGAGTAGCCTCTGCGAACAGTTTGAGGGCAAGGTGCTCAAGTCAACCGGAGATGGTCTGTTAATGTACTTTGCTAGCGCGGTGCAGGCGGTCAGCTGCGGGCTAGAAATTCAGAAGGCAATGCACCACATTAACGCCGACGCCGATGGAGACTTAGCCCTGCTCCACCGCATTGGCATACATCTAGGAGATGTGTTTTTTAGCCAGTCTGACGTCATGGGCAACGGCGTGAATATTGCCGCCCGCCTGCAGACCGAGGCCCGCCCCAGCGGTATTTGCATTTCTAAAATTGTCTATGACGTGGTCAGATCGCGACTCGATCTAGATGTGACCTATGCGGGGCCGCTCCAGCTCAAAAATATTCAGGAGCTGGTGCCCGCTTACCATATCAATGTTTTCTCCGAGGGTCACCAGGTTACCACTCCAGAGCCAGACGAGGTTCTAGAACCGCCTGTAGAAACCCCAGCAGACCGCCAGCTTTTGGCTCCGGGCAATCGGGTAGGGGGGCGCTACACCATCCAACGGGTGCTGGGCCAAGGAGGCTTTGGTCGGTCTTATCTGGCCGAAGACTCCCAGCGCTTTGGTGAAGCCTGCGTGCTAAAGGAGTTCTTTCCGGCCAAAAAATCGGGCCGCAATCTGCAAAAGGCGCTAGATCTATTTAAGCGGGAGGCCAAAACCCTCTACCAGCTCAACCACCCCCAGGTACCTAAGTTTTTGGCCTGTTTTACCCAGCGCAACCGGCTGTTTATTGTGCAGGAATATATCGATGGGGTGCCCTACTCTCAGCTGCTGAAGCAGCGCCGCCAACAAGATAGCCAGTTTTCTGAGGCAGAGGTGGTGCCGTGGCTGATGCAAATGTTGCAAGTGCTCGACTATCTCCACGGGCTCAACATTGTGCACCGCGATATTTCGCCTGACAACATCATGTACTGCCGCGATCGCAGTCTGCCCGTGCTGATCGATTTTGGCCTGGTGAGCGACGCCATCAGCACTCTGCTCTCCGGTGATGTCGACGCCGCTGACGATGGGCAGCCGGCGACCATGGTGGGCAAATTTGGCTACTCCCCGCCCGAGCAAATTCACCTGGGCCAGTGTTTTCCCAGTAGCGATCTCTATGCGCTGGGGGTGACAGCGATCGTGCTACTCACAGGCCGCTATCCCCGCGATCTGATCGATCAAGAGACCCTGGAGTGGCGCTGGCAAACCTACGTCAGCGTGGGCCAGGGTCTAGCAGCCATTCTCACCCAGCTGGTACAGCAAAAACCAAAAGCTCGCTTTCAGACCGCCCAAGCCGTGATGCAGCAGCTAGTCCAACTCACAGAGGCCGCTGCAGATCCCATCTCTCCCCTAACTATAGAACCGGCTTGGGCTAGCGCTACGGCCCCGGCGCTAACTTCCTCAGAGCTGTCCAACCCGGCCTTTATCGAAGCCTGCCGCCAAGCCCTGACCCACTGCATTGGGCCCATGGCCAGCGTCATCGTCGAAGACATGATCGATCAATACCCCCAGGCAACCCCAGAGGAGTTTGTCGAAATTTTGGCCAGTCAGCTCTCTGACGGACGTCAGGCCACCAACTTTATCAGCCGCATTCAGGGGGTAGTCGAGGAGCACTCTGCCAGCCAAGAGCCCAATCCTCACGACGTAACGATGCCCGATCTAGAGCCGCTGTCTGAGCCCCCATCTCCTGTCGCAAACGCTCTCAGCCCAGAGTTTATCAGCCGCTGTCGCCAAACTCTGATGCGCTGTATTGGCCCCATGGCCAACTATCTCGTAGACGATACCCTAGCCGATTTTCCCCATCTGTCGCCCCAAGATCTAGTGACTCGCCTAGCAGCTGAGATTCCCGATCGCAAAAAGGCCGATGACTTTCGCCAACAAATGCAGTAGACAATGTTGCCCGCCCACAGTGCCTGGGGTAGAGAGTTATTTTTTGGGGAGATCATAGCAGGCAGCTGACTTGAAGCTATAAGTCTTGGCCAGTCCGTTAAAACGACACCACCTCATTCGTCACCCAAATCTTCCACAGCGCGAAAGCAGTCGGAGAGCACAACATTGGAGAATAAAAAGCCCTCAGGATCGCTGAGGCGCAAACGGCGAAGAGTGGCCCAGGAGTCGCCCTCAACCATGACCAACCCCGCTTGTATATGCGGCTTCAGAGTTTGATAGAGAATCATCCAGGTAGCCGGAGAGCAGTAAGACCGCACCTCATCCCCACTGATCCCCTCCTTGAGCCGCAACCCCACCATGAGCCGATCTAACAACTGCTCCAGGGCCGGCGTCGGTAGTTCGCTGTGGATGCCTCCGGCGGCCTGAAAGGCGGTCACCCAGTCGCCGTAGGACGCTAGCGTTCTGGGACGACTGACGCGCTGACGTTGGGTGTAGCTGGTAGCCCCGAGGCCAAAGCCGTAGTAGGGCTGATTGCGCCAGTAGGTCAAATTGTGCTGACATCGGTGCCCCGGCAAGGCGTAATTGGAAATTTCGTAATGCTCATAGCCCTGGGCCGTGAGCACTGTTTGAGCGAGCTGATACATAGTGGCCGTTTGCTCGTCCGTAGGCAGGGGGGCATTGCCCGGTTGGTAGCGTTTGGCGAAAACGGTTTGTGGCTCTACGGTAAGGTCGTAAATGGATAGGTGGTGGGGATGAAGGGCTACAGCTTTAGTGAGTCCAGTTTCCCAGTCGGTTAGGGTCTGGTGGGGCAGCCCAGAGATTAAATCCAGGCTCCAGTTGGCCATGGCAACCTGGTGCAGCCAGTCCACAGAGCGATAGACATCGGCAGTGCGGTGGTAGCGACCACAACTTTCCAGCGTTCTATCATCCAACGCCTGGACACCCAGACTGATGCGGTTAATACCTGCGGCCAGGTAGCCTTGTAAATGCTCCAGGTCAAAGGTTCCCGGATCCATTTCCATAGAAATTTCGGCGGTGGGGGCGATGCCAAAGCGGCGATCAAGGTGGGCAAGAAGCCTGTCTAGCTGCGGGATGGAGAGCAGGGAGGGGGTACCGCCGCCAAAAAACACCGTGCTGAGAGGGGGGTCGTTCAGCTTGGGAGTGGCCGCAATCTCTTTGCAGAGCAGATCCACGTAGCTTTCTACGGTGCCAGAGGTCTCGCCCCGCTGCTGGTTGCCGAGCACCGAGATGGGAAAGTCGCAGTAAAAGCAGCGACGACGGCAAAAGGGAATGTGAACGTAGGCAGAAGCAGGGCTACAGATCATGCCACCACGCTAACACTATCCCCAACCCGGAGGACTTGACCTGCCTGCCCACAGATATTGGTATTGACGGCCAGTTTGTAAAAATGGTTGAACCGTTGGGTTGAGGCCCAGGCTGGCAAGGTTGCCGCGCGCTGCTGAGCAAACGTCTTTTGAAAGTCAGGGGTAGCCGTGCCGGTGAGGGCGTTGCGGGTGGGCACCACACAGCGCTGGCAGGGGTTGATGCCCTCTAGCACCACATCACCGATCGCAAAGCGCACCGGGCTACCATCGGTGCTAAACAGCTGATCTTCCCAGAAGGGGGGTACGCCGTCGATTTCGAGATTGGTGCGAAAGCGGCGGCGGGCTTCTTCTAGGGTAAGGCTGTGCCAATCGGCAACGGTCTGAAGGGTAGCGGTGCTAATCACCGTTGGCCCAGCAGCGTTGGTGTCGTCAGGGAATCCGCTGTCGGGATTAGCTTGAAGTGCGATGGGCTGCTGAAAGTAGGTGCTGAACCAGGCTTCGAGTTGTGAACGCTGCTGCTGAAAGTGAAAGGTGGCAGCAGGGGGCTGGTCGTCAACGGCTAGGGTGATGGACTGGCCATCCTCAGAAAAAGTTGATCGCAGGCGGTGAATGGTGGCAGTTTGTTTGGCGTTGATGAAGCGGTTTTGGCTGTTGAAGAGGGCGTAGGTGCGATCGCCCCCCAGCGCCCCACTCTCTAGCACCCTGGCCCAGGCCACCGAAACCCCATCCAGCGACTTGACCGGAAAAATATCAATGCGGGCGAGATGGCCGGTCATAGACAACTATGGCAAAGAACCCTAGCCATAGTAGCGACTGACAGCAACTACCGGCCACTGGCGTGGGAAAGGTCGACGGTGCCAAAGTTCAAGCTCATGGCGACGTTGATATTTTCAAACATGTTGACCAGCCAGGCCACCGTATCGCTAGAGGCAGACTCGTAGTGGTTAAACAATAGCGAAAAGCGCCGCTCCAGAAAGGGTTTGACCTTCTGACAAATCAGCAGAATGCGCAGCAGCAGCCCAGTAGTATTGACCGGGCCGAGGTTGTTGATCAAGTCGAGAAAGACATAGTGCTGCCGCCCAGAGCTGGGGTCAACCACCAAAAAGTTGAACAGATTGCTACAGGTTCGTACCTTGAGAAAGTCGTCTACTGGCTTGCCATCGCTGGTGGCAAAGGTAGAGAGCAAATGGTCTTCCAACATGGTCTTAAACTGCCGCTGACCATAGCCAGTGTCTATATCAGCCATGATGTAGTCAAACAGATCGGCTTTGAACTGCCGAAACGAAGATCCCTCGTTGTGGGTAATCAAAAAGCGCTGAGCACCGTCACGATAGCTTTGGCCCTGGTCACGACGACGAGAAAACTGCTTGAGTGAGACCACTAGGTCTTTGTCGCTCAGCAGCGTGGGGTTGGGCACCTCCCGCAGTTTGGTGGCAAAGTCGGTCTGCCCCTGGCGATGGAGCCGCCCCTGGCGCACCCGGTAGGTGACGTAATGGCTGAGGTCTACCTCAAACTTGCGCTGGGCCTCGGCCTGCATAATACGCACATGCTGCTGGTGCTGAGTGTCGCTGTCTTCGGTAACTAAGCAGTGCTCGTAGAGGTAGGGATAGCGGTTGATGAGAGACCCGAGGGGCACCACATCTGCCTGCCGATTGCGGGGCAGACTAGACTGACGCGCCTCAACCACACAGGCCAGGCGCTTGAGCGCTAGATATTGCTCGGTATCGAGAAACCCATGGGTAACCTGGCGCAGGCGACGCACAGAACGAGAGCGAGACAGCTCGGGCACTCGACTCGGAGGCGTAGACTCAAGCAGCCCTATCAGGGTGGGAATGGCGGGCTGAAACTGAGTATTGGTCTGCCAGCGGTTGATCAAGATGTGGCAGCAGCGGTTGAGAATGAACCGGTAGTAGTCGTCAATTTCTGGGTTGGACAGCAGATGGTCGAGAGCCTCTGCGATCGCGCGATCGGGGTAGCCAAAGCCATTGATAAATAGCGCCTGAAACCTTTCTACCATGGCTTCAGGGGACTCTACCGCCACGCAGGAAAGCAGGTGGTTGTACAGGCGTTGCTCGTCTGCCGTAGTGGTTCTATTGTTGTGAGTTACTTTTGTCTTCACGGCTTCACCGCCCTGATCTCATCTACAGATGCGCCCAACTTCACATGCCCAAGGGGCATGCGATCAAACGGGCTGCGATGAGAAGAACTTTGCAATCAACTGACCTACTCTACGAACCTAACGAAATGCACGAAGCTGATAGCAGCAACAATCTCTAGATCTATTAAAGGCTGTTGGCCCCCAGTGCGCGTCAGTTTTTACACCGGCTTACCCCTAGTATGTCTCTAGACTACTGCGTAAATTTTCTAGTTTTGGGGACTGTGTAGGGTACGCAAACAAAGTTCTGGCAAAGTTTGCTACCCAATTGTGAGGCCACCATGAACAACCGAGAGACCTTGGGCACCATCGAGACAGCTTGGCCCCAGGATAGGCCATTGATTGAAGGGGGCATCGACTCTGGCCTCATTTTCAACCATCGCAAGCAGTCAAGCCTCAGAGCGTCAACATGCTAGCCCCCAGGGTACCCAAATTCCAGAGACAGTTATAGCCACTTTGCCGGGGTAAGTTTCCTTTACAATCAGAGCACTATGGAGAAAAGCTTGGGCAAAGCCCGGCCGCAATGCAGTCTCCGCTACACCACACCCTTGAGGGCTATGAGTTTTTCTTCCCTAGCTACCCTGGCCGATGTCATCGGCGCATCTCTCGACCATGTGTCGCCATCGCCCCTCAAAATTCAGGTAGCAAATATCACCACCGATACCCGCAATCTCAGTGAAAACGCTCTGTTTATAGCCCTGGTGGGAGAGCGATTTGATGGCCATGGGTTTGTCGAAGCCGCGATCGCCCAGGGCGCGATCGCCGCCGTTGTCGAGGCGGGTAAGCAAATTCCACATCTTCCCTGTCTGCCCGTAGCCGATACCCTAGCGGCCTACCAGGCGCTGGGGCGCTGGTGGCGGACCCAGCAGGCCGCCCGCATTGTGGCCATTACCGGGTCGGTGGGCAAAACCACCACCAAAGAACTAATTGCGGCAGCCCTGGGCACCCAGGCCCCAGTCCACAAGACCCAGGCCAACTACAACAATGATATCGGCGTGCCCAAGACCCTGCTCCAGCTCCGGCCTGACCACGCCTTTGGGGTAGTGGAGATGGGCATGCGGGGGCCGGGAGAAATCGGTCGGCTCGCCCGTATCGCAGCTCCAGATGTGGCAGTGATTACCAATGTGGGTACGGCGCACATTGGTCGGCTGGGGTCAGAGCAGGCGATCGCCGCCGCCAAGTGCGAGCTGCTAGCCGAGCTGCCATCCCAGAGTACGGCAGTGCTCAACCACGACAACTCCCGGCTGATGACCACGGCGGCTCGGGTATGGTCAGGGCGCACTCTCACCTTTGGTCTAGAGGGAGGCGATGTTAGAGGTGAGCCAGTGGGGGCAAACACCCTGGTGGTAGAAGGAGTACCCATACCCATGCCGCTGCCCGGTCGTCACAACGCGCTGAATCTGCTGGCGGCGATCGCCGTCATGCAGGCTCTTGACCTCGACTGGCGCGTGCTCAGCCAGGGCCTCACCGTAGATCTGCCCAGCGGCCGCGCTCGCCGGGTGGCGTTGCCCAACGATGTGTTGCTGCTCGATGAAACCTACAATGCCGGGGCTGAGTCAATGGCAGCCGCCCTGCATCTGCTGGCCGAAACCCCTGGCCAGCGCCACATTGCCGTACTGGGCACGATGAAAGAACTGGGAGAACGCTCCATAGACCTGCATCGCCAGGTGGGCGAGACCGTTAGTCAGCTGGGCTTAGATGCCCTGCTCACTCTAGCTGACCCAGACGAGGCCTTAGCCCTGGCCGAAGGAGCAGCAGGGGTGAAAACAATCGGCTTTGCCGACCACGAGACCCTAGCCGATTACCTGCGATCGCTGCTGCAACCGGGCGATCGCGTCTTGCTCAAGGCCTCGCGATCGGTCGCCTTAGATCGGGTCGTCAATCAGCTAGTAGAAACCTTGCCCCCCCAGGCTGACTAGCTTCGTCCTAGAGTCTAGCCCTAGCGACAACCTGACCACGTCTAGTAGTCGTACTCGTTTACCGGGTTCATGGGGTCGGGGGCAAAGGCCAGCCAAAGAGGAAACTGGAGCAGCGCCAAGCTGATCACCGACTCAGCTTCGTCGACCACAATAAAGGGCAGGCCATTCTCAGCTGTGATGCGATCGGCCCGCTGGGCTAGAGGTTCAGGGGCGTCGAACAGCATCACCCCCTGGCCGGTGCCAAAGTCAACCCGAGAGATGCCCAGGCAGTCTTGCAGGCCGCGCCGCCAGTCACCCAAGCGCTCGGGGCTATTAGAGAGCACCAGGGTGCGCAGGCGGCTACCGTAGAGGGCATAGAGAATGGAGATCGCCGCCGAGGCCACCAGCACGTTTTGTAGGCGGCTGCCCATGCTCTTGACCGCACCACGACCCCCCTGGGCAAAAAACCAGTTGGAGATGCGATCGGCGTGGATGGGCTCAAAGGTGCGTCGCAGCTGCCACAGGGGGCCATAATAGTCGGGCCGCATGCGGTACTGATCGAGCAGACTGCGAATGCGATCGGTCTGGTCTTGAAAGCTGCTAGAGGCAAAGGCTGGCTGGGCAGTTGTGGCCTCCTGAGAAGTAGCTCGGCGGGAGGGGCGATTCGCCAGGCGTTCTGTGCCAGTATCGCCACCGCGCTCGACTGCTGGAACTACAGCCGGACGAGTGGGGGCTAAATTGAGCTGCTCGGCCGCCACCGACAGATCCTGCAAGCTGCCCACTAAATAGTCTTTAAAACCCTGTACCCGCACCGCCAGGTCTTGAGACGCACCCGCAAAGGTGGTGCGCATTTCGGCCTGAATGCGCTCTTGGCGACGCTCCAGGGTTTCAATTTCCTGCTGGAGGGTGCGCTTGCGCTGCTCTAGCTCAGCAGTGCCCTGCTGCACCATGCGGCCAATGTCAGTCTGGATTTTTTGGAACTGATCTTGGGTGAGGCGATTGTAGGTCGCTTGCAGGTCGACAATGCTGCGTTTGAGGTCAGCTTCCTGCTGGCGTAGGGCGTCAATGCGGGTGCTCCAGTCTGACTTAAGACCCGCTCCCTCCGCCGAGCCACCGGGGGCATCACCGCCGCCGCTGCTCTGTCCCAGGCTTGATTTCGATAGCTCCTCTGCGGTCATAACGGCTCCATAGACCTGTTGTCAGCCTATCAGATGAGAGCCAGGGTGAACCCTGGGCAGCCCGATTACGCCAGGTCTTTGGCTGAGGCACAGTGGTTTTCTAAACAGACGCGCAGTTCTCCAGGGCTAAAGATAATCGGCAAAAAGTGGATGCTGTTGACCTCACGAAAGTAGAACAGCACCGGCACCGGCTCCCAAAAGATCTCCCAGTGCTGCCATTCGGCATAGGGAAACTGACGAATCATTGTTTCCCTGCGATACACCTCTAAGGCGCTGTCGGTAAACCGTAGAGTGAGCATGAGGGTCTGCACCAGCAAAAAAAGTCCAAAAACTCCTACTACGGCCCCTAGCCAGAGCTTTGCAAAGGCTAGGGGTATCGCCAGACCAATCACCACTAGAGGAATACGGAAGCTGGGAGACAGGTCGGTGGAGATCGCTGTTGGGGTAGAGGTCACGGGGGCAATGACAGATAATGGTGCTTTTCACAGTATAGAAGAAGCGGAGGCTGGCGTTTTCTAGCCTATTTTGAAGAGCGTTGGCCCCATGACCTTGCACGCCCGTAGCGACCACTCCGCTCACAGGCCAAACACGGTGCCAAACGTCATGGAGCACAGAACTAGGCTTCAGTGCTCTAAAAATTTCTCATGACAGCGCTACTGGTGCCCTGGAACATCAGCCACGAGAGAAAGAAATTGCTGATGAAGATCGCCAAAAGAGCGGTAACAACCGCAGTGGTAGTGGATTGACCTACCCCCTTAGCGCCACCGGTAGTAGTCAGCCCCCAGCTGGTGCCAATCACAGCAATTAAAATGCCAAAGAAAAACGCCTTGATCAGCGAGCTGACTAAATCCCAGACCGACAAAAAGTTCTTAGCTGAATCTAAAAACACTGAATAGGGAATACCGTACTGGCTGGTGGCGATCAGTAGGCCACCGGTCATACCCGTAATGAAAGACAGCACATTGAGCAACGGCAGCATCAGGGCACAGGCAATCACCCGAGGAATCACCAGGTAGTCGATGGGGTCGGTTTTTAGAATTTGCAGGGCATCGATCTGTTCGGTAACTCGCATGGTGCCAATTTCGGCGGCAAAAGCTGACCCCACCCGCCCGGCAATAATCACCGCTGTGAGCACCGGCCCCAGCTCGCGGGCCAGGGTGAGCGCTAGCACACCACCGATCGCCGCACCGGCCCCAAAGGTCAAAAACTCTCGGGTGACTTGAATGGTAAACACCATGCCCACAAAGGCGGCGGTAATCAGCGCGATCAGCAGCGACTCTGGCCCCACGGCGGCCATTTGGTCGAGGGTATTGCGCCGATGTACAGGTCGAGAGATTAGGTGGATCACCACCTGGCCCGACAAGAACATTGCTGCTAGGGCGCGCTGGGCCCAGAGCTTGAGGTTTGAGCTATCTACCGCCTGTGTCAAAGCCCGCCCCTTTATACAACTATGCGAACTCTACCCAGGATCTAAGGCTTTTGACAACTGCCTTGGGCAAGGCACTGAGCCGCCCAGGAACGCTAGCCCAGAAGAATGGTCATTGCCCGCAGGACTCCACTATCCTGATAAGCGGAGTCTTTACTCAGTGATTACTAACCCTGTGTTTGATGGCAGCCGGATGAATCAAGTACCGCACCATACTCAACCCCGTGCCCGATGGTCTGTAGATCGGCTGGCCCCCCGCCTGGGCCGATGGCTAGTGGGCTGGGTCGCCCTGGTCAGTCTCGGGCTGATGTGGTCGCAGCCGGCGATCGCCCAAGGCGCTATTCAAACGGCCCAGACCATACAGCCCTATCTAGACCGAGTGGCGGCGGGGGTGACGGAGTTTACCCTCGACAACGGCATGAAATTTATTGTGCTGGAGCGCTCCCAGGCCCCCGTGGTGTCGTTTATGATTTACGCCAATGTGGGGGCGGTGGATGAAACCGATGGCAAAACCGGAGTAGCTCACTACCTAGAGCACCTGGCCTTTAAGGGTACTAGCCGCATTGGCACCAAAGACTTTGCCGCTGAGCAGCAGATCTTTGCGCAGCTCGATGAGGTGTTTGAGGAGTTTTTGGTCGCCCAGGCGGCAGGCGACGAAGCCAAAGCATCTGAGTTGCAGTCTCAGCTAGAAACGCTGCAAAAAGAGGCGGCTGGGTTTGTGGAGCAAAACCAGTATGGGCAAATTATTCAGCAGGCGGGGGGGGTCGGGCTCAACGCCACCACCTCCGCCGATGCCACTCGATATTTTTACAGTTTGCCGGCCAACAAGCTGGAGCTGTGGATGTCGCTGGAGTCGGAGCGGTTTTTAGATCCAGTATTTCGGGAGTTTTACGAAGAGAAGGACGTCATTCTCGAAGAGCGCCGCATGCGGGTAGACAACTCTCCCATTGGCACCATGATTGAGCGGTTTTTGGAGGAGGCCTTTGTCAGTCACCCCTATCGCCGTCCGGTAATTGGCTACCAAGAGGATTTGTTTGTCGCCACCCGCGACGATATTCAGGCGTTTTACGACACCTACTACGGGCCTGGGAATCTGACTGCTGTGGTAGTAGGAGACGTGAATCCGGCTGAGATGCAACGGTTGGCGGAGGTCTACTTTGGCCGCTATCAATCGCGCCCAGCCCCCCCACAACCTGAGATCAATGAGCCCCGGCAGACAGCACCGCGCGAGTTTACCCTGGCTCTGCCCTCTGAGCCCTGGTATCTGGAGGGCTACCATCGCCCCGGTATCGATCACCCCGACCACGTAATTTACGGCATGATCGACAGTTTGCTGATGGGAGGGCGCACCTCGCGGATCTACAAGGCGGCAATCGACGATGCTCGCATTGCGCTTGATGTAGGCAGCTTGAATGGGTTTCCGGGCGATCGCTACGACAATATCTTTTTGCTCTACGGTCTGACGGCTCCCGGCAATACCCCAGACGACCTAGGCGCGCTATTTACCGACGAGCTGCAGCGGCTGCAGCAAGAGCCGGTCACCCCCCAGGAGCTCGAGCGGGTAAAGACTCAGTCCCGAGCTGGGCTGTTGCAGACCCTGGCCTCAAACAGCGGTATGGCTTCTCTGTTGGCCGAGTATGAAGCCAAAACTGGCAGCTGGCGCAATGTCTTTGACGATCTGACCGCCATTGAGGCCGTTTCAGCGGCAGATATTCAGCGGGTGGCTCAGGAGCTGTTTCAGCCTGCTAACCGCACGGTGGGCAAGCTCGTCCCAGCGGAGTCACCTCAATAGTTGTTGGGGGCTAGGCTCAGGGGCGCAGGTAGGACTGACCAATCCATCGCCGCTGTTTGTTCAGGATCTTTGCACAGAGTTTCGCACAGGATAATTACAGGGAACCCATGGTGATGAATGCGTTCAGATGGTTGGCGGAAACCCGACGGTCGGCGAGACGGCGGTGGCTGATGCCGCTGCTCACCCTGACGGCTCTGCTGGGGGTATTGCTGCTGGCCTGGCAGGCTCCGGCCAACGCCCTCACCCCGCTTCACTACGACGAGCTAGAGTTTCCCCCCCTGCGGGACATTGAGATTCCGGCCTATGAGCGCTACGAGTTGCCCAATGGTCTGGTGGTCTATTTGCTAGAAGACCATGAACTCCCCCTGGTGAGTGGGTCGGCGACCTTTCGCACCGGGTCGCGGTTTGAACCGGCCGACAAGGTGGGGCTGGCCAGCCTTACCGGTGACGCCATGCGCCTGGGCGGAACCGAGAGTCTCGATGCCGATGCTCTCAACCAGGCCCTAGAACAGCGGGCGGCGGCGATCGAAACCAGCATTGACACTAGCGAGGGCAGCGCCACCTTCAGTGCGTTGAGCGAAGATACAAGGGCAGTGTTTTCCCTGTTTGCCGACGTGGTGCAGCGGCCTGCCTTTGCCGACGATCGCATCGATCTCCTCAAGCGCCAGTACAGCGGCAGCATTGCCCGCCGCAATGACAACCCCGACAGCATCACCAGCCGCGAGTTTCGCAAACTGGTGTACGGGGCCGACAGCCCCTACGCTCGCACCACCGAGTACGCCACCCTGGCTGCCATCAGCCGGGAAGATATTCAGTCGTTTTACCAGGCCTCAATTCGCCCAGAGCAGACTATTTTGGGCATCGTGGGCGATTTTGACAGCGCCCAGATGAAGGCGTTAATTGCCGAATACTTTGGCCCCTGGCAGCCTGAGGGCACAGGTCTAGCAACCGATCTACCCCCAGTGCAGCAAGCCCAGACGGGAGTATTTATGGTGTCGCAGCCCCAGCTGACCCAGAGCTACATTCAGCTCGGGCACCTGGGGGGGCAGCTTGACTACCCCGACCACGCCGCCCTGGCGGTGATGAACGAGGTGCTCAACGGCTTTAGCGGCCGCTTGTTTAATGAGGTGCGATCGCGCCAGGGGTTAGCCTACTCAGTCTATGCGCTGTGGGCCCCCCGCTACGATTACCCTGGGCTATTTGTGGGCGGTGGCCAGACCCGCTCTGAGGCGACGGTGCCGTTCATTCGCTCGACCCTAGCTGAGATTAACCGTCTGCGCGGCGAACCCATTACCCAAGCAGAGTTGTCGCAGGCACAGGATTCGGTACTCAACAGCTTTGTATTTAACTTTCAAAGCCCTAGCCAAACCCTGGCGCGGCTGATTCGCTACGAGTACTACGACTACCCCCAAGATTTTGTGTTTCAGTTTCAAGATCAGGTGCGCGCCACCACCGCCGAGGCGGTGCTAGCGGCCTCTCAGGCCCGCCTCAGCCCTGACCAACTGGTGATTTTAGTGGTGGGCAACCCCGCTGAAATTCAGCCTGAGCTGAGCAGTCTCACCCCCAACACCACCGTGCAGGCGATCGATATCACCATCCCTCAGCCCGGCGCTTAGCTAAGGTTGAGGCGGGTCACTGGCACCGGGCATCAGGCTGGTGGTGTCAAACCAGTTGCCCGGCAGCATGTTGGTATCTTCGGTAGGGTCGATGTCATCCCAGTCTTCGGCGTCGGTAGAGAGCGCTGGCGAGCCCAGCGACCCGCCAGCGACGGCAAGTGAAGCGAGAAAGTTGTCGGGTAGAGGCTGCGATCGCACTACCGCTTCGACCCCGGCCAGGTCAGCCAGCACTTCTTCGGCCCGCTGGTAGCGATCGGTAAAATCGTAGAGCACTAGCCGGGCAATGATGTCACCAAAGGTAGAGTCGAGGCCAGGGGCCTCGTGCCGCCAAATCACCTCACCGTTAACATCCCTCCGCAGGGCATAGGCCGGAATGCCCGTCAGCGCCTCGATCGCCGTAATGCCTAGGGCGTAGAGATCGCTGCCAAACTTGGGCAACCCCGCCGACTGTTCGCTGGGCATATAGCCCTGGGTGCCCACCCCCACCGTGGAGGTAAGATGCACCCCCGTATGGGCCAGCTTGCTAGAGATTTGCTTGACCGCGCCAAAGTCAATCAGCACCAGCTGCCCATCTGCCTGCCGCCGAATAATATTGGAGGGCTTAATGTCGCGGTGAATCACCCCCTGATCGTGGACAAAGGCAATCACCGGCAGCAGCCCCAGCAGTAAATCGAAAACGTAAGCTTGGGGCAGAGGGCGACGGGTGGCCAGTTCATCGCGCAGCAGGTGCCCCTCGATCATTTCTTCAACCAAATAAAACGAGCTTTGGATCTCAAAGTAGGCCAGCAACCGGGGAATTTGGGCATGGTGCCCCAGTTTTTCGAGGGTCTCAGCCTCGCCCTCAAAAAACCGTCGCCCCAGCCGGTGAGCCCGGGGGTCGTCGCTGATGATGCGCAGCTGTTTAACCACGCACACGGGCGAGCCAG
The DNA here is from genome assembly GCF_055795045.1 of Pseudanabaena sp. PCC 9330. Lineage (NCBI taxonomy): Bacteria > Bacillati > Cyanobacteriota > Cyanophyceae > Pseudanabaenales > Pseudanabaenaceae > Pseudanabaena > Pseudanabaena sp. PCC 9330. The sequence goes on along the minus strand of NZ_JAYFES010000115.1, from coordinate 311,090 downwards.
GCCGCTGGGTATCTTCGGCCACATAGGTTTCGCCAAAGCCTCCAGAGCCCAGCAGGCGCACAATCCGATAGCGGTTGGCTAATAGCAGGCCAATCACCTCAGCTTCCCGCAACTTGAGCAGGTCTTGAAGGTCGTCCTGCTGACTGATGATCTCCTGCACGATAGGCGAGGTGACGTACTGCTCTAGGGTTTGGCGCAGCCGCTGCTTGCGAATCTGCTCGGTCACAATGTCAGCCACGATATAGGTGCCACCCAGCACCATCAGCCCCACCAGGGGAGCGCCCGTAGGCAACAGCACCCCCGCCCCGGCAAAAGCCCCATAGCTGAGCCAAAACCAGCTGCCAATGGTGGCACCCGTCCAGCCGAGGCGGGCCACGGGGCGGTTAAATCGACGAAGCAACAGCACAAACCCCCCGCCACCAGTCATCACCAGCAGCCCCCGTAGCCAAGCATTGCTCAGCCCCTGTCGCAGGGCTTGGCCGCTGCGCAGATTGGCCACATCGGTAGCTAAGATCTCAACCCCAGCCATGGCTTCGGGGTGCAACAGCGTCTCCGAGAAGGGGGCCTGATGAAAGTCTTGGAGAAATTTGGCGGTGCCCCCAATGATGACAATTTTGTCCTTGAAATACTGGCCGTCGTTAAGCTGGTTGGCCCAGGGGTCGGGGTCGAGCACGTACCAAAAGGGCAGATGCCTAAAGCTGCGGGTCGGCCCGTAGAAATTCAAAAAATCGCCCCTGGGGGGAAGCTGCTCAACCCCCGCCGCCGCCAGAGTGGCCTCAGCAAAGGACTGGGTAGCATCGACCTCACTGCCAATCTCACTGGCCTCGTCGAGGTCGGCCTGGCTGGCCCCCAGCCCGTTGAGGTAGGCCCGTCCGTGGCGATGAATGCGGCCATCGGGCTCGATGGGAAAGTTAATATTGCCGGTGCGGGCGGGGGTGTTGAGCAGCTTGGGAAAGGGCTGGGTCGGGCGCACCAAGGCCCCCTGGCGCAGACCAGCATCGTCGACAGAAACCGCCAGTACGACGCGATCGCCGTAGCGCTCCAGCACATCTGCTAGGGCCTGATCGTCGGCGGGGCCGTAGCTGCTCTCTGAAAACATCAAAATATCTACCGCTACCGCTCTAGCCCCCGCCGCCAGCACGCGCTCAATGGCGATCGCATGGGCTCGCCGCTGCCAAGGACTGCCCGCCAGGGGAGCCAGATAGGGATACTCGTCGGGGTCGGCACGGTAGTACTCGGCCTGGCCAAAGGATTCTTCATCCATCGCCAAGATGACGATGTCGTCAGGGGCTACGCGGGGGCCGCGAATTTCAAAAAAGAGGGTTTGTAGACGTCGTTCCAACAGCTGGGCAGGCACCGAGTCGGTAGCCACATGGGCCGCCAAAAAGCTCAGCCACAGCCCCGCCAGCGAGAGCTTCACCCAGTCTCGCTTGATCTGCCGCAGCATCCAGCCCTTGACTCGATAGGCGGTGGGGATAGCGGCAGTGGCGGTTTTGGGAGAACGGGTCATGGGCGATCGCACAGCAGCCCTGGGCAACGGGGGTGCAGACCCAGGCTAGAACTCTCCTAGCTTAGTCACCCCAGGGGTCAACGGGGGCGGAGTTTACGGAATCTTAGCCCCCGCCGCTAGCGGCCATCCCTGAGGTGTGCCGCCAGGGTTTGCAACAGCCCTGGAGACAGCTGAGGATGGGGAGTCGTATCGGCAATGATAAGGGTGATTAGGACTGCCAAAACCAGACGGTGCCATTTCAGATCGAGCTTAGGGTAGGCCTGCATAAATCGCGGTCTCTCAATGGTGGGGGACTCAATAACTACACCGTCACCAACGGCAACTTCTGATCAAAGCTCAACAAGATTGAGCAACCATTCCACCTCGACCACGCCAGGGCTGACTCTAAAACACCCTAGCCAGGGCACCTTTAAGCATAGAAGACAGTAATTTTGGCCCCGGCACAAAGACGATGTCTAGCTGCTGCATTAGCCCCAGCGCTCGGCAATACTATGCTTTGGCTGCATAGGGCAGGCTGTACAAACCGACAAAATCAAACTAAACGGTTTGGTAAAATTAGTCAATAGCCCATTACCATTAGAGGTATAAGCCTATACTTTGCTGCAAAACATCCTGCGGGATGCTCTGGGGGAGAAGCGCCTCAGGATGTTCCAACTAAAAAACATCCCTTTCCAGGAGGCGAACTTATCCCGTGGGGCCGATCGCAGTCAAATTCTGGATAAGTATTTAGCTGGAGCACCCTGAACCTAATTGAACAGGGTGCGGGGTGATGACCAGCAATCGGGTGCTATACATGGAATCAGTCGGGTTAGAGAGGTGAAAGCGCGTGGTTCACAGTCCAGCAGTGCTGAATGAAAAAGCGGTGCAAATTTTGCAGGGGGCGATGCAAGAATTCCTACAAAATGGCTACGCTGGCACCAGTATGGACCGAGTGGCGGCGACCGCTGGTGTGTCAAAACCAACGGTATATAGCCATTTTAAAGACAAAGAGGGGCTGTTTAGAGCGCTGATACAGTACGTAGCTGAGGCCCGCTGCCAGCAGGTGATGGGCGACGGCAACCTAGAGGGTCGCCCTGAGGAGGTGCTGCGGCGGTTGATTACCAACGCCATCGAGAGTGAGCTGCACGACATTGACTACCAAAACTTTGTGCGCCTGGTGGCCGGTGAGTCGGGTCGGTTTCCGCAGTTGGCCCAGGCCTTTGTGGAGTATCTCACTAAGCCCGCTGCCGATCAGCTGACCGACTACCTCAAAACCTGCCCAGAGCTTGACCTGCCTGACCCCGAGGCCACAGCCAGGGTCATACTCGGGGCCACAATTTTCTTCATCATGTCCCAAAGCATGATGCATGGGGAAGCTATTATGCCCATGGATCCGCAACGCCTGGTCGATAGCCTGGTGAGTTTGGTGACGCGATCGCAGACTGTCTAGCCCTGGCTCAGGGCACCCACGCCGCTAGCTTGCCTCATCAAAAATTTTGAAGGTTTGGGAACTTATCGCCGGGGCCATCTAGCGTTGAATAGTACAGTGCGCGATCGCATCTCCCATGGCCCCCACCGCAGACATCATTATCATTGGCGCTGGCATCTCCGGGCTGGCCGCCGGGTGTTACGCCCAGATGAACGGCTACCGCAGCATCATTTTTGAGGCCGACGATCAGCCGGGGGGCCTGTGCACGGCATGGCAACGGCAAGGCTACACCTTTGACGGCGGCATTCACTACATCTTTGGTACCGGACCGGGGCAGCCGTTCTACTCGCTATGGCAAGAGCTAGGGGCCTTTGAGGGGCTAGAGTTTGTCAACCAAACCGAGTTTATGCAGATTCATGGTGCCCAGGGGGAGGTGCTGCGGGTGCACAGCCAGCCCGATACGTTGCAAGCGCATTTGCTGGCGATCGCCCCCGACGATGCCAAGCTAATCGAGGCCTTTTGCAAAGGGGTGCGCAAGTTCAAAGAGTTTGACCTGTCGATGTTGCAGCAAAAGCCCAAGTCGCTGATGACGGCGGCAGACTGGGCGCGGCTGGGCAAGCAGGTGCTGCCCTTTATGGGGGCGCTGGGCAAGTGGAGCCAGCTGTCGTTGCGCGACCTCGCGGGGCAGGTAAAGCATCCGTTTTTGCGATCGGCGCTGCCCCACATGTTTGCCTGGCCCGATGTGCCGGTGATGGTGGGCATGTCGCTGCTGGCCTACCTAGACAACGGCAACGCAGGGTCGCCTGTGGGGGCGGCCATTAGCTTTGCCCGCGCCATTGAAAAGCGCTACCTCGATCTGGGGGGCGAGATTGTCTACTCGGCTCAGGTCGAGCGGGTGCTGGTGGAAGATGATCAGGCGGTGGGGGTGCGCCTCTACAGCAACGAAGAGTATCGCGCAAAGCGGGTGATCTCGGCCTGCGACGGTCGCCGCACCATTTTTGACCTGCTGCAGGGTGAGTACATCAACCGCCGCATCGAGAAGCTCTACGATGGGCATCTGCCGCTGCATTCTCAACTGCAAGTGTCGCTGGGGGTAGGAATGGATTTTTCGCATCGACCCCACTGGGTGACCCATTTGCTCGATAGACCGATCGCGATCGCAGGCCAAGACCGCTACGAAATCGGCGTCAAGCACTACGGCTTTGACCCATCCCTGACTCCGCCGGGCAAGTCAGTGGTGACGATCATGCTGACCAGCCCCTACAGCTATTGGCAACAGCTCTACGGGCGCACCGCCTACCACGCCGAAGAAAGCCAGGAGGCGAAAATTTTGATTGAGCGGCTAGAGGAGTTTTATCCGGGACTGGGGGCCAGCATTGAATGTATGGATGTAGCCACCCCCCTTAGCTACGAACGCTACACCGGCAACTGGCAGGGGGCCAGCTGCGGCTGGCTGCTGACCAAAGACACCCTGCCGCTGATGATCAAAGGCGTGCCCAAGCGCCTGCCGGGTTTAGACAACTTCTACATGGTTAGCCAGTGGACGGAGCCCGGCGGCAGCCTGCCGATCGTGGCGCTGTCGGGACGAAACATGATCTATGAGATCTGCCGGGAAGATGGGCGGGCGTTTGAAGCGGCAATGCCAGAATAATCGATCGTCACGCCCCATCCGATCTTGAACCGTGGGTCACAGGGTTTCGCTTATGTTTGGCCGAGTTGGGTGGGGATGACCCACGCCATCCCTCCACCCCCTTACCTCTTACTCCCGGCCCCCCACAATTTCCTGCGGTGAAAGGTTATGAAATGCGATCGCACATCACACTTCATTGCATTACCCCGCCGCCGCCAAAACTCCGCAAGACAATAGAAGTAAGGAAAACGGTTGCACCCTAGTGACGTTACGACCTAGGTGCAACGAACCAAAGCCCCCTAGACGTGCCCGGCACGGGGAGGATCACGCCATGCTATCCCTCATTTTTACCTATCACGACTCGCTCTATCTCACGACCGAACTCGGTGCCCTGGTGCTGGTGCTCTTCCTCTGCTGGCTGACACCCCGCCTAGATCACCATCGGCCTCAGCACCACTAGACCACCCACTAGATTCATCAGCTACAGTTACCGGGAGGACGCCCATGTACCAAAAACTTCTCGTCGCCCTAGACAACAGCCCCAGTAGCGATGCCCTATTTGCCGAAGCCCTAGACATGGCCCAGGCCACCGAAGGGGCGCTTCTACTCGTACACAGCCTGTCTAACCAAGACGACGATAGCCCTCTACCGATGTCGCCCAAGCTCAACAGTATCTACTGGGCACCGGGCACCGAGCTTAACCTTGAGGCCTGGCGGCAGGAGTGGGTGCGTTACGAAACCGAGAGCAGCGATCGCCTACGGCACTACACGGCGATCGCCAATACCGCTGGCGTCACCACCGAATTTCGTCAGCTAGTGGGCGATCCTGCTGCTGTCATCTGCAAAGCCGCCCAAGACTGGGACGCCGACCTGATTTTGATCGGCAACCGGGGCCGCAAAGGGCTGGCCGAGCTGGTGCTGGGTAGCATCAGCAACGAGGTCATGCACAAAGCTCCCTGTTCTGTACTGGTGATCAAGACCAAGGCGCTTACCCCAGTCGTCGAACCGGCGATCGCAGGCATCGCCTGACGCTAAGACTAGGTGTGAGGACATTACCTAAGACAAGGAACCCTGCTCAAACGTGCAGGGTTCCTTGCTTTAAAAGTCAGGGGCTACAGAAAGAGACATGGGCGTGGCGACTGATGAAGTGGATGGGTAATGTGACCCATAAAACGGTGTAGAATGGATCCGGCAATGAGGTATTTTCTCCCCATTAGTTCCCATCAGACTGGAAAATGCTCAGGGCAAGACAGCTCATCCCCCGGCAGGCAAAAAGCCCACAGCCCAAGTTCCATAAGCTTTTTCGGATCCTGGCCAGCTGAGAACCAGAGCCTAACATAACGTTTTGTAACGTTTCTCTCAAATATTTCTGGGGAAAACAGAGCAAAAGCCGGGGAAAAGCCTTCCCTTTAAAGGGGATAACCTCTCGCTTTGGGTAGAGATTGTCTCACCCACTTCCATGGGTGTGGAAAGTGGAAAGAGTTTTCCTTACCTTTTCCCCATCTCCGTTAGCAAAGCAGACCATACTGGGCAAATGCTTCAGCGGTTCTCCCCAGTTTTCACAGGCTCTTCTACTACGACTACCTTTTAAATTTTTCTTCTTCCGGAAAGCAAACCTGACTTAACAGGGCCAGCATTGGTAAACCAAAGATAGGGTGATACGATAAACGCCCAATCGAAAAGTAGCTTCTTTCAAAACGCTACAAAGCTCTCTCCACAAAGGATCCAGCCTCTTTAGATCTGGCACTCAAGGGCACTTTAACCAGGAATCTATGGCAAAGGTGAGATACTGCTAGTACGGAATTAGCTATGCTTCACCGATCAGCCGTTGGTCATAGCCTTCTGCTCCAGTTGCGTTTCTTTTTCTCTCTGCCATGAAGTTTACTTGCCCCCAGAACGAGCTGAGTTCCCAACTGTCGTCGGTCAGCCGCGCCGTCTCATCTCGGCCCAGTAGACCTGTGCTGGCCAACATTTTGGTCAAGGCTGATATTGAGAGCCAGTCGGTCACCCTGGTGGGCTTTGACGAAGTGCTCGGTATTGAAACCCGCTTCAGCGCTCAGGTCGATGAACCCGGCACCCTCACCCTGCCCTCTAAGCTCTGGGGCGATATTGTCTCGCGCCTAGCCAACGAAGACATCATCCTAGAATCTGAGGGTGACAGCACTACCGTTACCCTTACCTCGTCCTCAGGTCGCTACGAGGTAAGGGGCCTCAGCGCCGAAGACTACCCCTCACTACCGACCGTAGAAGATGGTGAGGCCATATCGCTCTCTGCCGATGCCCTGCTCCACGGGCTGCGCGGCTCGCTTTTTGCCACCAGCGGTGACGAAACCAAGCAGGTGCTTACCGGCGTGCACCTGCTCTCTGAAACCGACTCCCTTGAGTTTGCCGCCACCGATGGCCACCGCCTGTCGGTGGTTTGCACCACCGATAACTCGACCACCGACACCCCAGCGATGGATGTCACCGTGCCCGCCAAGGCTCTGCGGGAGCTAGAGCGCATGATTCAGGGCTACACCTCCAACGAGCCGGTAGCCCTGCGCCTCGATGAAACCCAGGTGCTCTTTGACCTGGGTGCCCAGCGCCTCACCACCCGCCTGCTCGAAGGGCAATATCCCAACTACCGGCAGCTGCTGCCGAAGCAGTTTGCCCGTCAGGTCACCGTCGATCGCCGCCTGCTTATGGCTAGTCTAGAGCGCATCGCCGTGTTGGCCAGCCAAAAAAACGACATCATCAAAATCACTCTCAACCCCGGCGACCAGAGCATTGCCCTCTCGGTAGAAGCCCAGGAAGTGGGTAGCGGTCGCGAAGAACTGCCCGCCCAGGTCACGGGGGACGAGCTAGATATAGCCTTTAACGTGCGCTACCTGCTGGATGGACTGAAGGCGTTTGACACCACCGAGGTACAAATGCAGTGCAATGCGGCCACCAGCCCAGCCGTGTTTGTGCCGCTGGGTGAAACCAAGATTACCTACCTGGTTATGCCAGTGCAGATCCGGGGGTAGACGGCAAAGAATGGCTCAGTACCAATTCTTTGCGAGAAGAGTTCGGTTAGTTTTGCGTCAAGGAGGAAAATCAACGAACAAAAGGGCAATGAACAAGAGCTTCCACCTTCTTGCAACATTGCCCCAATGAATTCGGTATCAGGCACGCTCAGACAGTTCAAGGCGATCAACCTAAGTCTGTAGCGCTGCCAACCTAGTAGAGCTTTAGAGGCCTGTAAACCCCCAAGGCATGTAGGACAGCATATCATAGCTGTACCAACTTTATGCTGCAAAGTTTTATAGCTTCAAAAGTCTCTCTAGAAACAACAAGTTGAAAAGTTGTTCATTTTTCGAGAGGAAATTATGGCTAAGAGCAAGTGGAAAAAAGACGATGAGATTAACTGTGAGCTAAAAATTTGCGATTACTTGAATAGGCGCTCAAAGAGACTGTTCCTAAAGGATGTTTGCAGACCCGAGCTTATGTATGCAACGAGAGATTGGGCTGTTGAAAATAAAGTTAATCCTCGTCAATTGTGCGCTCAGGTGCATGACCAGATAAACCTTAAACTCCAAGGTTTAACGTCCAAGGAAATCAGGCATTTACTTGAAATTGGAGACAGAGAACTGATCCGAGATCGCTTCGATACAGGTTCTCTCAATTGGTACTCATTGATCAATATTGCGGCTGCTAACTTTATTAAACGGGGAGTTGATCCATTGAGTGCAGTTAATCAAGCCTGTGAAATTTGCCTTTCGCCTGACTATGTTCCGCGTCCTGCCATTAAGCAAATAAGCATACACTTACAGGGACTAGCGATAGTGAAACGGATCAAAAAGATGAAACAGCAAACCACAGAAATTCAACTTGATTTGTTTAAGGAGGTTTCGTAGAGATGGCTGATAACAAGTAGCTAGAAATTACAGTTGCTTACTTTAACGGCTTTCAAGCTTGAACTTAATATAGCAATCCGACATGATTCTTGGACAGAAAAGAGGGCCGAAAGCCATACCTGGAAAGAGTGTCTATTTCACGAATCAAATAGGATTGCTATAGCATCGACCATCATCGTGGTCGACTCGCATGTGCCCACCTGTATTTGCCCTGTGAGTACACAGCCGCCGCCGAGCAACTGCTGAAAAGAAAGGGAATCTGACAAAGCCTGGCCTATTAATGAGTAGCCTAGCGAAAATAAGTGGCTTTAGCTCCTTCTCTAGCGACAGACAAATTTCATATTGTAGAAATATTAAGTGTTGCAAAACACTTTTATTGTTGGCCCACAGGAGCAGGCTGGATTGATTAGGCTGACGGCATCAACAAACTCGTAGTAAGTATGACTTGAGTCGGGCCGGGTTAGCCCCTCGGTTTAACGGGGCCACTCGCATCGGCTTGACTTAGTTGGAATCTTCTACCTCTAGCTGAAGTCGAGTAAGGAGCTGGGCCAATGTTGTTCCACTATGGGGGCCAGCGTGTCCCCCACATAACATTTCGGCTGTTTTCAAAGGCGGGTTGGTACGACCTCTCAACGACCGATCTCTTTGAGCATAAAACGGTGGTCGCGTTTGCGGTGCCAGGAGCCTTTACCTGTCCCCATTCACCGATTCAGCTATTGGCCTATAACGAGTATGCCCCCATATTTCGAGCCAACGGTATTGATGAAATTCTCTGCATTTCAGTCAACGACCCGTTTTCGCTGGCGAGTTGGGCGCAAGATGAAGGGGCTGATCAGGTGCGTTTGATCCCCGATGTGACGGGTGACTTTACCCGCAACCTGGGGATGCTGGTAAACCTTTCTGACAAAGGCATGGGGTATCGCTCAAGGCGCTATTCCATGCTGGTTAAAGACGGCGTGATTGAAAAAATGTTTGTAGAACCAGAGGGCTTTGAAGCCATGCCCGTCGTTTCTGACGCTAAGACTATGTTGCACTACGTTAATCCAGAGGCCAAGCCGCCCATGCAGACCACTGTGCAAATGCAAATGTGGCAGACGATGCTTTCTGCCTAAAAGGAATCGTCACCCAGAGAAGAACCCAAACCCCAACAGGAAAGAAATTATGACGAGTAGCCAAATGAAATGCCCGTTTCCTATGAGCAGCAAGCTAATGGATATCTGGCGGGCTCTATCCTCTGTTCTGACGTCTAGCAGCGCCGAAAATGTTGAAACTGCTAGTCTGCCCCAGTCTGCCCTAGCCAATGGCGGCAGCAGCAAATGCCCGGTGATGAGCGGGCCGCTATCTCGGGTCGGGCCTTCTAATCGCGATTGGTGGCCGAGTTCGTTGAATCTCAACATGCTCCATCAGCACTCAGCCAAGGCTAACCCCATGGGTGAGGATTTTAACTACGCGGAGGCCTTTAAGAATCTCGATTTAGCGGCTTTGAGGGCAGACATCTACGAGCTGATGACCACGTCGCAGGACTGGTGGCCCGCTGACTATGGCCACTATGGGCCGCTGTTTATTCGCATGGCGTGGCACAGCGCTGGCACCTATCGCATTGGCGACGGTCGCGGCGGGGCCGGCTCGGGCAGTCAGCGGTTTGAGCCGCTGAACAGCTGGCCCGACAATGCCAACCTCGACAAGGCGCGCATGCTGCTCTGGCCCATCAAGCAAAAATACGGCAACAAAATTTCCTGGGCCGACCTGATGATCTTTGCAGGCAACTGCGCTCTGGAGTCGATGGGCTTTAAGACTTTGGGCTTTGCTGGCGGGCGTGTGGATGTCTGGGAGCCAGAGGTGGATATCTACTGGGGAGCTGAGAAAGAATGGCTTGGCAATGAGCGCTACGAGGGCGATCGCGTACTCCTAAACCCCCTCGCCGCCGTGCAGATGGGCCTGATCTATGTCAACCCGCAGGGGCCAGACGGTGAGCCAGACCCCCTGGGCTCAGGGCGCGACATTCGCGAGACCTTTAAGCGGATGGCGATGAACGACGAGGAGACCGTCGCCCTCACTGCCGGAGGACACACCTTTGGCAAATGTCACGGTGCGGCCGAGGATACCCACCTCGGGGAGTCGCCGGGGGGGGCCACCATTGTTGATCAGGGGCTGGGCTGGAAGAGCAACTTCAACACAGGCGTCGGGGTCGATGCGATCACCAGCGGCATTGAGGGGGCCTGGACGCCTACCCCCACCCAGTGGGACAACAGCTATCTTGAAACCCTGTTTAAGTACGACTGGGAGCTGACCAAGAGCCCCGCTGGCGCGTGGCAGTGGAAGCCCAAGGGCGACTCAGGGGCGGGCACCGTGCCCGATGCCCACGATCCGTCGAAGCGACACGCCCCGATGATGACCACGGCGGATATGTCGATGAAGATGGATCCGATCTACAACCCGATCGCCCAACGCTACCGCGATCACCCCGATGAGTTTGCCGAGCAGTTTGCCAAGGCGTGGTTTAAGCTCACCCATCGCGACATGGGGCCGCGATCGCGCTACCTGGGCCCCGAGGTGCCCCAAGAAGAGTTCCTGTGGCAAGATCCTATCCCTGCCCTCGATCACGACCTGATCGATGAGCAGGATATCGCTGGCCTCAAAGCCAAGATTCTTGAATCGGGGCTGTCGGTCTCGCAACTGGTCACAACGGCCTGGGCCTCGGCCTCCACCTTCCGCTGCTCCGACATGCGCGGCGGCGCGAATGGGGGACGCCTTCGCCTTGCGCCCCAAAAAGATTGGGAAGTCAACCAGCCCCAGCAGTTGGCTACGGTGCTGCAAACTCTGGAGAGCATCCAGCAGGCGTTCAACAGCTCGCAGTCGGGCGGTAAACGGGTTTCGATCGCCGACCTGATCGTTCTAGGCGGCTGTGTGGGGGTTGAGCAAGCGGCGAAGAACGCCGGCCACGAGGTGATGGTGCCCTTCACGCCAGGCCGCATGGATGCCACCCAGGAGAAAACCGATGTGGAGTCCTTTGAGCCCCTGGAGCCGATCGCCGACGGGTTCCGCAACTATACCAGCGGCAAGCACAGCGAATCGCTGGAGGAGCTGCTAGTGGATCGGGCGCAGCTGCTGTCGCTGTCGGCCCCGCAGATGACGGCGCTGGTGGGCGGCCTGCGCGTCCTCGGGGCAAACTTTGGCGGGTCTAAGCACGGCGTCTTCACCGATCGCCCCGAGACCCTGACCAACGACTTCTTCGTCAACCTGCTCGACCTGGGCACCACCTGGAAGGCAACCTCTAAGGAGGAGATTGAATTTGAAGGCAGCGATCGCAAAACCGGTGCCAAAAAATGGACTGCTACCCGAGTCGATCTGATCTTTGGCTCTAATTCACAGCTCCGGGCCCTGGCAGAGGTTTACGGCGCTGCCGACTCGCAGCCCAAGTTCATCCATGATTTTGTGGCGGCGTGGGATAAGGTGATGAACCTCGACCGCTACGACCTGAGGGCAGTCCAGGCAGAAAGCTCTGCCAGGGGGTTCTAACGCCATATCCGGCCCACACCCCGATTAAAACTGATCACCCTGTAGTGGTGCACAACTGTGCGCCACTACTTCATTCGATTTCAGCGGCAAAATCGCCAGGGGGCAGTTCATAGCCCACAGCCGCGCTGGTAGGAGGGGCGATCACCTCCACAATTCCAGTCTCACCATTCACCCGTACCCACTGGCCATTGTGCAGCCGCTGGGTGGCGTTGGTCACATCCATCACGGCTGGAATGCCGTACTCCCGCGCCACGATCGCCCCGTGGGAGAGACGGCCCCCGACCTCGGCAATCAGCCCCTGGGCGCGGGCCAAGACCGGTGCCCAGCCCGCATCGGTGTAGGGCACGACGAGAATAAAGTCATCCTCGCTGGGGGGGAGAGCTTCGAGGTGGGTCATCACCCGCACTGGCCCAGCCACAATGCCAGCGCTAGCGCCAATGCCCTTGAGCGTTTGCTGCACGGTAGCGGTGGGGGCGATCGCGCGATCGCGGCTGGGTGGCTCGTTGCCAAACACCAGGTAGGGCACAGCGGCCATGTGTTTATCTTGGTCGTACTGGGTCTGGCGACGGCTAATCAGCCCCCGCACCGCTGTCCAGTCCGCCGATGTTTGACTCACCAAAGCTCGAATTTCCTCCAGGGTGAGCAAGAAAATGTCGTCGCGCTCCGAGAGGTGGTGCTGCTCGTGCCACTGGGTGGCCAGGGCCAAAATGCTGTAGCGCAGCTCGGCCAGCAGCTGGTTGTAGAGGGTGTTGATCTGGCCCTTGAGGTCGAGGCGGTGCTGCACCAGGGCGGCTTTGCCCGCTGGCGTTGCGGTAGCGGTCTTGGGTGGTGGCGGTTGGCGCACAAACTGGGCCAGCAGCTCGCGCACCGGGGCCGGGTTTTCTCGCCAGGTGGCGACGGCAATGTCGGTGCCCACGGGGCTGAGGTAGCCATAGCTGTCGAGAAAGCGACTCATCGCCGAGAGTAGTGATTCGCCGTCGGTGCTCTCGGCTAGGGCGGTCATTAGCGCTGGCCCGTCGGTGATGCGATCGATCTCGGCGGTTGAGAGCACCTGGCGAATGTCTTGGGCGATCGCCCGCAGCTCATCCAGGGCCGCAATTTCCTCATTTTGCATGGGGTTTAGGCTTTCTTCGGGCACCTGGAGCAAGGCACGGCGCAGGGCAAAACTGAGGGGGCCGAGAATGTTGAAGTAGGTGACGCGGCTGAGCAGGTCGAGTATTTGGTCGATGCGGTTGAGCAGGTCTGGGGACGTTAGAGATTCCCTCGGGGTGGCGTTGAGAGATTGTAGGGCGGGGGCAAAGCGATCGCGATTTTCCCGCCTAAACTCCTGCTCTAGCTTCAGTTCTCGACCTACCAGCCGCAGCAGACCCGGAACGTTGCGCAGGGTAGACCCCAGGGGCGGCTTGCTAAACTTGGCCCCCCGGGTAAGAAACTCCAGACTCTCAGCGGGCAGACCCATGCGGCGAAAAATATCCCCCAGTAGGGTGGCGTTAAAGTAGGCGTGGGCATGGTGCAGGGTGGCGGTCTCTTCAAAGTCGAGCCCGGTGGCGCGATCGCCCAGCACCACCGTAAAAATCTCGCCCCACACCCCGCAGGTCAATGGCCGGTTGATCGACCAGGTCAGCGGGCGAATGGTGCCGGGTATCACCTCGGCGGCGATCTTGCGCGTCCACAGCGGTTGCAGGGTGGTGATCGGGCGGCTCTGCAACAGCCACAGGGTCTCGCCGTCGTAGCTCCACTCAATGTCTTGGGGAATGCCCTGGAAGCGGCTCTCTAGGTGGCGGGCCAGGTAGGCCACCTGTTGCAGCAGCCGAGCGGGCACCTGGCCGCTGCCCTCCACCGTTAACGTCAGCGCGTCTGAGATCTGCCAGTCGGCCTCGGCAATCTCGGCCAGAGGTGGCACGTCCTCTGGCTGCACCAGCACCCGGTATTGCTCGGGGGTGACCTGGCCACCCACCACCTGCTCGGCTCCGCCGGGCAGGGCCTCGATCACCACCGCATCGCCACAGCGAGCAATCGGGTCGCGGCTAAAGGCTACCCCCGAAAACTGCCCCTGCACCTGCTGCTGCACAATCACCGCCAGCCCTCGCTCGGGCAGATTTTGGCTTTGGCGATAGGCGATCGCCCGCTGGGAGTTATAAGACGAAAACACCCGTAAGATTGCCTCTGACAGCCCCTCTTTGTCAGTGATATTTAAAAATGACTGGTAAACCCCTGCTGCCGAGGCACTGGCAGTATCCTCATCCTGGGCAGACGATCGCACAGCGAGGGGCTGAGCTGTGGAGGGGCTGGCAATCTCTAACAGTGCTGTTGGGTCATCGCCAGCGGGCAGCACATAGCCCCGAGGCACCGGGTAGCCCCAGGCGGTAAGTTGGCCCAGGGTCGCCGCCTTGTGGCCATACTTAGCGGCATCCAGGAGTTGGTCGAGGGCTACTAGGGCGCGATCGCCGCGAAAAAAACGAAACATGGTGCGAGACTCCAAGCGTCCTTCGTCGTCGGGCAAATCGAGATCGTCAGGTAGTTTTTCATAGATCCAGGCGATCAGCACGCTGAGACAGGTCATCGCCATGGTCAGCGCCCCATCTTGGTGGCGCAGGGCCGTGATCAGCGGCAGCAGCACCAGTGCCAGCAGTCGCCCCTGCCGCCGCTCCCGAAAAATGGTAAATCCTAACCCGCTGAGCAAAAACGTCAGCACCGCCGTGGGCCAATCGTAGGCCACAATACCCCACACCACATTGGTGGTGCCCGCCCCCTTAGCAAACCAGTAGCGGCCCATCACCAGCCCGATCAGAGCCATAATCTCCCACGCCGAATCTGCCGGGAAGTAGTACCGCGCTAGCAGCACCACCCCAATCCCCTTGGCTGCTTCCAGCAGCACCGCCGCAATGCCCGCCACCTTACCGCCGTGGTAAAACGCCGCCGACACCCCCACATTGCCCGTGCCCACCCGGCTCAGTCGCTGCCCTGTTAACAGCCAGGTTGACCACCCCGTCAAGGGCAACCCGCCCACAACCGGAGCCAGCACAAAAATTAAAAAAGCACCCCACACCTGGGCGAGAGTCATAGAACGTTTCGATTTGGAATGGGCACGTTGGGAGCGGTGAGTTGGAATGGCTGACGGCGAGGCTGCTTGTCTAAAACCTTACACCTTCTTCCCGATTAACTCATCACTCCCTCTATTCCTTCACTCCTGGTAGGGGTCCTTCACTCCTGGTAGGGGCGTACATCGTACTGCACGTAGGGCTGCTGTTGTGCCGGGGGCGGCAGCGGCTGCCGCTCATAATAGTAGTAGGGGCTGGGCGGCATCCGCATGGGGTAAGCCACGGGTGGTGGCTGGTGGGCCGTGCGCCGCTGAATATGCATCAACCACAGGGCAATGATGGCAAAGGCCGTGCCCCCGCCCAGCATCAGCATCAAAAATAGCCCCAAGATGCCCCAGAGAATCATGGTCTGGGTTTCATTGTTGCGCGGAATAGACTCAATCAGGCGCACCTGTTGAGAGGTCATCTCTTCTACGGCTGTCTGGTAAGTGTTGAGTTGGGCTAGCACCTGGTCAGTTTCGGCCTGCTGACGCTCAAGCTGGGCCTTGAGGTCGTCAGCCAGATTTTTTTGGGCGCGCAGCTCGTCTTGCAGACTGCTGACCATATCTTGCTGCCGGGTGAGGTCGTGCTCTAGGCGGCTTTGCTGAATGTCACCAGCACTGGGCGGCGGCGGCACTGGCACTGGCTGCAGGTTGAGCACTTCGGTGCTAGGGGGTGGAGGCGGCAAGGTCGGGGTTCTACCCGTGCCCGATCGCACCATCAGCATCAGCAGCACTAACGCCCCACCGGCAGCGCAGCTGGTAATCAAGATCGACCTTTCCTTCATCAATCCCCGATGCAAAATCTCATTACCTTGGCGTGGTGGGTGTGGTGAGTCAGGAGTTTCAGGAACTGTAGAGGGTGAGTCAGCTAGATCGCGATCGATGGCTAGCGTCAAAGACAGCTAAAGGCATCAAAGGTAGCCAAATCTGTCTGCCATAAACCTAAGGAAAAAAGCCCAAGGTTGCAAATGGTGCTGAACCTGGCAGTCAACCCGCGATCGCATCTGACAAATAGTAAAAACGATGGCGGATAAACCCTCTATTTTTCAAGGTTTTCACCAAATTATTATACATCTGGTCAGAATTGGCACAACAAATATACTGACGCCCCCCAAGTTAGGCCCAGACCCTCAGCTTAAGCGTGGAAACCCTTGGGCGATCGCGCCATGGCGAGCGTCATTCTAGACTCCCCACGGGCCTGTAGATACGCCCCTGCATCCTCAAAACCGGCCCATAAAAAACCGGACTTCTGCTGGGGTTGCCTAGGTCAGGCGATATCTCCCGTTAGAAATCCGGTAGGGCCGTTGTGACGATGATTGACCACTGGCCGCAACGCGGTCAGTTAAACGAGCATTCCACCGTAATTTTTAGGTTGCTCTCAGCGGTGCCTTTAGTAACATAAGGAACGCCTGCCTCTCCGCCGACCTTCAGGCCAAACTCTAGGGTGACTTTTTCAACGTTGGCTGTGGCCATATCTTTGAAGGCATTCATGGTGTAGCCGGTATAAGCACGAATGGTGCCCTCAATGGCCTTAAAACTCTGGGCCGTGTGGATTTGGGCCGTCGGGTTAGGCATCCCCAACCCCTTAGCGGTGCGGGTGGTTTCACCGTAGGCGTCAGCCGGGGCCGAGTCTGGGGCAACCACATCGTCGGTGGCCTCCATATAGATCTCGGTGCCATCCTCCAGGCGGATCGGTACCAGTTGAGTCATAGTGCACACTCCGATGGTTAAGATGCATATCCATCGATTAGCATTCCCGAACGGCGCTAGCTCTCACCATTTTGGCGCTAGAGGCGGTGACGATAGGTTTTCCGTACCCTAACCGCCCCCGCAATTCAGCAAATTTTGTCTATAACCAAGAAAGGGGCTTTGCTTCCCAGGTTTTAGCGACAGAGAATAGCAATGGCCGATTTACTAACCGATCTGTACTCCAGCGACGGCGAATTTTTATATCCCGCCGAAGACGCTCAGCAGATTTTGAGCCTTGCGATCGCCCGTCAAACCGATTCAGGTGAGCTTTCCCGCGCCCAGCTACTAGAGATTGCCGATGAACTGGGCATCTCTGCCGATACCATCGCCGCAGCCGAGCGCGAATGGGACGTAAAAAAGTACGAACTTGCCGACCAAAGACTGTTCGATAGCCAGCGCAGGCAGCGGTTTCACCACGGGCTATCTCAGTTCGCCATATTTGGCGGTTTCTTGCTGCTGTTCTTGGTACTGACCGGCGGGGTCGGCTTTTGGGGCGGGCTGGTAAAGTTTTTGCTTTACCTTGGCGTTGCCCCCTGGAGCCTCAAGCTCAGCTGGGATGCATGGCGCATCTACCGCCCCAATGAGTATAGCTACCGCAAAGAATTTCAGCGCTGGCGGCGCAAGCAGCAGATGAAACGAGCTGTAGGCGGTGCGGTGCGCCGCCTGTTGGGGTCGTGGTAAGACTCTAACTAAACCTGATTGAGACCGCCTTACTGTTCTGGGGAGCTGGGCCAGATCGACTCCCAGTCGGGGCAGTGACGCTCTTCCTCGGGGCCATAGGGATGCATCGCGCACACCAGCGTGTTGCCCCCAAAAGACTGGCCACAAAAATTGCGACAGCCAACACAGGCTGGATAGTTTTGCAGCAGCGGCTCTACAGTGCTGTTGATCGGGCCGGAGACCTCCTCAAACCATTGATCAATACCTGACAGCCCAGCCACCAGCGGCCCCAGCACCTCATTGAGCTGTTCGACAACTCCATCGAGCTGGCTGTTGAGCGATACCCGAAAAGGGGTCACTGCGTAATTGATCTCATTGACGATGCGATCGATCTCCGGGTCGATCGTATCCTGCACCTGCTCTGCCCATTGATCAGTTGTCTGCACCATCGCATCAGAAGCGCTGGCTAACTGCTCAGATAGCTCGTCGAGCCACCGCTCTGTGTCGTCTGATAGCTGCTGAGTCAACCCCTGCACGGCATTGCCAAACGTATCAAACCATTGCTTTGACCAGTCATCCATAGGGCTAGTTACTCGACTTTTGCTTTAGGGTTTCCAATTCTTGCCGCAGGGCGGCTACCTGCTCTCGCAGGGCAGCGGTAGAGTCGGCGGCGGCAGGTTCTTCATCGTCTAAAATTTCGATGGGACGAGGCTCGGGAAAAGTTTCTACGGTCTCATTAACCGTGGTTTGAGCCCGGTTGACCATCTCGTTGACCAGCCGCTGGGCTTCTTCAGCCGTTATCTCACCCCGAGCCACCAACTCGTTGACAACGCCCTGGGTTTGCTCGCGCAGGTCATTGAGGGTGTCGCCCGCCTTTTCTCCAGCATAGGAGGCTACCCCCACGCCCAGGTAAAACGCTTTTTTCACCAAATCTCCAAAACTAGCCATGGTCGGCAGCCTCCCGTCACTCATGTACAGTGCCAGCCTAGATAAAAATGCTAGCCCACCACCAGGGGCAATATCACACCCTCTTAGGTGGAAAACCAAACCCCAATTCTTCTAGCCTAAACAAAACTGCGCAGATTGGGGATGAGGAGAAATTTTACGTTACTCTAGGGCGTTACCTTGGGGTCGCAGCCGCTGTAGCGTTACAGCTACGGCCCCATAAAAGCTAAAAGACCCGGAGTCCACGCCTGTCACAAGCATCCCGTAATGCTGCTACCTTCCGGTTCTGACATGATTTGGGCGTTGCGACCGCATGGGTCCGAGTCATTTACATCATAGCACTTGCCTTCCATGACAAACCAACGGCTCCAGCAACAAATTGCCTTCGTGGTTGAAATCGACCGGCTCAAACAGGTCTTGCGCCAAACCCAGCTAATGGATGCTAGCCGCCGCGAAAACAGCGCCGAGCACTCCTGGCACCTGGCGATGATGGTGCTGACTCTGGCCGAGTATGCTCCCGAGGGCGTCGATCTCCAGCGAGCCCTTCACCAGGTGCTGATCCACGATTTGGTAGAAATCGACGCGGGGGATACCTTTTGCTACGACACTGCCGGGCATGACGACAAGGCGGAGCGAGAGCAGCAGGCTGCCGATCGCATCTTTGGCCTGCTACCCGAGGCGATCGCCCAAGATCTGCGCCAGCTGTGGGACGAGTTTGAGGCCCAAGCCACCCCCACCGCCCGCTTTGCCGCCTCGCTCGATCGCATTCAACCCCTGCTGCACAATTGGCAGACCGGCGGCGGCACCTGGACGCAGCACCACATCAGCCGCGCCCAGGTGATGCAGCGCATGGCTCCGGTAGAAACCGGCGCTCCAGAGCTCTGGCCCTTTGTGTTGGAGGTGATTGAGGAATCTGTAGCCGCAGGATATTTGGCAGCCTAAACAATCTGACGCGAAAAAGCTCTGGCCATTGGCTGCGACGAGTACGACACCCAACCCATCGAGCTGCCGCGCCTGTTCAACAACATGACCGCACTCCTGGGAAAAAACTCGGACGCCCTAGACCCAGCAAACTCGGCCAATCGATAGCGCTGCTCAACTTTTTTAGTGACAATAGAGAGACATTGCCCAACGGCATCGGTGGCCAAGAGGTCATCGGATACCGTGGCAGTTCTGCATCTCTATCTCTACTTTACGTCTGCCCTCCTACAAAGCCCTCCTGTGTCATCTGGTGCGGGAGGGCTTTGTAGGCCGTCTTAGCCCTATTGCCTCCTGGTATGACCGCTGAACCCAACTTTGTTCTAGATCTCACCCTGGCCCTCGGGTGCTCTGCCTTGGGCGGCTACATTGCCCATCGCCTGAAGCAGCCAGCGCTGCTGGGCTACCTGATTACCGGGCTGGTGATTGGCCCTTTTGGGCTGGGTCTACAGACCGATGTGGAGCAAATTCAGGCATTGGCGGAGGTGGGTATTGCCTTTTTGCTGTTTGCCCTAGGGGTTGAGTTTTCGCTGGGCGAGCTGAAGCGAGTGAAGGATATCGCCCTCAAGGGCAGTTTTCTACAGATGGGGCTGACCACGCTGCTGGTGTGTTCGGTGTCGCTGCTGTCGGGCACAGCCAACTCTCCCCTGCAGGGCATTTTTCTGGGGCTGGTGCTGTCGCTGTCCTCCACGGCGGTGGTGCTCAAAACCCTCACCGATCGCGGCGAAACCGCCACCGTCCACGGCCAGGTGATGCTGGGCCTGCTGATCGCCCAGGACATTGCCCTGGGGCTAATGCTGGCGGTGCTGCCAGTGCTCAACCAGCCCGATGCCCTGGGGCCAGCCCTGGCGATCGCAGCATTGAAGTTTGGGCTATTTTTGGCCGGGGCGATCGCCCTGGGGCGCTGGGTAGTGCCGCCGCTGATTCAGCACATTGCCGCCACCGAGAGCAGCGAGCTGTTTTTGCTCACCGTGGTTGCCCTCTGCCTGGGCATCGCCTGGATCACCTCCAAACTGGGCCTCTCCATCGCCATGGGGGCCTTCGTGGCTGGGCTGATGATCTCCGAAATTGACTACGCCGACCAGGCCCTGGGCAAAATTTTGCCCCTGCGGGATACCTTTGCCTGCCTGTTTTTTGCCTCCATCGGCATGCTGATCGACCCCCACCTGATCGTCAACAACCTGGGCAAAATTTTGGAACTGGTGGCGCTGATCATGGTGGGCAAGGCGCTGGTGATTTTGCCCATTGTGATGGGCTTTGGCTACTCCCTCAAAACGGCCCTCAAAACCAGCTTTGGCCTCAACCAAATCGGCGAATTTTCCTTTGTGTTGGCGCTGATGGGGCTGGAGCTGGGGCTGATCACCGAGGAGCGCTACTCGCTGCTGCTGGGCACCATCGCCATTTCGCTGATGCTCACCCCCCTGTGGATGAACCTCGCCCCTCGGGTGTCGGACTGGCTCCACACCCTGCCGGTGGTCAAAGATTTTCTCGACCAGGCGGAAGAACCCACGCTGCTGTCGGTACCCGGCGACCTGCATGACCACGTGATTGTGGCCGGGTATGGCCGGGTGGGCGAGGTGCTGGTCAATGTGCTGCTCAGCCGGGGCTACCCGGTGCTGGTCATCGAAAACAGCGAAACCGCCATTCAGCGCTTGCGCAACCGCCACGCGCCCCTGGTGCAGATTCCCTACGTCTACGGTGATGCCGATAGCGAGCTGGTGCTCGAAAAAACCTACCTGGAAACCGCTAAGGCTCTGGCTATTACCCTACCCGACCCCGCCACCACCCGCCTGGTGCTACAGCGGGCATTACTCAGAGCGCCGGAGCTGGATATCATTGCGCGATCGCACAACAACGATGAAATTGACATTCTTACCCAGCTCGGTGCGCGGGAAGTAGTGCAGCCCGAGTTTGAGGCTGCCCTGGAGCTAGGCTCTCACCTGCTCAACACCCTGGGCGAAAAGTCGATCGAAATTCAGTCGGTGCTCGATTGGATTCGCCAAGACCGCTACCGCAGCATTCGCCCCGCGGCCCAGGTGGGCGAGGGGTAAGGGCCATCGGTGCATTCAGGCAGACTAAACTATAGACGTAGGTCTGACAGGCATTGCCCCCATGGTTCAGCAGCTACAGCCCGACGCCTCAGCCCAAATTGATTACCCCGACAGCGATGGGCAGCCCATAGCCGACAACACCAAGCAATTCCGCTGGATTGTGGTGATCAAAGAAAACCTGGAGCTGCTGTTTGCGAATGATCCCCAGGTTTTCGTCGCAGGCGACTTGCTGTGGTATCCGATCGAAGGCGATAATGCCATCCGCCAGGCTCCCGATGCCATGGTGGTGATAGGGCGGCCCAAGGGTGACCGAGGCTCCTACCGCCAGTGGGAAGAGGGTGGCATCGCCCCCCAAGTGGTGTTTGAAATTTTGTCGTCGGGCAATCGCTTTGGCGAAATGCTGCGCAAGCTGAGCTTTTATGATCGCCACGGCGTCGAAGAATACTATATCTACAATCCTGACAAGCCAGAGCTGACCGGACTTCAGCGCGGTGAAGGGGGGCTAGAGGTGATTGACACTATGGACGGTTGGGTCAGCCCCCGGCTGCAAATTCGCTTCCAAATGGCAGACTCAGGGCTTAAAATCTATCGCCCCGATGGTGGGCTGTTCTTAACTTACACAGAGCTGGGGCAGCAGCTAAAACAAGAGCGCGAACGTACACAGCAGGAGCGAGATCGGGCTGATCGCCTGGCAGCGCAACTCCTGGCGGCAGGCATCGAACCCGACCTGTAGCCCTCATCATCATTGCATCCGATCAATGGTGCGGTACTGGATCGCTTCGGCGATGTGGTGGGTTTGCAGGTGCTCAGCGCCATCTAGATCGGCGATCGTGCGACCGACTTTGAGAATGCGATCCATGGCGCGGGCTGACAGCCCCAGCTTGCGTACCGCCCCTTCTAGCAGCGTTTTACTGGTGTCATCTAGCGGGCACCAGTGCTTGAGGTGGCGGCTCTGCATGTCGGCGTTGCACTGCAAACCCGGTTCAGCTTTGAAGCGATCGTGGGCGCGCTGGCGGGCAGCTTGAACGCGATCGCGCACCGGTTCTGAAGCTTCCCCCGGCTGGTGCTGGGTCATCTCTTCGGGCTTAATGCGGCTGACCACCACCTGCAAATCAATCCGATCCATCAGCGGGCCAGAGAGTCGCGACCAGTAGGTTTCGCGGCTGCGGGGGCTACAGGTGCAGGGCTGTACCGAGTCACCATAGAACCCGCAGGGGCAGGGGTTGGTGCTGGCAATCAGGGTGAACTGGGCAGGGAAGACGACGGACTGGCGGGTGCGAGTAATGGTGACGTAGCCGTCTTCCAAGGGCTGGCGCAGGTACTCCAGCACGTCGCGCTTAAATTCGGTTAATTCGTCGAGAAAAAGGATCCCCCGATGGGCCAGGGAGATTTCCCCCGGCTTGGGGTAGCTGCCGCCGCCCACCAGGGAAGGGCCAGAGGCCGAGTGGTGGGGGCTGCGAAAGGGGCGGGTATTCACCAGGGTGCCTTTCTCCTTCAGCAATCCCGCGACAGAGTGAATCTGCGTCACATCCAGCGCTTCTTCAAACTGTAGCGGCGGCAGAATGGAGGGCAACCGGCGGGCCAGCATGGTTTTGCCGCTTCCAGGCGGCCCCACAAATATCAAATTATGGCCGCCCGCAGCGGCGATCTCTAGCGCCCGCCGGGCCTGGGCCTGACCTTTCACATCCCGCAGATCTAGCGCGTTGGGGGCAGCATTCATCGCCAGGGTGGTATCGACGGCCACTGGGTTGTGACCGGAGGGATTATTAAGAAAATCGGCCACCTCCGATAGGTGGCTAAAGCTGTAGACCGTTAGCCCCGGCACTACGGCGGCCTCGCGCCCGTTGTCTGTGGGCACCACCAGGCCGCGAATACCCAGTTTTTGCGCGGCGGCGGCGATCGGCAGCACCCCGGCCACTGGTCGCAGACTGCCGTCTAATGAAACTTCGCCGAGAAACAGCAGATCGTTGAGGGCGTCGGTATTCACCTGTTCTGACGCGGCAAGAATGCCGACGCTGATGGGCAGATCAAAAATCGGGCCTTCTTTGCGCAGGTCGGCGGGGGTGAGGTTGACCACCACCTTGCGCATGGGGAAGGGGAAGCCAGCATTTTTGAGCGCTGCCTTAACCCGCTCACGCGACTCTTGTACGGCGGTGTCGGGTAGGCCAACCACCACCACGCCGGGCAGTCCGCCAGAAATATCGACTTCAACGCCTACCTTGAGGGCGTCGATGCCCACCAACGCTGCGCTCCAGACCCTTGCCAGCATGTTGTATTTCCCCTGAGATGGCCCCTGATTCTGGGGTTTAGGGTGCCCAGGGGATGGGGTGCGATCGGTAAATCAGCATTTTTTACGATGAAATACTGAAAGTGGGTTGTTGTCTTTGTGGCTTAGGCATCACCGTCTATGAAGTACCTGAGTACCTAGGGTTCGAGATGACCGAAACCGACATTCTCAATGACTTCCCCCATCTGACGCGAAAAGACCTGCAAGCCTGCATCAGCTGACGGCATTAAAATGTTGAAGGTTTGGGAACTTTTGCCCTGGGCAATCTAGGGTTAAAAAACTATCCGCAGTCGACATAAACCTGCCTACTCTGCGATGTGTTTGAGTATGCGCTTGTCGGTTGTAGAGAGTACATCGTCGCCCATGGTCTGGGCTTGCTGGGCGCGATCGCTCAGTTCTTGCATTTTTTGGCTAGCGGCGTCTCGACCTGTCTCAATCGCCTGGTTGCGGGCGTCGGTCTTGCCGATAATGTCTTTGGTGGTGTCGAGGCCGCTATAGACCTGTTCTGAGAGAGCCTTGGCCTTGTCGGCGGCCTGCTCTAGCTGCTCAGAGCCTATGGGCTGAGGAGCAACCTCTTGCCCATGGCTGGCCGCAGAGAACGAGGTGCCCCACACAATCAGCCCAATGGCGATCGCCAGTAGCCCGGCTGCGATCGCGCCGCTGAGAGTAAATATCCGCTTCCTGAGTCCCATAATGCTTTCCATGCAGCGTCTTTAGCCTAGACATTGGGACTGGCTGCGCCATCCTTCTCCCGAGAGACACCGGCTTGCCTCGGATAGTTATTGTCCAGGGAGCGATGGCCAAGCTGGAGGCGATGGTAGCAGGGTGCTCATTCCATTTGGGTTAGCGGCTAGGTCTTGGGATTGACATAGAAAAGCTGAGGTACTGGGGTGTCAAACCGAAATGGCTTGGCTGCGTCAGGGCTGTTCTTGCTCCAAAATCGCCAGTAGCTCTAGAAAGACGCCGTTAGTCCAGCCGAAGCCGACCTCGTTGCTGCTGTAACCAAAGTCGATCGCCCCTGATACATTGCCCGTGCATTTCTCAATGTCATACTTCTCTAGCAGCACACCGCAGCGTTCAAAGTCTTTGACCAGCAATGAGACAAACTTTTCGGCGAGGCGCAGGGCCTCGGTTTTGTAGCCGTAGCGCAGCAGCCCCTTGACGGCAAAGTGCTGTAAGGGTGCCCAGCCAAAGGGGGCATCCCACTGGTTGCCAGAGACAAAGTTGCTGGTGCGGAGGCCGCCGGGGGCTTCAAACCGGTGCAGGTTGTCTACCATACGCTTGGCCTGATCGGCGGTGGCAACGCCACTCCAGAGGGGGTAAAAGGCGGTGCCAAATTCGTAGCGACGGTAGCAGTCTGAGCGGAAATTGTAGTCGAGAAAGAAGCCGCTCTCTTCGTGCCACAGGTACTGGTGGATCAGGCACTGGCGGCGATCGGCGCGATCGCGCCACTGGCTGGCCAGCTCTGGAATCTCGATAATGTCGTAGATGTGGGCAATGTCGAGCTCCATCTGGTGCAGCAGCACGTTGAGACACACTGGCGCGTAGTGGATTACATCGACGCTGAAGGGGCCAAAGCGATTGGTGGGGTCGAGGCCTGACTCTCGCATAGCGCGATCGCCCTTATAAAACAGATCTGTCAGCTCATCGGCCTCGGCGTCGTAGTACAGCGAGACATCGTAGTCGGTGACCTCGTGGGTGCGGTAAAACTCGCGCACCCGGTCAAAGTGGCTGCGGCCTTGCTCATCGCGCTCAGAGTAGAGCACCTCTGGGGCAGGGCCATCGGCCACGGCGTAGTAGCGCGATAGGCCCGTGGCCTGGTTGAGGTGAGGAGGCACCACCCAATAGTAGTAGTAGCTTTCGAGCTGGGGCAGGGTATTGGTCAGCCAGTCGGTGTCGTGGCAGTGCTCGTACCACTCCAGCACCATGCGCGACAGCAGCGGCGGCTGGGAGCGGTTGAGGTAGTAAGTACGGTTGGCGTTGAGCACGGTGCCATAGTGCTTGACCTCGTAGAGCAGCTGCTCGATCAGGCTTTTGGCCAGGGCAAATTCGCCATCGCGCAGCAGACCAAGCTGAATGAAGTAGCTATCCCAGCCGTAGAGTTCGTTAAAGCGACCACCGGGCACCACATACTCGCCAGGCAGATAGAGCAGGCCGTGGCCCTCGATCTGATCGCTCTCCAGGGGCAGCGGTTTGACGGCGATGTTGGCCATCTCCGCTGCCGAGACAAACTGGCTGAGGTGGGTGGTGATATTGTCGGCGTCTTCTTGACCAGAGACATAGATCAGCCAGGAGCCATTTTTTTCGTGGGCAATTTTTTCGTCGTAGGCCGCATCGAGAATATGGTCGTGGGAGCGGGTCAGCCCGTGCCACTGCTCGCGAATATAGGTTTTGATAGCGGGAATGGTGGGGGACTGGAGAATGGATGCGGTGGTCGCTGTCATCGGTATTTGGGTTAGTGGGTTGATGGAAAGTCTAGATTTAGGAATCACTGCCCACGAGAATGGCGACGGGGAAGGTGGCGAGCAGGTCGGCTAGCTTGGCGTCGCCATCGGCGCTAAAGCTTTGGCCGGTGATCCAGTTGTGCCAGGGGCCAGAGTTGGGCAGGGCCAGGGTGGTGTCGCCCCAGCAGTCTTTGCCGATGGGCAGTTCGCCGGGGGCAATGCGGCCGGTGAGAAAGCGGGGGGCGATCGCTACCACCTGCTGCCCTTGCCACTGGCGACCAAAGGCCACCACGCTGTCTTCGGCTTTGCCCCGAGCAAACAGCGGCTCGTAGTCGCCCTGGGCAAACAGCTCGGGGTAGGTACGGCGGGCCGACAGGCCACAGTGGGTGAGCCACAGCTTAATGCGGCCATCGTGGCGAAATTCCAGCAGGTTGTGCAGTAGGCCGGGGCGATCGGTCTCGGCCCACTGCTTGAGTTCATCGAGCCACTGGCGGCGGCGATCGTAGTCTACCGGGCGACGGTTGTCGGGGTCTACCAGGCTAAAGTCCCACAGCTCTTGGCCTTGGTAGATGTCGGGCACCCCCGGCAGCATCAGTTTGAGGGTTACCTGGGCCAGGGCGTTGTAGATGCCGTAGTCGGCGATGGTCTGCTGAAACTCGCGAAAATCTGTGAGAAAGGCGTTGTCGTCATCGGGGGCGAGAATGGCGCGGGCGAAGTCTACATAGCCATCTTCATAGTCGGTGTCGGGGCGCAGCCAGGCGGTGTGTACCTTGGCCTCGCGCACGGCCTTAACCACGTAGGCGGCAATGCGATCGCTAAAGCTGGCCAGTTCATTTGCATCGAAGGGAAACGCCCCCACCAGGGTCTGGTAGAGGAAATACTCATCGTTGGCGTCGGGCACCACGCGATCGCGCACTACCTTTTTGTAGCTGCTATTCAGGCTGCGCCAGCGGTTTACCGCCGCCTCCCACTGGCTGGGCAGTTCTGAGAGCACATTGAGCCGGGCGCGCAGGTCTTCGCTGCGCTTGGTGTCGTGGGTGGAGGTAGCCACCATGGCCTGGGGCCACTGGCGCTGGCGCTCCTGCTGGAGCTGGTGAAACTGGCGCAGCGACAGGCCAAACTGCCCTGGCGACCCACCCACCTCGTTGAGGGCAATAAAGCGGTTGTAACCGTAGAACAGGGTGTCTTCTAACCCCTTGGCCATCAGCGGCCCGGTGAACTGCTGCAACCGCATGACAAAGTGCAGCCACTGGGCCTTTTCTGCGGCGGGTAATGAGTCTTCGTAGTTGAGGCAGAGAAACTTTTCGATCAGGTTTAGCTCGTTGATCAGCTGGGGAATGCGCTTGCGAGCGGCCTCGATCGCCTCTTGCACGTAGGCCAGGTCACGCTGAGAAATACCCTCTTCGTTGGCGTAGGTGCAGTAGATCGGGAACGCGATCAGCACCTCTTCGATCGCCGTGCGCAGGCCATAGAGGGTGAGGTCGCGGCCATAGCGGTACTGCTGGCAGACCCGTTTGAGGTAGCGGGCTAGGTTGTTGATGTCGCCCACCAGGTTAGTGTCGGCGATCAGCCGCTTTTTGGCCGCGACCAGCTCGCTGTAGGCGGTGGTTTCGCCCGTGATCTGGTGATAGATGCGGGTAAACTCTTCCTGGTTGGCCTGCTGGCAAAACAGGCCGTTGATCTGAACCAGGGCGTCGTAGCCAGAGGTGCCCTGAATGGGCCAGGTGGTGGGCAGGGTCTCCTCGGCTTCAAGAATTTTTTCGACCACGGTGTAGGTATCGCCCAGGCGATCGCGCAGCCGCCCCAGGTAAGTGGTCGGGTCGTAGAGGCCGTCAATGTGGTCGATGCGCACACCCGTAAACTGGCCCAATCGCACCTTTTCGGCGATCAGCTCGTGGGTCTGCTCAAACACCGGCTCGTTGTCCATCTTGAGGCAGATCAGCTCGTTGACGGTGAAAAAGCGGCGGTAGTTGAGTTCTTCCGCTCCCACCTTCCAAAACGACAGCCGGTAAAACTGTTCGCAGAGCAGTTCGTCGAGCAGATCAAAGCTGCTGGGTTCGTCGGGGGTGCCGTTGAAAATCACCAGGTTTTGGTCGATAAACTCCCGCACCGCGTCGCTGTTTTGGTAGATATCCCACAGCAGCCCCTTAGCAAACTGAGCCTGGTCGCGGTAGGCCTTGCCCGTCAGGTCGGCGATCGCATTTTTGACCACGTAGACCAGGCCAGAGATTTTCACAAAAGTGCGATCGCTCTTATCTAAATGCTGGGTCAGCCGCCCCGACTGATAGCTCAAAAACCGCCCGTAAGACTCGATTCGCACCGGAAACCGGAGGCCATAGTAGTTGACGCTGAGGCCCGCCTCGTCGTAGCTGAGCTGAATCTCGCCTCGCTCCAGGCACTGGTCGTAGAAATCCCCCAGCATCGGGGCCAGCACCTTGCCTCCCAGCTCCTCCGACCCATCCCACTCGATGTCAAAAAAGTTGAAATATTCGGAGTCGGGGCCAAACTCCATGACGTCCATCAGGTAGTGGTTTTGCCCGTCGTAGGCCATGTGGTTGGGGACAATGTCTTGCAGCCAGCCCATGCCGTGGTGGTGCACGGTGTCGATCAGCGGGCCAAAGCCATCCTCGCCCCCTAGTTCAGGGTTGAGCTGGGTGGGGTCGACCACGTCGTAGCCGTGGGTACTGCCCTGGCGGGCCTTAAAAATCGGCGAGGCATAGATATGGTCAATGCCCAGACTGCTGAGGTAATCGACCATGCCCTGGGCGGCGGCAAAGCCAAACTCAGAGTTGAACTGTAGGCGGTAGGTAGCGGTGGGAATACGCATGGGGGTGGGGAGTGGGAGGGTGGGGAATAGAGTTCTAGGTTTGGCCTGCTACCGTCATGCAGCTAGGTACATCACAAAACTCTGGGGGGATAGGGTGAGGGGCTGGGGCCCAGCGACGGTGGCAGGAACGCTGCTGCCGGGGCCATCCCAGGTGGGGTCGGCGGAGTCGATTTGCAGCTGCCAGGGCCTGGCAGAAGGGGGCAGATCGGTCGAGCTGGCAGCCTGGCTAAAGTTCATCGCGCACCACAGCACACCATTGTTGAGCGCCCGCTGGTAGATCACGATTTGCTGAGCTTCATGGGCACTGGCGTGGATATCTTTGCTGGAAGACGGCAGGCCGATCTGAAGCTGTCGCCGCAGCTGGAGCAGGCGCTGGTAGTAGTGCCAGAGGGTTTTGTGGTGGCCCTGATGGCGCAGATTCCAGCTGAGCTTAGAGGCTAAAAATGTGTCTTTGTGGTGGGCGGGGGCGGGTTCGCCAAAGCCGTGGGCGTCTTTGCACTCGCGCTTGCGGCCCTGGTAGACCGCTTCGATCAGATCGGCATCGCTGTGGTCGATAAAGTACTGAAAGGGGGCGGTTTCGCCATATTCTTCGCCCATAAACAGCAGGGGAATGTAGGGAGCGGTCAACAACACCCCTGCCGCCAGCTTGAGCGCCTCAAAAGAAACTGTCTGGGTGAGGCGATCGCTGCCTTTGCTATTGGCCACCTGGTCGTGGTTTTGGGCACAGACCACAAACTGGCTGCTGGGCAGATCGCTGGCCGAGTTGCCGTGGCGGCGGTGACGAAAGGGAGAATACTGGCCGCTGTAGACAAAGCGATCGCCGATCGCCGTCGCCAGAGCCTCGCAGGTGCCAAAGTCTCGGTAGTAGCCATAGTCATCCCCCGTCACCAGAGTGTGCAGGGCGTGGTGAAAGTCGTCGCTCCATTGGGCGGTGAGGTGGTAGCCCCCCTGGTCGGCGGGGCGCAGCAGGCGGCTGTCGTTGAGATCGCTCTCGGCGATTAGATAGAGGGGTTTACTCAGCGTCTGGCCCAGCTCTGTCACCGCCTCAGCCATCTCGGCCAGCAGGTGTCTAGCGCCAAAGTCATAGATCGTGTGAACGGCATCTAGCCGCAGCCCGTCAAGGTGAAACTCGCGCAGCCAGTAGAGGGCGTTGTCAATGCAGTATTGGCGCACGCCGTCGCACCAGGCGTCATCGAAGTTGATCGCGCCGCCCCAGGGGGTGCTGTATTTCTCGGTGGTGTAGGGGCCAAAGCAGCCGCTGTAGTTGCCCTCGGGGCCAAAGTGGTTATAGACCACATCTAAAATTACCGCCAGACCCTGCTGGTGGCAGGCATCGACCAGGCGCTTAAAGCTGTCGGGGCCGCCGTAGGAGTTTTGGGTGGCGTAGGGGTAGACGCCGTCGTAGCCCCAGTTGCGATCGCCCGGAAACTGCGCCACAGGCATGATCTCAATGGCGGTGATACCCAGAGAAACTAGATCGGGGAGGCGGGCGATCGCCGCCTCAAATGTGCCCTCAGCGGTAAACGTGCCGATGTGCAGCTCATAGATCACATAGTCGGCCCAGGGGATGTTGGCCCAGTCGCCGTCACCCCATTCATACCGGCTGTGGTCTACCACCGCCGAGGGGCCATGCACCCCCTGGGGCTGATAAAACGAGGCCGGGTCGGGGCGTAGAGTTACCTCGTTGCCATCAATGCAGTAGAAGTACTGGGTGCCCGCCGCTACCCCTTTCACCGTCGTGCTCCAGTAGCCACCTTCAGCCCTCTCCAAGGAAACAGTGCCGACCTGGGGCGACAGCAACCGCAGTTCCAGCGTTTCTAGCTCTGGCCCCCAAACTGTAAACTGGCATTGCTCGCCATCCGTTAACCATGCCCCTACGGGTTGGGTTACTGCTGTATTGGCTGTCATTGTGAAAGTCTCAACTTACTAAGTCAGCACCCGCTACCTGCAATCTGCATAGGCACGCGCTCTGCCCAGTAAACCTATCAGGGCTGTCTTACCAGCGAATCCTCTGGTGGGTAGACATTCTGCCGGGGCATGCCTATCTATAGACATACTCGCCAGATTTGCTCGCCCAGAGCCGCGGCTGTGAGAGCGTTCATTAACCCAACCATAAACTTTGGTATCATCCCTGGCCATGGCTGAATAGAAGGAGTATCTTAATAGATAAGGAAGTGAATTAACGAATACAAAAACGTGATTCCTTCCCCGACAGATCAAACGGTTCAGTCCTGTTAAATAGGAGGTACGTTATCGATTTAACGTCTGAATCTATCTCGTCAAATACCAGCAGCACTTTACTAGGTTGTTGATATTTCCTCTCTTTAACTGGAGAGAGCTCTGTTAAGAAATGCCCAGAGACGCTATAAACCCCACGCGATGGTTTCTTTACGACGGCATTTAAACATCTCTACTTAAAACATACTTGAGGAAAACTCTCAAGTTGACCAGTCAAAGTGCTGCTGGCTTCAAATCGTTCTCAAGGCAGTTTGTCTAAGGAGATTTGCTCTACAGCAATCGTCTAGTTATAGGTCTAACTTAAAACCCCCCGGCAAATATTGCCGGGGGGTTCTGCTATCAAGGTGCAATTCACCCCTGTGGATGCATCACTACCAGACGGCTGGTGTAAGCAGGCAGCGTGACGTTGATCTGCCCTGATTGAATTGGCGAGATCTCTACTAGCTCGTCTTGAACAGCTTCGCTAAACTCCCAAATACTCCCTTCACCATCGATTAACCAATCAGATACATCCACACTCAGGAACTGGGCCATAGGCTGATCGTTAACTACCAAGAGAGATAAGTCTCCTGGTTTTGACTGAGTTGCAAGAACCATGGCTGAGCCATCGTTAATTGTGCTCAATAGAACTGATCGGCCCCCTTGCAGTGCTCGAATGCCCATGCGAAAGGCATAGTAGCTGAGACGGCGATCGCCCTTGGCACTGACTAAACCCTCAAAATCACCTCGCTGCCCCCAGTCATAGAGCG
The DNA here is from genome assembly GCF_055795045.1 of Pseudanabaena sp. PCC 9330. NCBI lineage: Bacteria > Bacillati > Cyanobacteriota > Cyanophyceae > Pseudanabaenales > Pseudanabaenaceae > Pseudanabaena > Pseudanabaena sp. PCC 9330. Next base: position 279,138 of record NZ_JAYFES010000115.1, on the reverse strand, counting down.
AAAAAAGATGACTCCCGTACACGTAGGTGTCTCCAGGCTGAGACATCTGCATCATATTTTTGATTAGATTGAGGGCAAAAGCGAGATCGGTGTAGTCTCCGGTATAAGTGCCCCATTCCCCTAGCCACAGGGGTGACTGGGCATGACGAGTACCCTGCATCCATTTGCGTACCTGGCGCACGTAGGGGGCAATATCCCAGTCGTAATTATGGACATTGACACTGTCAAAGTAGGTGGGAATAGTCGTTAAAGCATCCTCTGGCCAGCGACTACCGCCCACGGTTTTAGGCGCATGAATATGCACAACGCGATCGGGCAGATAGGTGGCATAAACGTAAGAAATTGCATCTGCTGCCACGCGCACCATCTCAAAATAATCTTGTTGGTTGCCGCCCCAACCCTGCTGTCGATTGTCAGGCTCGTTGTGAATTTCAAAGTCATCAACATGGTAGTCATTTCGCACATTTAGCCAGTAGACAGTGGCAAACACATGCTCCCACCACTCGTTCCAATCTGCCTCGGTGCGGGGTGGGTTAAGTTGTAATGCCCAATCTGGCCCCCAGCCTGGGTCTGTATTGCGAATTGTCAGCACAGGGCGAATCTGGCCTTGCTTTAGGGTTTCAAATATCGTTTTTGCACTGCCCTGCCACAGTTCTTCAGGAACTCCTGAAAAGGCATAATCGGTGCCTGTGGCAGGCTGAGTCATCACTGCATCCCACCGCTCCCACGGCACTATATCTGGGTTGGCTTTGATCTGAGCGATAGTTGGGAATCCATACATCTCGTCATCATCTTCGGGTTCCCACCGCGACATTCCCCCATAGATGCGATAAGTATTGATGCCCAGGTCAGTAAAATCTGCGAGGTCAAAGTTGACACTACCTTCGCAGACCCCAATATGATGGGTACTAAGCCCAAGAAGCCGGTTGGATACTTTTACTGTTGTAGCAACTGGGCGACCTAGGGCAGAATTAGCGAGGCCTGCTTCTCCTAAAGAAAGTGCCAAAGCCAAGCCTAGTGTGAATATCAAAATCCACTGAATCAGATACGAAAATGCTCCAGTTCTGAGAGCTTTATATTTGACTATAAGCCTTAAATTCATGATTACTTGTTGATAACAGGGGTGCCACCCTGAGACCAGTAGAGGGGTGGTTGGATCACTCCCTTCTGAGGAACGGAAGACTGGATGGTTAAGGGATAACGATGCCAGTGAAAGTCATATATTTCTGCCCAATCAATTGAAAAAATGCCGGGATTGATGAAATAATCTCCTTTTGCCAGATCTAAGCGATCTATCTTCAACTGTGTTAAAAAAGGAATACCTACCTCCGCTGACATGTTCATCTCAGTAAAGTCTGTGTCTAGGTAGATCTCACCTAGTGAATTACTAAGGCTAATAGAAAATAAAGCTGAACCAATAGATTGATTAAATTTATAAGAGAGTTTAATTTCTAAGCTGTCGCCACTCTGAATTGTGGCTAATGGAAAGAGAGAAATGTCCAAAATCTCAATAGATTGAGTTAACTTTAGTTTGCTCAGATGCCTCAAATTAACTGAGTCAGTGAAGCACTTTTGTAAATAGATCGCGGGATGAACAATCGCCGTCTGATTATCTTTACTTTGAAAAATATCTTTTAGTTTAAGATTGTTTTTGAGGAAATCTTTTTTGACAAAAAGAAAGCTGTTTTGAGCATACCAAGGTTGAACATCGGGATCAGCCCAGATCCTCTGACGCAGGGCATCAATGACAACGTAGCCATGGGCCTGAAACCGAGTAATCCAATAATCTGGCCATTGCTCATTGACATGATTGGTGCCGCCCTGATGGGGAATTGCCGCTGAGAATAGAATTACATCACTGAGTTGCACTAGGGAGGTTACAAAGCTATCAGCACTGTCTGATGGCAGGTGCTCGGCTACCTCTAGAGATACTGCCAGATCAAACCGACGGCTTATCTCAATAGGCTGACTCAAGTCCCAAGGCATAAAACGTTCTGGAGGAATCTGCAGCAAGTCAGGCTGAACATACTCACCGTCTATGCCTAAAATATCGTCTACCCCATGAGCCTGAAATACAGAGAGCCAGGTGCCGTCACCGCTACCTACATCAACTACACACTGCGGTCGAATCCAGTCCATTACCAAGGGAACAATCACCATAGCGGACCGTTGAGAACCCTCTCGTAAATCCTTAAAAAACTCAGAATCGTAAGGAACTGCAAGTTGTGGTTCGGTCATAGCATAGGGATAATTATTTATCCGTTTCAGAGAATTAATGCGTGACTATACGATGGGTGATGATGCTATATCAAGGGCTACGACTTCCCATCGCATAGGAGGGTATAAAATTCCTTTGGAGACTGTCTGCTTGTCGACAGTGAAAGAATATACATGTCGATGATAGTCGTAGGCATAATCCCAGTTTTGCTCATACATGCCAACATTAGCAAAGTACTTACCACCTTGAAGGTCGAGACGATCAATAACTAATCTGATCTTGCCCCTCTCCTTTAAAGGGATATAGGAAATACCCATTGCTAGCGTATTTACATCTAGGCATGGCTCACCATTTTCTTGGCTGATCGTAAGGCTAAAAATAGCGCTGTCAATAGGCTTGTTAATTTGATAGTCAATTTCGATATACAGAGGCTCTCCAGGGTCTAGTCGAGACTTGGGGAGTAGCCGTACATCGGTAATCTCTGCCTCTAGGGAGCCAAAGCGATTTTCATTAACTTTAAGTTCAGCCCCAGATTGTGTAAGCTGAGGGGGGCGCTCGGGAGTTAACTCCTGAGATCTGAGCCGCATTTCCATGGTGTATTGCCCTACGACTACGGCGGGTTCACCATACGCCATGACGGTGCCGTGCTTGAGCCAGAGGGCGCGATCGCACAACCTTTCTACCTGTCCAGCATCATGAGATACCAGCATAACGGCACAACCTTGGGCCTGCATTTCTTTAATGCGGTTAAGACATTTAGCCTGAAAGGCTAAATCTCCTACCGATAGAAACTCATCTACCAGCAAAATATCTGGGTCAGTGTGCACAGCCACCGAAAAAGCCAGTCGCATCATCATGCCAGAACTGTAGGTGCGCACTGGATTATCGATAAACCCTTCCAGTTCTGCAAACTCAACGATCTTGTCAAAGCGGCGAGTTACTTCATGCTGCCGCAGCCCGGCGACAATGGCAGTCACTAAGACGTTCTCACGTCCGGTCAAGTCACCGTGAAATCCGGCCCCTAGATCGAGCAGTGCACCCACTCGTCCCCGCATTTTAATACGCCCCTCGTTGGGGTAAGCAACTTTGCCTAATACTTGCAACAGGGTAGATTTTCCGGCACCGTTGTGGCCAATGACGCCTAGCATTTCACCTGCGGCTACTTCAAATGAAATGCCTCGCAAAGCCCAAAAATCATCCATTGGCTGAATGCGCCTTAGACCCGACAGCGCTGCCTCCATTAGGGTGACGGGCTTTCTGGCATGGTAGCGATGAAATCGCTTGCCTAAATTTTCAACCAGAATTGCAGAACCCATTTTAAATTTCTTCTACAAATCGTAGACTTTGACGTTTGAAGAGGGTGTAGCCCAGAGGCATGAGCACGGCAACTATACCCGAGATAATGGCTAGAGCTAGCCAGTCGGGCTGCGTACCCCACATTAAAATCTGTCGATAGCTGGTGACAATATGCACCATCGGATTCAGTCCATAGAAAGCCCAGTAGCGGTTTGGAATATTATCTATCTCATAAAAAATAGGGGTTAAATAAAATAAAAACTGAAGCAGCACACCCAGAGTATGTTGAGTATCTCTAAATGTGACATTAATCGATGCAAGAAAATAAGAAAATGTAACAGTGAGAGCAAATTGAATAATCTGAATTATCGGTAACACCAGCACAATAGGTGTGAGACGAACTCCATCAATGAGTAGAAAAATAAATAGCACAGGCAACGCTAAGACAAAATGAATTAACCCTGTGGTGACGACAACAACAGGTAAGACAGCATTGGGAAAACCCGGCTGTCGAATGAGTGGACGACTGCTAATAATAATGCCAGTGGCCTGAAACAGAGAGTTTTGAAACCAGTTCCAGACGAGTAATCCCGTAAAGACGTAGGAAGAATATTGAGGAATATCAATTTTAATGATGACTTGGAAAACAAAAACGAAAACCAATAGCTGAAGCAAAGGGCTGATCAATGTCCAGGCGACTCCTAGGGTGGAGCGCTTGTACATGATTTTCATGTCACGATCAACCAGCGATCGTAATAGATCCCAAAGATAGAGTACGCTCAATTTATCACTAAGCTTCATTATCTGGCGTTGTACATTCATCGGCTAGATGACCTTTGTGGCTTGGTAGAGACCTGAATTTTTCTCTAGGCGTCTATCATCTCCTCTTTGCGGGAACGGATCGCTAAGACCTTCTTTGTTTACCCGGATACGGGATCTCCACAGCGACCAGGGTCCTGCTAGGTTTCCCCAGATTTCAAGTAAAATTAGCGACAAAGGATAATCCTTTTCCCTAAGCAAATATTTTGCGATTCTAAATACGTGATAAGTTGGAAGCCCGATAAGGATTTGGTATATTCCCCGCCAGTCTCCATCCCGCAACCATGTAGTCAGGTTATAGGAAACATGTCCCTTGCTATAGCCGTATAGCTGTCGGCGTAATGCTTTAGTATCTTGACGGTGCTTATGCCATAGATAAGCAGAAGGTTCATAGGCAAGTGTGTAACCCGCCTTAATTGTCTTATAAAAGAGGTAGGTATCTTCTCCAACTCCTGAAGGCATTCCAGGCCCAAGGGCTTCATACATTAGACCAATTTCAGGATGTGATAGTATAGTTGCCCTAAAAGCAGCATTTGCTGTAGCACCTAACTGCCAAGTTGGGATTGCGTAACGAGGAGAAGACTCGAACCAATTGGCATTAACCTCAAAGCGTTTAAATCCTCGACCGAGACCACCATACTTTTCAAAAAATTGTTGAGAAGGTGTTTCTAACTGGAGAGGCAGAACATTTCCGGTGACGATCATTACATCCGATCGTACAAAGGGGGCTACCAATTTTTCCAACCAATCTTTTGGGATGGTGACATCATCATCTGTAGCGATGATAATATCTCCGGTACTGGCAATGAATCCAGTGTTACGAGCATAGGCTAAACCCTGTCTGGGTTCATTCACTAGTTTGATATTAGGAAACTCGGAAACTACAGGAGGAGTCAATCCCGATTCTGGATGATTATCAACAACAATGATCTCAACTTCCCGGTCAGTTTCCTGATTTTGCAAACAGGTGAGACAGTTTCGCAAATCATCTGGCCTGTCAAAGGTTGCCAAATTAATTGAAACCTTAATATTTGTAGGTAGTTTCAATAGCTGTGACTCTGGCTCTACACCATATATCCTCAACAAAGCATTCTGAACCTTATCAAATAAATTAGACTCATCGATTTTTAGGATTACAGAGAGTAATTTATCTGAAAAATTGTTTGCCAGAATGTCTTGTAATTTCCTGGAGCTGATCGAACTGTATCGGTTTTCAATGTCGTAACTTCCAATGAGATCACCATGCCAAGTGAAAAAAAGACGCGTTTTAGGATAATTTTCAATACCTGAAATCGTCTTTATCGGTTCTTCTAAATTAATTTGCCGTATCGCGACACTCTGGCTAAGCTTTTGTTTCTGATGCTCTGAGATTATAAGTCGATGTTCTGGCTCAAAATTTTTCTCTGAAATTGCATCAGAAGCCTTTGGAAATAGTTTCTTAGATGTCTTTATACTAGATTGACTAGGTGACTGACCACCAAATTCATCAATAATTACTTGAACTCTCTGGCTGGCTTTCTTGTAACGGCTCAAACCGAGAAAAGCACCTTTGAACTCTACCCAAACTAGTTCAGCAGGAATTTTATTAGGATGCTTAAATGAAATCCAAGCGCGGCGTATATCCCAATAGACAAACCACCAGATTCCAAATTGGAGGAAAGCCCAAAACAGATCGGGATATGACTTGGTTTCACAGACAAAGTAAGAATACAGTCCCACCCCATTATTGGCGATTTGTGTTCTTAACTTCTCATAGCTCTGACGGTGTCGATGTTTAACCATAGCTGCCGGTTCATAGACAAGCAAATGATTCTCTTTGACTATCCGAAAGAACATGTCTAAATCACCACCGCCATTAGTAACTGTGCCAACATCTAGGGCAGGATCAAATCCCCCGATAGTCTTAAAGACTGAGAGGCGATATGCCATATTTGCCCCTGTCCCATATTGACCTGCTCCCAGCATCCAATGTGGTATGGTCTGACTAATTGGTGCTTCATACTCTTTGTATTGGAAACCTTTTCCAAATCCGCCATACTCTTCAAACAAAACTTGGGCTTCGGTTTCTAGCTCGTAAGGGACAACTAGACCTGTTACCGCCATCACATCTAGATTTTCAATAAAGGGTTGAACAATTGCCTTTACCCAACCTCGATCTACTACTACATCATCATCGGTGTAGGCAATAATCTCGCCTTTGGCTGCTAAGATAGCGCGGTTGCGTGCCCAGTCTAGGCCAGGGCGAGGCTCTCGCACATAGCGCACCTGAGGATAATGTTGGTTAATTAGATCTTTAGTGCTCTCTGTAGTAGGGGCATTATCCACCACCAAAATGTCAAGGTTGGGGTAGTCAAGCTCGTTAATGGCCTCTAGGCAGAGCTTGATGTCGTCCGGGCGATCGCGCGTACAAACTGCCACCGTCACTAACGGCCATTCTCCTTGGTACTCTACAGGGGGTAGATCAATTAGGCTCTCTAGGGTAAATTCTGTTGAGCGATCGGGTGACGCTAGACCATTTTTCAACAGTTGACAAATAATCGCCCAGCTATACTCTTCTAAAATCAGCTTGCTTAAAGTTGCAGCAGTGCATTTGCCCAAGGAAATTGGGGCCTTAACATAGCCCAGAGGCACACCATGCAAACGCACTAGCCCTTGTAGACCCATATACCCATCCAACCCCTCAAGGTTAGGAATGGGCTGGCTCAATTCAATATCAATAACCTTAATCGGATACAACATAGAGACGCTCCAAGCTAATTATAATTGGCAAAATTAACCGACTAATTTAGATGAATTGCAACATGCGATGTAAAATTTCGTTGATCCACACCTTGAACCATACCTTGGGGTAGCTGGCTCGAAGAGCTAAAGGAGAAGCCGCTGGCATGCGAGAAAAATCTGAAAGAGATGCTGTTTGATTTGAACGTTTGACAACTCCCCGTGTAGAAAGATCGCTGTGGCCAAGCCCTAGCCGGAGCAAACTGCTAATCAACAACTGGTAAAATCCAGGCCGTACCAAAGGGGTTATTGGGTCAGCTTTAAGCGCTTGCCACAGCCAAAAGATCGTGTTGGTAGCATGCCCCTGGCTATGGCACTGATGAGCCAGATATATGTAAAAGCTGCTGCGTGATAGCCGATAAAGAAATCCAGGAACTTTAGGATGGTTTTGTTGGGCGGCTTCTAGCATGAACTGCTGCGATCGCGCCATTTGCTGGTAGTCACCTGACATGCTTGTGGTTTGCTTGCGGTAGCCCACCAAAAACTCTGGTACAACAGCAAACGTATACTTTGCCGCGAGGCGAAGATAGAAATCCCAATCTTCGCAACCCTGAGCTTGCTGGGCTTTTAGCTGCGAGTCGTACCCACCCACCTGATCAAGACAACTCTTGCGAATTAAAGTAGAACTGGCATTGCCCAAAAAATTGTGACAAATCAGCGTTTTGTAGACGTTGTCTTCAATTGCCGCCGCATGGAAGCCACCCGTAGGCTGATCTTGCTGGTCAATGTCTAACGACCAGGTGTACACTACTCCCACATCTGGGCGAGATTGTTGAAAGCGGGCTACCAGTTTGGCGATCGCCTCTGGATTCCAAATGTCGTCGGCATCAATTGGGGCAATAAACTCTCCTCTGGCTACTTGGATTGCTAAATTTCGAGCAGCGGCAACTCCAGCATTGGCTTGGTGAAGTAGTTTGATCCGATCATCCTGATCCCTATACCAACTAACAATTGCCGCCGTGTCATCTTGAGAGCCGTCGTCTATAACTAGCACTTCGATATTGTGGTAAGTCTGGGCCAATACCGACTCCAGCGTTCGGGCAATAGACTGCTCTGCGTTATATGCTGGGATAATGACCGAAACTAGCGGTGTCTCAGCCAGTCTTAGGCTGTTTACGAAAGCAGCTTTGTCGTAGCCTCTGCTGATAGATATGGGTATGTGGCGGCGAAATAGCCATGGACTTTCTAACTGCATTTTCACGGGCGATATTCAATAATTAGAATGATTAACCTGCTTTAGAGAAAAGGATCTTTTTCTAGACCGTTGACAGGGGGGGCGCGCTGTTGGGCAGCATCTGATTCACCTGCCGACGGTTCCATTCCTCGTTCGTGAAGTTTTCTTGGTACGATCTCTCCACATTTACATTCCACAGATTGTGGTCTTCACCCAGAATATTTTTTGCAGCCAACAGGGCTGTCAGCATCGAGTGATCTTGATTGTTATAGCGGTGCATGCCGTTTCGGCCTACGGTTTGCAAGTTCTCAAATGTCAATATGTAATCTTGAAGTACCTGTAAATGCTGTCGATACTCTCCGTCATACACGGGGTAAGCCTTACGCTGGCGGATAACACAGCCATCTTCCACATCTCTAGGTTTGACTCCCAAATTAAGCCCAATAATTTCTTGGGTGGCCACTTCAATTAGCTGGGTTTCTGATAATTTCCACAGATCATCGCCTTCGCTGCAAAAATACTCCATGCCTAGACAGGTTTTGCTAGGGTCAGGCACCATTGCTGGACTCCAGTTCTTAAAGTTTTGAATGCGCCCTACCCTAAAGGACGGACTGTGGATATAAATCCAGTTATCGGGGAAAAGTTTGTCGCGGTTAATGATCAGCGAGACAATCAAAAAATCTCGATACTTTAGCCCTCGCGCTGCGGCCAAAACTTCCTCGGGAGCGAGGGGGTCAAGGCGGTGGACAAGGGCTGCGATCGGCATAGAATTGATGAAGTGGTTTCCAGTTAGCTCAAAGGTTTCATTACCCTGCTGAGCAATAACCTTGGTAATTCGGCTGCCCTCTCGCACCACCCGCACCACCTTGGTATTGAGATGCACAGGGGAACCCTGCGATTCAATAATTGCTTGGCAGCGCTCCCACATCATGCCGGGGCCTAGGAGCGGATAGTCAAATTCTTTGATCAGGCTCTTGGCATTTTGGCTACCAAAAAGGGCGTTTATCACAGCTCGCTTTAGAGACATGTCTTGAATACGCTGCGCTGCCCAATCAGCTCGAATCTGGTTGCAGGGGATGCCCCAGACCTTTTCGGTATAGGTTTTGAAGAAAGTTTGATACAGGCGCTTACCAAAGCAATCAGTCACCCAATCCTCAAAGGTCTCGACTTCTGAGCTCAAACGCAGAAACTTTTTCAGCTTAGCGACTAAATAGCTGAAAAGAATTAAGCCACTGCGAAGCAGGCCAAGATTAGTAATTGTTGTGATCAGCGTTAGAGGATAGTCATAGAATTTGCCATCATAGTAGATTCGCGACAGCCGAGGCACTCGAATAAATTCATTGCCTAAAATTTCTTGCCAAAGGACATTGACTTCATCAACCTTGGTAAAAAAACGATGGCCACCAATATCAAACCGATAATCTTTATAGGTCTCAGTTCGAGAAATGCCTCCTACGCGATCGGATTGTTCAAGCACTACCGATTGAACACCGTGCTTTTGCAGTTCATAGGCAGCAGTCAAGCCCGCAGGCCCCGCCCCAATAATTACAGTGGAATAATGATCCATAGTTCTCAAAAAATTAGCTAATAGCTTAGATGACATCTAGATCATGCTCAGCTAACGGCGAGGGAAAAAGATGTCGATTAAATATGTGAAGTCGCCAAAAGCCAATGCAATCGGCCACCAAAATGATTTCAGCGGCGATGTCATCTAGGAAAGGCAAAAAACTTTCTAAACTCTGGAGGTAAGCTTAAAAGGCTGTGCCTCCGTTATAAAAAGGAGTGATACTGAGAATGTAGGGTTGCATCAAAGTAGGCATAAACAAGTCTGAGGTGGCACCTAATTAATTATTCCCAATAGCTAAGCAAATCAACAGTGTTGGCTCTCTCGGCTTCGCGGTGATAAGACGGTCTTATGCCAAATCCGAGTCACATAATCCCGATTCCCAAAAGGCCTAACCGTAGGGGCAAACGGTTGTTTGCCCCTACTGAATCGGGGGCAGCCAAGAAGGATTCAGTATTGTGTCCTGATGTAGCTAGGTTCCAGTCGTCAATCAAGCGCTACTTTGTGTCGTCCTATACAGTTTCTGGTATGCACCCGGAAGGGCCACAGTTTTTTAGCTAGCTTTATCGAAATTACACTTTTCAGCGTTGCTGAATGAGGGTATGACGTTGTCTGATTACAAACGAGGCTCCAGGCGTCACAGCCCTCGGTTCATAACCATAATCACGACATCCACTTTGCCAAGGTTGTGATGAGGCGCCGTTGAGCTGCTGTAAAGCCTTTCCGTTCACCCAACGCGGGGCACTGGTTCACTAATAGGAGCTGGATGGCTGAAGGTCTTTCTGAACAAGTGTCTCCATCATTTTAGGTGGAATTATCTCAAGCCATTGCTGCATAAGGGCTTTGGAGGTTAATCACCGCTTGAGAAACCCGCGCCGATGGGCAGATCGTCGCGTGCCTATCCTAGGTCTAACTACTGCTCACTTAGACTTTGGCAGTGGGCAAGATCAGCATGGCATCGCCAAAGGAATAAAACCGATAGTCTTGGGCGATCGCCTCTGCATATAGCGCCAGCAGCCGCTCTCGCCCCACCAGGGCGCTGACCAGCATTAGCAGGCTAGACCCCGGCAGGTGAAAGTTGGTGATCAGCCCGTCGATGACTTGGTACCGATAGCCGGGGTAGATAAATAGGTTGACTTTGCCCTGGTAAGGTTGCAATTTGCCCTCCTGGGCCGCCCCCTCCAGTGCGCGCACCACGGTGGTGCCTACGGCGATTACGCGGCCACCCTGGGCTTTGGTGGCGTTGATTTTTTCTACCGTTGCTTCAGAGACATCGATCCATTCGCCGTGCATGGTGTGGTCGAGAATGTTGTCGGCCTCCACTGGGCGAAAGGTGCCGACGCCGACGTGGAGGGTGATGTGCGATCGCCCTACCCCCATGGCCTCCAACTGTTCAAATAGCTCTGGGGTAAAGTGCAGCCCGGCGGTAGGTGCCGCCACCGCCCCCGGTGACTCAGCGTAGACCGTTTGGTACTGCTCGGGTGTCGCTGAGCTATCGGTAATGTAGGGTGGCAGGGGCACTTCCCCCAGTCGCTCAAACAGGGCAAACAGCGATTCATCGACCTGGGGCTTAAATTTGAGCACCCGGCCATTGGTGTCGGGGTCGGTGGCCAGCACCTCAGCGACTAGGTCGGGCTGGGTGGGTGAGCCAAAGTACACCGTCGCCCCCGGCTTGAGACGCCGCCCCGGTCGCACCAGCGCCAGCCATTGGTTGTCGCCCTGGTCTTCGAGCAAAAACACCTCTACCTGGGCACCGCTGGGTTTGTACCCCCACAGCCGAGCCGGAATCACCCTGGTGTCGTTGAGCACCAGCAGATCTCCGGGCTGTAGCAGGGCGGGCAGGTCGCGGAAGTGGTGGTGGCGGTGGGTGGTGGGGCTATCGACCACCAGCAGTCGCGAAGCATCTCTCGGCGTGACGGGGGTTTGGGCTATTTTTTCGGGCGGTAGAGAATATTGGTACGCCGCCAGGGAATACTCTGCTGATGAGCGATCGCCCACTGGATTAATCTCTTTATCTAGCCCTTGATCTGGCCCTAAAGCAGCCTCTGCGTCTGCGGTAGACGAGTTTGTTTGGGGCGAGTCTAGTTCTGGGATAGCCGCCGAAGTGGTTTGATCGCGATCGCACATTGCCCAGCCAAGATGGGGGGATACACCCAGACCAGGTAGGGGGACTTAACCCTAACCGTTCTCAGGCGCATCCAAGACAATAAGAACTGTAGCACCTGTCTAAAGGTCAACGATGGAATACACCTACTACCTCGCCAACGCCAGTTTGACTCTCCGTGTGGTCGAGCACCTGCTGAGTTGTGCCCGGCTGCCCCTAGAGTTTATGACGGTGATTCATCAGATTGACGGATGGGTCATTCGCATCAAAATGGATGACAACATTGGCGTCTGCGATTCCGAAGATTTTCGCGCCTATATGAATGAACTGGGCATTGCCTACGACCCCGGCATTCGGGTGCGGATGGCTCTGTGGGGTCTAGAGACTGGGCAGTCGCCCATCGATGTCATGCGCCGCTACCAGGTGGCGATCGTTTCCCACGGCAAGCCCGATCGCGAAGAGATCGAAGCCTTTCGCCGTCAGTTTGTCATGGGTCTGGGCTACTGCCCCGAAACTTTAGCCTAGGGCGATTCCCCTGTGGCCAGCTTTCTGTCAGCTAGACGCATCTCCTAAAAGGGCGGACCACCCGTCCTTTTTTATTGGTTGACGGACCTTTCACAGGCGATCGCAAAAAATCAAATACCCCAGGGCATCCAAATAGGCCTCAATAGACGCCATGACCACATCCTGGTGAAAGCCGCGACCGGGGAAGGGCATACGCTGGCGCTCTAGCAACACCATGGCTGACACCGGCGAATCTGCGGTAGTAGCTAGGCAGCGGTAGTACACCATCCGCACGTCAGCTACGGGTATGTAGCGGTTGACTGCCAGATTGAGCGCCCTGAGGGCGGCATCCACTGGCCCGACCCCCGAAGCGGTCTCCTGGCAGATGTAGCCCAAGGGGGTTTGCAGCCGCACGGTGGCCGTGGGCTGGGCCTGACCGCAGCAGACCTGCACATGCTCTAGGTGCCCCAGCCAGTCGCGCTGGTGGGTTGTAGCGTCGTCTTGGTACTGGGTTTCGAGCTGACGACGACTGTGGTTTAGGGCACCAGCGGTGTACTTGACCAGTAGGTGACCGGGGGTGTACACGGGCACCTCTTCAACGCCGGTATCGGTGACGTAGTCGAGGGGCCGATGGGTGACAATGCCATCTAGCCCCAGGTGGGTGGCGATCGCGGTCTGTAGGGCAAAGGGCCATCCGAGCGGCAGGGCCTGGGCGGTTTTGACCACGGCAGGGTCGAGAGGGCAGCGGGCAAAGAGGGTAGAGATCTGAGCCAGGGCGGTTTTCTGATTGCTCTTTTGGGCAGCAGATCCGGTCATGTGCAGGGTGTAGCGCCCCACCTGCCCCAGGGCCAAGTCTGTCACGTAGGCTTTGATGTGGCCTTGCAAGATCAGATCCCACAGGCGATCGCTCTGGCCCATGGGCAGGGGGTGGCCAAACAGTAGCTCTAACAGCAGACCTTCATCTAGCAAAATACGCCGCATGGCCATAGGTGACTCCTGTGGAAAAGAGGTTCCAGGATGCCGATGTGTCTAGTCTGGGGGGGCCAGACTGAGCAGCTTGCGCAGGGCGGCCAGGGGCATTTGCACCACCTCTTGAGACTGCTCTCCACCGTAGGCAAGGGGATCGAGGGTAGACATGGCGGGGCCAGTAGCCGCCAACTCATCCTGAGACTGATCCCGACGCACGGGCTGAAATGACGGCTTCAGCCTAGGGCCACTCGACTCGCCACTGGCGGTCAAGGCGTCGATTTTTTGCTCTAGGGCGATCAGCCGGTGGGCTAGGGCCTCGGGTGAAGGGGCGATCGCCCCTCCTGACAACCCCCGGCTAGCCCCCTGAGCAGCCAGCTGCTGTTCTAGTTGGTGCACGATCTGCTCCAGGTGTGACATCCGTTGTGCCAAGGGGGCATTTTCAGCCTCTGCTCCTAGACCTTGACGCAACAGCCGGTTGACTAACTCCGTAGCAGAGATGCCCTCGCTACTGGCCCTCACCTTGATTGCCTGCTGTAGATCGTCTGCCAACCGATAGCTGACCAACTTCCTCGCCATGGGGTCTCCTTGTGCGGCTTGTAGGGCACCGCTCGTATAGGTCACTGTACACCAGATAAATATACATAAGCAGCGTGAGTGATATACAAAGTTGTAGCGAAGTTATGACAAAGCTTTGCCGCCTGCTGGCGTAATCATCTATGGGCAAAGCCTGATCTAAATCTCTGAAAGCTTCGCTATGACTGTCACAATCCGGCTAATTCTCTCACTAGACATTAAGACTGTGGAGCAGCAGTGCGTACATCAGCCTACGCGATCGCACCAGGAGTGAAATACGAAATATATCTATCAGGAGAAGACCCCCATGATGGTTCCCTTTCACCAGCCCCACGAGCCGCAGATCGAATGCCCCCAATGCCGCCGTCACAGCATTGTCAAATACGGCGAAAGTGAATACGTTTGCCTCAGCTGCGATTTTCGCCGCGATCTGGCCCAGCCCCACCTGGGCGGCTTGAGCTGGGTGTTAATGGCCCTGTTCGGCCTCTTCCTGGCGGTGATGCTAGGGGGGTAGACCCTGGCCTAGGCTTTGACCCACAGGGCCAGGCCACCGCCCCGCCCCCGGGCGGCAATGTAGCTGTCTTGGGCGGCAAAAAACGCAAAAAACGGCAGCTTAGCCACCGGAGCACTGGCAAAGTCTGCTGGGGTCGATCGACCCCGCAGGGGCAGGTTGATCAGGCTCAGACCCCCGATCAAGAGCTGAAGGCGAGTAAAGTCAAAGGCCAGCAGATTCTTTTTGGGCAAAAATTTTGCCGGGCCGGTAAACCGCAGCTTGAGTGGCCCCACCTGGAGCTGATTTTGAATGGTCAACGGCTCGCCAGGGGCAGACCCTGGGCTAAAGCTGAGGGTGGCTGCGGCCAGGCCGGGTATATAGAAGCCATTGCCCTCAGGCTGTCCAGCTTTGTAGGCGGGTTTTTTAGGGGCGGTAAATCGCAGCCGCCAGGTGCCCAACAACGCCTGTGGAGACCATTGCTGTCGTTGCTGCTTGGTCTGGCGCTCGGCATCTAGCAGAGCCTGGGTCAGCTGCTTGGTGCCGGGGCGCGGGGTTGAAGATGACGCCGCATCGAGTAGCAGGTTGGGTAGCGCTGGGGCAGTGTCGAGGGCAGTCATAGCGATCTCCAGGGGCGATTCACGGGGTCATACCAAGCCCTATCTGTATATCCCCTGTAAATCGGTTTTGGATCGGGGTTTTGTGGGTCGGATTGGGCCTAACTTCATTATGCCTGTCTCTGCTAGACCGAGAGGAAGACCAGTCGCTCTGGCATAATAGAGCCTGCTCTCTATCGCGTCTCTACCGCGCCGCTATGGCCACCACTCCGCGATCGCCCCTGCTGCGCACCTCCCCGGCTAAATCTGCCGCCAATGTCTCTACAGTACTGATGTGGGCGGGTATCGCCATCACCCTGGGATTTATTCTCATTGCCCTATTGGCCCCGCTGATGCAGTCCTGGGGATTGATTGCCGACCCCACCACTGCCCTGCAAAACCCCATTCACCAGCCCCCCAGCGAGAACCACTGGTTTGGCACCACTCGCCAGGGCTATGACGTGTTTGCCCGCACCCTGTTTGGCACCCGAGCGGCCTGGCAGGTGGTGCTCTTGGCCACTCTGCTCAGCGTGGCGATCGGTGTGCCCCTGGGCATGGTGAGCGGTTACCTGGGCGGCTGGCTCGATCGCGCCCTGCTGTTTTTTATGGATACGATCTATACCCTGCCGGGGCTGCTTCTGTCGGTCACCCTGGCTTTTGTGGTGGGGCGCGGGGTGGTGAATGCGGCTCTGGCCCTGAGTATTGCCTACATTCCCCAGTACTACCGAGTGGTGCGCAACCACACCGCCAGCGTTAAAAACGAGCTGTTTATCGAAGCGGCCCAGGCCATGGGGGCCTCGACCTGGGTGGTGCTGAGCCGCTACCTGTTTTTGAATGTGATTCAAAGCGTGCCGGTGCTGTTTACCCTCAACGCCGCCGATGCCATTTTGGTGCTGGGGGGGCTGGGCTTTTTGGGGCTGGGTTTGCCCGAGCAGGTGCCCGAGTGGGGGGCCGACATTCGCCAGGCGCTCGATGCGCTCCCCACCGGTATCTGGTGGACAGCATTGTTCCCAGGGCTGGCCCTGACCCTGATGGTGACTGGGCTATCGCTGGTGGGCGAGGGGCTCAACGAGTTGATGAACCCCCGCCAGCGCCGCGAAAACTGGCGCTAGCCTTGGCCAACGATCTCTATCGGCCAGATTGGTAGGATAAGGGTTCACCCCCATGAGGTTGGCAGTGAGGAAATCGCTCAAAATAGCTCGCGTGATGCTGTCGGTGTACTACGCCTATATGGTGGAGTACCGCGCTGAGTTAGTGTTTTGGGTGCTGTCGGGCACCTTTCCGCTAATTCTCATGGGGCTGTGGGTGGAGGCGGCCCAGGGCGATCGCTTTGACCTCACCCCCACTGAGCTGGTGCAATACTTTTTGGCGGTGTTCTTGGTGCGCCAGTTCACTGTGGTCTGGGTAATCTGGGAGTTTGAGCGCGAGGTGGTAGAAGGCAAGCTGTCGCCCTACCTTTTGCAGCCCATCGACCCGGTCTGGCGGCACTTCTTTAGCCATGTGTCAGAGCGCTTTGCCCGGCTGCCCTTTGCCTTTTTGCTGGTGGGTTTATTTTTGCTGCTCTACCCCTACGCCGCCTGGCTACCCCGGCTCGATAACCTGCTGCTGGGGCTGCTGGCGATCGCGCTGGCCTTTTGCCTGCGGTTTCTCATGCAGTACACCTTTGCCCTCGCCGCCTTCTGGACGGAGCGAGCCAGCGCCCTAGAGCAGTTCTGGTTTTTACTTTACACCTTTCTGTCGGGCATGGTAGCCCCGCTGTCGCTGTTCCCCGACGCGGTGCGGGAGGTGGTGCTGTGGACGCCGTTTCCCTATCTGATTTACTTTCCGGCTAGCCTGCTGATCAACCGGCCTGAGCATGTCGCTCAGGGCTTTGCGGCGATGGTGATCTGGTCGCTGGTGTTTTGGGGGCTCAACCGCTGGCTGTGGCGGCTGGGGCTGAAGCAATATTCGGGCATGGGGGCGTAGATGAAGCGCTATTGGAAGGTGCTGCGGCTGTTTTGGGCGACGGCGATCGCCGCCGAGCTAGAATACCGGCTCAATTTTCTCGTCACCGCCCTGATCAGCCTGGGTGGCCTCGTGGGCAGTCTGTTTGGCCTGTTTCTCTTCTACCGCACTGGCTACCAGTTCGAGGGCTGGAGCTGGGAGGCGGCTCTGCTGGTGCTGGGGCTGTTTACCGTGCTTCAGGGCTTCTCAGCCATGGTGCTCATCCCCAACCTGAACAAAATTGTCAACCAGGTGCAGCAGGGCACCCTCGACTTTGTGCTGCTCAAGCCGATTAGCTCTCAGTTTTGGCTCTCGACCCGCATCATCTCGCCCTGGGGGCTGCCCGACGTGGTGTTTGGGCTGATTATGATTGGCTATGGCGGTAGCCGCCTGGGGCTGGGCTGGGCCGACTACGCCTTAGCGCTGGTGCCGTTAATCTTGGGCGCTATTACCCTCTATAGCCTGTGGTTTATGCTGGGGGCCACCAGCATTTGGTTTGTCAAAATCTACAATGTCACCGAGGTGCTGCGGGGGCTGCTAGAGGCGGGGCGCTTCCCGATCGCAGCCTATCCGGCGGCCTACCGAGTGTTTTTTACCTTTGTGGTGCCGGTGGCGTTTTTGACCACGGTGCCAGCTCAAGCCATGTTGGGTCAGGGTGGGCGCGGCTGGCTGCTGGCCTCGGCCCTGCTGGCGGGCATCTTGCTAGTCGTGGCCAACCGATTCTGGCGGTTTGCCCTGCGGTTTTACACCAGCGCCTCAAGCTAGAGTGCTCATCTCCTCTTGCGGCGCGCCTTCCAGGTGCCGCCGTAGCGGTAATGGGGGTTTTGGGCACTCTGCTGCTGTTGACAGGCGGGGCATACTAGCATCCAACCGGCCTCAGGCTGGCACTGAATGCGGTAGCGCACCGTTGCCAACGTCTGGCACAGGTCGCAGGGCTTGGCCTGCATGGGCGGAGCCAAGCTATTTTTGATTGGCCGACTTGAACCGACCTAGACCAAAGTCTCGCTGGTGCTGGTGCTTGGTCTTGCGCCCCGTCACCCGCTTGCGCCACATCCGAAAGCTCGACGGCTGCATGGCGCGCCGCATGATGGCAATCACCTGCGGCTCTGTCAGTCCAAACTGAAACTCGATCGCCTCAAAGGGGGTGCGGTCTTCCCAGGCCATCTCAATGACGCGGTCAACGGTCTGGGGGTCAAGCTCAGGGTGCGCCATAGATTGAGCAAAGCAGCGGTTTGTGGAGGGTGGCTTTGTTAAGCTAACGAACCCCTCTCTCCAAAGCAATACTTCGCTACCTTAACTACCCAACGTTGGCACGCTCCAATATTTTAAGGTCGTCTCCAGCGATCGCATCTACCCTTGATGAGCATGGTCTACCAAAACCACCTAAAACGTTGGAAAAAAGACCGCTCGGTAGGCTCCAATCAATGTTTCGCCCCAAAATATCGTCAGAACGGCACCAATCGCCAAAAATGGCCCAAAGGGCATGGGCTGACGGCGGCTGATCAGCTTGAGGGCGATCGCCCCGCCGCCCACTACGGCCCCCACCACACAGGCCAAAAACCCGCTCAGCAGCACCCCCTGCCAGCCCAGCCAAGCCCCTAGCATCGCCGCCAGCTTGGCATCGCCACCGCCCATAGCGGTCTGCCCCAGGGCCGCCGAGGCAAAGATAGTAATCAAATCAAAGATCCAAATGCCCAGCACTGCTCCTAGCACACCGCCGAGCAATCCCTGAATTGGGCTGGGCCAGGGTTCCCCTTGCAGCCAGGGGAGGGCAAATTTCACCGCTAGCCCCAGTGCCAGGCCCGACTGGGTGAGGGCATTTGGCAGCGTCAGGGTATCAATGTCGATAAAAGTTAGCGCCACCAGCCAGCTCAAGAGCAGCCAGTAGCCCACCGTGGCCCAGCCCAGCCCCAGCAGCCAGTAGGTTGCCAAAAACAAGCAGCCCACAAACGCCTCAATCAACGGGTAGCGGGGCGAAATGGGCGATCGGCAGTAGCGGCAGCGCCCCTTGAGCCAGAGCCAGCCCAGCACCGGCACATTGTCACGGGGCTGAAGCCGAGTTTCGCACTGGGGGCAGCGCGAGGGCGGCTGCACCAGCGATAGCCCCGCCGGTATGCGGTAGATCACCACGTTGAGAAAGCTGCCCACGGCAGACCCAAACACAAAGACGAGAACAGAGGTAACGATCGCATCCATAGCAAGGGCAAGAAACGAAATAGGGGTCTTCACCAGATATTGTCAGCATGCCCCCCTAGAGCCAGCGAACTATCCCCACCGGAGAACGGCTCTACAATCGAGAACATCGCTTTCCCAAATTCTATGGCCTCTGAATCCTATGGCTCCTGACGCTTCTTCTTTCTCGCCTGAGACCCAAGCCATCCACAGCGGCAGAGACATTGACCCGGCCACCGGGGCGCTCACCCCTCCCATTCACCTGTCGACTACCTTTGAGCGCGATGGCGACGGCAGCTACCCCCACGGCTATGTCTATGGCCGCAGCGGCAACCCCAACCGCGACGCCCTTGAAACGGCCCTGGCCACCCTCGAAAACGGCATAGAGACCGCCACCTTTGCCTCGGGGTCGGCGGCTACCTTTAGCCTGCTGCAAGCCCTGCGATCGGGCGACCATGTGATTGCACCCCAGAGCGTCTACTTTGGTGTGCAGCAAATGCTCAGCCAGATCTTTACCTCCTGGGGGCTGAGCCACACCCTGGTAGACACCACCGATTTGGAAGCCGTGGCCGAGGCTCTGCGCCCCAACACCCGGCTGGTGCTGATCGAAACGCCCTCGAACCCGCAGTTGTCGGTGACGGATATTCGAGCGATCGCAGACCTGACCCACCAAGCCAATGCCTACTTGGCCTGCGACAACACTATCGCCTCCCCAGTGCTGCAAACCCCGCTCACCCATGGGGCCGACTTTGTCATTCATGCCACCACCAAGTATCTGGCGGGCCACGGGGATGTGATCGGCGGTGCGGTGGTAACCCGCGAGTCTAACCCTATCTTCGATCAGCTGCGGCTGGTTCAAACCATTGGGGGAGCTGTGCCATCGCCCTTCGACTGCTGGCTCACCCTGCGGGGCCTGCAAACCCTACCCCTGCGTGTGCGCGCCCAGGCCCAGACCGCCCAGACCGTGGCCGAGTGGCTGGCCCAACACCCGGCGATCGAGCGGGTGCTCTACCCAGGGTTAGCCGATCATCCGGGCCATAGCGTGGCCCAAAAGCAGATGACTGGCTACGGTGGGCTGCTGTCGTTTTTGGTCAAAGGCGACCAGGAACAGGCCATGGCCGTCGCTGCTAAGACCCGCCTGATCGCCCGTGCCACTAGCTTTGGCAGCCCCCACAGCACCATCGAGCACCGCGCCTCTATCGAGAAAGGCACCGCCACCGCCCCCAACCTGCTGCGCCTTTCCATTGGCTTAGAATCTGTTGAAGATATCATTACTGACTTAGATCAAGCCCTCGGCTGAGGTCGAGCAAATCCTGTTCTTCGGCTTTAAGTTGCCCAATGGGGGCGATCGCTCTCCCGATGCCGCCTAGGTCGTGGGAGGCACTGACCCCAGAGCAGCGGCGCAGGTTTCCGCCGATCGCGCCCGACTTTGTGATTGAGCTGCGCTCTGAAACCGATAGCCTGCCAACTCTCCAGGTCAAAATGCAGGAATATATGGCCAATGGGGTGCGCCTAGGCTGGTTGATCAACCCCCAAGACAAACAGGTAGAAGTCTATCGCCCAGAGCACCCGGTCGAGGTGCTAGACAACCCTGGCTCAGTCTCGGGAGAAGGCGTTTTGCCCGGTTTTGGGCTCAGTCTTAGCCGCCTGCTGTAGGTCAACCTTTACTCACTTTGGTTCCCCAGACCGTGATCCCTTGACTACAATGGAAAGATTGAGAAGATTTTCTCACCTTTAATTTAGTGATCTGGGCGTCTAGCAATGTGTGGCTTCCAGGTCTACCGAACCATTTATCTGTTCTAAAGGCCCAAGTCATGCCTCTGCCAATTGTTGCGGTTATCGGACGCCCAAATGTGGGCAAATCTACCTTAGTGAACCGCCTGGCCGGGGCTCAAGACGCTATTGTCTACGACCAGCCAGGGGTGACGCGCGATCGCACCTATCAGCCCGCCTTTTGGCGCGATCGCGACTATCTGGTGGTCGATACCGGCGGCCTAGTTTTCGACGACGACACCGAGTTTTTGCCCTACATTCGCGAACAGGCCCAGCTAGCGCTGTCGGAAGCCAGCGCGGCGGTGCTGGTGGTCGATGGCAAAACCGGCCCCACCGAATCTGATCGCGAAATCGCCAGCTGGCTGCGGCAGCAGTCGGTACCCGTGGTGCTGGCGGTGAACAAGTGCGAATCGCTCGACAACGGCCTGGTGCAGGCGGCGCAGTTTTGGGAGCTGGGGCTGGGCGAACCCTTTGCGGTCTCCGGCATCCACGGCAATGGCACAGGGGAACTGCTCGATGCTCTGATAGAGTTTCTGCCCGAAACGGTGGAAGAAGTGGCCGAAGAGGAGATTAAGGTCGCCATTGTGGGGCGGCCCAACGTGGGCAAGTCGAGTCTGCTGAACGCCTTTGTGGGCGAAACCCGCGCCATCGTCAGCCCGATCTCGGGCACGACCCGCGATGCGATCGACATGCAGGTGCAGCACGGCGACAAAATCTACCGCCTGATCGACACCGCCGGCATTCGCAAGAAAAAAAGCGTCGAGTACGGGCCAGAATTTTTTGGCATCAATCGCGCCTTTAAGGCGATCCGCCGGGCTGACGTAGTACTGCTAGTCATCGACGCCCTCGACGGTGTCACCGAGCAAGACCAAAAGCTGGCGGGCCGCATCGAAGAAGACGGGCGCGCCTGCGTCATCGTCGTCAACAAGTGGGACGCTGTCGAGAAAGATAGCCACACCATCTACGACTTTGACCACCAGATTGCCGCTCGGCTCAACTTTCTCGACTGGGCCAAGCGCATCTTTGTCAGCGCCAAGACCGGCCAGCGAGTACCCAAAATTCTAGAGCTGGTGGATGTGGCGGTGGAGCAACACCGCCGCCGGGTCAGCACCTCGGTGGTTAACGAAGTGCTCGAAGATGCGGTGAAGTGGCATACGCCCCCCACCACCCGCCAGGGCCGCCAGGGCCGCATCTACTACGGCACCCAGGTCACCGTGCGCCCCCCCTCCTTCACGCTGTTTGTCAACGATCCCCACTTGCTTAAAGATAACTACCGTCGCTACGTGGAGCGGCAGTTTCGCGAAAACCTGGGGTTTGAGGGCACGCCCATTCGCATCTTCTGGCGGGGCAAGGCCATGCGCGACCTAGAGCGCAACAACCCCAACCGAGCGACCAAGGTGTAGGAGGTTGGGATGGGTAGTTTTGGCTGAGTAGCGTTGGTTAGTGGGTCGTTAGCGGCTATGGTTTCACCAGAATTGATCTCTAGCTTGAGAGAGCTGAGTCGTCCAGACAAGTTCTACATCATGCAGCTTTTGATTTCAGAACTGGCCCAGCAGGAAGCTGATCTGCTTAAACCTGGTCAGGCTTACCCTATGTGGTCTCCCTACGGGGCAGATGGGGCCGCCGCGACCATGCTGGAGGCTCTGCCAGCCGCCAAACCGCCAAACCATGCGTGATCCTGAGCAGTACCTCTTTCTCTCGGGCGATCCGGCTCTGGGAGCGGCTAGTTTTCGCCCATACCTGCCGCCCCGCGTAAGGTTGATCCGTGGGTAGAGTTAATAGGATGCGCTCGATCGCCATCTGCTGCTTGCCGCTCTAGAATCTGTTGTCTCATTTGATCTGACTCGATGGATCTGCTTCGCTCTTTACCCATTGGCCTTTACCTGGAGCAGCCCGTTACCTGGCTGCACCGGCTCGACCCTAGGGTTAAAATGGCCTGGCTGACGAGCATTTTGGTGACGCCGATTTTGGCCAATGCCTATTGGCGGTTTGGTCTGGTGGCGCTGCTGGTGCTGCTGACCTTGGCGGCGTGGATTCCGCTGCGGGTGTGGCGGCAGCAGATGGGCTGGCTGGTCCTGCTGAGTACCCTGGTGATGGGGTTGACCTTTGTGATGCCGGACGGTTTGCAGGTGGCACAGACGCCGCGTCTGCCGACGCCAGGGGCGATGGCGCAGATGCCAGAGCCGCCAGAGGTGCTGCCGGAGCTGCCCCAGCCGACCTCATACCGCTACGTGGTGTTTGACTGGGGGCCAATTACGGTGACGCGGCGATCGCTCGATCTGGGCATTCGCATTGGCACCCTGCTGTTTACCCTGATCTACGGCACCAACCTGTTTTTGCTGACCACCGCGCCCGAAGAAATTACCGTGGCCCTAGAGGCGCTGATGGCCCCGCTGCGCTGGTTTCGCCTGCCGGTGACCGAGATTGCGCTGACGGTGACCCTCTCCCTGCGGTTTATCCCGCTGGTGCTAGAGGAGGTGCAGAATTTGGTGCGATCGGTGCAGACCCGCGCCATCAACTGGAAGAAGCTGGGCTTTCGCGGCTCGGCCCAGGTGTGGCTGGCGGTGACGGAGCGGCTGCTGCAAAACCTGCTGCTGCGGGCCGAGCAGATTGCGGCGGCGATGGAGGTGCGCGGCTTTACTAGCCCCAACGAGCACCGGGTGCGCTGGTACCAAATGGTGCTGCGCCGCTGGGACTGGTTTGCCCTGGGGCTGCTGGCGGTGTTTTGGTGGGGGCGCTGGGTATGGGGCGGCGAGCTTTGAGCCCCATTCACACTTTGTGGGTGCGATCGCAGCCCCTAGCGCACCGCACCGGCAGCGATATCTTTCAAAACCTCTACGGCGACCTGTTGCAGCGGCCCCCCAGTCTCTCCACCCTGGTAGCGCTGCTAGAAAGCCCCTACCCCCTACCCACCGCTGCCCAGCCCCACGCCGTCCACAGCCGCTACTCGATCTGTGCCGGGCCACCCCGCTACGTTGGGGCGCTTCCACAGGTGTGGACTCCGGCGCTGGGAGACATTCTGCCCGTGCTGGCGGCGCGGTTGGCGGGGGAAGAACAATTTCAGCTGCTTGGAGATGCAGCAGATGCAGCAGAAACCCTGCCCTTTACGGGTGGCTGGCTGGGCTGGCTGGGCTACGACCTAGCCTGGGAGATCGAGCGCCTGCCCACCATAAATAATGATCCGCTGCCCTTTCCCGTTGCCCTCTGGTACGAGCCAGCTACGTTCGCTGTGCTCGACCACCAGGCCCAGCGGCTGTGGCTGTTTGCCCCTGCTCAAGAGGCGCTAGATGCCATGGAGAAGCAGCTCAGCCGGCCGGTCGGGGAAGAGTCTCTCATTGCCCCAGTAACGGGCAATCCCGGCGTTGTGACCCTAGGCATGGCGGCGGCAGAATACCAGCAGGCGGTGCGGCGGGCCAAGCAGCACATTCAGGTGGGAGATGTGTTTCAGGTCAATCTTTCCCTGCGGTTTTCGACTCAGACCACTGCCCATAGCTGGGCGCTGTACCGCAGGCTTCAGCACATCAACCCGTCGCCCTTTGCCTGCTACTGGAGCACCCCCTGGGGCGATGTGATCAGCTGCTCCCCCGAGCGGCTAGTGCAGCTTCAGAAGGGCATGGCCCAGACCCGACCCATCGCCGGTACCCGCCCCCGAGGCGCGACCCCCGCCGAGGATGCTGAACTGGCCCAGACCCTGCTTAGCAACCCCAAGGAGCGGGCCGAGCACATCATGCTGGTCGATCTGGAGCGCAACGACCTGGGCCGGGTGTGCCAATGGGGTACTGTGCAGGTAGACGAACTCTTAACGGTGGAGTACTACAGCCATGTGATGCACCTGGTGAGCAACGTGGTGGGCAATCTGCAAAATGAGCACACCGCCATCGACCTGATTCGCGCTGCGTTCCCCGGCGGCACCATCACCGGCTGTCCTAAAGTTCGGTGTATGGAGATTATTGAAGATTTGGAACCCGTGCGCCGCAGTTTGTTTTATGGCTCTTGCGGCTATCTCGACCGGCGGGGCAATCTCGATCTGAATATTTTGATTCGCACACTGCTATTTGGGCATACTGATGGTTTGTTAACGGCCTCTACCGTGTGGGGCCAGGTGGGGGCGGGCATTGTCGCCGACAGCGACCCCCGGCACGAATGGCAAGAATCGCTGCAAAAAGCAAAGGCGCAGCTGCTAGCCCTAGGGTTAGGCTGATTTGCAATCAGTCTCAATCAGCTCCTGCTTTAAACCCAAAATGTATAGGGAATGCGCGGCAAGTTCTAGAATGCATGTGGCGAATTTTACGGACGAAACCATCATCCTGTCGTATAGACGACGCCTTTTCATACTTGAATGAGCACTGAAACCTATCTCAATCATCCCAATTTTGGCCTGCTCTTCAGAGTATGCTCTGTAGATGATGGGCAAGAGTTGTATGCCACACTCTATGCCCAGCGGCTCTTTTTCTTGGTTACCCAGCCACCGGGAGAGGGGCTGGTGTTTCAGCCCCTAGGGCGCAGCAATGCTCGCCTCATGCTCGAAGGTCGCCTACGCAGTCTGCGTCGCGCCGGTCAGCAGGTCGACTTCGATCGCCTCCAGCACACCTACAAGCAAACCTTTCAATGACCGTGGCCCCCGGCAGCCTGCCCGAG
The DNA here is from genome assembly GCF_055795045.1 of Pseudanabaena sp. PCC 9330. NCBI lineage: Bacteria > Bacillati > Cyanobacteriota > Cyanophyceae > Pseudanabaenales > Pseudanabaenaceae > Pseudanabaena > Pseudanabaena sp. PCC 9330. The sequence continues at coordinate 253,487 of NZ_JAYFES010000115.1, read as the reverse complement.
CAGTTCGATCGCATTGTTAGCTCCATTCCTCCCAGCGTCACGCTGGTAGCGGTGACTAAGTTTCTGCCGGCTGAGACGATTCGGGCGGCCTACGGCCAGGGCCTGCGCCACTTTGGCGAAAGCCGGGTACAGGAGGCGATCGCTAAACAGGCCGAACTCACTGACCTGCCCGACATCACCTGGCATCTGATCGGCGCGCTCCAGAGCAACAAAGCCCGCAAAGCCGTCGAACACTTTGACTGGATTCACTCCGTTGACACTCTAAAGCTGGCCCAGCGGCTAGATGCGATCGCCGCCGAAACCTGCCGCACCCCCCAGTGCTGTCTTCAGGTCAAGATCGTGCCCGACCCGCCCAAAGCTGGCATTGACCTGGCAGAGTTAGAGGCTCTCCTGCCAGAATTTGACCAGCTCGCCCATCTCAAAATTTGCGGGCTGATGGCCATTCCCCCCCAGGGAGCCAGCGAGGAAACAGTGCGCGAAGTGTTTAGTGGGGCAAAGGCACTGGGCGATCGCATCAATCAGCAGGGCTTTAGCCGTCTACACATCGACCAGCTGTCGTTGGGCATGTCAGGAGATTACGAAATAGCGATCGCTGGTGGAGCCACTATGGTGCGTCTGGGCACCGTCCTGTTTGGGCCAAGACCCACGCCGATATAGAAAAAATCCCTGCGATCCTCACCCCCCGATTACCTCACCTTTGACAGCAAAGGTTTTGCCCATCTTCCCTACCGGTTGCTAACCCAAACTGAGGGCGAGGGCAGCGGTGGGGCAAGGGGTTAGGGCGATTGCATCCATGTTTTAAGCCCCATGACTCATCCCACTAGAATTAATATCTGAGGAGTCAACCAAAAAGTACTCAGGCAAATTTTTAACTAATTGTGAATCGCCTATTGCTTTTCAAGATTTCGTGTATACTGTGGACTCAATATTCTGCGTACAGGGTATTAACGTAGAAATCCTAAGCCTGCCTTAGCTCAGCGAGAATCACATCACTTCGGTGAAAGATTCTAACCTTGAGTTTTGACCCAGGTTTAGGCGGTCAGCCATTCTCTCAGAGGGGCTGACTAGCCCTTAACCACAGGTAAGCCCCATAAATTTTCAAAACAGACGTTGCAAATGGAAATTTGGCGCTATCATGGCCCTCGGATAACCGGAGCATGATGGCCCCCCATCGGTCAATGGCCGAGGGGTTTGCCTACCTAAGTGATAGTCATCGTGGAGTGTAAGTTGTGAGCAACATGTTTTCTAAACTGCGGGACTTCGTTGGTCTAAACGACCCAGCAGACTACGACTACGAATACGAAGAAATGGATGGAGAGGAGTACCAAAACCTCTACCAAGAAGAGAACACCCAGCCGATTGTGCAGCCGCCCCAGCCCGAAGAAGTGCGGCGGGCACGCCCCCGGCGCGAACGTATGATGCCCACCGATGCAGGAATGACGCCCATGGCCAGCAATGTAATTGGAATGCCCGGTGCCATGAACGGCACCTCCGAAGTGGTTGTAATGGAGCCCCGCTCCTTTGAAGAAATGCCCCAGGCCATCCAGGCCCTGCGCGAGCGCAAGTCTGTGGTGCTCAACCTGACCATCATGGATCCTGACCAAGCTCAGCGCGCCGTTGACTTTGTGGCAGGCGGCACCTACGCCATTGACGGGCACCAAGAGCGCATTGGCGAAAGCATCTTTCTGTTCACCCCCAACTGTGTGCAGGTGAGCACCCCCACCGAGTACGAAGAAGAAATCTTCATGGGTCAGCCCCAGGGTATGCCCATGCCCGGCCAAATGCCCCCCGCTCCCGCTTGGGGTACCGAGCCCATGGCTCGCATGGCCTAGGCACATCGAGTTATCCAACCGCTCTGACGAGCGCTCGACTTTGACTATCACGGCCCCTAGACTAGCTCTAGGGGCCTCCTTGAGGTATGGTCATCACTGACGGCAACAATGGGAGTCGTAGGTGAGCTATGCCCAAGGCAACATTTGGGGTTATTGGCGGCGGGATCATGGGCGAAGCGCTCATTGCCCGCCTTTTAGATCAAGATATTTTTGCCCCTGAGACCGTGATCGTGAGCGATCCGCAGACGGCTCGGCGCGAAGTGCTGCATCAACGCTACGGTGTGCAGACTACTGATGAAAACCAGGCGGTAGTCGACGCCGCTGACACAGTTTTGCTTGCGATTAAGCCCCAGATGCTCGGGGCCGTGGCAGAAAATCTCAAATTCCCAGAGCGAGAGAAGCCACCGCTGCTGCTGTCAATTTTGGCCGGGGTGCCCCTAGCCCGTCTAGAGCAAGAGTTTTTGGGCTGGGCGGTGGTTAGGGCCATGCCCAACACTCCGGCTACGGTAGGCGCGGGGGTGACGGCCTTGGCGGTAGGGGAAGCGGTAAGCGCTGAGCAGCGAGAGCGGGCTCGCACTATCTTTGGCAGTGTCGGCACCGTTGTTGAAGTTCCAGAATCGCAGATGGATGCGGTGACGGCGTTGTCGGGCTCTGGCCCCGGCTACATTGCCCTGGTAGTAGAGGCCCTGGCTGATGGGGGTGTGGCAGTGGGGTTGCCGAGGGCAACGGCGCTGGAGTTGGCGATCGCCACCGTGCGCGGTACCGGTGAGCTGCTGCACCAGGGCGACCTACACCCCGCCGTGCTCAAAGATCGCGTCACTAGTCCTGGCGGCACCACCATCGCTGGCATTGCAGCCTTAGAGGCGGGGGGGCTGCGATCGGCGTTGATGGGGGCGGTGCGGGCCGCGTATTTAAGATCTAAAGAACTCGGGCAGTCTTGATCCATGGCAGGATTAGGCTTATTGCAACCATCGCAGGGGTAGCCACTATTCCCTATAGCTATGCTGTCATCGGAAGCCAAAATCGCATTGCTAATTGATGCCGATAATGCTCCAGCAGCCAAAATTGAGGCGATTTTGGCAGAAATCGCCAAGTACGGTGTGGCCAATACCCGGCGCGCCTATGGCAACTGGAAAAACCCTACGCTTAAGCAATGGGAAGACAACCTGCACGAGTTCGCCATTCGCCCGGTGCAGCAATTTGATCTTACCAAGGGCAAAAACGCCACCGACGCGGCGCTGATCATCGACGCGATGGATTTGCTTTACACCCGTAACCTCGACGCTTTTGCTATTGTCACCAGCGACTGTGACTTTACTCCATTGGTAATGCGCATTTTGACCGATGGCCTTAAGGTCTACGGCTTTGGCGAAAAGAAAACCCCCAAGCCCTTTGTCTACGCCTGCTCGACCTTTCTCTATCTGGAAAACCTTGGCCAAGATGCCGAAGCAGGTCCGACCAAGGCAGTTGACAGCGTTAAGAAAACCACAAAAGAACTTCGGCAGGATGCAAAGCTTGTCAGCCTGCTGCGCCGCGCTGTGACTACTGCTCAGGATGATGATGGCTGGTCAAACCTGGCGCTGGTTGGGGTGCATGTGTCAAACCAGGCCTCCTTTGACTCGCGCAACTATGGCTATGCCAAGCTCAGCACTTTGGTGGAAGCTACTGAATTGTTTGAAACGCAGCGCCGCCAAAACGGAATTTACGTTAAAGACAAACGCGAGGTCAAAGCGGCTAAGACTTAAGGAAATATACTTACGACCCCATTGCTACCTCATTGACGGTTTGCGGTGCCCTGGGGTGACTGCCCCCGGCTCGGGTGGCAATCTGTTCCGCTAAATACTCTGCGTCGCGGGCAATGCCGGAGAACCGCGCCGACCCCCAGGTGTAGAGCCAGGGCAGGCCAAGAAAATACAGCCCTGGCACGGTAGTAACCCCTCGACGATGGCCGGGATAGCCCTGGCCATCGAACACCGGCAGCTCAATCCAGCTAAAGTCGAGGCCATAGCCGATGCACCAGATTACCGAGGTAATGTTGGCCTCGCGGTAGTTGATCGCCGTCTCCACTACCTCCGGTTCCCATACGGGGCGGTAGGGCGGGTCGATCGGGGCATCAATGCCGTTCTTTTCGATATAGGCGTCGATGGTGCGCTTGATGCTTTCGGCTACGGCATCGGCTTGGTCGAGATTTTTCTTTAGGTCGTCGCTAAAAGTGAGCTGGGTGCCCTGAATATCCGTTAACCGCCCGTGCAGGCCCATGCCCTGGAGGGCAAAGTGGCGCAGGTCAATTTCGCGCCCGCCGCCGCGCCCGGTGACGTAGTGGTTGGTCTTGTGGCGCACGGTGTCTTTTTGAGGATGGTCGTCGATCGCCAGGTCGTAGTAGCCCATCTGGTCGAGCCATTCGACTACATCTTTGCCTCGGTAGCGGCGGGGCGATCGCGGTGCCCCCCCCACACATAGGTAGACCTTACGGCCCGCCAGGTGCAGGTCTTCGGCAATCTGGCAGCCCGACTGCCCAGTGCCCACTACCAGTATGGCGCCCTCTGGCAACGATTCTGGGTTGCGATACTCGGCCGAATGCAGTTGCACAATATCTGACGCTAGCCGCTCTGCCAGGCGAGGAATTTTTGGTGTGTGGTAGCCGCCCGTGGCGACTACCACCTGATCGGCGGTGAAGGTTCCCTGGTTTGTGACCACTTCAAAGCTGCCCCCGTTGGGCTGGCGCACGCGCTCCACTTTAACTCCGGTTTTGAGCGGTAGGTCAAAGTGGCTGGCGTAGCGCTCGATGTAATCCACGATCGCATCGCGACCCATGAAGCCCTCGGGGTCTTCACCGGGGTAGGGAAAGCCGGGTAGCTGACACTGCCAGTTGGGGGTGACCAAGCAGAACGAATCCCACCGCTTGGTACGCCAGGAGTGGGCGACCTGGTGCTGTTCAAAAATGATGTGGTCAATGCCTAGGCGACTGAGGCAGTAGCTAATCGACAGCCCTGCCTGGCCGCCGCCGATCACAATTACGCCGTAGTGCATCGTCATACTGTATGTCCTGCAAGTGGTGCGAGAGGGGCCGAGGTTCTTTTCGTACCCTAGGTCGTTGTTCAGAGGCTGCTTGTACCCCCGGCTACCGAACGTCTTGGTCTAGCACTAGTGGTAGGAGGGTAGGTGTGATTTTCCTTCGGAGAGGCTGCGCCAACGTCGTTCTGCTCATTTCTGTAGCTCCGACAGAATAAATCTAAGCCCTATGCCTGTCGAAAGTGATAGGGGTACTCCTCGGCCTTGGCCATCAAACTAGCAATTTGCCCCTATGCCCCTGTTGATTAGGCCAGACCGCCAAAGTTTGTAGTTGCTGATACGCGAGCCCAGGGCGATCGCCCGTAAGGTTCTGTGACATGCAGCCACAAATTCTTGACTGCCGCCAAATTTTCTGCCAGCAATTCTGCGAGGAACGAAATCCATGCCCGAAGTAATGAAGCCAGCCAACCAGGCTGGAGATTTTTTGGTCGATTATGAAGAGAAAGTATTTCCCGATGTGCAGGCAGAACCGGGCGAAAAAGCTCTCGTCACCTTCCACACTGTGGCCTTTGAAGGCTCTATCGGCCTGGTTAACCTTCTGCAAGCTACCCGCTTGATCCGCAAGGGCTTTGAGACCTCGATTTTGCTCTACGGCCCCGGTGTCACTCTGGGTGTGCAGCGTGGCTTTCCCAAACTGGGCGATGAAGCCTTTCCGGGTCACATGGCCATGAACAACCAGATTGTCAAAGTGATGGAGTTGGGCGGTAAGGTCTACGCCTGTCGCTTTGCCCTCCAGGCGCTCTATGGCCACGGCGAGCCTTCCCTCATCCCCGGTATTCGCCCCATCAACCCCCTTGATGTGCTCGACCTAGTGCTCATGCACCGCAAAGAAGGAGCCTTCATCCTCGACACCTGGACGATGTAGCTCTCACCCCTGACATCTCCCATCCCCTCCTGGGAGGAGTGCCCGCAGGGCGGGGTGGGTTCAAGCCCACCTCTGCCCCTCCCAAGGGAACCCACCCCTACCCCTCCCAGGAGGGGACGTTGGAATTTTGCTCTTTCCACCACCGATTCCCATGGACTACACCAAAACCGTCCGCGCCGCTGCTGCCCAGATCAGCCCCGTGCTGTTTAGCCGCGACGGCACCACCGAAAAGGTGCTGGAAACCATTGCCGAGGCGGCCCAAGCCGGAGTGAAGCTGATTGTCTTTCCAGAGACTTTTATTCCCTACTACCCCTATTTTTCCTTTGTGCAGCCGCCAGTGCTCATGGGCAAAGAGCACATGCGCCTCTACGAAGAAGCGGTGGTAGTGCCGGGGCCGGTGACCGATGCGGTCAGCCGAGCAGCGCGCTCCTACGGCATGGTGGTGGTGCTGGGGGTGAATGAGCGCGACGGCGGCTCGATCTACAATACCCAGCTAATCTTTGACGCCGACGGCACTCTGGTGCTGAAACGGCGCAAAATCACCCCCACCTACCACGAGCGCATGGTGTGGGGCCAGGGCGATGGGGCCGGTCTCAAGGTGGTAGAAACGGCGGTCGGGCGCGTGGGGGCTCTGGCCTGCTGGGAGCATTACAACCCTCTGGCTCGCTACGCGCTGATGACCCAGCACGAGCAGATCCACTGCGGGCAGTTTCCTGGCTCTATGGTGGGGCAGATTTTTGGCGACCAAATGGAGGTGACCATGCGCCACCATGCCCTGGAGTCGGGCTGCTTTGTGGTCAATGCCACGGGCTGGCTGACTCCAGAGCAAAAGCAGCACATTACCCCCGATGAAAATCTTCAGCGGGTGCTGTCGGGGGGCTGCTACACCGCCATTATTAGCCCAGAAGGGGTGCCGCTGACCGAGCCGATTACCGAAGGGGAAGGGCTGGCGATCGCCGATCTCGACTTTTCTTTGATCACCAAGCGCAAGCGCATGATGGATTCGGTGGGCCACTATGCCCGCCCTGACCTGCTGCGCCTCAAGGTAAACACCGAACCCTGGTCGGTGGTAGAAACAACTAGCCAGGCGGCGGCACAGCTTTCCTCTGACATGAATGGAGCTTTGCAGACCGCCCCGGCGTTAGCAGATGAAGCGGCAGTTAGCCTACCTCCCAACCTTGGTCTGCCGACCGCCTAGACCACAATTTTCACGACTCCATGGGTTATGTGCTCGCTAGCTCGTTTTTAGCGGCAATGGTTGACGCAGGTTTTTATCGGGTATTGAACAGCAGGCCATGAACAAGCAACGGCTGATCACAGAGCTACAGTCTCACGGGCTGCGGGTGGTAGATGCGACCCCCGGCGCAGCGGGGCGGCGGGGCGGGGCAGGCCCATCGGACCACCGCGCCATCACCATCGACGGCACCACCGTTATGGTGCCGGTCTACACCGACAGTGCCGCCCACTCTCCCTACACCATTGGGGCTACGGCGGCTAGCCCGCTGCATTTAGAAGCCTCGGGGGAAGCGATTATCCCCATCGATATGCCCAACGCGCCCAAGTTCTACGGCCTCACCACCGCCGACGGCATTCCCTATTCAAAAATTGCCCTGCTGCACGGGCGCGATGTGCTGGCTACCACAGTGCAGCAGACCTGCATGCGCTACCGCGACCCAGCCACCGCCTGCCAGTTCTGCGCGATCGAAAAATCCCTCGATGCTGGGCGCACCATTGCCCGCAAGACGCCCCAGCAGCTTGCAGAAGTTGCAGAAGCTGCGGTGCGACTGGACGGCGTAACCAACATGATTATGACGACGGGCACTCCGAATACGAGCGATCGCGGTGCCGCCTACCTGACCGAATGCGCCGCCGCTATTCGTCAGCGGGTGCCGCACCTGCCCATCCAGGCCCAGTGCGAACCGCCGGATGACTTTGCCTGGTTCGATCGCATGAAGGCGGCGGGCATCGACAGCCTGGGCATGCACCTGGAGGCAGTGGATCCCGAAGTGCGGGCCAAAATCATGCCCGGCAAGGCCGAGGTGCCGCTGACAGTCTATTACCAGGCCTTCGAGGCGGCGGTGCGGGTGTTTGGCTGGGGCCAGGTGAGCACCTACCTGCTGGCGGGCCTAGGCGACAGCCTAGAGACTCTGGTAGAAGCGAGCGATCGCCTCATTCAGCTCGGCGTTTACCCCTTTGTGGTGCCTTTTGTACCCATCGGCGAAACCCCCCTGGCTCACCATCCTGCCCCTAGCAGCGAGTTTATGTTTGCCCTCTATCAGCGGGTGGGGGCGCTGCTAAAGCAGTCGGGCATGGCCTCGGCGGATATGAAGGCGGGCTGCGCTAAGTGCGGTGCTTGCTCGGCCCTGTCTACGTTTGAGGGTTGACCCACCCCTGCCCCTTCCGATGACCCACCCCTACCCCTCCGAGGAAGGGATTGCCGGAATCGTCTCCTCCTCGGAGGGGTGCCCGGAGGGCGGGGTGGGTCACAGGTCTGGGCTAGCTCACCCTTTCCCCTCCCAAGCGGGGATTTTTCTGACCAGCATTCACTTAATGGTTAAGACCATGGCACTCCATCGCTATAGCTTTGAACTGGCCAAGACCTCCCAGGATATTGATGGCTATTTCGCCCTGCGCCAGGCTATTTTCTGCGAAGAGCAGAGGTTGTTTGACGCCGACGATGCCGACGATTTAGACGGCGTTGCTTACCCGATCGTCGCCATTGACCACGAAGCCTCCCCCGAGAACCGCGTGGTGGGCGTGGTGCGCATCTACGAAAAGTCGCCCCGTCTCTGGTATGGCGGTCGCCTGGGCGTACACCCCGACTATCGCCGGGTGGGCCGCATCGGCAAGGGGCTGATTTACAAGGCGGTGACCACGGCCAATACCTGGGGCTGCGATCGCTTTCTCGCCACCGTGCAACAGCAGAACGTCCGCTTCTTTCAGCGCCTCCACTGGGGCTCGCTGGAGGAGATGGTGCTGTGCGATCGCACCCACTACCTCATGGAAGCCGACCTGGCCCATTACCCCCCCGGCGACGAGGTGCGGCCCCAACTGCCCTGGTCGGTGCAGCAGGTGTCGTGATGCGGCTATGACCGACGAGCTAAAGCTACGGGATCTGGCGGCTGAACTGCGGCGATCTCTAGGCATTTTCCACAAGCAGGACATTCAAACAGCGGCGGATCGCCTCGGTACCTATGTCTGGGCAGCCGATCAAAAGCCAATTCTTCTCGGTGATGACTGCGCCGCCATTCCCGATGGCGATGGCTATCTGCTGCTAGCCGCAGAGGGCATGTGGCCGACGCTGGTAGAGACTGACCCCTGGTTTGCCGGGTGGTGCGCGGTGATGGTCAACGTCAGCGACATTTGCGCCATGGGGGGACGGGCGATCGCCGTGGTAGACACCCTCTGGAGCCAGTCAACCGAGGTAGTGGATCCCTTATGGCAGGGTATGGTCGCGGCCTCCCAGGCTTTCAACGTGCCGATCGTCGGTGGCCATACTAGCTGCCACAGCCCCTACGCGGCCCTGTCGGTGGCCATCCTTGGCCGTGCTAAGCACCTGATCACCAGCTTTAGTGCCCAGCCGGGGGATGTGCTGCTGCACGTGGTGGACAGGCAGGGCCAGATGCACCCGCAATATCCCTTTTGGAATGCGGCGACGGAGTGCGACCGCGATCGCCTGCGCGCCAACCTAGACCTGCTGCCCCAGCTCGCCGAAGCGGGCCTCTGCAACACCGGCAAAGACATCAGCATGGGCGGCATTGTGGGCACCACGCTGATGCTGCTGGAAACATCGAGGGTGGGGGCGGTGTTGGATTTGGGGGCGATCGCCCCGCCCCCCGGCGTTGACCTGACTGCCTGGCTGCTCAGCTTCCCTAGCTACGGCTACCTGCTCAGCGTCAGACCTGAATCTGTCGGCCTGGTGCAACAACACTTTAAACCCCACGATCTGGCCTGCACCCCAATGGGAACTATCACCTCAGACTCTTTGCTCACACTCAGTCTGGGGGATGCGTCGCTCCGCTTTTGGGATTTTGAGACCGACGCCCTGACTGGGTTTGGGGGCGATCGCCGTCAAGACCCATCAATTCTGCCCTGAGAATCTAGCCATTGGTCGTAGGCCATATAGGCCCAGTCGATGATCAGTCGCTCAGCCTGAGAATTGCGCCTGTAGCTCAGTCTGGTAAGGCTCTAGGGCGTTGTCTAATTCAGGAAAGAACACTGGCGAAGGAAACAGCGGGTCAAAAAACTGCACCACAGGGATATTTTCTAGGCGGGGCAGAAAATCGCTGGGGTTGGGGCCGTCGATATTGCGGCTGAGCACCCCAAAGCCCAGGCGCTGGCTGCGGGGTCGCCAGCTGGGTGCGGTGCGCTGTAGCCAGTCGGTGAAGTCGGCGGCGGTGGCCATGCTGCCCACCAGCTCGGCGATCACGTTGTCGGGGGGAAGTGACTGGTTGAGATCGCCCGTATCTTCGGGCTGGGTGAGCCAGGCCTTGACCAACAATGCCTGCCGCTGATCGGGGGTTTGCCAGGCGAGAATGGCGTTTTTGGCCGGGGTCTCAGGCCAGGAGCTGACATCTACAGCCGCGCCCTCGGCCAGGGCAAGTATCCCTTCCTGAAGCTGACCGCCGTGGCGTTCCCAGTCGTTGGCGGCGGCGGGTAAATCGCCCCGCCACCAGTGCAGGCTGCCCCTGGCCTGGTGCAAGAAGCTGACTAGGGCTGGGGCGTCGGCCTGTTCTAGGAGGTCGCCATAGTGCTGCTCTAGGCGATCGAGAGCGGTGGGATAAATCTGTGAGAAGGGAATGGCCTGCCACAGAGGGCTGGCGATCAAAGCGGGATGGCGCAGCATCTCTAGGGCCATGGCCTCGGTGGCGCAGTCAGATTCGCCCCCCTGTAGGCAGGCGACCCCCAGGCCAAAGAACAGCCCCATTTTGGCCGGTATCAGGGCGATCGCCTCAGCAAACGAGGCCTGGGCTGCTTCAATGTCCCCATTTTCTAACTGGAGCCAGCCCAGATTGCTGCGGCCAAACTCCTGGTAGGGCGAGGCTTGGTTGCCGGTTTGAAACCAGGCGATCGCATCTGTGAGCAGCGTCTGGCGCAGCGGTGGACTGTCGCTTTGGGCCGCCAGGTCACCCAGGTTATAGCCCAGTTGGTAGGGATAGTAGGGCTCCCAGGGGGCGAGGGTGTGGGCCTGCTCTAGCTGGGTGGCAAACCGGTTAATATCGGGAGGGTCATCGGTGAGGGCCGAGAATCCACCGCTGGCCGTACTCCAGGCGCGATGGACGGGCACCAGCCATAGGGTCATGGCCAGGGTCAGGCCCAGCCCCAGGCCCGCTAGCCAGCGGTGGCGGTGCGGGCCAGCTGTCTCAGCATATGCCTCAGGCGCTGTGGGGCTGAAGGTGCGGGCGAGCACGGCAACATAGAGGGCGAGGGTACCTGCGATCGCCGGAATGTCGAGCTGGTAGTCGGTCAGACTCATCAGCCCAAAGGCCAATCCCCCCGCCAGCAGGCTCCACACCAGCACCGGGGGCAGCCCCGCCGGGGTTGCCTGCGCCCCCTGGCGCATCCACCGCATCACCAGCCAACCCAGGGCCAGCCCTAGCGCCAGGGGCACCAAAACTCCCCAAAGGCCATACTCGCCCCAGAGCTGAGCCGGGGTGCTGTGCAGCTGATATTGCAGCTCAGCATCGCGCCCGGCCCAGTGGGGGCGGTAGCGCTGGTAGACCAGAGGCACTGACCCTGGCCCCGCCCCGGTGAAGGGCTGACTCAGACCCATGCGCCAGCCCGTAGCATTGGTCACCACCCGGTAGGACAGTTCTCCCCCGGCAAAATTGCCCCGGACGATATTGCCCAGAGCTTGCCAGAGTCGCTGGTTGACCGCTAGCCCCAGGCCCAGCAGCCCCAGGGCAGTCCCCCCCAGGGCCAGGGCCAGGGGTCGGGGTAGCCGGGTATAGATCAGCGAAACCCCCACCGCTACTAGCCCGGTCACCATCAGCGCCAGCCAGCCGCCCCGCGAACTGGTGGTGTAGAGGTTGACGATGCCCACCAGCAGACCCGCCAGCCACAGCCAGCGCTGCCAGCCCCGGTCTACCCAGGCCAGCCCCGCCAGCAGGGGCAACACCAGCACCAGATAGCCCGCCACATAGTTTTGGTGGCCAATGGGCTGCCAGTTGCGCAGGCTGGTCTGGCTAAAGCTAAAGGCCTGGTCGAGGCCATAGTCTGCCAGGGTTTGCAGACGGGCCAGCTCAGGCAGGTAGATTTGCGTAATCCATAGCAGCAGGCTCAGCAGAATAAAAGCCAGGGCCAGGTAGCCCTGAAACCGCAGCAGAATATACAGACGCCCCAGGTCGCGCAGCCAGCTAGCCAGGGCATAGACCAGGGCGATCGCCCCCACTGCGGCCCAGGCCTGCCACCGCGCCTGGGCCGCAAACTCTGCCCCCAGGGTAGAGACGACCAGCCCCACCAAGGCCAGCAGCGCCATCCAGTCAAACCCGTTACCTAGCCTGGGGAGAGGCCTTTGGGCTAGCTGCCAGAGCAGCCACAGCATCGGCAGGGTTAGCCCCACCTGCCACAAAAAGACCCAGGGCCACGACACCATCAGGGTGCTGCTGCCCGGCACCAGGGTAAAGAGACTGTAGAGAGCCGCGATCAGCAGAGCCAGCAGTGTGCCATCACTGGGGTCTGAGGCAGCCTGCTGGGTTTTGGTTAGAGCGTCCTCAGTCATTGTCACAGCCCCCGTGTGTGCAACCGTAATCCTAGCAAGTCCATCGCTAAGCGGACTCTAAAGCATTGTTATCGGGTTTAGAGCCGTCATCTCGGGAACTATGAGTGGCTGACTTACCGCTGTGGCCGTTGGTCTCTAGTTCAGGATTGACCCCGGCAAAGATCTGCTGCGGTACGCCGATGGCAATACCCGCTCGGTCAAAGGCGATGTGCAGACGACGGCGAAATTCGCGGGCGACCAAAAACTGCTTCAGGGGTCGAGTGCGAATCCAGATCAAAATGGTGATGCCAGCGTGGGTCATGGCGTCTACCCCAAGCATTTCTACCGGGTTGAGAATGGCGTAGCGCCACTCGGGGTCGCTGGCCATGGTATGGGCAGTTTCGTGCACTACCCACAGGGCTTCATCCACATTCGTGCCGTAGGCCACGTCGATCCGAATATTGGCCCGCGACCAGCTGCGGCTGAGGTTTTCGACCTGGGCAATCAGGCTGTTGGGCAGGGTGACTAGGCGACCGTCTTCGCCACGAATCTGGGTAATGCGCAGGTTCAGGTTTTCGACAATGCCGGTGGTGGTGCCGGTGGTGACCAGGTCACCAATGGCGTACTGGTTTTCAAGCAAAATCAAAAATCCGTTGACCAGATCCTTCACCAGACTCTGGGCAGCGAAGGAAAGAGCCAGGGCCGCTACGGCTCCAAAGGCCAGCAGCGAAGCGGGGGCCAGCCGGAGAATTTGCAGCACCAGCAGGGTGGCCGTGGAGTAGATGATGGCGGTTTTTAGCCCCTTCAGCGCCCCGGTAATGGTCGAAATCCGCATGGATTTTTGCTGGATGTCATCTAGGTCGCCCAGCTCATTTTTGCCCCAGGCCTGGGCCACGCGCTCAATGCCAAGGTTGGCCAGGCGGTTGAGCAGCCCGGTGATAAACCAGGCCAGCAGCAGCAGCACCGGAATGGAAAATAGCCGAAAGGCATAGCCCCGGGTTTGGGGGAACAGGTAGAGTACGCTGGCGATGCCGGTGACCCATACGAAGGCAATGCTCCAAAACATCAGCCAGCGCAAAAAGGCGACGACCTGAAGCCGCTGAGTCAGGGTCATTTGGTAGCGAAACAGCTGCTGAAGCTGCTGCTGGGGCGACGGGTCTTCATGACTCAGGGCGGCGTTGTCGCGGGGGAGGGGCAGCGCCTCTTGAGCCGTTTGTTTTTTCTCGAGGGCGGTTTTGCGCCAGCCCAGCACCTGCCAGCACCCGGCCAGCACCAGAGTGAGCAAAACGCTGACCAGCAAAATCAAAAAGGTGCGGCGAATTTGCCGCTGGCGGGCTTCGGGCAGACGACCCTCGATCGCTCTTCGAAGGCCATCGCGCAGTATCACCTGCCAACGTTCGGCTAGATCGCCCTGGGAGACGCCGTTGTATTGGGCATCGGTGTCGATCACGGTGAGCAATACCCTCGGCTCGGCCAGACCGGCTCCGGTGGCAAAGAGCACCGGCTGACCACCAATGGTCTCAATGGTGATATCGAGAGAAGAGCTGTCGATGGTGCCATCGTCATAGATCAACCCCAGGGCGCGGTTGACCACCTGGTTGAGGTTGGTTTCGATCTGGCGGGCTCGCACTTCTACGGGCACTTCGCTGCCCGCTTCGTTGCGGTTAAACACCGCCGGGGAGGCAATGTCGAACAGGGGAGTGCCGTCGAGCAAAACCGAGGTCACCTCTAGCAGGCCGATGCGCTGCACGCTGGCGGGGGGGAGATTGTTGCTGCCCCCGGCAAAGGGGTTAGAAAACTGGGCGATGGCTGGGGAGGCCGCCCAGCCCTGACCGAGGGCCAGCAGTACCCCCAGCAGCAGGGCTAGCAGCGATCGCAGCGCCCTGCGCCCCCCAACGGTGGGCCGAGACTGGCTGGTGGGATGGGTGATGGCAGGGTTTGGCATGGGTAGGGGCAAGGTATCGGGCGATCGGGCATCGACCCAGACCAGAGGCAGGTTCGACACCGCAGCGAACTAGGGTACAGCCATGAGGTGTTTTACCACCTCGACGGCTCTGGCAGACAATCGTCTTCGACAGTTCATCATAGATAGATGACTGGGGTTTTGTAGCGCTGTCGTTAGCGGGTGCGGTGCGGTATTGTGGCTGGGGGGATTGGTCGGGCGATCGCTGGCCAGCCAGGGAACTCCCTACAATATCGGGCATTCAGGCTGTCACCACGGACACTAGGCTCTCGCCATGAACAATGCGAAACGTGCGCTCATCACCGGCATCTCAGGCCAGGACGGATCGTATCTGGCGGAACTGCTGCTGGCAAAGGGCTACGAAGTGCACGGGCTGGTGCGGCGAGCTTCGCTAGAAGACTCGTCTCGGCAGCTCTCTAAAATTGATCCCGTCAAAGAGCAGATCACCTTTCACCCGGCAGCGCTAGAGAATGAGCTATCGCTCTACAAGCTGATTTCTAAGGTGCAGCCCGACGAGTGCTACCATCTGGCGGCGTCGAGTTTTGTCAGCTACTCCTTTGAGGAAGAGTCGTCGATTTTAGCCACTAACTTTAGCGGCACCCACTTTTTGCTGGCCTCCCTCAAAGAAGCAGTTCCCCACTGTCGCTTTTTCTTTGCCGGGTCGAGCGAAATGTTTGGCACCGTGGAGACGGTTCCCCAAACCGAGCAGACACCGTTTAACCCCCGATCGATCTACGGCATTTCTAAGCTGGCCAGCCACCACCTGGTGCGCAACTACCGCAGCCAGTACGGCCTGTTTGCCTGTACCGGCATTCTCTATAACCACGAGTCGCCGCGCCGCGATTTTAAGTTTGTTACCCGCAAAATTACCGCCCAGGCCGCCCGCATCAAAATGGGCCTGGCTGACAAGCTCTACCTGGGCAATCTGGCTGCCCTGCGCGACTGGGGCTATGCCCCTGACTACGTGCAGGCGATCTGGCAGATGTTGCAGCACGACACGCCCGATGACTATGTGATCGCCTCGGGCACTAACCGGTCGGTGGCGGAGTTTGTAGACTGCGCCTTTAGCCACCTGGGGCTTGACTACCGTCAGTACGTGGAGATCGACCCCCGGTTTTACCGCGAGGCCGAGGCTGTGCCCCTGCGCGGCGACGCCACCAAGATTTACCAGACCCTGGGCTGGCAATCGACGAAGCCCTTTGAAGCGATCGTTGAAGAGATGGTTGACTACGATTTGGCGCTGCTGGGGTAGGGGGTGACCGGCATGTGATATCGGCTTTTTGAATATGTCAAGACCCGGTTTGGTCACCTAACGCCGGTCACCTCAGAAAAACCAGCCATAGCTGTGCAGCCCTTTGCCCAAAATATTTACCCCCAGGTAGCAGACCCACACCACCACAAAGCCAGTAGCCGCGAGGAGAGCCGGGCGGCGACCCTGCCAGCCCTTGGTAATGCGGGCGTGGAGGTAGGCGGCAAACACCAGCCAGGTGATCAGCGCCCAGGTCTCTTTGGGGTCCCAGCTCCAGTAGGAGCCCCAGGCTTCGTTAGCCCAGACCGCCCCGGCAATAATGCCAATGGTGAGCAGTGGAAAGCCCAGGCCAATCATGCGGTAGCTGATGTTGTCGAGGGTGTCGGCCAGGGTGAGCCGCTGAGGCGAGAGCTTGACGGCAGCAGGTTTTTCGAGCACAGCGGTGCCCCCAGCCGTGACAGCCAAGACCTGAGGATTAGCGGCGGCTTCTTCAGCGCGGTGCAGTTTGACGTTGCGAAAGCCCCCGGTGCCCACGGAGCTGCCCTTGAGCTCGACGGCCTGACCCTGGGTGACGAGGAGAAAGGCGATCGCCAACAAAGCCCCCACCAGCAGCGCCGCGTAGCTGAGCAGCATGACGCTGACATGCATCATCAGCCAGTTCGATTTGAGCGCGGGCACCAGCGGCTCTGAGCCCTGCATGGTGCCGGGGAGGGTTAGGGTGGCAAAGGCGGTGATGGCCATGGCAATCGGGGCTGTCACCGCGCCCACTAGGGGGCTGCGGCTCATGCCCTCGGCCACCAGGTGCATGGCGGTAATGCCCCAGGCCAGAGCAAACAGCGATTCGTAGAGGTTGCTCATGGGAAAGTAGCCGCCCTCGACCCACCGAGCTACCAGCAATGCGGCGATGGTGAGGTTGCCCACGGCCATGGCGGCGGTGCCCAGGGCGGGCAGTAGGGCCGCTTTAGGAAAGGCCACGCCGCACCAATAGAGCAGCATGGCGCTGAATAGCACCGCAAAAGAGGCGTTGTCGAGCCAGCCCTGGAGCGCGATCAAATCCATAGGGGTCTTAACACAGCGTAGGTCTGTCTATAATCTTACCGAGTTTGGGGTCTACCGAGCTTGAGCGAGGAAAAGGCTGCTGTCGGGGCGTTTCCTGTTAGGGGTATGTGGTGGATGGCCAAAACCCTGATCGCTCGGGCAATGGCTTGGTTCGTCTCCCCAACCGGCATGTTTTTTTGATGGCATACTTTTAAGTCTGATCCTGAAGCATCGCGGTTAGCCGGTATGAAATTTCAGCGCAGCACATTGATTCTGGTTGGGGTGGCCTTTTTGCTGGGGGCCGGAGTGCTGATTGCGGAGTCGCAGCGATCGCAGTCTTCTGCCCCCACCGCCGCCGACTCATCCACTGCGCCCATCTTCACCTTTGACGAGAGTGACGTTGTGGCCCTCACCGTCGATCGCGGTGACGAAACCCTGGTGTTTGAGCAAGACGCGGAGGGCAACTGGCAGATGCTGGAGCCTGAGATGGCCCTAGCCGAGCCGGGGGCAGTGGCTTTTTTGCTCAGCCGCCTCACCGTTGACTCAGCCCTGCAAACCGTCACCATGACCGCCGACCAAGCTGCCGACTTTGGTTTTGATGCGCCGCTGGGCATCGCCACCGTCACCCTTGCCGACGGCACCGAGCACGAGCTGATTTTGGGTGGCCCTGACTTTAGCGGCAGCGCCGACTACGCGGTCATCGACCCCGACCCCTGGCCCCCCGAGCCTGAGACAGACTACTCGGTGCTGGTGGTTAACCGCGACGTGGCCAACGGCATCAACCGCCCCCTTGCAGAATGGCTCATGCCGGTCGAAACATCTGATGCTGAGGTGAGCGAGGAGGAAGAGACTATCCCAGGCGATGGCGAAGCCCTAGAAAATCCGGTCGATCGAGAAGTGGCTCCCGATCGCCCTGCCGATCCAGCGGCCCCAGAAACTAACGCTGAAACCACCAATTGATGCACGTTCCTCCCATGGCCTCTCCCACCGCTATTCTGCTGTTCTCCTGCCCTGACCAAAAGGGGTTGGTGGCTAAGATTGCCAACTTTATCTACGCCAACGGCGGCAACATTCTCCACGCCGACCAGCACCGCGACCCCGAGGCAGGGTTGTTTCTCTCGCGGCTGGAGTGGGAGCTAGAGGGGTTTAACCTGCCGAGGGAGATTGTGGGGGCGGCCTTTGGGGCGATCGCCCAGCCCCTGGGGGCCACCTGGCAGCTGCACTTTTCTGACGATGTGCCGCGTCTGTCGATCTGGGTCAGCCACCAAGACCACTGCCTGCTCGACCTGCTCTGGCGACACAAGGCAGGCGAGTTCAAAGCCGAAATCGCTCTGATTGTTAGCAATCACCCCCACCTGAAGCCGATCGCCGACCAGTTTGGCATCGCCTTTGAGCACATTCCCATTACCAAAGACACTAAGGCCGATCAAGAACAGCGCCAGCTAGACCTGCTTAAGCAATACAACATTGACCTGGTGGTGCTGGCCAAATACATGCAGGTGCTCAGCTCAGACTTTCTAAATCAGTACGATCGCGTGATCAACATTCACCACTCGTTTTTGCCCGCCTTTATGGGGGCAAACCCCTACCAGCGGGCCTTTCAGCGGGGGGTGAAAATTATTGGAGCCACCGCCCACTACGTCACCAGCGATCTCGACGAAGGCCCGATCATTGAGCAAGACGTGGTGCGCATCAGCCACCGCGACGACGTTAAGGAGCTCATTCGCAAGGGCAAAGATGTGGAGCGCATTGTGCTGGCCCGCGCCGTGCGCCTGCACCTACAAAACCGCACCCTGGTCTACGGCAACCGCACTGTGGTGTTTGCATGATACAAGACCGCCTGGGGATCAACAGGTTGGCGAGGGCTTCATTACTGAGGCTGTGTGGGCGATACTAAAGCAGCAGTGGTACACCCGGTGACGAGGAGATTATCCATGCAGACCATGCAAAATGCTCTGAAAACCCTAGGACTGGCGATCGGCGCAGCCGCAATAGTGGTGGTGGAGACCCCGGCGATCGCCCAAACGACCGACCTTCTGGCAGCGGCAGATCCAGTAGCGGCTCCGGCGGTGGCTCCAGCCCTAGAGACTGCCTACACCTATGCAAATCTGTTTTCTATTGCCTTTCCGGCGGGGTGGCAGGTGAGAGAGCAAGCCGATGTGCCCCAGGTCGTTGCCGCCAGTGCCGCTAGCTCTACCCAGCCGGCCATTCGCACAGAGGTGGTCTGGCGCGACACTCCCCCCGGTGAGGTGGTGGGTGCCGCCCTGCAGGAGATTGAGAATAACGGGTATACGGTCGCGCGCTACGATGCCACCACCATTGATGGGGTCACCGCCATTCGGCTGTGGTTGAGCGAGCTACCGACCGAGTTACCCAATGCGTTTATTACCTATGTGGGCTATCCGGGCGCTACGGCCACCATCACCAGCTACTACGGCGATACTACCGCCGACCCTAGCCCGGTGCTCAATGCGATTCACCAGTCTTTCCAGCGATCGCGCTAGGGGCCGTCATCAATGAGTCGCGTATGGCCCAAGGGGTAGTTACAGCCCTTAGCCTGGTGTCTGGGGCGGGTGCGGCAGGGCTGATCAAGGGGCTTGGTTGCAATTGATGGCACGCCCCAGGGCCTCTCTCATCCTCCTCACAATGCTTAACACCTCGGCGACCCCTCAACCTCTAACCTAGTTGAGAGCCTTTTGCTTGTCTGAGTTTGCCCCCCAACCCTAGCCAGACCCACGCCATGCAAATAGATTTTCATCACGGGGTCACCTATGTCTGTGCCCGGTTGGCGGGCTTTGAGCACCTAGAGGCCGAGATCGTGGCCTACTGCGCCCAATACGTCGACGACTCGACCCAGTCGGGGCTAATTCGGTTTGATAACGGCGCTATGTTCGATCGCATCAGTTCGGCTCACAAGCTGCTCGACTACCGCAACTTCAAAGAGCTGGCCAACTACAAGGTGTGGATACCCTTTCACTTTTTGCCGGGCAATGGCGGCTTCCCGGCTGGGCAAGACCCGCCGGGCACCTTTATCGAAAAGCTGATCTGTCGGCCCAACAGCCCCGTGGCCCAGGGCATGGTGACCGAGTGCATTGAGCAAAACCACCGCAGCTATAGCCTGCACCGCCTGGGCATTACCCTGCATGTATTTGCTGACACCTGGGCCCACCAGGGGTTTGCCGGGGTCAGCCATGCCGTCAACGGTGCCCGCAATTTGGTAGATGGCGAGGGCAATCCTGACCAGAACCTAATGAACCGGCTGAGCAATTTCTTCATTGGCGGGGCGCTGCCCCTGGGCCACGGCACCGTGCTGGGCAACCCCGATCGCCCCTATCTGCGCTGGGGCTATACCAATGGCCGAGGCGAAAAGATTCAGCGCGACAACCCGAGAGATTTTCTCGAAGCCGCCGATGAGATGTGCAAGGCCATGCAGCGCTACCGGTTGAGCAACCCCAAAGCCCCTGCCCCTGGTCTCTCCGAGGCCGATCGCACGAAGATTGCCCATTTGTTTGAGACTATTCGCGGCGAGGGCGACAGCCGTCACCAGCAGTGGCTAGCCCACATTGCTGAAGGGTACTTTAGCTTTGGCCCTGCCGAGGTTAAATACATTGCCAATGGCCAAGGGTCGTGGAAGCAGCAGGCATTGCAGGCTGAGGCCGACAGCGAACTGCGCAAAGAAGCCTGGCTGCTGCCCTACTCTCCCAACTTTCTCGCCAGTAATTGGAAGCTGTTTCACGACGCCCTCAAGGCCCATCACTTTTTCATCGTCCATGACCTGCTGCCCCAGTACGGCATTTGCGTAGCCTAGGTTTGGGTGGGTAGAGTTTTTGTGCGGAATGATCCTGAACGCGGGGGGGCGGGCTATGCTAGGCCTTGGTTTGTGCTGCCTATTTGTACTGCTGTCCTGTGGTTTCTCCCGTTCTGCCTCGTCCCGTTCTAGATGTCTCGTCAACCCCTTCGCCGCGCCCCGCGTCGTTACTACAGAGGGGCTGGCCACGATCGCTGCCGCGACCTAAAAATCCTCGACTGTGGGGGTTGGGGGTGGGCAGTGTGGCATTGGGTCTGGTCAACGGAGCGCTGGTGATCTCTGCTGGGGTGGGGCTGGTGGCCTATCAGCAGCTATTGCAGCTCTCGCCCCGCCAGCGTAAGGGGTTGATGCAGCGCCTTCAGCAGGGGCTGCCTCTGCCCGCCACGCTCCAGCAGCAGGCGCTGGTGTTGGGTCTGGTGGCGGGGGTGAGTACCTACACCTTTACGGCTCTGTGGCACAGCACCCATTCATTGCTGATGGCGCTGCTGCTGACGGGGCAGGGGGCGCTGGCGCTGTTTGCGGTGGGGGCGCTGGTGCGTTCTTCGCGGTCGCCTGACCGCAGCGACGCTCTGTGGAATGCTGCTCCGGTGGCCCAGATAGAGCACAATCTGACCCTGCTGAGTCATCCTGACCCGCTAAAGCGACTGGTGGCGGTGCGGCGGCTGGTGCGACTGACCCAGGGCGATGAAGACTACCTGGCGGGGGTGTCGGTGCGATCGCACCTGATCGACTGCTTTCAGCTACGCCTCGGCCAGGAGAGCGAGGAAATTGTGCGATCGGCCCTAGAAGAGGGGCTAAACTTGCTGCAACCGGCTAAACCGTTGCCTCCTAGCGCCGCCGCTTCCTTGGCCGTAGACTTTACCGCTGGCGCTGCCGAGGGGAGTCAGCCAGCATCAGAGGTGCAATCTGTTACTCCGCTAAATCTGCCAGATTCGCTGAATCCTCTAGAACTGGGGAATGTTGCAGTATCTCTAGAGCAGGCAGGCCTAGAACAGCATTCAGCGATCGCTGCCGAAGAATCACCAGAGGCATCTACAACCACACCACCGACCCGTCTGTCTAAACCCGTTCCCAAAGGACGCCGCACGGTCGAATACGTGGAATACTTAGACATTTAATTCCCGGAAATCTGCGCTATGGATCGCTTCACCGTTGAGGTTATTTCTCAAACCCCCAACCCTCAACAGACCATGTACGCCGCCATGCACCAAGACTACGCCGAGGGCTTTGTCGCCCACGATCGCGACGCATGGCCCAGCGAAGAGCGCTGCGGCGAGATACTCGTCACCAGCCTGCTCAAGGGCGGGCGCGGCCACTACGGCCCCCTAGAGCACCCGCAGATTGTGTTTAATGTGGGCTGGTTTCCCCACAGCACCATGCAGCAGATCCGCACGCATCGGGTGGGCGTCAGCTTTGATGTGCAGAGTTTTCGATATACCGGCCAGCGCATTCTCGATGTGGTAGACGGCAAACGCGAGGTAGAAGAGGTCTTTTACCTGCGGCCCCTGGGCTACTACAGCGATCGCCAGGGCAAGAAGTACGAATACACCGCCGAGGCCCGCCAGCAGGATCTCGACTGGTGCCTAGAGGCCAGCCGCCGCTACAAGACCCGCATCGACCAGGGCTTTGCCGAAGAGCACGCCCGAGGGCTAATTCCCTTCGATATTCGCCAGCACTGGGTGATGTCGGCCAATGTGCGATCGGTGATGCACCTGCTCGATCTGCGCTGGAAAGCCGACGCCCAGCTCGAAGCGCAAAAAATGTGCGAGGAGATCTGGCCCCACTTTGCCGCCTGGGTGCCGGCGATCGCCGCCTGGTACGAAGACAACCGGCTCAAAAAAGCTCGGCTTGCGCCCTAACCACCAATTCATCAGGGCGCACAGCGGTGCGCCCCTACAGATGGGCCGAGGAGAGATCGGGGGCATGGACTTTGGATTTGGTACAACCTTTGGCAACAACTGGTCAGAGGTTGGTCAATAAAAAAAAGCGCGATCGCCAGCGATCGCGCCTTTTCGTGGGTCTAGTAACTTAGCTCCTAACGGTATCTAAAGTTGCGATAGACCAGACGCGAGTTGAGGTTGCGCCCCCGCAGGAAGCTGACTACCGCCTCGGCGTCGTTGCGCCCGGTACACTCAGCCGCATTGATAAACCGACCCTGGCGGGCATCCTCAAAGCGTGGGTTAATGGCGCAGGTGAGGCCGCCCACATTGCGACCGCCAGCCCCGGGATTGAGCACACGGCGCACTTCGTTTAGCTCACTCTCGCCGCCAAACACCGCTGCGATATAGGGAGCTAGAGAACCGCTAACGCTGCCGCTCTCGCCAAAACAAGCGGGGCGATCGGCGGCAGGAATGTTCGTAACCAGGGGGGTGGAGGCGATTCTAGGTTCTGTGAGCAGCACCCCGCCGTTGGCGCCAATCACCTCTAGCAGCGCCTGGCCACTACCGCTCACCCGAATGAAGTAGCGGGCCGAAGCACCGCCAAAACTTTGCCCCCCAAAGTAGCTCACCCAGCACTCGTAGGGGGCGACACCGGGCACCTCTGCGGTGGCGGGTTGACCATTCACCACCTGCTGGTTAGAAGGCTTGTTAAACACATTCATTTTGGTCACACCCTGGTCGGTAAACACCCGCACAGAATAGTTTTGGGTGTCAAAGCCCACTAAGGTACGCGCCAGAACATCGCCCTGCCCGCCGCCGGTCTCTCCCTGGGGCACGTTGAAGTCGCGAATGCTGGTGCTGTTTTGGCTCAGCAGCACAGAGTTAGAAGAGGCATCGATAACTTCTAAACGAGCCTGAAAGGCGTTGCGGTTGGCGCTGGCGCGGTAAATAACGTTGCGACCGGCGCGGGAGCCAAAGCTGTCGTAGCTGACCCAGCCATCATTGTTGAGCGAACCGCGAAAGGTGGCAGGGGCGTTGAGCTGCTCAGACTGGCGGGTGTCTCGGTTGTAGACGTTCATAAACAGGGTTTGGGTGCCCCTGGGGTGAACGCTGACGGTGAAGGTGGGGGTTTCAAAATAGAGGGTGGCGTTTCCGGCGGTGTTTTGGGCCACTAAGGTCTCTAGCCCAGCTGTGTCACTTAGGGGCAAGGCGGGCTGCCCGGCGCTCTGAACTGGCACCGCTAGCCCTGTGGCCAGAAAAACTGAAGCAACAAATAGCGTAAGCGTCCTTAGCAACCGCTTTGACCAGCGGCTAAGGGCAAGGTTGGGCCAGGCTGGTTTCATGAAAATTTGCTCCCTATACTCCTCACGTGAGAAACCCTTCAGGCCGCTGATTTAGAGGCAGGCGGGCAGATAGCCCCGGTCTCTCTGCAAATACGGCTGTAATTTTAGCTAACTTTCCCAGAAGCGCTCTTTTTTATGCCTAGAATTCTGATCTCATGGATGGGGGCGAGTCGTGGGGCGGGGCCCTCAGCGATCGCCTACTGACCCGTTCAACCGCTGCAAAAGCTGCTGGATTTCGGGCGAAAGCTCAAGGGGCAAGCTGCCTGAGCGAATGTGCAAATCTCGCTGGGGAAAGGGAATCTCAATCTCGTGACGACGCAGGCTGGCTTCGATCGCAAAGTACAGATCGCTTTTGATCACCAGCTGGCGACTGGGCTGGGCAATCCACACTAGCAGCTGAAAATCTAGGGTGCTGTCGCCAAAGCCCAGAAAAAACACCTGGGGGGCAGGGGCTGAGAGAATTTCTTGGTTCTTTTGGCAAGCCTCTAGCAGGGCCAGTTTGACCTGCTGGGGGTCGGCGCTGTAGGCCACCCCCACCGGTAGGCGAATGCGCGACACTGGGTTGCCGTGGCTCCAGTTGGTAACCTCGTTGTCGAGGAAGTGGGAGTTAGGCACAATGATCGACACCTGGTCGAGGGTGCGGATCTCGGTGCTGCGAGAGCCAATGCGAGCCACGGTGCCCTTGAGCTGGCCCAGATCAACAAAGTCGCCCACCTGCACCGGGCGCTCAAACACCAGCACCAGGCCGCTTACAAAGTCTTTGACCAGCCCCTGCAAGCCCAGACCCACACCAATGCCCAGACCGCTGGCGATCAGCGCGATCGAGCTGAGGTCAAGACCCCACAGCTGCAAGATCACCACCGTGCCCAGCAAAATGAGAGTGTACTTGGAGAGTACCGCGATCGCTTCCTGAGCCGCCAGGCTGATGCCCGTGGCCCGTAGCACCCGCGATCGCAGTAGATTGGTTACTGCACTGGCGGCAACGACCACCCCCAGCAGCGTGAGCACCACCAGCAGCAGGTCGAGCAGCGAGTACGACCGACTGCCCAGCAGCAGGCTCCGCTCCAACAGCCCTGTCCGCAGGCTTCGCATCACCTGGTAGCTCACCCGTCGACTAAGGGGAAACAGATTGGCTATGTAGGCCGCAGTCGCCAGCCACACCGCCCCCCGCGCCAGCCCCAGCGTCAGCCGAAAGAAGAGATTGAAGCTGCCTCCCCCATCGTCATCCCTGTTGTCGTTCCCATGTTCGCCCCCGTCTTCCCAGCCGGAGAAGCGGTCGATCAGTGGTTTGAGCCAGTGGTGCCACAGCCATCCCAGCAGCCAGTGCAGCCCCAGGGCGATCGCCAGCGCTGCCAGCGCCTGGGCCAGAGCGCGGGTCAAAAAGCCGCTCTGGCGCTCGGCCCTGGCCTGAGAAAGGGCATTAGATATCACCTGCACCCAGCGGTCGGCTAGAGCCTCGGGGCTGGCTGCGCCCACCGCCTGCACATCGGCATTGGTGACGGTCATGATGTAGCGATCGCCCGCCAAAATCACCGGGTTGCCCTGGCCGGGTTCGCCCGTACTGTCTCGCAACTCTGCCTGCACCAGTGCCGGCTCCTCATTGTCGAGTAGGGGCGTCAGATTGGTGCCAATGGCCAGCGCTCGCTCCACGGCGGTGAGGTCTCCGGCGGCGGGCACATCAAACAAAAACAGCCCGTCGAGAAACACCGGCTCAACGTCGATCGCCTGAGCTAGCCCAGGTAGCGGCCCCACCCCTTGCAGTGCCAGCGCCAGCGCCAGGCCCAGCAGCAGGCGGGTAAGCCAGTAGATTAGGTTTCCTCTCGCGGGCATGGGGCCTCTGTCATTGGTCGGGCATTGGGCGGGTGTTGGCCGGGGCTAAACACGACACCAGCATAGCGCTCGGTTAGTGACGCAGGCAGCTGTAGCAGGCGCTAACGTCTCGACCAGCAAAATCTAGATCGCCTATACTTAATTACATAGCCATGCAGTAATTTATTCAGAACTATGTACTACATTGTTGAGACATCTAAGACCGTTGAGCAGGCTGCCGCTGACCTTGAGCAAGCGGTCAAAAACGAGGGCTTTGGCGTGCTGTACGTCCACGATCTGGGCGCAACCCTGCGCAGCAAGGGCGTTGACTTTGCCGAAGATTGTCGAGTGTTTGAGGTCTGTAACCCACACCAGGCTGCCAAGGTGATGGCGGCTGACATGCGACTCAACATGGCCCTGCCCTGCCGCATCTCTGTCTTTACCGAAAAAGGCATTACCAAAATTGGCCTGATCAAACCTGTCCCCATGCTGATGGGCCTAGTCGACAATGATGAACTCACCCAGGTGGCCCAGGAGGTAGAGGCGAAGGTGATCGCTATGGTGGATGGGGCGAAATAGGCCCTTTGAGTTTTGCTTAAGACCTTGTCTTTTGGGGCGCTCCCCTTTCCCACTGTGGTCTAGCTGCAGGCTAGCTGTTGTTGGAGGCGATCGCATCGGCATTGGGCAGCGCTTCATTTAGCGCCTTGCGGGCAATGCGGGTGACGTAGAGGGTTACCCCCACCGTGGCGATCAGACCCACAATGCGAATCATCCACTGGATGCGGGCGGCTTCGGGCGGCTGGTTGGTATCTGCCCCCAGGGTAGCCAGGTTGCCCACCAGCGACCCCAGGTAGACGTACATAATCGTGCCGGGCAAAATACCCACTGTGCCCACTACGTAGTCTTTGAGAGAAATTTGGCTCAGCCCCAGACCGTAGTTGAGCAGGTTAAACGGAAAGACCGGCGACAGCCGCAGCAAAACAATAATCTTGCGGCCGCTCTGGGCGATCGCATTGTCGATCGCCTGGAATTTAGGATTTTTGGCGATTTTGCTGGCCACCCAGCCTCGTGCCACGTAGCGACCCACCAAAAATGCCGCCGTAGCGCCCAGCATAGCCCCGATGAACACCAGCACCGAGCCCTTGACCACGCCAAACACCACCCCAGCCCCTAGGGTGACTACCGAAGCGGGCACAAAGGCGACGGTGATGACAATGTATAAGAGGATGAAGGCCAGGGGGGCGATCGCACCCAGCCCGTCAATCCAGGCTAGAGCATTGACCAACTGCTGCTGGAGTGAGGCAAAGACTGACAGGTCGGAGCTCGCCGCTGCCCCCTGGGCCAGAGCAGGAGACGCTGGAATAGCCAGCAACGCAACGCCAGTCCACAACAAAAAACGAAGCATCTTGGCTGACACCGGGCGTGGAGAAAGTCTGATATTCATCATTTTAGGTGCCTTGTAGAGACGACAGGCAGCGTCCCGTCGTTTGCATGGGTAGATATCGCGATCGCACAGAGGCTAATCCCAAATCCGAGTCACATAACCCCGATTCTCAACAGGCCAAACGGTTGTTTGCCCTGCTGAATCGGGGGTCACCAAGGAGGATTTGGTATAAGACGCTTATGGGCCAGCTAGCCGTCTCAGTCTTAGCGATGAATCGATCACCCGTGTTCTAAGCTGGCTGGCCAACGCTATACCTATCTAACCCTGGCTCCCTGAGACTGTCCTGAAAATCTTGCTCGGATTGCTTTTGATGTCAGCCACCAAAAAAGCCCGACCGAGGTCGGGCTTGAGAATGTGAGTCAGGTGCGAACCATGTTTCTGAAGAAGTGCTTCAGTGGTTCTCCCTTATCATCGCCGCTAGGCTGGCGGCCATTGGTTAATGGCAGATTAATTTATAGCTGCCGCTGAGGGTGGATGCCACTCATTCAGCTACCGTTGTGCTTCAGGGGGCAGTGTTTCCCGAGTGGAGCGCTCTAGCATTGAAGCGCGACGATTTTGCTGCTGCTGACGCTGGCGCACGGCAAGGCTACGGGCCTGATCTTGGGTGGAAAACATAGCAAACCTCTAAAACTGTATTCAAAGTTACCGAATATATTCCGATGATACCTCTTGCTCTCCAGCGTTGGGGTTAAGGTTTCCCCACCTTGACGTTAATGTTTGAGAAGCCTCTTCCCGCCATCCATCCAAAATCTAAAACCAGGACAGACCTCCGTATCTGCCTCTGCCCTCATCTCCTTCAACCATCCATGGGTCGACCCCTTACCATTGCCCTGTTGACTTACTCCACCAAGCTGCGGGGTAGTGTTGTTCATACGCTAGAGTTGGCTACAGCCCTGACTGGGCTTGGCTACGACGTCTGCGTCTATGCACTCGACAAAGACGGGCAGGGCTTTGAGCGATCGACCGCCGCTCGGGTGCAGCTGGTACCAGCCCAGCCGGTGCCAGCCGATCGCCCTGGAAATGACGCCACAGACGCTCTGATTCGCCAGCGCATTCAAGAATTTGTCGACTATTTTCTGGCCCATCCCGAAGTCAGCCACGATATCTACCACGCCCAAGACTGTATCGGTGCCAACGCTCTGGTGCACCTGAAGGCGGTGGGGCGAGTGAGTCGCGTTGTGCGTACCGTGCACCACGTTGAAGACTACGCCAGTATCTACCTTCAGCAATGCCAGGAAAAATCGATTCGTACGCCCGATCTATGTCTGTGTGTGAGCGATCGCTGGCAGATGGCCCTTCGCGACGAGTACGGCATCGCTGCCCCCATGGTGGTCAACGGCGTCGACCTCCAGCGTTTCTCGCCAACCCCCTCAGGCCAGGAAGAAGGGATCAAATCTCGCTACAGCCTGACCGGCTCCCCCATCTTTCTCACAGTGGGCGGCATCGAGCCCAGGAAGAATTCAATTCGCCTATTGGCGGCCTTTGCTCGGGTGCTCACGACCTATCCCCAGGCGCAGCTCGTGATTGCGGGCGGGGCCACCCTGTTTGACTACGAACCCTACCGCCAAGACTTTCTGGCCCTGGCGAAGAATCTGGAACAGATCCACGGGCCGCTCATCGGTACCTCGGTTCTACTGCCAGGAGTGATTCCCGATGACGAGTTGCCTGTGCTGTACCGCGCCGCCGATGTGTTTTGCTTTCCCTCGACCAAAGAGGGGTGGGGGCTGGTAGTGATGGAGGCGCTCGCCTCTGGCCTGCCGGTGATCACCGGTAACCAGCCGCCCTTTACCGAATTTCTCACCCCCGATCAGGCGCTGCTGGTGGATGTAGAGTCTGTGGAGGCGATCGCCGCCGCCATGGTCACAGCACTGAGTCCGGCAGTTTCGCGCGCGCTGGTTGCCAACAGCCAGGCTATTTTGCCCCGCTACACCTGGCAGCACTCCGCCCAGCTTCACCTCCAGCAATATCAGCGGCTGTGTGGTCAGGTTGGGGGCGAATCGGTCTAGGCTGGCCCTCGGGCAACGATATAGAATGAGGTGCCTACGCCACCCTCGCCGCCATGCCCGACGACTATACCTACGATGTCTTTTTGAGCTATCGGCGGGCTAATCCGGTAGGAGATTGGGTACACAACCACTTTCATCCCCTGTTGGCAGAGTGGTTGCCCCAGGTAATGCCGCGCGACCCCAAGCTGTTTATCGACACCCGGAGCATTGAGACAGCAGACGATTGGCCGCTAAAACTGCAACAGGCCCTGCGGGGATCGCGCTGCGTGGTGGCGGTCTGGTCAGCCGATTACTTTCGTTCACCCTGGTGTGTAGCCGAGTGGCAGAGTATGCTAAAGCGAGAGGAGCAACTGGGCTATAGAACTCAGGATCGTACTAGAGGATTAGTCTATCCTGTGGTTTTTTTCGATGGGGAGCATTTTCCTCCGGAGGCAAAACGCACCCAAAGCAGAGACCTGCGTCGCTGGAGCAATCCCGATCGCAGTTTTCGCGATACCCAAGACTTTTTGGGGTTTACCCAGGAAATCAAGACCATTGCTGGCGAGATCTGGACAATAGTTGACCAGGCACCGCCCTGGCAGCCCGACTGGCCTATTATCATTCCCGATCAGCAAGATGAGACCGTTTCTGTTACCTTGCCGAGGCTGCAATGACTGAGGGAAGCGTCGTCACATTCTATTCCTACAAAGGGGGCGTTGGTCGCACCTTCGCCATGGCTAGCATTGGAGCTTCGTTGGCCAAGTGGGGCTACCGAGTCCTCTGCATTGATTGGGACTTAGAGGCCCCTGGCCTTCAGCTTTATTTCTCCCGCTGGATACAAAACCCCAACCAGCCGGGGCTCACCGAACTGATTCAAGCCTACGTCGGTGGTGCGCCTTGCGCTTGGCGTGATTTCGTCACCGAGGTGCGCTTTCCCGACGCCCGCGAACCGCTAATGTTCATGCCCGCTGGTCGGCAAGATGACACCTACGTGAAGCGTATGCAGGCGCTCAATTGGTCTGATCTGTATGAGTCCTATGACTTCGGCAATTTTTTAGAAGCTAGGCGCAAAGAATGGAAGCAGGAATTTGATTTTATATTAATTGATAGCCGCACCGGCATTACCGATATCGGTGGTATTTGTACCGTTCAACTGCCAGATTTCTTGGTGCTGTTATTCACAGCTAATCACCAAAATCTGGATGGAGCCTACAACGTCATTAACTTAGCCCGTAAGCAGCGCAACTATTTGCCTTTTGATCGCGCTAAGCTGCTGGTTTTGCCGGTGGTGACTCGCTTTGAGGGCCGAGTCGAATATGAGACTGCCCAAGAGTGGCTCGACATTATTAACCAAAAACTAGAACCGCTGTTTTTAGATTGGAGCGATCGCCAGATCAGCTCCTCTGACCTGCTGAACTTTACCCGGCTGCCCTACGTGCCCTACTGGAGCTTTGGGGAGCGTATTCCGGTGCTCGAAGAAGATACCAAAGACCCCGAAAGCGCAGCCTATGCCCTAGAAACTCTGGCAGCTTTGATTGCTTTACGCCTGGGCAATACGGCAACGCTGATGTCGGGTCGTGATCAGCTCGTGGCTAAGGCCAAACGTGGCCCTGTTCGTCAGTTGGTCGAGCCTGAAGCTGACGTTTGGCGCAGCACCACCTCGGGGGTCAAGCTATTTTTAAGTTATTCTCTCGAAGATCAGCATTTTGCTAACGAGCTGATGAAGCATCTCACCCTGCTGCAACGCCAGGGAGTGCTAGATGTTTTCTATGATCGCGAAATTAGAACCGGCTCTGAGTGGGCTAACGAAATCAGCATTGCCCTGGAAGAGGCGCAGATCATTTTGCTGCTGATTAGCGCCGATTTTCTGGCCTCAGACTATGCCTACGATCTGGAGGTTAGGCGCGCCATCGCTAAACACGAAAATCGCGAGGCAATTGTGATTCCGGTGGTGGTGCGGCCTGTAGACTTTAAAGAATCGCCCTTCGACAAAATGCAGGTCTTACCTAGAGATGGCCGCCCCATTGCCCAATGGCCCAGCCAGGATGAGGCATGGCTAGATGTGGTCAGTGGTATTCGCAACGCTATTGCTCAGTTGCAGCCTGAGGTGGCTGCTCTCTCTAGGCGCTAGGGTGGAGGCTAAGGCATCAGTCGTTACCCCAGGTGAGATCATTCCAGGTGGCTAATACCAGGCTGGCGCCAGGAACGGGCGATCGCCCCCACCGCTCCGATACCGAGATAAACCCTGCTGCACCGGCTTGTTCTGTCAGGGCAAAATCGGCCCAGCTATCGCCCACGATCAGGGTACGTGCTACAGAAACCTGGAGGCGATCGCACACCTCCCCTAATAGGGTTGGGTCGGGCTTAGGCGGCTCCCCCGATGCGGTGCCCCGCCCCACCTGCACCCAGGGCGTTAAATCGTAGTAGGTCAGAAATTCTTCAACGTAGGCGGGGCTATCGGACGACAGCACGCCAATTTTGAGCGGGCTGTGGTGCAGCCGCTCCAGCATCGTGGCGGTGCCCTCAAAGGGTGGTGTGTAGGCGGCTTTACCGTTGCGGGCAGTGTTTACGGCCTCAAAACACTCTGCTACCAGACCCGTCACCTTTTCCGGGGCGTACCCCGCCTGTACGAGCACCGCTACGGCTCCCTCTCGATTGGCCTCGCGGGTGCCCGCCGCCATCAGGCCATCGGGGTCAATGGTGGTGGCCGAAACGCCAAAGCAGTCTAGCAAGGCTTGAACCACGGCATCCCCAGCACCGACGGCGGCGGCACAGGCCTCGGCGCGGGCGATCGCTGTGCGCTGCAATAGCCTCCGGGAGTCGGCCAGGGTGCCGTCTTTGTCAAAGACGATCGCCTCTATATCGGCAATGAGATACTGCCCGCAGCGGATTTGCACCATACAAAAAATTTCGTTTCCAGCTCACCCACTATCCTAGATAATGGGAAGGTTTTGAAATTTGAAATAGAAGCAGCTCACTATGCGCACCCACTACTGCGGCACCCTGCGGGCCAGCGACATTGGCAGCACCGTTACCCTGTTCGGCTGGGTCGATCGCCGCCGCGACCATGGGGGCGTCATCTTTATCGATCTGCGCGATCGCACTGGGGTAGTGCAAATCGTCAGTGACCCTGAGCGCACCCCCGCCTCCTATCCCCAGGCCGATCCGCTGCGCAACGAGTACGTGGTCAAAATCCAGGGCCGGGTCAGCCAGCGCCAGGAGGGGGCGATCAACCCCAAGCTGCCCACCGGGGAAGTGGAGATCTATGCCGACACCATCGAGCTGCTGAACGCGGTGCGCAAGCCCCTGCCCTTCCAGGTGTCCACTGCCGACTCTGAGAACGTGCGTGAAGACCTGCGGCTGCGCTATCGGTATCTGGATCTGCGGCGCGATCGCATGGCCCAGAACCTGCGCATTCGCCACGAAGTCACCAAGGCCATTCGCCGCTTCCTCGAAGACCAGGAGGGTTTCTACGAGGTCGAAACCCCCATTCTCACCCGCTCCACCCCGGAGGGCGCGCGGGATTATCTCGTCCCGTCACGGGTCAATCCTGGCGAGTTCTACGCATTGCCCCAGTCGCCCCAGCTGTTTAAGCAGCTACTGATGGTGTCAGGGGTCGATCGCTATTATCAGATCGCCCGCTGCTTTCGCGACGAGGATTTGCGGGCCGATCGCCAGCCCGAGTTCACCCAGCTCGACATGGAAATGAGCTTCATGACCCAGGACGAAATCCTGGCGTTGAACGAAGCCCTAGTCGCCCATATCTTTAAGGAAGTCAAAGGCGTTGAAGTTCCCCGCCCCTTCCCCCGGCTGACCTACGCCGAGGCTATGGATCGCTACGGCTGCGACAAGCCCGACACCCGCTACGGCCTGGAGCTGGTAGATGTGTCTGACCTGGTACGCGACTGCGGTTTTAAGGTATTTTCTGGCGCGATCGCCGACGGCGGCATCGTCAAGGTGCTGCCCATCCCCAACGGCAACGACCAGATCTCCAACGTGCGAATTAAGCCGGGCGGCGATGTGTTCAAAATCGCGGCGGATGCTGGGGCCAAGGGCCTGGCCTACGTGCGGGTGCGGGCCGATGGTGCAGTGGATACGATTGGGGCCATCAAAGACAACCTCAACGCCGACCAAATGGCGGAGCTGCTGAGCCGCACCAACGCCACCGAGGGCACACTGCTGCTGTTTGGGGCGGGGCCGACTGATATTGTGAATGCCACCCTGGATCGGGTGCGGCAAGCGATCGCCCGCGAGATGAACCTGATCCCCGAGGGCATCTACAACCTGCTGTGGGTCACCGATTTTCCTATGTTTGAGTGGAACGCTGACCAGCAGCGGCTCGAAGCCCTGCACCACCCCTTCACCGCGCCCAACCCCGACGATATTGGCGATCTCAAGACTGCCCGGGCGATCGCCTACGACATCGTGCTCAACGGCTACGAGATCGGCGGCGGCAGCCTGCGTATCTACCAGCCCGAGGTGCAGAGCCAGGTGTTTGAAACCATTGGCCTCAGCGAAGACCAGGCCCGCGACAAGTTTGGTTTTTTGCTCGAAGCTTTTGAGTACGGCACCCCACCCCACGGCGGCATCGCCTACGGGCTCGATCGCATCGTCATGCTGCTGGCGGGCGAAGAATCTATTCGGGATGCGATCGCCTTCCCCAAAACCCAGCAGGCCCGCTGCCTGCTCACCCAGGCCCCCTCGACGGTGGACGAGGCCCAGCTCAAAGAGCTGCACGTCGCCTCTACCTACGAGCCAGACGCAGACGAGTAGAATTTGGGTTAGGGTGATGGCCCATATCAATGGTGGGCAGTGCCCACCCTATACCTGGAGTTGCTGATGGTTGCTACGAAGCTCTCTCTGGCCGATTTTCTGAGCCTGGATCCAGGCCCAGAAAATCGCTGTGAATTTGTCAATGGGGAGATCGTGGAGATGCCGCCAGAGAGCGAAGAGAATGTGGTAATCGGCGGCTATTTAGTAGCCCAATTCTTGAAAATATTGCCCTTTGAGCGAGTGCGGCAGGGTAAAACTGAGCTAGTCGTTGCCGGGCGAGTGCGGATTCCAGATTTTATGGTGCTCAGCGCAGAGCTGGTGACGGCTTTAGATGGTCGTTCCCGCAGCACCATTACCGAGGACATGCCCGCACCGCTGCTGGTCGTTGAGGTAGTTTCCCCCGGCAAGGTCAACGAAGACCGCGACTATCGCTACAAGCGATCGGAGTATGCGGCGCGGGGCATTCCCGAATACTGGATTGTTGACCCGTCCAGAGCCACAGTGACGGTGCTAACGCTGATGGATGGGCTGTATGAAGTCCAAGAGCTACAGGACAATGCAGTGTTGCAATCACCCCAGTTCCCGTCGTTGAGCCTGACCGTGGCCAAGGTACTATCTCCCAAGGGTTAAACACCCGGTAAACTATCTGTCCTTGTCACTGTTGCCTTGCACCACCAAGACTGAGCAGGGAGCATGGTGCATCACGTAGTTGCTCACACTGCCTAAGAGGGCGGCCTTGAGCCCCCGGCGGCCCCGGCGACCGATCAAAATCAAATCGGCGGGCCAGGTTTCGGCGACATGGCAAATTTGTGGGCCAGCATCGCCGCCGCGCCAGTCCCAGGTGGTGTCGACGCCGGCTGTGGTGGCCTGGTGTTCTAGGGCGGTGAGCCATTGGCGGGTTTGCTCTAGGGTGCCGTCGAGCTGCTGCTGAGCGATCGCCATCGACTCTTTAATGCCATCGCGGTAGCGATCGCCAAAGTCGAGTTGGGTCGGCAACGGCAGCGCCAGGCAGTGAAGAATTCTCAGATGGGCCTGGTGGGCTTTGGCCATGTCGATGGCCATGTTGACCACTGGCTCGGCCAATTCAGACTGGTCGACCGCGATCAAAATTCGCTGGTACTGGGCCATAGAGTACTGCCGCGCTTTCACTAGGTGGGTTAAACCATAATTACCACTAATGGCGCTGTAGGGCGTAGCCATAGGTTACGAGAACGTTGCGATCGCCCCGGATGCCTCCCTTCCTTGGCACACTAGACCTCAGCGAGGCCGATGTTGGCTGCGATCGCTGCATTTTATTCATCTATAAAAAGGCAAGACCGATGTTTCACCGCATACTTGTGGCGATCGATGGTGAACCGACCGTGACCCATCAGGTGTTATCTGAAGCCCGGGCGATCGCTCAAGCCAGCGGTGCCGCCCTCAACATCATGCAGGTGCTGCCTCCATTCAACGCCATTCCCGCAGCATCAATACCGATGACGGGCACCTTTAGCCGCGTCGATACGGGGGCGGTAACCGCCTATATCGAGCTCTGGCAACAGCAAGAGCAAGCGATCCATACCCGCCTACAGACCCTGGTCACTGAGCTCGAAGGCGATGGTTTGACCGCTGAAGCGACCTTCGCTACCGGTGAGCCAGGCCGTGAAATTTGCACCGCTGCCAAAGACTGGGATGCCGATTTGATCGTGCTCGGACGGCGGGGGCTGGGCGGGTTTGGGCAACTGCTGTTGGGGAGCGTCAGTAGCTATGTTATGCATCGGGCCGCCTGCGCTGTGTTGATTGTGCAGGGAGAAGCCCCAGGTCAGTGAGGCGGGTATCACCCTGGTGTCGCCTTTCCAGGCCAGCCTGGACTATCAGTTTGCCCCTGGTATAAAAATCTGCGCCATGAACGGTATTTCATGGCAACCTATGGGCTTATAGAGAGAGTCCATTGGAGCCGTGTGGTCGTTATGTCGCAGCAACAAATAGCCGTTAGTCAGCGATGGCACCCCCTCAGCCAGCCGGGGGGGCGCTGGCGCTACATTCCCTGGGTCAGCCTTGGTGTCCTAGCCCTACTGTGCCCTGCGGCTCTGGCCCAGGGGGCCGAGGCTGCCGATCTGCAGGTGGCGCTAGATACGGTTTGGGTGCTGGTAGCAGGGTTTCTGGTGTTCTTTATGAATGCCGGGTTTTGCATGCTGGAAACTGGCTTCTGCCGCAGCAAAAACGCCGTCAACCTGCTGGCTAAAAACCTGATTGTGTTTGGCCTATCGACTCTGGCCTTTTGGGTGGTGGGCTTTGGCCTCATGTTTGGCGACGGCAACCCGCTGTTTGGGTTTTCGGGCTTTTTGCTTCAGGGGGCCGACAATAGCCCGGCGATCGGGGAGGCCTACCAGGGCACTTTTAGCGCCCTCAACTGGGCCGGAGTGCCGCTAGAAGCTAAGTTTTTCTTTCAGCTAGCCTTTGCCGGTACCGCTGCGACCATTGTGTCGGGGGCGGTGGCCGAGCGGATCAAGTTTCTGGCGTTCTTTATTTTTAGTCTGCTGTTGGTGGGCATCTCATACCCCATCACTGGCCACTGGGTGTGGGGCGGCGGCATGCTCTCAGGGCTGGGCTTTTACGACTTTGCTGGGTCTACGGTGGTGCACTCTGTGGGCGGTTGGGCAGCCTTGATTGGGGCGATTTTGCTGGGGCCCAGGCGGGGACGGTTTCAGGCTCGTCCGGTGGCGATGCCGGGGCACAACCTGAGTATTTCGGCCCTGGGCTGCCTGATTCTCTGGCTGGGCTGGTTTGGCTTTAACCCTGGGTCGACCATGGCCGCCGACCCCTTTGCGATCAGCCACATAGTCGTGACTACAAACATCGCCGCTGCCCTGGGGGGGCTAGCCGCTACCGTCACCTCGTGGATTTACCTCAGCAAGCCTGATTTGTCGATGATTATCAACGGCGTGCTGGCCGGGCTGGTGGCGGTGACCGCTAGCTGCGCCTACGTCAATTTGGGCAGTGCGGCGCTGATTGGGCTGGTGGCTGGGGTGGTCGTAGTTTTCTCCGTCACGGTGTTGGACTCGCTCAAAATTGATGATCCGGTGGGTGCGGTGTCGGTGCATCTGGTGTGTGGGGTGTGGGGCACCCTGGCCCTGGGTCTGTTTAGCGCCCCGCCGGGGGTTTATCGCTGGTATGGCGAGGCCGATGGCCCTCTGGCCGGACTGTTTATGGGGGGAGGTATTCAACAACTGCTGGTGCAGCTGTTGGGCATTGCGGCGGTGGGGGCATTTACGGTGGTCTTTAGCCTGGTGTGCTGGCTACTGCTGCGGGCCACCATCGGCATTCGCGTCAGCGACGCAGAAGAAATTCAGGGGCTTGACCTGGGCGAACACTCGATGGAGGCCTATCCCGAATTTCAGGTGGGGCCTTAGGCAGAGTCAGGGGGTAGGTCGTGGGGAGATGGACTAGACAAAGTGGTAGGGGGGAAGCGGTTCACTGATCAGGATTTGCCAGTGGACGAGCTGCGATCGCACCTCGTCCATCCACTGCTCTAGGCTGTCTTGCCCACGGTCTACCAAAATATAGATTCGCGCTTCCCCGGCGGGGGCCTCGGTCTCGATGCAGTCGCTGTAGGTGTCCGAGATAGCGTCTAAGATCTGGCCCAGCTCTAGCTGCTGCTGCTCTTGGGCATCGCCTTGGTCTTGAAGGCGTTGTTTTTTGGCCAAAAAATAGTCGCGCCCGGCTAGCCCCTCGGGCAGGGGAGGCAGGTCTATTGACCGGGCGATGAGCTTGATCTGGTACTCGACTTTGGGTGCCAAAATGTTGAGTTTGGCGGTGTAGTCGGCTTTTTGGCTGGCTAGGTGAGCCTTGAGATGCTCGATCGAGGCGATCTGGGTACCAAACCGCAGGGGTAGCAGTGGTGTCTGCTGAAATAGCTCGCAGATGACGCGATCGTGACTGAGCACAGCGTTGAGCAGCTGAGGTTCGTCGGTTTGCACGCTTTCTAAATCGATGCCGGTTTCGATCAGAGCAGCAATGCCGTCAACGGCGATCAGCTGGGTGGGCTCGGCCAGCCCCTGGGGCAAGGGCAGCGGCTGCAAGGGGGTGGGGCAAATGCTGTAGAGATAAATCGGCCCTGAAGTCAGATCTGAAGCCACGATGCTAAACGCCCTCTAAATGCGCCACAGTGCGATCTCACTCTAGCGGAACTTGGCATAACCCAGTCTGACGCTGGGGCTCATTAACTGCCAAA
This sequence comes from Pseudanabaena sp. PCC 9330, assembly GCF_055795045.1. Classification (NCBI taxonomy): domain Bacteria; kingdom Bacillati; phylum Cyanobacteriota; class Cyanophyceae; order Pseudanabaenales; family Pseudanabaenaceae; genus Pseudanabaena; species Pseudanabaena sp. PCC 9330. Next base: position 215,513 of record NZ_JAYFES010000115.1, on the reverse strand, counting down.
CTAAGGGTTGGCAACTCACAGCGGTGACCCTATGGCTCGACGACCCACGGCAGACGATGGCATCGATCTGGCCCCCTACATTGACCATTCATTGCTCAGCCCGATCGCTACCTCAGAGCAGGTAGCCCAGTGGTCTGCAGAGTGCGATCGCTACGGGTTTGCGGCCCTGTGCATAGCCCCTAGCCACGTAGCCGAGGCGGTCGATCGACTGCACAACACCAAGGTCAAAGTCTGTACCGTGATTGGCTTCCCCACTGGGGCCACCACTTCTACCACCAAGCTCTATGAGGCTCAAGAAGCCGCCGAACGCGGAGCTGATGAGCTCGATGTAGTGATCAACCTGGGCTGGCTCAAGGAAGGCAACACCGAGGCCATCCACCGCGAGATTGCCACCATCTGCGAAGAGACCGGCCTGTTGGTCAAAGCCATTCTCGAAACCGCTGTGCTCAGCCCCGCCGAGATCGCCCTCGCCGCCGAGGTCTGTATGGATGCTGGCGTCTCATTTTTAAAAACCAGCACCGGCTGGCAGGGCGGGGCCACCGTCGCAGTAGTGCAGCAACTGTGGGAACTCACCCAGGGACGGGTGGGTATTAAGGCCAGCGGCGGTATCGGTACAGCAGCCCAGGCCGTGGCCCTGATCCAGGCTGGTGCTACTCGCCTGGGCACCTCTCGGGGGCCAGAGCTGATGCGCCAGCAAAAAGAAGAGCCGGTGTCACCCGACTAGGCTGGCTTCAGCGTGGGGCGATCGCACAGACGCAAACCTTTCGGCCAAAGGATTTTCCGAAAAAATTCCCGGTCGGGTGCCGCGCTATAATCGCGGTACTTTGGGGGTTATCTCTCCAAGGCATCAACTCGGCGATCTTTCGCAGCAACTCCCTAGGCGTTGAGACCACTCTATGGGCACACCCACCGTCGATCAGAGCGGCCACATCTTACTCGTCGGCACCAACGAAGGCCAAACCCGGCAGATGGCCCTCGACCTGCAAGAGGCTGGCTATCATGCTGTGGTCGCTACCAGCGCTAAAGCTGGGCTGGCCTTGACCAATGAGAGCACCCCCGCCCTGATTGTGGTCGATCGCCTTCTAGGCAGTGAGTCGGGCCTCACCCTATGTCAAACCCTGCGCAATCAGGGAGTCAAAACTCCCATTCTGCTGCTCATGGCCAAAGACAGCCTCGAAGACCGGGTAGCCTGCCTAGAGTGCGGCGCTGACGACTACTTTCTTAAGCCCTACCGGGCCGATGCCTTCTTAAAAATTGTGCAGCTTTACCTACAGGCTACCCCCGGCGAGGTCGAAAGCCTGCGGTTTGGCGATCTTACCCTCGATCTTGAGAGCCGTCATGCCCTGCGGGGCGATCGCGTCATCGATCTCACCATGAAAGAATTTGAGCTGCTCAAGTACCTCATGGAGCACCCCCGCGAGGTGCTGCCTCGGGAGCAAATTCTTGAGAATGTCTGGGGCTACGACTTTCTCGGTGAGTCGAATGTAATTGAGGTGTACGTGCGCTATCTGCGCCTCAAAATCGACGGTGAAGACGACAAACGCCTGATTCAAACCGTGCGCGGGGTGGGCTACGTGCTGCGCGAAAGCTAGAGGTGCAAAAGCTAGAATAGAGCCTGCCCGCCGGGGCCATTACCTCCACTCTTTCCAGCCTTCGCAATGACCTACCCTTCTCCTTTCCTTATTAATCGTCGGTTGGGCCTCTGGCTCAGAGGGCACCTGTTGCTTGGTCTAGTGGCCGGGGCTCTAGTGTTTGGGGTGGGGTGTGGGCCGATTCCCGACCCAGCGTCTCCGACGGCTAGTGATGACTCAGCCCCACCGGTTACGACTCCCGCCGATGTGCCCATGGCCGACCCCCGCGCCCAGCAGTTGCCGATCACGGCGGTGACCACCTTGGGTGGTGAAGAGATTTTTCTCGAAGTAGCGACAACTCCTCAGCAGCAGTCCCTCGGGCTGATGTACCGCGATGCTCTACCCGCCGATCGCGGCATGTTGTTTCCCCTGGGGCGTCCCCGCCCGGTCAGCTTTTGGATGAAAAACGTGCCGGTGCCGCTGGACATGGTGTTTGTCTACCAGGGTACCATTCAGGCGATCGCCGCCGATGTGCCCCCCTGTCTCGCCGAACCCTGTCCCACCTATGGCCCCGACGGCCAGCTCGTCGATCAAGTGATTGAGCTCCGGGCTGGGCGATCGACAGAGCTGGGCTTAGCGGTGGGCGATGCCGTCATCGTTAGGCCTTTAGATCCTTAGGGCACCTTCCAAGCCATCCCCGCTCCTCTGACTCCTGGGGATTAGGAGTCAGACTAAATCCTCCTTGGCTACCCCCGACTCAGCAGGGCAAACAACCGTTTCCCCCTACGGTTCGGCCTTTTGGCAATCGGGGTTATGTGACTCGGATTTGGTATCAGAGGGGCGGGGTTGGCCCTGGGTTACGGGCTACTCAGTCAGCTTCGGGGCTCGTTTGGCGATCATATTCTCACCCTTGAGCATGCGCTGGGCGGCATCCAGCAGCATTTCTTCCAGGTAGGGCTTGGTAAAGTAGCCTTTAGCGCCCAGGTCTACGGCCATTTGTCGGTGGCGATCGGCGCCCCGCGATGTCAGCATGGCGATGGGAATCTGGCTGAGATCCTCGTCTTTTTGAATGCGTGACAGCAGCTCTAGACCATCCATGCGGGGCATTTCAATGTCGCAGAAGACCAGGTCGCAGGGCAGGCCAGACCGCAGTTTCTCCCAGGCTTCTTGGCCATCGCGGGCCTGTTCGACTCGGTAGCCCACCTTGTTGAAACTCATCGACAGCAGCTCACGTACCGTAATCGAGTCGTCAACAATCAGCACGGTTGGATCGTTTTGGGCGATCGCCTCCTCGGGTTCATCCGCCGCCGTCTTCGTCCACAGCGAGGTCGAGACATCACGGCGCACGCGACCGCTGGCCAGATCGATCAGCTCTAGCACATCGGCGATAGGCATGACCCGACCGTCGCCCAGCACCGTCGCCCCGGCAACGCCCATGGGCTTGGGCACCGGCCCCTCTAGCTGCTTAATGACAATCTCTTGTTCGCCAATGACCTGGTCAACCTGGAGGGCGATGAAGGCACTGGCGCTGCGCAGCACCACGATAGAAACCACCCCCTCATCCTGAGGCCCGCCGTAGACTCGACCTCGGCCCAGGCTACGGTTGAAGTGCAGCAGATCTCCTAGAGGCCGGAAGGGCAGCAGCGTATCGCGCCAAAGGATGCAAGCGTGCCCCTGGGCATCGGTTTGAATGCGCTCCTTAGGGACGTCGAACATATCTTCGACCCCGTCCATGGGGAAGGCAATGCGAGCTTGGTTGTTGACGCAGCTCAGGGCCTTGGTAATGCTCAGGGTCAGAGGCAGGCGAATGGTGAAACTGGTGCCCTTGCCCACCTCAGACTCAATCGTGATCGAGCCGCGAATGTCGGCTAGGGCTGTGCGCACGACATCCATACCCACGCCGCGCCCAGAGAAGCTATCGGCTTGCTCTCGGGTGCTAAAGCCTGGCAAAAACAGCAGGTCATAGACTTCAAGTTCGGTCATAGTCTGGGCTTCGGCCGGGGTGATCAGCCCCTGCTTAAGAGCCTTAGCCTTGACCACTGCCGGGTTGATGCCGCCGCCGTTGTCGGCGATGTAGATGACGGTCTGGTTGCCCTGGTAAAAGGCCCGCACCGTGATCGTGCCCTCCCGAGGTTTGCCCGTGGCCAGGCGCTCCTCAGGTGACTCGATACCGTGGGTAATGGCATTGTTGACCAGGTGGGTCATCGGGTCGTAGAGGCGCTCAAGAATCATTTTGTCGATTAGGGTGTCGCGCCCTTCGACCACCAGTGTTGCCTCTTTGCCACACTGGAGCGAAATGTCGCGCACGGCCCGAGGCAGTCGATCGGCAGTTTGGCCAAAAGCCACCATGCGGGCCTTATTGAGCCCTTCCTGGAGCTGGGTGGTCACCTGACGAAACTGCCGAGCGATTTGGTCGGTGGAGTCGATGGTGAACTCAATGTCCGACGATGCCTCCCGCACCCGCACAATCAGTTCGATCATCTCCTGGGATAGGGTGTGGAAGCCGGTGAAGCGATCCATCTCTAGGGCGTCAAAGGTAGCGCCGGTGGCGTGGCTGCTGCCACCGCGATCGGCACCGCGTAGGGCAAAGGCCTGGCGGTTGGCAATCAGGGAGCTTTCGAGCAGCGATCGCTCGTAGAGATCGCGCATGCGCTGGCCCACATCGTTGAGTTGAGACACCTGGTGCAGCAAATTGTCGAGAAACTGCCGCAGTCGCTCCTGATCCTGCTCTAGGGAGTTGCGGTTGACCACTAGCTCGCCCACCAGGTTGCTGAGGGTGTCGAGGTGGCCCACCGAAACCCGCATGGTTTGGTCAGCGGTGCTGCTGGCGCGGCGCGGCGATCGCCGCGCCGTGGGCATGGCTGACCGGCGACCACTGAGGCTCGGGGCTGAGCCCCCCAGTTGATCGGCTTCTTCGAGCAATTTTTCGAGATCGCCAAAGCCGTCTTCATCGCCCTCTAAGGGTTGAGCCCCATTGGCAGGGAGAGATTGCTCGTCACCCCTGGTATCTAGAGCGGCAGGCTCTCTGCCATTGGAGACGCTAGCCACTTCCGGGGGGGCATCCTCCAGCAGGTCTTCGCCTAGCAGGGCTTCTAGCTCGTCAAAGCCATCGTCACCAAGGTCGGGGGATGGCGCAGCAACCTCCGGGCGATCGACAGCGGGGAAATTGTCATCGAACCCCCTGTCCGCCGTGGCAGGAGCTTCTGCTGGTGCTAGGTCGAGATCTGCCTCAAAAAATAGATCGGCACTAGCGGTAGCTGGGGGCTCTGAGACATCGGCAAGATTGGCCATCTCCCCAAAATCGACCAGATTGTCCACGGCGGCAATCGGGGCGTCAGCATCAACAATGCCATCATCCCAGGAGAAATCATCAAAGTCGAAGGCGTCAGGGATAGCGCCAGCGACCGGTGCTGGTGAGTCAAGATCGGCCGGGGCGAGGTCTAAATCGGCGGCGGCGGTCAGGGGCGAGGCAAATCCGTTGTCGGTCAGAGCCAAATCCCCGAAGGGATCGTCCTCTTGCCCACTGTCAAAGTTGAACTCGGGCATCGTTTGAGCATCATCATCGTCAATTGGCCCATGCTCTACGGAGTCAAAAAAGTCTTCTAACTCTTCGCCAAAGCCAGTCTTAGGCCCTTGAGCAGCAGTAGAGTGATCGAAGGCAAAAAAATCATCCCCAGCAGTGTCTGCTGGTCCGATCGCAACCTCGGGGGCAGCTGCTGACTCAGTGAGAAAATCATCTAAGGCATCGGCTACGGCGGTAGAGGCAGGCGATGGGGCAGAGTCTTCTGGCAGGTCTACTAGAGGTTCTGTTGTGGGCTCGGTGAAAGAGTCTGGCTCTAGGGAGGGGGAGGCATCAAGGTCATAGCCAAACAGGCTGGCCATGTCATCGATTTCGCTTGCCTCCATCTCGCTTGCTCCCAGGGCGCTAGCACTGCTGTCATCCAGCAGCAGGTCGGCAAATTCTGCATCCGTAGCGTCGGAGGTGTCATCTAATCCCAGGTCAGCCAGCGACACCTCAGGAAGATCGTCGTCTTCCCACATCTCGGTCAGCCCCTCAGCGTCAACCTCAAAGAGATCTGCCAAGCTGTTTAGTTCCGCTGCCCCTACTGCAGGGCCACCGGTACTCTGCCCCTGCAACGTCGCTGGTCGAGGCTTTAGTGGTGCATCCCATGACTCCAGCACCGGCTCTAGAGCAGTATCGGTAATGTTGTCAGAAGCATCTAAATCGAGCTGATCGAGCCAGTCATTTTCGATCAGGGCTAGATCGGCAGCGTCACCCTCTTCAGCCGTGGCAAAGAGATTGGCCAAGTCTTCTGCGGCACTGCCTTCGTTGAGGGCCTCGGCCAGCAGATCGTCCAGGCTGGAGTCATCTTCGCCGCCCACGGCCAGTTCGACAGCGGGGGCGGGCAAAAGATTTTGCAGATCAGCGGAGGCGCATACCTGGTCAAGGGTTCCTGCTAGTATCTGGCCTTGAGCCTGTTTCAGGTCTTTAATCACGACCGGGGCCAGGGTTCGGTAGGTCTGATCGGGGTTGGCGATCGCCTGTTCCACGTTCTGGGTTAAGGCACACCATTGCTCGAGTTCAAACTGCTCGCCCAGGCTGTGCAATCGCTGACACAAGCGGCTCAGCTCTTGACGCGACAGGGCGCTATCAGGCTGCTTAAAAGTAGTCAGCATATCTCGCAGCAGCACCGGTATATCGCTGCGAAAAACTAGCTGTAGAGCGCTGGTTTCGGGGTGAACGCTGGCGGCGACCGGTCTTGGGGCGGAGGCTGCCGCCGGGGTCGGGGCTGGAGCGGCGGGAGCCGCCGCCATCAGCCCATTGATATGGGACTCCGCTTGGACAAACATAGGCTCCAGTTGAGCCATGATTTCTTGAGCCTGGTCGTCGGTGAGGCCAAAGGGGCTCTGAAGCTGCTCTAGCTGCTCCTGTAGGCCGTCAAAAATTTGCAGAAGAGTACTTTCTAAGCTGCGATCGGGCTGCAACTTAGCCTCTTTCATGATTTTGAAAAAATCTTCCATCCGATGAGAGGTGCGGGAGATGCTGTTGAGTCCCAGCATGGCGGCTCCGCCCTTCACCGAGTGAGCCGCCCGAAAGACCTCGTTCATCATCTCAGGGTCTTCGACGGTGTTCCCCAGATTCAGCAACCCCTGCTCAATGGTGTTGAGGTGATCCTTGGCTTCTTCGATGAAGTAACCCAAGATTCGTTTTTGATCTTCAGGTGACATGTCGATTCCCCTCTTAACGCTTCCGTACCCGTATTGGCTTACTCCCGTCGGCTCATCACCGCCCCTACACCTCTGACTTGTTGACCTTAAAGCGCTCCACCGAGGTGAGCAGATCGCGGGCAACTCCCACCAGGTTCTGCAATGACCCTGACACCCGCTGGGCCTCCTGGGAGGTCTCCTGGGCGGTGAGTTCAACCGACTGCATTACCTGGGCTACGGCGCGGGAGGTCTCGGTCTGCTCGACGGTGTCGGCGGTAATCGATCGCACCAGCACGTCGATCCGGTTAGATACCTGAATGATGTCTTCGAGCGATCGCTTCGCCTGTTCCGCCAGGCGGGTGCCCTCGATCACCTGCTGGGTACCCTCTTCCATGGCGGTCATCACCCCGCCGGTCTCACTTTGAATTTGCAGCACGATCTGCTCAATCTCTTTCGAGGCCTTGGCCGCCCGGTCGGCCAGCTGCCGCACCTCGTCAGCCACAATCGCAAAGCCTCGGCCCGCTTCCCCGGCTCGGGCCGCCTCAATACTGGCGTTGAGGGCTAGCAGGTTGGTGCGGGAGGCAATCTGCGAAATCAACGCCACAATCTTCGAAATTTCCTGGGAAGATTCCGCCAGGCGCTTTACCTTGCGCGTGGTCTCTGCCACCGTTTCGCGAATCTCCAGAATGCCCGCCACCGTGCGCTCTACCGACTCGCCGCCCTTCAAGGCGGTAGACGATGCCGTGCGCGCCACTTCCTCAGCCTCGCGGGCGCTCTCGGCCACCCGCTGAATCGAGTCAGTCATCACCTGCACCGAGTTCAGGGTCACGGCCAGTTCCTCAGCCTGACGCAGGGCATCTGCCGACAGACTGCGGGCAAAGATCTCGTTTTCGGTCGAGCCTTTACTCACCTGGCGGGCCGCCACACTCACCTGCTCCACAATCTCCCGCAGGTTTTGAATGGTGAGGTTAAAGGAGTCGGCCACAGCCCCCAGCACGTCAGCAGTCACCTCCGCCTGCACCGTTAGGTCGCCCCGAGCCGCCCCTTCCACGTCGTCTAGTAGACGAATCACCTGACGCTGCAAGTCTTCTTTTGCTTGCTCCTGTTCCTGAGCTTTACGCTGAGCCTCGCTGGTGGTGGTGAGAATGACCCGCGACATCTTGTTAAAACTGCTGGCTAAATGGCCAAACTCATCTTCGGTAAACACCGTGGCTCGGGCCGACAAATTGCCCTGAATCACGGTATTTAACTGGGCCTGCAGGTCTTCGACGCTGCGTCTCATCTGACGATGAGACAACCGCCCAACCACCAGAGCAGAGCCAAACCCTGCCACACCGCCGGCCACAGCCATAGCCGCATGGACGGCCTTGGGCATCGATCGCCCCGGTTGTAGATTTGAGGCGGCAAAGTTGACGACCCCAACCGCCAGGGTCGAGGCTACACCAGCGGCGATCGCCACAATCATTTCTTTGGTTGGCAGCGGGGCATTGTCCAAGAAGGCAAGCCAGTGTTGATCAGCGACGGCCTCAACCCCCAGGTCATCGCCCTGACTAAAGACTGGTAAGCTCTCCGCAGCCCCGGCAATGCTGAAGATATCGTCGTCGCTGATTACCGCCTGGTCACCGGCATCGCCCAGATCAAAGGTTGAAGAGCCAATGATAAAACTGCTGTTATCGTCGGTAGAACTGAGCCCCGAGGTACCCACCGATGGGGTTGTAAAACCGGCTGAGCTATCGGATAGCTCAAAGTCGGGGAGATTGCCCAGATCGTCAAAGTCACTAAACTCGTCTAAAAAATCGACATTACTGCTGGGCTGAGCGCTGGCTTCTAAACCTGAGCTATAGCCATTGTCATAGGCGTCGTAGCCCGAGCTGCTGCCACTATCGCCAGCGGTATCTAGGTCGTCGTCGAGCAGATCGGGCTCTGGGGCAAACACCGTCATGTCGTCACCGCCGTCGTCGGCGGGGGGCCAGCCCTGGTTGACCATATCGATATCGTCGTAGGCTCCAGCTCCAAAAGGATCGTCGCCAACACCGACTTCTAAGGAGTCAAGAGAGGCGTCATCATCGAAGGTGATATCGTCTACATCACCACCCTCAGCCCAGTTTTGATTCCCCAAGGAGAGCGACCTCATGTCAGACCCTGAGGAGGGGGTAGCAAAAGGATCATCGCCATCCGCGACAAAGGGATCGCCCGCAAACGGGTCACTGCCAAAGGGATCGGCGGCAAATGAGTCGCCCATTTCGAGATCATTTACCCCTGAGAGGGGCAACTCATCGTGCTCACCATCATCGAGGCTAAAGTCACTCAGATCGAGGGGGTCGACCGCACGGTTGGCTCCAAAGCTACTCTCTAACCCCCTGCTTTCTAACCCCATAGACAGCGAAGCGTTGGCATCAAAGAACGTGTCTCCGGCATCGGCATCTACCTCGACCGCCGTCCCTGAGATGAACTGATTGGCATAGTCTAGGCCGTTGCTGGCATAGTCGACATACTCAGGCTCTGAGGTGAGGTCAAGCACGGTACTGTACTGGGCGGCGGCCACGTCGTAGCGTTGCAGTCCGTAGCAGTAGATATGGCCTCGCAGCAGCAGGACGCTGGGGTCATCGGGATAATCATCAGCGAGCTGATCGATAACCGCTGCCGCCTCGGGGTAGTTGCCCTGAACGTAGGCCTTTTCCGCTTTTTGGTAGGCCTGAGAGTAATCGATGCTGGAAGCCATGGTCTTCTCCTGCCGGTGCAAGTGTCCTAAAAGGGTGGAAAGGGGCTCTGCCCTAGGTGGCCCAGCGGGCCGAGCGAATTACCGCAACGTGGTCAAGCAGCCTGAGGGTCTTGTTCTCTTCAGAGTCAAGCACCCATTCACCGCGCAAAAACGGAGCCATGGTGTCTGGGCTGGTGTCAGAGGCCCGAGTCTTGTCGGGGCTGAGCCAGCGAGTGCCGACAATTCGGTTAACGGCCAAGCCTAACATAGTTCCCTGATCTTCGATGGCGATTACTGAGATCTCGGGCCGGTCGGTGTTGAGTACTGAGGAGTAGCCGAGAAATTGCCCCAGGTCGGCCACCCACACCACCCGTCCCTGCTCGTTGAGGGTACCCAACAATAGGTGCGACACGTTGGGGATGGGGGTGATGCGATCGGGAGGTTGCTCAATGATGCGGCGAATGCCGGTAGCAGGCAGAGCAAACTCGTCTTCAGCGGTGACAAAAAAACGCAGGAAGAGCTCACCATCGGGCGTCTCTAGCTCTTGCAGTTCTGGATCTTGGTCTTGCCCAGTCTGGGTGAGAAAGTCAGGATTACCTACCATAAGCCCTATATAAAAACTATCCCCTGAGTAACTGCTTCACCGTGCCCATCAGCTCAGTGGGCTGAAACGGTTTGGCAATGTAAGCGTCTGCGCCCTGTTTCATGCCCCAGTAGCGATCAAATTCTTCGCCTTTGGAGGAGCACATCACGACTGGCATGTTCTGGGTGGCGGGGTCGGCTTTGATCCGGCGGCATAGTTCGTAGCCATTCATGTGGGGCATAACGATGTCGAGTACTACCATATCTGGCCGCTGGTTTTTAATTTGCTCAAGCGCTTCTAGGCCATCGCTGGCAACAGTGACGCTCAGCCCCATACCTCGCAATAGTTCGGTAATCATCTCCCGTTGAGGAATGCTGTCCTCCACCACTAAAACTGTGCCCATGGGTTGCTTTAAATAGCCTCCTGAGGTGGCCATACGTTGAGTGTTGCCAGGCGGCTATCGATCGCTTGCGCTGGTCAATATGACCGATGGCAAGGAGGCTAGCGTTCTAACGTTCTGCTTAGGAAGGGCAGAGGTTGCGGCTCCAAATTTTGTGCTCCGTCTGTGGTCTTAAAGTACCCCCAAACATCAGCAACACTTTAGGTTTAGACAAATTAATCAACCCAGTTGTTTAGATTATGGCGAATCTTATCGAAATTGATGCAAAAACCCTGGTGAAACTAAGGAATGTTACCAGGTTGCCGTTACCGCCTGGGGTTATCGGCTGAGGGGGGCTTCGCTAAAGTCAATATCGAACTCGTCTTCGATCGCCTCGGCGAGTAGGGTGTCGGGGCGAGGTCGATCGCGATCGCCAGGGCCAACATATTTTTCGACCAGGGCCAGCAGTTCGCCAGAGCCAAAGGGCTTGGTCAGGTAGTCGGTGGCTCCGACCATTCTGGCCTTGACTCGATCGAGAAAGCCATCTTTGCCCGTGAGCATAACAATAGGGGTTTGGCGAAAGGCACTAGAGTGTCTCAGCATGGCGCACAGCTCGTAGCCGTCGAGCTCGGGCATGGTGATATCGCAGAGAATCAGGTTGGGTTGTAGCTGAAACAGCAGCCCCAAAGCCTTGAGCGGGTTGCCGATCGAAGTGGCCTCGTAGCCCTGCCCGTCGAGAATGCGTTCTACAGCCTGGCGCACCGTAGCACTATCGTCGACACAGACAATGCGGGGCAGCCGCTCGGGATCGGGGCGGGGGGTGGTCGGGGTGGGGTGGTCGGTGTCGGGGCTGTAGACCAGGCTAATCTGCCCCTGCTGAATGGCGGGCACGAGGCTGCGGGCGACGCTCAACAGATCGCGGCTGAGATAGCGAGCGATGCGGCGAATTGAGGTCTTGCCGTCCATCCAGGTCACCATGCGCTGGTAGCCCTGGTCAGATACGCCAGCTCGAAATGCCTCGGGTGCCAGCAACACCGGACACTGATCGGGAGACTGTAAATGGGGATGAAGCTGGTGCCAGGCTTGAATTTGCTGAGTCAAGCCCGCCACCAGATCGCCGATGGGGTGGGTCATGAGCTGGGGGCTGAGGGCCGAGCTGAGCTGAAAGACAAAGGCCCCGTGGTGCAAACTGAGCAGATCAAACAGGGTCTCATGCACCATGTGGCTGAGAATGCTGCGTCCTTGGTCTGGAGTAATTTGATGCTGCTCTAGCAGTGCCCAGAGGGTGCCGTACTCCAAGGAGTTAAACGCGGCGATCGCAGCAGTGGTGCTGGGGTCGGGCAGACCCTGATCGAGCCCATAGCGATGCAGGTGGTCACGCAGTCGATCAAGGCGGTTGTCGGTGGTGCCAGCGTAGACCAACTGGCCATTGGCCACAAACATAATCCAGGAGGGAGGGTCAGGGTTATGCAGAAAGCCCTCATTGGGCTGCCCTGTTTGAGAGCTAGAGCTGCCATAGCTCTCCAAATAGAGTTCGCCAGTGCGCTGTCCCAGCTCAATCAGCTGCAAAATACTGCGGATATCAATTTCTGATAAGTAACCCTGCATGAGGCAACCCAACCATGGGAACAGCACCTGTACTAACAGGCCAGTTGTAGCAGCGGAGTCAAGCTCAGCCTGTCCAATGAGAATGCCCTAGAGGGCAAGTTTTTGCACGTTTAGCTCGATGAGATTGCCTCGTTGGCTTGGCGCTGGCCTATAGATGCTGAGCTATACATTGCAGCATCTATGCCGGAACCGATAACTCTATATCCACATCTACTACCCTGGGTAATCTCTATACGACGGCGGTTGTCTAGGCTTCTAGTATAGAGTCCTTTCTAAGAGATGCTGATCGCCACTGCGATCGCCTCAGCCAAGCCAATGCCGTGTTCTCGATCGGGGTTTAGGGGGCATCCTGGTTAAGATAGTGAGAGATCAGAGTATACATTCCCCAGCGATGAGTTCTCTGAGCTACGGTTGGAGTGAAAAAGGTCATAGTGACACAATGCCCCATTCGCCTAGTGCCGGGTGAGCCATTCCCCAGAGTTTCGTTATGCTGTCAAGATTGATAACGTCTAAATTGCTTTCTATTTGCCTAACCCACTAGAGTTGCCATTCTAAGCCACAAGGATCACCAGCGTGCTGTACCTAGCAGAAGTGCAAAAAAAGACCGGATTTATCGGCAGCGGCAAGCCAGAGTTTAAGCTGCTTGCCTGTCAGCGCAGCGAACATAGCTGGAGCACGGTCACCGGAGAAGAGACTCTGGTCGCCCCAGACGATGCCTCCTACAACGCTGGTGCCTTAGTGATGGTAGAGGTCAGCAACAACCGCCAGATACAGCGTCACTATGAGGCTGGCCGTACTCTGACCAGCATTCTGCAAAACTTCTCAAACCTGAGCAAAAAATCCAAAACCCAAGAAGAAGAAATTGAGCAATGGAAGCAGTCTCTGACCTTTCAGAGTCAAGAGCTCAACCGCCGGGAGCTAGAACTAGAAACTCGCCAAGAGCAGGTAGAGCAAGCTGAAGCCGACGTTGAACGAATTGATGCCCAGCGTCAAGAGCTCGATCAGCTGCGCCAAACCCTTGAACAGCAGCAGGAAGAACTTAACCGCAAAAACCAGGATTTAGAAGGTGCCTGGGCCCACCTCAACGGTGAAATGCGCCGCTTAGAAGAAAGGCGGGCGGAGGGGGGCGACTCTGGCTTAGACCCAGCTCAGATCGCTACTCTACAGGCTGCTCTCAGCCGCTTAACCGAGGCCGTTGTTCCTGTCGAAGCTCTGCGCGACCCCCTCAACAACGCCAATGACGGGCTCAGCTATCACCAAAATTTGCTGGGGGACTATCGCCAATCTCTCGAAAGCCAGCGTCAAGAGCTCGATCAACGGCAGCAGGATCTCAATCAGCAGGCTAATCAGCTCGATCAACGTTGGGCTGACTGGCATCAGGCTGAGGCAGCCCTAGGGGCCAAGCGGGAAGACCTCAAGCTGCGTCAGCAGTCTCTCAAGACTCAGCAGGAGCAAGTTCAAGCTCTCTCGATTACCCTGCAAACCCAGACCAACCTCCACCAGCAAATCTACGACCTGCTCAACACCACCGATAAAGTGCGCCTGAGCAAAAAAGTGGATGTGGCTGTCCTAGAGGCTATGGACTTAGATCATCTCCAAACCCTGGTAGGTGATCTCGAAAAAGACCTGGAGAAAATGTCGCGCTTTGTCTCAGATCAAGAAGAAGAGTTGGGTCTAGAGCTGCAGGTGGTCAATGAGGTCAAAGACAAGATTGAGCAGGCCAGTGAGTTTGAGCGCCTCCAGCTAGAGACAGAGCTAGCCGAAGAGCAAGACCGCTACGACATGCTCAACGAAACTCTGGTCGGACAGCGACGCAACCTGCTCGAACGGGGAGAAGTGTTGACCCAGCACCAGGCCGTACTACGGCGGCGCCAGGGGCTAGCCGTAGAAGAATCGGTGGCCGCCATGGTCAATCTAGAACCTCTTTTAGAATCGGTCGACGGTCAACGTCAGCAGACCACTGAGGCCATTCAAGCTCTTGAGACAGAGATCAAACAGACCCAGGAAGGGGTCAGTCAGCTCAAGCGCGATATCGAGAGTGCGGAGGCAGCCCTAACGGCCCAACGTACTGAGGTAGAGACTTTTGAAAGCCAGATCCGTCAGCAGCAGCAAGACCTAGCCGCTCTGATGGGTAAACTGGCAGTCTGCGAAGAGTTGCTGAACCCGGCTCAGGAGAGCATTCACGGGCTACGACAGTCGCTGGATGGGTTGGCCGGTGGGGTGACTAAGCTCCAGGAAGTCAACGATTACCAGCTTCAGGCGATCGCCGAGCTGCGTCAAACCGTAGAGAGTGTTGCAACCCCTCAGATGGCTGCATCTTAGGGTTAGCCTCAGACTTGAGCCGTAGATTTAGATGCTGGGCTGGAGACAGAGGTGCTAGAGTCGGTGGACACTATGTAAAGGGTTAGGCGTTTATGATTTGGGTCAACGAGCAAATTGATCCGTCCGGTATTATCTACTCTTGCATTGCCTGTATCGACGAGGCTCAGGCTCAGGCCTGCCATCGGTCTTTTTTAGATGACCTTACCGATGATCAGAAGGCTGCTGGGTGGATAGCCCAGATGCGCACGGTAGAGTCGTGGGAAGAGGTACCGGTCAACGCCCTTAAATTGAGCTTCTGATCTATGTCATGCAGAGACGCTCTCTAGGCTAGAGGTGTTGCTACTGTTGCTAGCGGCTCGACTGCCGCCATCGCCATCGCTGGTCTAGCAGAGTGCGGCTGAGTACCCGCACCGGAGTCTGGGTTTCGCCCGAAAAGAGGGCAAAGTCGATAGGCCCCCAGGTTTGCTCAGCCTCTTCAGCCAGGGCCATTAGAAAGGGATCGTCAAGGGCGATGCGGTGGTCAAGGCGGAGGGTAAGCAGGGGCAAGCCCCCATGCCCGGCCCCGGTCACAATGCCCCAGTCGTGCTGGTCTAGCATTAGCTGGAGCGACTTCCCGACAGCGTGGCGAAACTGCTCCAACTGATGCTGTTTTTGCCTCAGTTCTTGCAGAAGCTGGTGGTTTGTTAACATTGTGCTCCTCTGCGGATAGCCCTGTTGTAAACGCTCTATGTCGAGTGTAAGGGGCAATCGAGGCTCTGGAGTGGAAGACTTTCTGTTGCTCTGAACATCTTCTGAGCATCTGTGGGGATGCCACCGAATAAAATTTATCTACATCAACCCTTCTTGCGCTATGCCTAGTATCGACTACATCAAGCTAGATCAATTTCTTAAACAGACCCAGGTGGTCGCCACTGGCGGACAGGCCAAGCTGATGATTCAAGACGGGGAGGTCAGAGTCAACGGAGAGGTGGAAACGCGACGGGGTCGAAAGCTCGTGAATGGCGATCGCATTGAGGTTAGCGGCCAAGGCTGGGTCGTCGATCTCGCCAGCTTGGGTTAGGCCACAACAATCTGACCCGATGGGTAGTCACGCTATGGCTTCCAGCCCAACCTCCCAACAAAATTTATCGGCCCGTTAAGCAATTGGGAATTTTTCTCAGAACAGACTCGTTGGCCTAATCGATATGAAACACTGAGCTAGACTTAACCGCCGTTATAGATTAATACTGCTATGGCATTGAGCGATATTTTGAATGACCAGGCCGTTAAGGCCCAGATGATAACTGACTGCGCCCAACTGATCGATCGCCAGGTTGCGGCTAAAGGTGGACTGGGGGGCATGGCGCTTAAAGCTGCCTACAGTGTGGTCAAAGGCATTGATGCCAGCTATGTACCTGGTGCTATTGGGCGAATTTTGCCCGAGGTTGTGACGGCCCTTGACCCGATGTGGGCGGTGGGGGTGCAGGCTGGTGATCCGGTGGCCTACCTGAGCCAAAACCAGGCACAAGCAGCCGATGTCATCTTAGGCACCACCGATCGCCGTATTGCCAACACCAGCAACGGCCTGGTGAAATCGTCTTACAGCAAGCTGCGGCAGTCGGTCAAGGGCGATGTGGCCGACGCGGTGCCAGGTGTGGCCCAGATCTTAGGAGCCTACAGCACTGTTGCCCAGTAGGCTTCTAGCCAGGTCTGCCTTAGCCGGTGGTCTGATAGAGGGTTTCCCAGTAGGGTTGGGCAAACTTTACCAGCCAGTCTTTGACGTGGTATGTGGCTCGGCAGTCGTCTTCGTTGTAGCGCAGAATAGATTCTAGGTAAGCGCGATCGCCGGTTTCGGCCCAGGCGTTGTACCAGCAGATCGACTGAGCACCATTGGCCCCTTCGTCGCGCCAGTCAAAGCCCATCCAGCGGGCAATATGCTTAAGCGCATAGCTCTCGATGGGCAGCGTCACGCCGTCGGTGATGCACTTATGCACGTCAAAGAAGCGATCGAGCAGGGCTTCGATCTGACGGTAGGGAGTGCCGTAGGTCTGCCCTAGCTTGCGTACTGTCTGGGCCTCGTAGGGGCAGAAGTGATAGACCGGCGCGTAGGGATAGGTATGCACCAAGTCAAGGAAGTCATTCCATGCGGCCCGCTCTTGGCGGTGGCTTTCGGCCAGCAGAGCGTGAAAATTGGTTTCGCCGGTGCGGTTGTTTACCACCAGCACGCCGTGGAGGTAGATCAGGTTTTGATCGGGAGCCGCTTCGATGTCGAAGTACAGCTCAACTTCGCCCTCAGGCAGATCTTCGGGCCATAGCGGAAAGCCATGGGGAGAATGGGGCGCACTGCGGGGAATGGCCCGGTTGTCGAGGAGCGCCTGAGCCTGGTGCACTAGTTTTTCGGCTACCTGTTCGCCAAACCCCGGCAGCGGTGCCAGATGGGCAGGGCTGGCCTGGGCTAGGGCGGCCACGGTGGTCAGATGCTGCTGCTTTAGAAATTCGTATCGGGCTGGGGTGACCCCTGGCAGCAGCGAGAGGTGGCGGGTTGCTTTGGCTTCGCTGTAGCAGTGGTTAAACCAGTGGCATAGGTCACAGCGACTGTGCGAGATAAACAGCTCTGGGGTGCTGGGGCGGCGCAGATCGATCAGGCAGTCGCTGATCACGGTTTGTAGCTTGGGCACTAGGCGAGCCAGATCGATGGCGTACATTTGGCCACCGCGCAGAGCTAAATAGCTGGCCTCGGGCCAAACCCCCTGCACCCGCGACAGTACGTAGGCGTGGTAGGCGGCTACCACCTGATAGTCGAGTTTGGGCTTTTTGCCCAGCTTGATATCGACAGGAAG
This sequence comes from Pseudanabaena sp. PCC 9330, assembly GCF_055795045.1. Lineage (NCBI taxonomy): Bacteria > Bacillati > Cyanobacteriota > Cyanophyceae > Pseudanabaenales > Pseudanabaenaceae > Pseudanabaena > Pseudanabaena sp. PCC 9330. The sequence goes on along the minus strand of NZ_JAYFES010000115.1, from coordinate 198,322 downwards.
GTAAATCCAGTCACCCCAGCAGGACCAGCCGGGCTGCCTGACTAAAAGATCAGGCTGGCTGACCAGCTTCACCCCGGCGACCGTGGAGTCGGCTAGCAACACCCCCTGCTGAATCGCTTCTACGCCATCGGCCATCAGCTCAAGGGTGGCTTTGGCTCCTGCCGCCCAGTCTCCGGGGTCAAACTCGGGGCGATGGAGGGGGTAGTAGTCGTCAAATACCTGCTCCCGGTGCAGAATGCTGTCTTGTCTGAGCTTGAGTAGGTAGTCTGAGGGTGGGTCGCGATGGGTGCGATCGCTATACAGGTCTAAAAACGCCCGGCGACCACAGCGCTGGTAGTGAAACAACACTTCGTCGGTCAGCCAGCTCAGGGGAGAATGGGGGAGGGCTGCCGACTCAGCCGAAGGAGTCAGGGGGCTGAGCGGGCCACCCCCTGAACGTGAACTTGGCGGCAAAGGGTGACTAGCAGACAAAGCGAGTGACAGAACAAGGGCAAAAAGAGGTACCCAAAACAGCTTGGTGACAACTCAGCATTAACGGTTGGCCATCGATATCAGATGCACTGGCCACCGGCAGCGATGATGCCCGCTTCTGCCTAGTCTCTGTCTTGGGTTGAACCAACATGCAGGGCATGGCTAGATCTAGCTAAGAACGCTCTGGGGAAAGGCGTAACTGCTGTCACGCTAAGCTGTAGTACTTACCTATGCATGTTATACCCTATCAGCGTTTCCTGGGGAGCCGAGAGCCGGGGCTTGGGCGGAGATGGCCAGTTGCCCCCGGCGTTGGCTAGGGTCGAGACGGTGTGAAGGCAAGACGGTATGGGGTCGAGACGGTATAGGGTTGAGACAGTTTTTATTGTCTCTGTTTAAGCATGACCCATTCCTCTGTGGCGATCGATCGCCTCATCGCCCATCGTCAGCAGTTTCCAGCTCTGGTGGGCAAGCAGTACTTTAACTACGGTGGCCAAGGGCCGATGGCCCAGACTACCCTAGAGGCCGTCTTTCAGGCTCACCAGCAGATGCAGCAGCTGGGGCCGTTTTCTGGGGCGGCCAACCAGTGGGTGACAGCCGAGATGGCCCAAACCCGCGCTGCGATCGCCGCCGAACTGGGCACCACCGCTGACACCATTAGCCTTACCGAAAATGTCACTGTGGGCTGCAACATTCCTCTCTGGGGTATCGCCTGGCAACCTGGGGATCATATCTTGCTATCTGACTGCGAGCATCCCGGTATTGTCGCTACGGTGCAGGAAATTTGTCACCGGTTTGGCGTCACCCATAGCTTTTGCCCATTGCTTGAGACCGTCAACGGTGGCGACCCAGCGGCAGTAGTGGCCGATTACCTGCAACCCAGCACCCGACTGCTGGTGATCAGCCATATTTTTTGGAATACAGGGCAGGTGCTGCCGCTAGAGAGCATTGTGGCGGTTTGTCACGGCCAGGCGGTGCTGGTGCTGGTAGACGCCGCCCAATCTGTCGGCTCGCTACCGCTAGATCTGCCCGCCTCAGGGGTAGACTTCTATGCGTTTACCGGCCACAAGTGGTGGTGCGGCCCAGCGGGCCTGGGGGGGCTTTATACTCGTCCAGAGGCAATAGATCAGATTGCGCCTACCGCGATCGGCTGGCGGAGCATTACGGTAGATGCCGAAGCCAACCCAACGGGCTGGAAGCCCAACGGACAGCGGTTTGAGGTAGCTACATCGAACTATGCGCTGCTGGCGGGGTTAAGAAGTGCGATCGCCCACCAAAACCACTGGGGCACACCTGCCCAACGCTACCACCGCCTCATAGAACTCAGCCAGCGCCTGTGGAACCACCTTCAGGACATACCCCAGATTCGCACTGTTCGGCAGACCCCGCCCGACTCAGGCCTAGTTTCATTTTGGGTGCTAGAACAGGGAGAGCCTTCCCCCATCTGGCACAAGCGACTGGTGGATACCCTAGAGGGCCAGGGCGTTTATCTGCGCACCCTGCAAGCACCTAACTGCGTGCGCGCATGTACCCACTACCTGACGCTAGAATCTGAAGTGGATGAGCTGGCACATCAGCTCAAGACTGTCCTGTCAGGCAGCTGAGCATAGCGGCTTGACAGCACTTCTGAAGAATCAGCACTGGCAGCGGAGTCGGCGACAGCAAAGCGCCAGCGGAGCGAAAAGCTGGCTACCAAACTGCGGGAGCTATACTAAGTCCTGCTTATCTATCCCCGATTCGGCAGGGCGAACAGCGGTTTGCCACTACCGGTTTCCGGTTAGAAATCGGGGGTTATGGAATTCGGATTCGGTATTAGGGGTAGACCAAGGCAAAGTCTTGGGTTAAGCCTGCTATGAGGCTAAGACAGCGATGCCGAACCCACCGACCCGCTAAGATTGATCACATCTGGCCATGATTGCGTCACCTATTGAGTCACAGCCCGCATGAGCGCTTTGGTAGAGTTTTTAGATGAGTACGATGTGGTCGTTGTGGGGGCGGGCCACTCCGGCTGCGAGGCAGCCCTAGCCTCAGCGCGACTAGGCTGTCGCACCCTGATGATTACCCTCAATCTCGACAAAATTGCCTGGCAGCCCTGCAACCCCGCCGTGGGTGGCCCCGCAAAATCCCAGCTCACCCACGAAGTCGATGCCCTAGGGGGCGAAATTGGCAAAATTGCCGATCGCACTTACCTGCAAAAGCGAGTGCTCAACAGCTCTCGCGGCCCCGCCGTCTGGGCACTGCGGGCACAAACCGACAAGCGCGAATACGCCGCCGTGATGAAAGCTATCGTCGAAACCCAGGAAAACCTGGTGATTCGCGAGGGCATGGTGACCGACTTAGTGCTCGGCCCCAACGACGAGGTGGTGGGGGTCGAGACCTATTTTGGCGTGGCGTTCAAATGCAAGGCGGTGATTCTTACCACGGGCACCTTTCTGGGCGGTACGATCTGGATTGGCGATAAATCTATGGCCGCCGGGCGCGCTGGAGAGTTTGCCGCCACGGGCTTAACCGATACCCTCAACCGCCTCGGTTTTGAAACTGGACGCCTCAAAACCGGTACCCCAGCCAGGGTCGATCGCCGCTCGATCAATTTCGATGTGCTCGAACCCCAGCCCGGCGATGACGACGTGCGCTGGTTTAGCTTTGACCCTGAGGTGTGGGTCGAGCGCGAGCAGATGCCCTGCCACCTCACCCGCACCACCGCCGCCACCCACCAGCTGATTCGCGACAACCTTCACCTGTCGCCCATTTACGGCGGCTGGGTCGACTCCAAAGGCCCCCGCTACTGCCCCAGCATCGAAGACAAAATCGTCCGTTTCGCCGACAAAGAGAGCCACCAGATTTTCCTCGAACCCGAGGGACGTGACATTCCTGAAATCTACGTACAGGGCTTTTCTACCGGGTTGCCCGAGCAGCTACAACTGACCATGCTGCGCACTCTGCCGGGGTTAGAACACTGCGCTATGCTGCGTCCCGCTTATGCTGTGGAGTACGACTACTTGCCTGCTACCCAGTGCTACCCCACGATGATGACCAAGCGGGTACAGGGGCTATTTTGCGCTGGACAGGTGAATGGCACCACTGGCTATGAAGAAGCAGCGGCCCAAGGCTTGGTGGCGGGGGTAAATGCGGCCCGACTGGTGCGCGGGCAGGAGATGCTAGTGCTGCCTCGCGAACACAGCTACATCGGTACCCTGTTGGATGACCTCTGTACAAAGGATTTGCGCGAGCCTTACCGGATGCTGACGTCTCGCTCAGAGTACCGGCTGCTGCTGCGATCAGATAATGCTGACCAGCGTCTGACGCCCCTGGGTCGAGACATTGGGCTGATCGACGATCGCCGCTGGGAGCTTTTTACCCAAAAATACACTAACATCGCCGCCGAAAAAGATCGCCTGCAGGCCACCCGGGTCAAAGAGCACGATGACCTGGGTCAGCGCATCGCCGCCGACACCGACCAGCGCATCAAGGGTTCGATTACCCTGGCCGACCTGCTGCGTCGCCCCGGCTTTCACTATGCCGATCTCGATCGCTACAGTCTGGGCAATCCTGCTCTTCATCGTCAAGAGCGGGAGGGGGCCGAGATCGACATTAAATACTCAGGCTACATTCAGCGACAGCAAAATCAGATCGATCAGGTGGCGAGAAACGCCAATCGCCCGTTGTCTGAATCACTCGACTATGCGGCGATCGACACCCTCTCCAAAGAGGCCCGCGAAAAGCTCAGTCAAATCAAACCCCTGACCGTTGGTCAGGCCTCCCGCATTGGCGGTGTCAACCCTGCCGATATTAATGCCCTGCTGATATACCTCGAGATTCGAACTCGGCAGAGTCGGCCAGCAGAGGCGATCGGAGCACCCTTCTGAGCTGGCAGCAGCATGTAACTTGTCAAATCTAGGGTAGAACGCAGGGAAGCGCTAAAACTTCTTTGCCCTCAAGATGGTTAGGGTCAAGGGGGCCAACTTAGGGCGATCGCCAACCTTGCGATCGCCCCAGTCTTAACCATGAACGCTTCATTGCGGCCACAATTCGCTACTATAGAGCTACCTAGGCCTTCGGGCTTGGGGTCCTATAGCAGAAATGTTTTGGGAGGTGGGCCGAGGCCCACTTTTTTATTGGCATTATTTTAGACGCAATTAGTTCAGACGTTAGATGGTACATCCCCTGATTCCCCAGGTGCTTGATCTGGCGGCCCCCGTTGCCGAAGAACTGGGGCTAGAAGTTGTCGAAGCCGTTTTTCAGACCAACCAGTCGCCCCCCGTGCTGCGCATTTGCGTGCGCAGCCTGGAGAACGAAGACACCGGCCTCAGCGACTGCGAAAAAATGAGCCAGGCCCTCGAAGCCGTTCTCGACACCACCGACATCATTCCCGACGCCTATGTGCTAGAAGTCTCTAGCCCCGGCGTCTCACCGGCCCTAGAGACCGATCGCGATTTTGTCGTGTTCAAAGGGTTCATGGTAGAGGTCAATCTATCGGCTGCTCACAAAGACAAACGGTGCTGGGTTGGCCAGCTAGTCCGGCGAGACGAGACCACTGTGGTGCTGAGCCAAAAAGGTAAGACCATCCCTATCCCCCGCGAATTGATAACCATGGTGCAGCTCAGTGACCAGAGTCCTGACTGAGTAACCCTGCATCTAAAACCCTTCCATTGATTGAGATTTAGCCCCTAGAGGTGAGTGATTATGTCGCTAGTTAGTCTGCCAAAATTGCAGGAAATGATTGATGTCATTAGCCACGAGCGCAACCTGCCCAAGCACGCCGTAGAAAATGCCCTGCGAGAAGCGCTGCTCAAGGGCTATGAGCGCTACCGCCGTACCCGTGAGATCGACACCCACTTCGACGAAGAATACTTTGACAACTTCGATATCGAACTCGACGTCGAAGACTACGACGACCAGGGCTTTCGTGTTCTGGCTACCAAAACCATTGTCGAAGAAGTCACCAGCCAAGACCACGAGATCGCCCTAGCCGAGGTGCGTGAAGTCGCCCCCGAGGCCCAGGCGGGCGACACCGTAGTGCTCGACGTTACCCCTGATCAGGGCGATTTTGGCCGCATGGCGGCAATTCAGACCAAACAGGTGCTAGCTCAAAAGCTGCGCGACCAGCAGCGCAAGCTCGTCCAAGAAGAGTTCCAAGATTTGGAAGGCTCCATTCTCTCGGCACGGGTGCTGCGGTTTGAGCGGCAGTCGGTGATCATGGCCGTCAGCAGCGGTGTCGGCCAGCCCGAGGTTGAAGCTGAGCTGCTCAAACGCGATCAGCTGCCCAACGACAACTACCGCGCCAATGCCACCTTCCGTGTGGCCCTTAAAAAAGTCTCCGAGGGCTCGCACCGTGGCCCGCAGCTCTTGGTATCGCGGGCCGATGCCGCGCTCGTGGTCGAGCTTTTCACCAACGAAGTGCCAGAGATTGAAGACGAAATCGTCCGTATTGTGGCCGTGGCTCGAGAGGCTAACCCGCCCTCTCGATCTGTTGGCCCTCGGACCAAAATTGCTGTCGACACCCTAGAGCGCGATGTGGATCCTGTCGGGGCCTGCATCGGTGCCCGGGGGTCACGCATTCAGGTAGTCGTCAACGAGCTGCGGGGCGAAAAAATTGACGTCATCCGCTGGTCGCCCGACCCGGCCACCTACATCTCCAACGCCCTCAGCCCGGCTCGGGTTGACGAGGTGCGCCTCGTCAACCCCGACGACCGCCAGGCCCACGTGCTGGTGCCCGAAGATCAGCTCAGTCTGGCGATCGGTAAAGAGGGCCAAAATGTGCGCCTAGGTGCTCGCCTCACGGGCTGGAAGATCGACATCAAAGACTCCGGCAAGTACGACTACGAAGAAGAAGACCGCAAAATTGCTGAATTGGCCGCCGCCCGCGAAGCCGCTGCCCGCGAAGCCGCCGAACTTGCCGCTGAAGAAGCAGAGGCAGCAGAGTGGCGAGCTAAGGCCGCTGCCGAGCGAGCCGCTGCTGAAGCCAAAGCAGCAGGTCTAGAGGTCGAGGAATTGCCCGCCGAGAGCGTTGTGCTGCCAGAAGCCACCCTGGAGTCAGAAGCGGTAGACGCGTTGCCTGAGCCCGTAGCTGAAGCCGCCAGCGTTGAGGAGGAGCCTGTAGAGGCAGAGGAGCCTGAGAACAGTTCGACTCTCGAAGAAGAGTAAAGGTGCCATGGCACAGAACGACCGGCGCTGTGTGAGCTGTCGACGAGTGGCACCCAAGGCTGAGTTTTGGCGGGTAGTGAGGGTCTATCCAGACCGCAGGGTAACGATCGATGTAGGGGCAGGCCGATCGGCCTACCTCTGCCCCCAGGCCGACTGCCTCCGCCAGGCCCAAAAGAAAAACCGCCTGGGCCGATCCCTCAAGGTGCAAGTGCCAGAGCCGATCTTTCAGCAGCTGTGGCAGCGCCTAGGCGTGGAGCTACTCCCCTAGCCATTGGCCCATCAGCCGCTGCCGGAGGCTTCTACCGTTAAATCGTCCTCTAAAGGGGATGACTAATTTAGGGTAGGGCTTGCTGGGCAAGCCGTAACGGGTGAACCTGAGCATGGATTGTCAGCAGCACAAATTCGCCCAATCCTTAAGAAAATTAGCAATATTTCACGCCTGGCTGGGGTTTGGCAAAGTTTCTGTGGGCAAAATTCTGCCTTTAGACCCGAATTTGACTGGTATGAGGACTTCAACCAAAAATTTTTGCAAATGAATTGCTTTAAAGGTGTCTCCCTCTGAGATTCTGTTCATTGGGGAGGCAACTGATTACACTCATAGTAAGGGTATTGGCCGATAGCCTAGCTGTCGGTAAACTTGCTGACCACCCCATGTACCCATGGTGTTGGTTTACAATGCCATGTTAGGACTAACGTCTAATCCGTCAGAATGGTTTGATGTCGTTTTGTTGGACGAAGCAGGTTGGTATGTAACACAAGCTTGACTAGCGTAGGGAGTTGTGGATGAACGGCAAAGTGAGAATATACGAGTTATCGAAGGAATTGGATTTGGATAACAAGGACATCTTGGCGATCGCAAGTCGCTTAGACATCGCCGTGAAGAGTCACAGCAGCACCATCGCTGAGTCAGAAGCCGACCAAATTCGGACGGCGGCCCGTCAGTCTCGCACTAGCGGCGGCGGCGCCAATCGACCAGAACGGCCTCGCCCACCTGCTCCGGCTAAGAGTGGCCCACCCCGGCCCGAGCGCAAGCAGCAGATCTTAGAAATTCGCCGCCACCGGGTGACCCCCAAAGCAGATACGACTCCAGAGGCAGTGGCCCCCAGTCCAGCCGCCCCTCCCACTCAGAGCAAGCCTGTGCGCCCAGGTGGCGATAGTCTGTCTCAACCCCCTAGCCGTCCTGGTTTCACCCCCCAGGGTGAACAGGTCAGTGACCAGCCCAAGCCGCCCGTAGCTCTGAGTCAAACTGAAGATCCAACCCCTGTTACGCTGGCACCCCCAGAGCGTCCTACAGTCGCATCCGTTAAGCCCCGCCCCGAGCGAGTTGGGCCAGTGTCTCGCTCTGCCCCTGAGGACAACAGCGATCGCGCTCAAGCTGCGGTCGATGCTCCGCGCCCTCCCCGGCCAGTAATTCGCCGACCTGAGGGTCGCCTGCGAGACGATCGCGCCACCGATGGCCGTGCGATCGATGGCAGTGCACCTAGGCCAACCATTCCTATCCGCGAAATTGACGACGACGAAGAGGTTACTCGGCTCAAGCCCAAGCCCAAGCTGCGCCGACCCAACGCTGATGCCGAAACCGTCAGGGCTGAAACCGCAGCCCGTGCGGCCACTCCTGCCGCCAACGACTCGATTTCTGTGTTGGGGGGCGTTGGCCCAGATGATTCTCATCCGCGTCGGCCTTCGCCTCCGCGTCACAAGCGCGACGAGCGAGAAGACGAAGACGACGACCAGAAAATGCGCGAGAAGGCCAGCAAGGTCGGCAAGACCAAGCGCCGAGGCCAGGGTGTGCTGGGCGAAGACGATGAAGATCTGGATGTGCTGGGAGATGACCTAGACGAAGGTGAGGAGCAGGCCACTGACGTTCAAAATCTGAGTGTTTCCCTTGCCCGACCGCCTAAGCCCAAGAGCGCTGGTGGTGGCAAGCCTTCGTCGCCTACGGTCAAGAGCCATAAGCCGCAGCATCGTGACAGCAGCGGCGGTGGCGGACGCTCTCGTCGTGGTCGCCGCGGTGAGGCCCAGCCCACCCAGGAGCGGCCCGAGTTTATCGTGCTCTCCGAAGGGTTGACGGTACATGAGCTAGCCGAACAGATTTTGGTGCCCGAAACCGAGCTGATCAAGTCTCTGTTCTTTAAGGGCATTGCCGCCAACATTAACCAGACCCTCGATATTGAAACCGCCAAAATGGTGGCCGAAGAGTTTGAGGTGATGGTAGAGACGAGCGAAGTCGAGTCAGAGGCCAAGAAGGTCACTGAAATGCTCGACGCGGGTGATCTCGATAGCCTTCAACGTCGGCCTCCGGTGGTCACCATCATGGGCCACGTCGACCACGGTAAAACTACCCTGCTTGACTCCATCCGCAAGACCAAGGTAGCCCAGGGCGAGGCTGGAGGTATTACTCAGCACATTGGCGCTTACCACGTCGACGTCGAGCACGATGGCGTCTCCCACCAGATCGTCTTCCTCGACACTCCTGGCCACGAGGCGTTTACCGCCATGCGGGCGCGGGGTACTCGCGTCACCGACATTGCCATTCTGGTGGTGGCGGCAGACGACGGGGTGCGGCCTCAGACCATTGAGGCCATCAGCCACGCCAAGGCAGCCGAAGTGCCTCTGATTGTGGCTATCAACAAGGTCGACAAAGAGACCGCTAACCCCGATCGCGTCAAGCAAGAGCTGATGGAGCACGGTCTAGTGCCCGAAGAGTGGGGCGGCGACACCATTATGGTGCCGGTGAGCGCTCTGTCTGGCGATAACCTCGACAGCCTGCTAGAGATGATCGTGCTGGTAGCTGAGGTGGCCGATCTTCAGGCCAACCCCGATCGCCTAGCTCGAGGCACCGTGATCGAGGCCAACCTTGATAAGGCTCGCGGCCCAGTCGCCACGCTGCTTATCCAAAATGGCACCCTGCGGGTAGGTGACTCTTTGGTGGCTGGCCCGATTTTGGGCAAGGTCAAGGCCATGCTTGACGATCGCCTTAAGCGCGTTCAGGTAGCTGGTCCATCCTTTGCAGTCGAGGTATTGGGTCTCAACGACGTACCTGCTGCCGGTGATGAGTTTGAGGTCTACCCCGACGAAAAAACCGCTCGGGCCGTGGCTGACAGGCGCATGCTCGACCAGCGGCAGTCACGACTACAGCAGTCGATGGCCTCTCGCCGGGTAACCCTGAATACCATCTCTGCCCAGGTACAGGAGGGCGATCTTAAGGATCTCAACCTGCTGCTTAAGGCCGACGTGCAGGGTTCGATCGAGGCTATTTTGGCGGCGCTTCAGCAGTTGCCTCAGCACGAGGTGCAGATTCGCGTACTCTTAGCTGCGCCGGGCGAAATCAGCGAAACCGACGTTGACCTAGCCGCTGCCAGCGGAGCGGTGATTATCGGCTTCAACACTACCCTGGCACCGGGGGCGCGGCAGTCTGCCGATCGTCAAGGCGTTGACGTGCGCGACTACGAGGTCATCTACAATCTCCTCGACGACATCCAGGGGGCTATGGAAGGCCTGCTCGACCCCGAAATGGTGGAAGAGTCCTTGGGTCAGGTGGAAGTACGGGCCGTGTTCCCCGTGCGCAAGGGGGCTGTGGCTGGCTGTTACGTGCTCTCGGGCAAGGTGACTCGCAACTGCAACCTGCGCGTCGTGCGCGGGGGCGAGGTGGTCTACACCGGCAAGCTCGACTCGCTCAAGCGCATGAAAGAAGATGCCAAAGATGTCGCCTCTGGGTTCGAGTGCGGCATCGGTATCGACAACTTCAGCGACTGGAAAGAGGGCGACATCATCGACGCCTTCAAGATGATCACCAAGCGTCGTACCCTGGCCATGGCCTAGGACAGTGCTTGGCGGTAGCCCCGCCCGGGAGGAAACTCCTGTCGGGGCCGCTATGTAAAAAGCAACGGAGTCAACTATGAAACCCTGGCGTTGCGATCCATATCTGTGGGTACATCTAGCCGGATTGGCTACCGTACCCTTGTGGATCGACCTGTGCCTGCTGGGGCTGGCGGTGGGTAATCCTACTCTGCCAAGGCTAGAACTGGGCTTGATTGTTGCCCTCGGGGCGCTACCGGTGCTGGTCATGCAGCTGTGGCGTCCTTTCTACATTTTTAGTCTGCCGGGGTTAGCCCTGCGCCCTAGGGTTCTACACGATGATCAGCGTCGCCTGCTTACGCAATTCCGCCGCTGGCGGGTGCGGCTGGGGGCTTTGCTGATGCCGATTCCGTTGGTATGGGCACTGGTAATGCTCTATCCCCTGGCGTTTTTAGCGCGAGATGTGACACCCTTTGGCGACTGGGGTCGGCTTGGCGGAGTGGCGATCGCAGCCCTGAGTTTTTTGATGGCCAACCTATTTCTCCAGGTGCCGGTGGCGATCTTGCAAGTACTAGCCACCCCAGATCGCCGTTTCCAGGGCGTTGTGCCCTACCCCGTCGATCGAGTTGCCGCTGACTTTAGCTGGCTGGGGTTGCCTGTGGGTAAGATTCTGCCGATTATTGTTCACCCTGTAGCCGACCGGCAGAGCCATCCTTCGGTACAGAAAGAACTTAGCCGTACCGATGAATCAATAATCCTGGTCGAGACCGATAACCCAGTTGAGGCCAGAGGCAATCGGGCTATGACTGAGCCTCGCCCAGTGCCAGCGGCCAATTTAGAACATGTCGACACCTCAGTCAAAGCCGACGATGAAGCGCCAGATCTAGGCGAAGCTCTTACGGCCCCTCCCGGTTCCTATCCTGAGCCGATGACATCGCTGCCCGTTGTCTTAGAGGAGCCTGAACTGACTATTGCAGCGGGCTCCACAAACACATCTACCGCAGACGTTGAATCAGAGCCTGAGAACTCTGTCTATACCATGCCAGAGGCGACACCCCAGCAGCCCGATCGCTCGGACCCTTTACCCCGGCACCACCCTGAGATGGACGATCTAGGCGAGGACACAACTGCCGAAGATCATGGCTCTAGCTATGCTGCTGGCAATCATGTTCTTGAAGATCATCCTCTGCCGCCCCCAGCCAATCAGCCAGCTACTGCGGTCGATCGCTCTCGGATCCCTGCCAACCCTATCACTAAGAGTGGCTAGATCTCCAGAGGGGAACTAGGAGAGATAGGCTCAGCCATAGACTTAACTCAATCCGGCTTACTGTTGCCTTGGTCACAATAGCAGCGGGGTGATTGCGCTATCTTGTATGAGTGGCTTTTTACACTCCTAGAGTGTATCTCTAGCTCAAGTCTTGGTTGAGCAGTTCTAATCTCTAGAGCGACACAGTTTGAATCGCCACCCTGAGAGCGATACAGCTTGAAATAAAACAGCATTTAGTCTTTATCTGAGAGATCTCCGAGGCAGCTATGGCCGTAACTCGTTCTGCAAATTCCGCTTCCCTCTCTGACCATGCCCGCATTTGGTACAGCCTCAAAAATGCGATCGCCAGTAGCTCTGGGTTTAAAAGCTGGAAAGGTGAACTGCCTTCTGCTGAGGCCGATGCTGCACCCTTAGATCATTTAGTGCGCCGCTACCTGCGTGAAACCTTAGAAACCCTTGCTTATTAAAGTCTGTTAGTACATCAGGTACTATTCGCAGACTGATGGATGTTCTTTTCATGAGAGTTCTGGGGATGTTTCTGTAAGGCCCAGGAGCTTTTTTGTGTCGGAGCAGGTGGTGATTGTACCTTTAAGATCTCCGATTGGTGTCAGGGCGTGCCTGGCCATTTTGTTCAAGCTTGCGGCCGTGACCTGCATGAAACGCCGCCACTCTAGGGCTTGGCGGTTGTCGGAGTGACGATTTTGGCGGTCTGCGCTCTAGATTGGCATGGGCGGGGCGCTGTATAACTCGCAACGTTACTTCTGCGTCATCTTCATATATCGGTCAAACGCCCTGCCTGTGAGCTTTGTGTAGAGTTAGATGGTGTGGTTCGCCCTATTCCCACTGCCCGATAGCTGCCGGGCGACAAGTGAGCCAATAAACCTTGCTATCTCAGCCAAGACTATAGCGATGCCCTGAGGCTGAATAGCGCCAGGCAGATACTCAGAGGGGCCAAAACCTTAAGTCTTTTGCCTATTTTTGTCGTCCGTAGCCCCGGCGAGGAGCCATTGTCGCCATCGGTGTTAGGATCAGGCCAAAGTAACACAAAAGAACGGAAAAGAGAAAGGACGTAGTCGTACATGCAAGAATTTGAAAAAACAATTTCCTTCGGCGGTCGCGACATTCATCTTAGGGGTGGGCTGTTGGCCCCCCAGGCCGGAGGAGCTGTGTTGGTACAGTCGGGGGAAACAGCGGTTCTGGTGACCGCAACCCGATCGGCAGGCCGTCAAGGCATTGACTTCTTACCCCTGCTGGTGGATTACGAAGAGCGACTGTATGCGGCTGGGCGTATTCCTGGTGGCTTTCTGCGTCGCGAGGGTCGCCCCCCTGAGCGCGCTACTCTGATTTGCCGACTGATTGACCGTCCTATGCGGCCTCTATTTCCTCAGTGGCTGCGCGACGATATCCAAATCGTTGCTACCACCCTGGCCATGGATGAGCAGGTGCCGCCCGATGTGCTGGCGGCAACCGGGGCTTCGATCGCTGTGCTGTTGGCTAAGATTCCCTTCTTTGGGCCGATGGCGGCGGTGCGTGTGGGTCTGGTGGGTGATGACTTTATCATCAACCCTACCTATAAAGAAGTTGAAAACGGCGACCTTGATCTGGTGGTGGCTGGCTCTCCTGACGGTGTGATCATGGTGGAAGCCGGGGCCAATCAGCTGCCCGAGGCCGACGTGATCGAGGCGATCGACTTTGGCTACGAGGTGGTGCAAGATCTGATCAAAGCCCAGCTCGATCTCATCAAAGAGTTAGGCATTGAGATTGTCACTGAGCAAGAGCCGGAGACTGACCCCACCCTGGCCACCTTCATTGAAGAAAAGACTGCTGCCGACATCCAAGAGGTGCTCAAGCAGTTTAGCCTCACCAAGCCCGAACGGGATGAAAAACTAGATGCCATCAAGGCCGGTCTGGCAGAGACGATCGAGGGTCTAGAGGATGACAGCCCGATCAAGGTGGCCGTAGCAGGGAATAGCAAAGCCCTGGGCAATACCTATAAGTCGGTGACTAAAAAAATGATGCGCCAGCAGATTGTCGCCGAGAATGTGCGGGTTGATGGCCGCAAGCTCGACGAAGTGCGGCCGATCTCCTGTCGGGTGGGCCTGCTGCCCAAGCGCGTCCACGGGACGGGGCTATTTCAGCGGGGTCTGACCCAGGTGATGTCGGTGACCACCCTGGGCACCCCTGGCGATGCCCAGATGATGGATGACCTGCACCCCGACGAAGAGAAGCGCTACCTGCACCACTACAACTTCCCTCCCTACTCAGTGGGTGAAACGCGGCCTATGCGATCGCCCGGTCGGCGCGAGATTGGCCATGGTGCCCTGGCAGAACGCGCCATTGTGCCCGTGTTGCCTCCCAAAGAAGAGTTTCCCTACGTGATTCGGGTCGTCTCTGAGGTGCTGTCTTCCAATGGCTCTACCTCTATGGGGTCGGTTTGTGGCTCTACCCTGTCGCTCATGGATGCGGGCGTGCCCATCACCAAACCCGTTAGCGGTGCCGCTATGGGCTTGATCAAAGAAGGCGACGAGGTGCGCATTCTGACTGATATTCAGGGCATTGAAGACTTCTTGGGTGATATGGATTTTAAGGTGGCCGGTACTGATACTGGTATCACCGCCTTGCAGATGGATATGAAAATCACCGGTTTGCCTCTCTCGGTGATCGCTGATGCCATCAACCAGGCCAAGCCCGCCCGCCTACACATTCTTGAGAAAATGCTGGCGGCTATCGACACTCCCAGAACCGAACTGTCGCCCTACGCCCCCCGACTAATCAGCTTCAAGATTGACCCTGAGATGATCGGTATGGTGATTGGCCCCGGCGGCAAGAAGATCAAGGCGATTACTGAGCAGACCGGGGCTAAGGTTGACATCAACGACGATGGCACCGTCACTGTGTCGGCGATCGAAGGCGAAAAAGCGCTTCAGGCCAAGGCGCTGATTGAGTCTATTGTCTTTAAGCCTTCTGCCGGAGACGTGTTTGTCGGCAAGGTCATGCGGGTGATTCCTATCGGGGCCTTTGTGGAGTTTATGCCGGGCCAAGAGGGGATGATTCACATCTCTCAACTTGCTGACTACCGGGTGGCCAAGGTGGAAGATGAGGTCAATGTGGGCGATGAGGTAATCGTCAAGGTGCGTGAGATCGATGGTCGCGGACGCATCAATCTGACTCGTCTCAACATTCACCCCGACGAGGCGGCGGCGGCTCGTGAGGCTGCTGCACTGCGGTAATACCAAATTCTGCTTGACTACCCCCGATACCTCTGGGCGAACAGCAGTTCGCCCCTACAGGTTGGCCTTTTGGGAATCGAGGGTATGGAATTCGGATTTGGCATAACACAGCTACCCAGGTTTACCCCTAGCAAACCCGCTCAGTATCTCGACTCTACGAACCAAAATGCCCACCTGTGACCAAAGCGGCACGGGTGGGCATTTTTGGGTTTGAGAGGACGGTGGCTAATCGGTCTATCGTCTGTACTTGCCGCTGGCAAAGCTAGGCTATAGCCCTGCTAGACCTGGGGGCGAGGCTACCCCCGTGTTGGCCAGGCTAAAGTTGCGAAAGTGCTGGGCCTGGGCCTCAATGCGGCGGGCGAGGCGATCGCACACCAAACCGCACAGATCAAAAATCAGCTCGTCGGCCACGCTGTAGTAGGCCGAGGTGCCCTCGGTACGGCGGCTGAGAATTCCCGCCTGTAGCATCACTTTCAAATGCTTAGAGACGTTGGCCTGGCTGGTTTGGGTGGCATCGACCAGCTCTTGCACGCATTTTTCTCCTTCTCGCAGCAGGTTGAGAATGCGCAACCGCATGGGTTCGCTCAGCACGCTAAAGTACTCGGCCACTTGCTGCACGACTTCAACTGAAACCGGTTCTACAGGATCCATCGGGTTAATAGGTAGACTCGTGGGTGTGCGAACGATTCTCAGTAATCTTAACAACTATTTTATTTTCGCAGTTATCTATAGCGATACAGTCATCAAATCTTGTCAATTACTTAGCCCTGATCCCCGTGGGGTTTTTCTCCATGGTGGCTGAAGAGATTTGGTCTGGGTCTTGGGCCAGGGGCCACGCCATGAGATTCTTAGAGATATCGCTCATCCACCGCTGAGGATCGCCGTGAAAGCTATTACCCTGCTTGGTTCGACTGGGTCTATTGGTACTCAAACCTTAGATATTGTGGAGCACCATCCCGACCAGTTTCGCCTGGTGGGCATTGCCGCAGGGAATAACGTAGATCTGCTGGCTCAGCAGGTGCGCCAGTTTAAGCCCGAGATTGTCGCTATTTGCAACCCCGCCAAGCTGGGGGAATTGCGCGATGCCCTGGCCGGGCTCGACCCCATGCCCCAGATCCTTGCGGGTGACGATGGCGTGGTAGAAGTCGCCCGCTACGGCGATGCCGAGGCGGTGGTGACGGGCATTGTGGGTTGTGCGGGGCTGCTGCCCACCCTGGCGGCGATCGAGGCGGGCAAAGACATTGCCCTGGCCAACAAAGAAACTCTGATTGCCGGTGGCCCCGCCGTGCTGCCCCTGGTGGAAAAGCACGGCGTCAAACTTTTACCCGCCGACTCTGAGCACTCCGCGATCTTTCAGTGCCTCCAGGGTGTGCCTAAAGATGGCCTGCGGCGGATTTTGCTGACGGCCTCTGGCGGTGCCTTTCGCGACTGGCCGGTGGAAAAGCTGGCCCAGGTGACGGTGGCCGACGCTCTGAAGCACCCCAACTGGTCGATGGGCCGCAAGATCACGGTAGACTCGGCCACGCTGATGAATAAGGGGCTGGAGGTGATCGAGGCCCACTATCTGTTTGGCATGGATTATGACCACATCGACATCGTCATCCATCCCCAGAGCATTATTCACTCACTGATTGAGCTGCAAGATACCTCGGTGCTGGCCCAACTGGGCTGGCCCGACATGCGCCTGCCTCTGCTCTATGCGCTCTCCTGGCCCGATCGCATTTATACCGACTGGAAACCGCTGGACTTGGTAAAAGCAGGCGATCTCACCTTCCGCGAACCCGACCATGCCAAATACCCCTGCATGGACTTGGCCTACGCCGCCGGGCGGGCCGGGGGGACTATGACCGCCGTGCTCAACGCCGCCAATGAGCAGGCCGTGGCGCTGTTTTTAGATGAAAAAATTCACTTTTTAGAAATTCCTAAGGTGATTGAGGGGGTGTGCGATCGCCACCGTTCTCATAATGTCGCACAGCCAGTGCTAGCGGATATTCTGGCTGCTGACCAATGGGCCAGGGCTGAGGCTACTAGCGTCAGCGAAGCGTTGACCCCAGCTACCGTTGTTTCCCTAGGCTAGGATTAGCACTGACGTAGCAGCGATTTATCCTCACCGCAAAGCTCGGACACCCAGATGGCCCAGTCCAAAATCGCCAGTCTAAAATCCAAAATCGTTCCTGGGAGGCTGCCGTGGAACTACTGATTGTACTGGGGGCGATCGTTGTTGCCATTGTGTTGCTGGGGTGGGTGTTTAAGCTGATCAAAAACACTGTTCAGACGGTGCTGCTGGTGGGCTTTTTGCTGCTGGCGTTGTATTTTCTCTTTGGCATTGGCCCCGATAGCATCTGGCAGCAACTCCAAACCTGGTTGGGCAATTTGCTACGTCGTTAGCGCGATCGCTCTCAACCCACTGGCCCTATCCATCTCCAGGCCAGGCAAAATCCATGCATCCCAGACTAGGAACAACCGCCGTCTACCCCACCCAGGGCAGGCACGTCTGCCCCCACTCCCTACCCCCTACTCCCTCCCATGGCTTCGGCTCCCGACTCTGACCCCAAACCTGGCTACCTTTACGTGGTGGGCACCCCTCTGGGCAACCTGGAAGATATGACCTTCCGGGCCGTGCGGATTTTGCAATCGGTAGATCTGATCGCGGCCGAAGACACCCGCCACACCGGCAAGCTGCTTCAGCACTTTCAGATCACTACGCCCCAGATCAGCTACCACGAGCACAACCGCCAGAGCCGCATTGTTGAGGTGCTGCACCATCTACAGGAGCGCCAGCACGCCGTTGCTCTGGTCAGCGATGCCGGTATGCCAGGAATCTCAGATCCTGGCTATGAGCTGGTGGTTGCCTGTGTCGAGGCGGGCCTGCCGGTGGTGCCGATTCCTGGGCCGACGGCGGCGATCACAGCGCTGTGCGTGTCGGGGTTGCCGTGCGATCGCTTTATCTTTGAGGGCTTTTTGCCCCTCAAAGGCAAAGATCGCATCGCCCGGCTAGAAACTCTAGGCCAAGAAGAGCGCACTATGGTGCTCTACGAAGCGCCCCATAGGCTGCTCAAGACCTTAACCGACCTGACGGCTACCGTGGGCGCAGACCGGCCCGTCACCCTAGGCCGCGAGCTGACCAAACGGTTTGAGGAGTTTTGGCGGGGTACCTTGGGTGAGGCCGTTGAGCATTACCAAACTGAAGCCCCCAAGGGCGAATTCACGGTAGTGGTGCAGGGGGCAGTTCGCCAGACCCCGGTGCTGTCTGACCAGGCCATCAAGGCCGAGCTAGAGCAACTGCTCGGTCAGGGGCTGTCTAGGGCCGCAGCCAGTCGTCAGCTGGCCCAGGCCACTGGTCAGCCCAAAAAGGTGATCTACCAGCTTTCTTTAGGAATCAATGCTGGCGATGTAGAGCCATAGCTCTTTCAAATGCCTGGGGGATGTTGTTCTTGTTGTTCTTCCTTATCTGAGGCTCTACTGCCTGAGGCGTGGGTGCTAACGCCAATCTCCCTCGATTGGCGTTGAGTGGCTCTGCCTCGCAACAGATTTACTCTGCTCAGACGATAGCTAAGGTCTAGACAAGTTGAATGCTCTGTTGCGCAATGCCTTGGCGGCACTGGCTGGCAACATTGAACCTGTCCTTAACCGTGGAAGTTTTGCATGATGAACACACTGAACGACGACATTAACTACACTCCTAACCCTGATAGCAACCCCGACCCGATTACCGGGGAACCGGGTGCCCGCCCCGTCGGTGCTGGTTTGGGTGCCGCTGGCGCTGGCGTCATTGCCACCGCTGCTGGAGTTGCGGTGGGTGGCCCCATCGGTGGTTTAGTAGGGGCTGCGGTGGGCGCTACTGTCGGAGGGCTGATGGGTAAAGGGGTTGCTGAGACCCTTGACCCTACTGTAGAAGATGCCTACTGGCGCGAAAACTATGGTAACCGCCCCTACGTAGACCCCAACCATAGCTATGACGACTATAGTTTGGCCTATCGTACCGGCTATGAAGGTTATGCCACCTACTCGGCCCAAGGGCTGTCTTACCAAGAGGCTGAGCCCCACATGCGCCAGCAGTACGAAAATCAGTCGGCCTCTAGCCGTCTCGGCTGGGATCGAGCCCGACTGGCTAGCCAGGACGCCTGGCAACGGCTGGAGTATGGCGCAGCAGGTACCGACACTGAGCGGTAGGTAAGTTTGGTATAAACCCCGCCCAAGCCCTAGACCCAGCGCTCTGTCTCGGTGGAAGCTCTCGAGACTATGGGCTGGAGTTAGTGTGGCCGATTCAATCGGGCAAGCAGCGTTCGCCGTCGCCAGTAAACGCGAGGGGATAGTCGGGGCTCAGGGGGTAACCCTCTGGCCCCGACTTAAAGCCGTAGCCCCGAACAATTTCGTAGGTCTGTAGCACCCGGCCAAAGCGTCGCACTGTCACTGTCTCGGCGGGCTCTACCCGGTCAAACATGACCAGGTGGGTGGGACAGATGGGGTGCCAGGTTTCGCCCAGCAACACTGCGTCGCGGCCCTCTAGGGAAGGAGCGTCGTGCCAAAAGTCAAATTGATCAAGGCGACCGGAGATGGCGAGAACGTCTGGATTATCGAGGGTGTAGGCTAGGGCCGAGGCTGAACGGTAGTCTGTGGTCAGCAGTAGGGGATCGTTCAGAGTGGCGGCCTGATTTTTAACTGCCTGGGCGATTTGGGGCCAGCCAAAGAGTGCCGCACCATCGGGGTCTACGGCGCCAAAAAAAGCACCGAGGGGCACGACCGTGTAGTAGGTGACTAAGACCGTGGCAGCAAATAACCCTAACCCCTGGGCGATCGCCATTTGCCCTTGCCTCACCAGCTTTTGCCCGTGGGGACGATAAAACTGATCGCTCAGCAGCGGAAACAGCAGCGGGTAAGCCAAAATATTCCAGTAAAACAGAGCGGTGGAGACGGCAGACAGGGCTGTAAAAGCAGCGGTAGATAGGCCAAACACCCACAGCGCTAAGGCTGGGTAGCAAGATGTGCGGGCAATGGCGGTTTGCCCCCGATTTTTCAGCAGTCGGCCCAGACTCCATGACTGAATGGGGCCAAGAATGAGGCCACAGAGGGCGAGAAAGACGACGGGTTGCAGCAGATTGAGGTTAGGCCCGCCCCCAGCCGTGCGATCGCGGTAAAAGCGAAATGAAAAAAAGTCGTGTTGTATATTCCAAATCAGAATCGGGGAGAGCACCAGCGCTAGCAGCCCTAGGGCCAGGTAGAGACGGCGATCGCGCAACACTCTCCACCGCTGCCTATTCGTTGTCAGCAGCGCCACAAAGCCCAGCCCCACAAACAGAGCATTGTACTTACACAGCCCGGCCAGGCCTAGACAGAGAGCTGCTCCAAAAAGATCGCTCCCCCTGCCACCGCCCGGTTGCTCCACCGCGCCATCCACGTAGCGCACAAACAAAAAGCTGCTGACTACCGTTAACGTCACCAGCCAGTGGTCATGCCAGGCCAGGCCCAGGTACCAAAAAAACAGCGGCGACGACAGGCCCAGCAGCAGTAGGATCCAAAAACGATCCTTGGCCTGGTCGCCCTCAGAGTTGCCATAGAGGTAGTGGCAGATGTGGTAAATCGTGAAGCCTAAAATGCCGCTGCTGACCACATTCGGCAGGCGCAGCACAAACGCGGAGCGCCCCAGCACCGCAAACAGACCCTGCACCCAGGCGTGCAACGGTGGGTGGTCGTAGTACGAAAACCCAGGCCGCTGCCCCCATAGCCAGTAGTAGGCTTCGTCAGGGTTGGGGAAAGCCGTCAGCCAAAACACCACCCGCAGGGCCAAAAACCCCAGCAAAAACCACCGCCCCCATTGCCAAGCAGGCGACAAAAAAATAGCCCAGCGTTTACTCATCGGGCGATTCTAGGGCGCTGGTGTCGATATCTTCTAGGCCGGGAATGTCGCTGAGGTCGAAGCTGCTGGGTGCCTCAGCTACTTCATCGGCTTCAGCCGCAAAGGGCAGTTGCACCGTGGGTAAACCCGCCCCGCGCAATCCTCGGATGATGTAATTGGGCGTTTCTGGAAACACCACAAACAGCGGATGGCTTTTGTCGGTACCATCGTTGAGCAGGTGCTCGTAGCGCTGGGGCAACAGCCACTCGTAGCCCCGATCGATCAAAATCTGGGTGTGCCGCCAGCGCATTAGCAGGTCAGAAAAATCTTCCTGGGGGCGGTGAATATACACCAAAATCTCGACCCCGGTTTTGATTTTCCACTCTGGGTCGCACATCAGTAGGGCCACATCGCAGGGCAGAGATACTACAGAACCAGGAGCAATGCTGGGGCTGTGAGGGTTGAGGTGCACCCCTTCGCGCAGCCGAATATTGGGCAAGGGCAGCGTCACCAGGCTCTCGTCGGGGCGTCGCATGCTGGGCACCGCTTCTAGGTAGGGGCGATGGCGCTTGAGTAACTCTAGAGCGCCATCGTGGTCAGTGCAGACCGAGAGCAGCGTCTCGTACTGAATGGGTTTGATAGCCATTGCCGTTGCCGGAAAGTTGCAGGTCAGGGTCAGTATTCCCTGCATTCTATCTAACCCAGTGGGCAAAACTGGCCGATCGCTGGATCAGAGCAGCGATCGCCAATTCTAAACATCCGCAACAAACCTGAAAAAAACCTATCGGGATCGGGGGGTTCGTACTGGCGCAACGCTAGATTGGGGCTACGATTGCAGAGGCAACATGTCACTATGACGCCCTTGCAATTGCTTGTCCCGTCTCCTGCTTCGTTTGAAGAACTGGCGGCTGCCCATGTATCTACCCTAGGGGTTTGCGACCTATGCACGAGTCTCAGCCTCTCAGTCTGCGCAAACTGGTGCTCATGGGAGCCCTTCAGCTCAGCACCGTGTGGGACTTGATCACCACGATGCTCGGCATTTTGATCATTCTCGGCAGCCGCAATCTGGTCGCCATCAGCCTAGCGGTGATTGGCACTCTCATGATTGTGGCCTTCAACTTTTCTACCCGCAGCATCTGGCAGCGGCGGCAGCGCTACAGTGCCTATGGGCTGCCGCTGTTTGGGCTGCGGGTGGTGTGGCTCATGGCCATAGTGGTAGATCTATGGACTTCGTTGACCTGTAATGCCTGGTTTATTGGCCCCCAGCCGCCCCAGGGCGGCGTGGGGCTAGGAGAGTTGTTGGGCAATCTCAACCTTAGCCAGCTCATTATTGTGGTGTTTATCACGGTGGTGACGGTGGCGAGCCCCATGCTGGTGGGCTATCTGCGCGACCAAGACATTGATAGCCTGCTGAATTAATTTTATTTAGAGTCCATTGGTCCACGGGTAACGCCGAGTTTGCTCTGTACTTGTAGGGTGCGCCAGAGCTGGCTGCCAGAGATGTCTCCGGCTAGTAGCTGGCGGTACTGGGCGATCGCCCTTGCCACTTCCTCTGCGCCCTCATTCAAAAACTCTAGCCGAAAGTGTTGTGCCCCCGCCTGCATGAGCCGCTGGGCATACTCGGCCCCGGTCTGGGCCACACCGTTGAATAGGGTATTGCGACAGCCCGCATCGGCAGTCAGAATGTGCTCGGTGCCGACGCGATCGCGCAGCTTGACCTCATGACCCTCACAGGGCCGTCCACAGTCACGAAAGTCTTTGCCCTCAGACATGAAAGCGCAAAACACGCAGTGCTCCATGTGGAACATGGGCATGTGCTGGTGCAGGGTAATCTCAAACCACGGCGGCGGCGCAGAGCCCAGCAAATCCACCAGTTGGTCGGCGTTGAGGTCGTAAGAGGCCGTCACCCGCTCTAGCCCGCAGTGGTTCACAAAATAGTCCGCCGTCAGCGCATTGGCCACGTTCAGCGAGAAATCGCCCACGCAGCGCTGGTCAGCAAAGTAGGCCAGGTGGTCGTAGTTGCGCACTAGGTAGCCGTCGGCTTTGGAGCGCCGCACCTGCTCCAGAATGTAATTCTCCAGCGGCTTGGCAATGCGCGGCGGCGCGACCCAAATGGCTTGGAACTCCTGGACGCGGTTGATCCGGAACCAATCCACCGCGTCTTTGTAGGTAGCCGGATTTTCAAACTCACAGTAGATTGTCTCGATGCCCGCAGCGGTGGCGGCGGCGAGCTGGGAGCGATTGCGAACGAGGGTGGTGAGGTGGGGGAGTGGGGAGTGAGGGGTGGGGAGTAGGGGGTGGGGAGTAGGGAGTAGGGAGGTGTAATCCCCTCCTGGGAGGGGTAGGGGTGGGTTTCCTAAGCCAGGAAGCAGTTGTTGTAACGATGCCCCCTCGTGCAGTTGCCAGGGGCGGGGGCGCGATCGCATCTCCTCTAGCCCCTCCGCCAGCTCCCGCCGCAGTCGATTCAGCTCGCTGACGGGGATCATAACGTTGCCCTGGAGCTGGTTATCCAGAGATTCTAAATGAAACGGGGTGTTGCCCAGGCGACCCAATTGCTGGGTGAGGCGATCGCCCGTCAGCGGCTTTGAGTGAGCTTCCACCAGCGGCATCTGCGAGGTGACCTGGGCAATGTGGCCCTGGCCGTCGCGGGCGATCGCCACCAGTTCTTCCCCCACGCTGCCGTGGACTTCGACGGCGATGGGCCGGGTGAAGCGGGGTTGATCCCCAGCGTAGGTCTGCTGAATTTCTTTATCCAGGGCGGGGTCGTTGGTCTTCCAAAGGCGATCGCCCACGTGCACCCGCCGCCAATTCACCGCATCGCGGCCAAACTGCAACCGAGTCTCCTGGCCAAACACATCCACCTGGTAAACCCGCCCGCCCTGCTCTTTCTGCGCCGGGTGGCCGTCGTCAAACACCACCCCATCCCCTGGCTTGATCGGAGCCTGCGATCGCAGCCACACCGCCTCTCGATCCACGCGGGTGATCTCGCCCAGGAACACGCCCCGCTTTTTGCCAAAGCGAGCATGAACCAGCGCCTGGTTGTCGATGCCTTCAAACCAGCCGGTGTAGAGGCCGCGAGAGAAGGCCATTTCTAGGCGGTAGCGATCGTCAGGGGAATGGGTAGATGGCGAGGTCTGCTCCCCTCCTGGGAGGGCCAGGGGTGGGTTCCCTCCCAGCCGATCCAACGCCTGACGATACACCCGCGTCACGTTCGCCACATACTCCGGCGCTTTCAGCCGCCCTTCGATTTTCAGGCAGCTCACCCCGGTTTTGACGAGTTCCGGCAGCACCGCTAGGCCCGAGAGATCTTGGGGGCTGAGCAGGTAGGCGCGATCGCCCAGCTCCACCTTTTCCCCATCCGCAATCAGCTCGTAGGGCATGCGGCAGGCCTGGGCGCACTCGCCCCGGTTGGCCGATCGCCCCCCCAGGGCCTCGCTGGTCAAGCACTGGCCTGAGTAGGCCACACACAGCGCCCCGTGGACAAACACTTCCAGCGGCAGGGCAATATGCTTCTCCCCCATCTGCGCCTGAATTTTGGTGATGTCTTTCATCGAGCACTCCCGCGCCAGCACCACCAGCTGGCAGCCGAGTTCCTTCGCAAACGCCACCCCGGCGGCACTGGTCACTGTCATCTGGGTCGAGCCGTGGATAGGAAAATCCGACGATAGATGGCGAATCAGCCGACAAATGCCCACATCCTGCACGATTGCCGCATCGACACCGGCAACAATCATGGTCTTGAGATACTGCTCTGCCTCAGCCAGCTCTGCGGGAAACACCAGCGTATTTAGCGTCACATAGCCTTTCACCCCCCGCCGATGCAAAAACGCCATCAGCTCTGGCAGGTCAGCCTCGGTAAAGTTTTCGGCGCGCATGCGGGCATTGAAGCGATCGAGGCCAAAGTAAATGGCATCGGCCCCGTTTTCCACCGCCGCCTTGGCGCACTCCCAGTTGCCTGCCGGGGCTAGCAGCGCGGGCAGAGTCGGCCCAGTCATCGAGGTGCGGGCATGGTCAGCTTGGTCTAGGGCAGGCATAAAAAGGTCTCAGCAGTTAGACGGTCACCACGGGCTAGCGGCGCAAAAAGGAATGCCCAGAATAATCTCAATTTGCAGAATGTAGTACTCTTGCGGCTCAATTTGGATGAGGGTATCGACCAGTTTGAAGTCGCTACAGGCCATCCTTTGACCTTGCTACGCTGTATCGCCATTGTACGCAGTACAACAAATAGTTGGGTGATGATCCCCCGGCTTCCTACAATGGAGAGATTAACTTTTGGTTGCAGACCCTGGAGGCAGTATGAATCGTCCGATTATTCTCGGCATTGTGGGTGACAGCGCAGCGGGTAAAACCACCCTGTCGCGGGGGATAGCCCAAATTCTAGGCGAAGACCAGGTCACCATCATCTGCACAGACGACTACCACCGCTACGATCGCAAACAGCGCAAAGAGATGGGCATCTCGGCCCTGCACCCCGACTGCAACTATATCGATATTATTCAGCAACACCTGGGCCTGCTGCGCACTGGGCAGCCCATTCTCAAGCCCATCTACAACCACAGCACTGGCGAGTTTGACGCCCCTGAGTACATCGAGCCCAAACGCTTTGTGATTGCCGAAGGGCTACTGGGTTACTCGACTCGGGCCTGCCGCGACGCCTACGATGTCAAAGTTTACCTGGCCCCGCCAGAAGACCTGCGCGCCAACTGGAAGATCAAGCGCGACACCCGCAAGCGCGGCTACACCCCCGAAGAGGTAGTGGAGCAAATCAAAGCCCGTGAATCCGACTCTGAGGCCTTTATTCGTCCCCAGCGTCAGTGGGCCGATGTAGTGGTGACCTTCTACCCTCCCGACGGGGAGAGCGGCGGCGATGAGCTGCTGCTCAATGTACGCCTGGTGATGCGGCCCACTATTCCCCATCCCGACTTTACCCATCTGCTAGAGGACAAAAATAGTATTGCTCTCGGAGATGCGGTGCGCCTAGGCCTCGATCGCGACATGGGCAAGCCAGTAGACGTGCTCGAAATCGACGGCCACGCCACCGAAAAGCCCGTACAAGAGCTAGAGCGCACCCTGTGCAACGAGATTCCCTACCTGGGCAAGTTTTGCAGCATTGAGGGCAACACCGATATTGGCAAAGTGGTGGGCACCACGGGCGAGACCTTGCAAAGCTACCCCCTGGCGCTAACTCAGCTATTGATCACCTACCACATGCTCAAGGCGGCCAACATCTACGAGTGACGGTGACAACCTCAAGCTCGGCAGGGTATCTAGTCGGCGGTTAATTGCCGCTGCTTGCCCCTGCCGAGCGCGAAGCTTCTGGTAGATGCAAACTCGATTGCCCGCTGCCGGCCTACCCCACCAGAGCTACTGTTGAGAAATCGACTCGCCCCGCGACATCTCAGTCAGCATCATTTCAATAAAGCTGGAGGCCACCTCGGGAGATTGCTCATGGGTGGCAAAGACAACGGCAAGGCTGCTGTCATCACCTGCACCGTAGCAGAGAATGCGAAAGGCCCCGTCTTCAAAGTAACCAGTGCGATCGATGCCACCCTGATCAAACTGCACGCCCAGACTCTCAATGAGGCGATCGGCTCGGGTTAAGCAGCCCTCGACGTCGGTGCTCAACAGCTGATCGCCGCTGGCGATCTCAGGGCGGGCCAGAGCCGGCAGAGTAAGCGTAACTAGACCCAGGCTAGCCAAAGCAATGCCGGAACAGATACGGGTTGCGAGTCGGTTGCCGAACACTTCGCGAATTATGTATAGATGCCGGTTCATAGGATTTTAATGTACTGCAGGACAGAGGCTGATCGCTGGGAGAGCCGAACCGCCACCGGTCGAGTCAACGACTGACGGTTTCCCATGGCCTCATTAGTTAATACACGCTGCTCCATCGCTTTCCGGATGCCCTTGGCCCGTCTACAAAATTGGGGTACACACAAAAAAGCACCGGAGCTAGCTCCGGTGCCTTGGGTGTTGAGGAGTGAACGATTGATTTTTAATATAAGCGTCGGGTATGGCGCTGAGATATCTGAGGTATGACAACCCTGTGACATTTTTTGTCATCGATGGTCTAGGCTGTATCTCTCAGCCCTGGCAAATCTAAAGTTGCCGATCGCCCCGGTTCAAAATCACCCTAGCTCGTCCTCTACTCGATCTGCATCTGTGACTCAGCCCGAAGCCCTTCGCACTCTGCTCAATGCCGTTTCCCAGGGGCAGATCAGTCCCGATGCTGCCCTCGACCAGCTCAAACATCTCGACTTTGAACCTATCGATGACTTTGCCAAGGTTGACCATCACCGCACCCTGCGCACTGGCTTTCCAGAGGTGATCTGGGGGCCAGGCAAAACCGTACCCCAGATCGTACAGATTATGCGCAGCCTACACCAGCGCAACCCGGTGGTCATGGCCACCCGCATTGAACCAGCGGTGTTTGCCCAAATTCAGCAGCACATTCCCGCCGCCCTGTACTACGACATGGCCCGCATCTGCGCCCTGGTGCCGTTGGCCTGGGCGGCCCAGCACCCCGGCACCATTGGCGTGCTCACCGCTGGCACCGCCGACCTGCCCGTGGCCGAGGAGGCCGCCGTTACCGCCGAGCTGTGCGGCTTTACCGTGCGGCGCCTGTGGGATGTGGGGGTGGCCGGGCTGCACCGCCTGCTGCACCACCGCCAGTTGATCCGCGACATGGATGTGCTGATTGTGGTGGCGGGCATGGAGGGAGCCCTGCCCAGCGTGGTGGCGGGGCTGGCCGACTGCCCGATTGTGGCGGTGCCCACCAGCATTGGCTACGGGGCCAGCTTCAACGGCCTCTCGGCGCTGCTCACCATGCTCAACTCCTGTGCGGCGGGCATTGGCGTGGTCAACATCGACAACGGCTTTGGGGCGGCGGTGCTAGCGGGGCAGATTTTAAGAACCGGAACGAGATTGGGGAGGAAAGGGGTGGAGCAGTAGAAAGTCTTGAGGCCTTAGTTTTATAGCCATCGCCAGAATCGTTAGGACATAACCACTACCCCCGAAGCGATGGCTATACGCCATTGCGCCGCCCCAGTTCTCAGCCGAAGCTGAGGCGTATGTCCTAAGCGCAATGGCCATCGCTATAGATGTTAGGTTTTAGGTTTTATGCCCTGGGGTGGCTAAGTTGCAGCATCACTTTGGGGCGGGGGAAACAGCCGTTTGCCCCGCCGAGAGACGTTGCTTTTGCCGTCTTCCCTACCGTACCTCAGAGGGCATGGCCGCAGGTTTGACCGCAATCACCTGGTCTTGCCCATCGCGGTGAATTTCGAGGTTGAGCGTATCGCCAATGCGGGTGGCTTCGACTTTGGCCTGCACGTCGGGGGGGGTGTCGACTGGGTCGCCCTCAATGGCGCGAATGACATCGCCCACTTGAATGCCCGCATTTTGGGCTGGGCTGTTGGGCAACACGCCAACGATCAGCACACCGGGCTCGTCATCGTTGGCAATCTGAAGGTTGAGCTGCTGCTCTTGGTTAATGCGCTCGACCATCTCTGCCGATAGCTCGACCATTTGAATTCCCAGGAAGGGGTGCTGCACCTGGCCGGTGGCAAACAACTGGTCGGCAATGCGTTTGGCGGTTTCGATGGGGATGGCAAACCCCAGCCCCTGGGCGTTGGCGCGAATGGCGGTATTCATGCCGATGACTTCGCCGCGATCGTTGAGCAGGGGGCCACCGGAGTTGCCGGGGTTGATGGCGGCATCGGTCTGGATAAACTGTACTCGCTTGTCGGGAATGCCCACCTGGTTGCTGCTGCGACCTAGGGCGCTGATGATGCCAGCGGTGACGGTGTTGTCGAGTCCGAGGGGGTTGCCGATGGCGATCGCCCACTGACCAGGGGCTAGATTTTGCGTACTGCCTAGCTGCACAGCGGGCAGGTCTTCGGCGGTGTCAATTTTGACCACGGCGACGTCGGTGACCGAGTCGACGCCGACTACCTTGCCCTCAAACTTGCGCCCGTCGCGCAGGGTGACCTCGACGGTTTTAGCTCCCTCGACGACGTGGGCATTGGTGATAATCTGACCCGTCGAGCTGAGAATAAACCCGGAGCCAGTGCCCTGTTCTATGCGATCGGGTAAATCGGAGGGGGGCAGCTCTTCTTCAAAAAAGCGGCGAAAGAAGGGATTGTTAAAGGTATCGGGAGAGATGCCAGACACCGATCGCTCGGCATCGATGCGCACCACCGCTGGCCCCACTCGCTCCACGGCCAGGGCAATAAAGTTTTGGTTGGTGGCCCCTGGCAGGCTGGCGGCTAGAGTCTCGACAGGCGGCTCAGCCAGGGTTGTGAGAGAGGTTTTGAGGGTGGGCGCAGACTCTGAGGCCGCCTCAACTACGCTCTCTGTGGCCGTTTGAGACACATAGTGATGGCTAGCCCATCCAGCGGTGCCCCCAAAAGCCAAAGCCGCTGCTATCCAAGCGGTCTGCCGGGGAAACTGCTTTGGCCATGAATCCATGTCTATGCCCTCTGTTACGGTGCCTGCCTCTTGTGGACCTTTTTGGCCTTTGAGTCATATATCTCAAGCCCACAGGATTATTGCCTGGGGTGAGATGAGGTTTGCTAAACCTGAGGCATTTGGCCTCAGGAAAAGACTGCTTAGATTTCTTAATGTAGCCCTACTTTAGCGAACATTCACCAGGAAGACGATCTGCAATAGATTTGGCCTGGGGTGACTGAGCCCAGCCAGACTGGCTGCCCCCCTAAACAATCGCCTCTCAGCTTGCCTATCATGGGGCTGTACCTCCTGCGGTGGTTTGATGAGGGGGCAGACCCCAGACGACGACCTCCATGAGAGTTATATGACGTTGGGCCAGGTTGGTAGATAGGCGATAATGTTGCGAGTTTTTTGGGGTCGGCCTTGCGATCGCAGGCAGCCCAGGCCAGTAGAGAAGGTTTTATGTAAGGCTCTTGCCGGGCTGGGGTTAGCTCTGGGCGGGGTTGGGTTGGCTGCTCTGGGCGCTCCTGCGATCGCCCAAAGCAGCGGTGCTTGCCCCCAGCCAGTGTTGTCACGGCTGACTCGCCACCGGGTGACCCAGGGTGAAACTTTAGAGGCCGTGGCCCAGCGCTATGGCCTGCTGCCTGCCACCATTATGGGCCTTAACCCTGCCGCCCAGAGAGGCACCGTCAGCCCTGGGCAAGAGCTGGTGATTCCGCCCTACAACGGCATTCGGGTTAGCGTCGCGCCGGGGCAGACTTGGCAGCAGGTGGCCGAGGCCCACAACAGCCGGGCCGATGTGCTGTTTGAGGTCAATGGCTGTGTCAGTACTGTGCCCTCGACAGTGTTTGTGCCGGGGGTGAACTGGTTTCCGGGGGTGCGCATGGTCTCAGCAGCAGCCCCCGCTACCAGAGAAAGCCCGCTCCAGGGATACCCGCTGCCCATGCGATCGCAGGTGATTGTCAACTACGGCTGGCAGCCTGACTCGGCCCAAGACAAACTGGTCTTTAACACGGGGGTGGCTTTGGCTAGCCCGGCCAGCACGCCTGTTTTGGCGGTGGGGCCAGGGACAGTGGCCTTTGCCGGGGCTGACTCTATCTACGGCAATCTGGTGGTCATCAACCACGCCCAGGGGCTTCAGACCCGCTACGCCAACCTGGCCGGGCTAGAAGTGCGCGTAGGGCAGACGGTGAACCAGGGCGATCGCCTAGGCCCAGTCGCTCCCCACAACGGCGATTCTGATTCGTTTGTTTTCTTTGAGGTGCGGCTTAACTCGACCATGGGCTGGGTGGCCCAAAATCCTGGTGATTTTGTGCCGACAATGGTGCTGCGGTAGCGGCCCTGCCAATTTGGGCAGTCTATCGCCATAGCTTAGCGAGAGGCCCATTTGCTAGCTCTGGCGTCTACACCCAAGAGCGCCTACAATTGGCCCTACGGGTGCATTGACCGTGCTGAGGCTTTGTAACTCGACGATCCCAAGTCTTCCTATGACGCAGCCCTCTTCTCGTTCACCCCGGCGTACTCCGCCCCAGCCCTTTTCTGAGGGGCAAGACCCTGCGGTCACCTCGGGCCTGTTTTGGGCGCGTCTGGTGACCTACCGACCGCTGTTTTTGCTGGGCGGGCTGTGGGCGGTCTTGGTGGGGCTGTCGGCGATCGCCTACCAGGGGCTGACGTTTAACGAGCCGATCGAGGTCTACGAAGAGGTACCTCTTACCCTGGCACCTGCTCAGCCCCCAGCCCTCGACACCAATATTCCTGAGGCCAATACCGCTGAGACAGATGACCCAGCCGCAGCGGCACCCCAGTCTGGCACCGTGGCCCTATGGGGGTTGTTTAGCCTGGTAGGGTTGTGCAGCTTTGGCTGCTTTGTGCTCACCCAGCAGATCAAAGCCTCTGCCCGCCCCAGGCGCAAGCCCAAGCCCAAACCAGCGCCGCGCCCGCGTCCAGCCGCTAAAGCATCCCAGCCCCAGGGGCCAAAACGCCTCGCCCCCTATGTGCCTCAGCGCGATGGAGTCGTTGTGCCCGGCGTTCGCATTGTGGAATCACCTCTGCTGGAATCGCCTCTGTTAGAAGCATCTAGTCCAGCGCCCGCTGCGGCCCCCACCCCACCCTACCCTGGGCTAAAAGCGCCCCAGCGGCCTAGGGTTTCTGGACGATTCGTTGACTCTGGTGTACCCGTAGCTCTACAGCCAACGCCCATGGCCAGCGTATCCCCGCTTCCGGGTCGCCATCCAGACTCAGGCACGGGGCCAGTATCTCCATCGGGCACCCCCAGCCCCGCAACGGTGGTTCCCGATAGAGAAGACCTCTCCCTCGACTACCCTGAGGGCAGCATGGCCCACGCCCTAGATTTGCGGCAGCGGCGATCGCTATCGTCTTTCATGTAGAAATGTAACTATAAAGACAGCGTTCTACTGGGGGCATTGAGCCAGCTTCCCGTTATTTACCACCCCGACTACGTGGCCCCACTGCCCGAGGGCCACAGGTTTCCAATGCCTAAATTTCGGCTGCTGCGCGATCGCCTGCTCCACGACGGTGTCATCACCCCCGATCAAATCTACCAGCCCGGCGAGCCGCCCCAGACCTGGCTAGAGTTTGTCCACCACCGTGAGTATGTCAACGCCTACCGCCAGGGCACGCTGGACGCCAAAGCCCAGCGGCGGATTGGCCTGCCCTGGAGCGCTGCCCTGGTAAAGCGCACCTGTACGGCGGTGGGGGGCACCATTCTCACTGCCAAGCTGGCCCTGGAGCGGGGGCTGGCCTGCAATACGGCTGGGGGCACCCACCACGCCTTCCCCGATTATGGATCGGGGTTTTGCATCTTTAACGATCTGGCGATCGCTACCCGAGTTCTGCAAAAGCAGGGCCGCGTAAATCGCGTGCTCATTCTCGACCTCGACGTTCACCAGGGCGACGGCACCGCCTGGATCTTTCGCCATGACCCCAATGTGTTTACCTTCTCCATGCACTGCCAGGAGAATTTTCCCGCCCGCAAGCAGGCTAGCGATCTCGATGTACCCCTGGCTCTGGGTATGGAAGATCAGGCTTATCTGGATTGTCTAGCTCAGTACATTCCCGATTTGCTGGCTCAGGTGCGGCCCGATCTGGTGCTCTACGACGCGGGGGCTGATCCTCACCGGGATGATCTGCTGGGCAAGCTGGCGCTGACGAATGCGGGGATCTACGGGCGCGATCGCTACGTGCTCGACACCTGCGTCAAAGCGGGCTACCCCGTCGCCTGCGTCATCGGCGGCGGTTACGGCAAGTCGATGAATGACCTGATCTTTCGCCACTCGCTGCTGCACCGTGCCGCAGCGGAGGTGTATTTGGCCTATCGACTGTAGGGAGCCGTGCGCCAGGTTTGGGCTGGAAAATCAGCTCTACTGGGTGATCGATGTCGCGTTTCAGGAAGAGGCCTCCCGAATTCCTAAAGACCACGCCCCGGCAAATCTTGCCATTGTCTGCCACCCCTGAGTATGCGTTTGCCCTAACTCATGAGCCTGGGGGATAGGCAGGGTAAGCACAAGAGGATACATTGGGATTGACACGACAACAGCCTCTTGACAAGCGGTTTGCTGAGCGCTGTTTTGCAACTATCGCAGAGTCAGTTTGCCTTGGGTAGAATGGCCCTGGACTGAGATGATTTGGCAATAGCTACCAAGGGTCTGTTATGAGTAACGACACAATGGATATGGAACGGTCTTACGCCCGCTCACTGTCTGAAGATGGCATTGGAGTGGCCTCTTACGTTGGCACCATAGAGGCGGTGATCTCGAGTCTTGACCAGGGCGATGGCGCTATGGTGAGCCAGACCCCAGAGGGCCATCTGTGGAAGTTTAAGTACGGCAGCGTCGATGTCTATGTGCAGTTAACCGGCGAAACCGAAGAAGACACCCTGACGGCTTGGTCTCCAGTGCTGAGACTGCCCGCCAAGAATGAGCCCGCCCTAATGAAGCTGCTGCTTGAGAAAAGCTGCAACGAGACCTTAGAAGCCCGTTTTGGCATTTCTGGGGATCAGGTGTTAGTGATTTCGAGCCGCATTCTCAAAGATATTTCAGCGGCAGAAATCTCGCGGTTGCTGACCATTGTGGCTACCATTGCCGATGACTCTGACGAAGCTCTCGTGGCAGAGTTTGGCCTGTAGGAGTTGTGGTCGGCGCTGTAGGGCTACGGTGCCACAGCACATCTTGCCTACCTACTGTCGATTGATAGCGTGGGCCAGTGCCTAGGGCATCGGTAACCGTCACTAGCGAAGACTCGGCTGACGAACTAGCGATCGCCCCAGCTTTAAAAGCGCTGGCATGTCTTAACCATGGCGGCTGTAGCCGGAGGAGGGCAAACGCCAAACTGCCCTTGTATATCCGAAAAACCGTAGGATCAAACGACTGTGCGTCTAGACTTTCTAAGCGCTGGCTTCTTCGATCACTGACTTGGCGATGGAGGGCAGCTGCAAGCCAGGGGGATATTGACCTTCATCTTTGATGCGCTGGATCATGGCTGGGGAAATGCGCAGGCCTAGGCGATCGGCGATCGCGCGCACTACATCTCCGCGATCGAGGGTACCAGCCACCGCATCAGCCGGTGTGAGCACAGTAATGCGGGGCAGTTGCAGGGCTTCAAGCTGATCGATCGCCTCGGTGAGCGGGGTGCCCTCACGAACTGAAGGAATATCTAGCAAGGGCTTGGCGACAGCGCTGAGGGGCAGAGTTTCCCACTGGCTGCGCTCGATCGCTCGCATGTCTTCAATGCTGACCAGGCCCCGGTAGCGCCCCTCTGAAGCCGCGAAGTAGGCAGGGGCGCGGTCTTCTTCGAGCAGGTAGGTGTCGGCAAACTGCCGTAGTGACCCATGGGCATCGACCACCTTAAAGTCGCGGGTCATGGCATCGGCGACGGTGAGTGCCAGCATGGCCTCTTGTAAATTAGTGACCTGGTTGTAGGCGGCGGCGTTGCGTAGGGCAAACCAGCCGATGGCGGCGATCCAAAAGCCGGAGAAGGCCTGGTAGGCCAGGGCCATGATGAGACCAAAGGTGATTGCCAGCCAGCCTAGCACCTGGCCCGATCGCGCCGCCCAGCGAATGCCCTGGATGCGGCTACCGGTGCCTTTCCAGACGAGGGCCTTGAGCACTTGGCCCCCATCGAGAGGCAGGCCAGGAATCATATTGAATAGGGTCAACACCAGGTTGATTTGGGCAACGCTGCCGGTGATGACACCCACCGGGGTGGGCAAACTAGGAATCTGAGAGACGGCGGTGAGAAGAATAAAAAGACCAAAGCTGACCAGCGGGCCTGCGATCGCCACCTTGAGCGCATTTCCGGGGGTTTTTGACTCTTTGTCGATGGAGGCAATGCCGCCAAACAAAAACAGCGTAATCGAGTTGACTGCAATGCCCTGCATCTTGGCGGCGACGCTGTGGCCCAGCTCATGGAGCAGCACCGAGGCAAACAGCAGCAGCGCCAGGGCAAAGCCCATCACCCAGGCCAAATTGCCCCAGGCGGAATGCCAGCTAGGCTCTAGCCCGTAGGACACGGTCACCAGCAGCAGAATGATAAACCAGGAGCTATCGACAAACAGGGGAATCCCCAAAATAGCCCCAATACGCCAGCTGGATTGCATCGCCTAGCCCTCAATGAACACGGTCAAGTACCTAATGCAGACCGGATTTTTTGCCGATCAGCAAAAAATCCGGTCTGAGGTGTAGCTCTATTCTATCAACCGGCCCAATATCGTGCTGGGCAGAGAACCGTCTAGAGCAGGCCAGCGTTGCCCAAGCCCAAGATCATACCGGCCCCGAGAATGTGACCCAGACTGGCGATCGCCAGTAGCTCGGGCAGACCAAAGCCCTCAAACACCATGGGCAGGCCTACGGGTAAGGCCGGACCAACTCCAGGTTTTTGGATGGCATACTTGCCGATGGCCAGTACAAACAGGTTGCAGGTGATCATAATCAGCGCCACTTTGAAAGACCACTCTGGGGTGGTGGGCACGGTGGTAGCGAGTAGCAGGCTAGAAAATAGCAAGGTCATGTCTCCGCTAGAGGTCTAAAATCAAAATTGCAACACCCTTAGGATTATAAAAATCTCTCGCCACCCCCCCAACGGAATATTTAATAGAGTTAACATGCGGGTCAAAATCTGCGGCATTACCCAGGTCGATCAGGCGATCGCGATCGCCCGTCATGGGGCCACCCACTTGGGCTTTATCTGTGTCCCCCAGTCGCCCCGCTACATCGATCGCGACGGCCTAGCCGAGATCACGGCGGCGCTCAGAGGGGCTGATTTGGCGATCGCCACCGTGGGGGTTTTTGCCGATGCCCCCCTGGCCGACATCTGCGCTGTTGCCCGCCAGACCCGTCTCAGCCATATCCAGCTCCATGGTGGCGAGAGTTTAGAGCAGTGCCAACAGCTGCAAGCCGCGTTGCCCGACGTCGCCATTATCAAGGCCATTCGAGTTCGCAGCGAGGCCGATCTGGCCCAGGCTGAGACCTACGCCCCCCTAGTCGATGCCCTGCTGCTCGACGCTTATCACCCTCACCAGTTGGGTGGCACAGGGCTTACCCTAGATTGGCAGACGCTGATCGCTTTTCAGCCTGCCTGCCCCTGGCTACTGGCGGGTGGGCTCACCCCCGAAAACGTAGGCAATGCCCTATCGGCCCTCAACCCCGATGGCATCGACCTCTCTAGCGGCGTAGAGCACCGTCCCGGACTGAAGAATATGACCCTGGTGCAGCAGCTGTTTGATCAGCTGAGCCCCTACCTGAGTAATGGTTAGGGCTATTTTTGTAACCAGCGTTTTAGCCAGAGCCCAGACGGAGTCAAGCTGGGCTGATCGCTGTGGCGAAGACTCTCGGCGACGTAGAAGCGTTGCAGATAAATGGGGCCGTGGTGCGATCGCTCCCGAGCCCTCATCAACCAGCGCTGATAGCAATCCAGATCACTCCCTTTCAGCAGCAGCCCTGGGTCGCGTTGGTGACGCTCCCATTGCAGTGCCCTGGTTAGGAGCTGGGTGTGGGCCTGGTGATAGTCGGCCTCATGGTGCAGCATTTCAACGATTTGGCGGCCCTCGGTTGTCTGGCTCAAGGGCCGCTGGGCCGACCTCATGTCAATCAACTCGAGGGTCTGGAGGGGGTCGGGCAGATGCTCAAAGGCCACTGACTCGGCCATTACGGGCACAATCCGCTTGTTCATGCTGAGGGCAAAGAGGAGCCCCTGTAGGCAACAGTCATCGCTCAGCGCTGTAGGTGAAAGCACCAATAAGTAGTTATCGCAGGCCTCCGTCGCCCTAGAGACAGCCGCCTCAGCATCTTGGGCCGGGTCACAGCACCGAGGGTGCTCCCAAAAGGAAATCTGGGACTGAGTCAGCAGGTGGCGCAGCGCTTGTACCGCAAGAGCTTTAGGGCTGAGAGGCTGGGGACTGAAATCTTTCGACTGAGCAGACTCGCTGTCGAGAGTAGAGTCGGCGGCGTAGGCCAAAAACACCTGGGTCTGGAGGCCAGTACTGTACCGGTATGATGAGTTGGTCAAGACTTGCACCCATGGTTGCAGTGGGCCAAACTGTTGCGCCGGACTGTTATGTCGGGCTGTGGCCTGGGTCGATAGCTCTCTCTACCCAGGCCACTACTCCAAAGCTTTGTCTCTAGAGCATACCCACTTCAGAGCCAGATACGACAGAGCTAAATACGCCTCCAGGGCATATGAAGGGGCGCTATACCCATCATTTCCTGACTCAGAAAACATTCTTAACGTTTTGCCCACAGACTTTGCGGCGTTCTTGTACCATGCCAGGGAGTAATGCTGAATCTCAGCCCCTGATAAATCCAGCCTTGATGGTTGATTTCTTGAGCTTAGAATCTGGCTTGAAATCCAAAAACAATCTGAATATCTAGGCCATCTCGGTCGTTAGGGCAGATTGTAGGTGGACTGCCGCTATTTTTTCGTCGATGCCAACGCTGGCCGATGAGTACTTAGACCCGAGGCAATTTCTCTACAGGTGACTTTGCCTTCGGTGGGGCGGTGTAGTGTCTAGCCTTGATCCGTTGGCCAGTCCCATAAATTTTCTGGAGTTGTTTTTGGTACTCAACGGTCGGGGGTTGGCAAAGCTTAAAATTTGCGTCTGCTAACTTTAGATTTGGGTTGACTTCATCAGTTTATCAACTCTGCCTAGTTCGGGAACTGTAGCTTTCCCAACGAGAATGCGACAGTTCTGGACTTGAGTTTGGTTTATTTGGTTTTCGGGCACCTGCGCTTGCTTTTTTCTCGATTGTTTAGGCCACTTCGGTAGTTTATATCTATGACTCTTGCAGCATCCCAAGAAAAATCTGTGGCCAGTCCAGCGGAACCGGTTGCCACAGCGTTAAAAGTGGGCATTCCCAAGGAGATCTTCGCGGGCGAACAGCGGGTGGCCGCCACCCCCGAAACCGCCAAAAAACTACAAAAGCTAGGCTTTGAAGTCTTGGTCGAAACCCAAGCCGGAGCCGGGGCCAGCTTTACCGATCGCGCCTATGAGGCCGCTGGCTGCCAGATTTTGCCGGATGCGGCCAGCCTGTGGAATGCGGCTGATGTGGTGATCAAGGTGCGATCGCCCCAGCACCATCCCGACCTCGATCGCCATGAGGCCACCCTGCTGCGGCCCGATCAAACTCTGGTCAGCTTCATCTGGCCCGCCCAAAACCCAGAGTTGCTAGCCCAGCTAGCCGACCAGGGCGGCACGGTCATGGCAATGGACTCTGTTCCCCGCATTTCTCGCGCTCAAAAGCTCGACGCCCTGAGTTCGATGGCCAACATCGGCGGCTATCGAGCGGTAATTGAGGCAGCCCACCACTTTGGCCGCTGCTTTACTGGGCAGATCACTGCTGCGGGCAAAATGCCCCCGGCCAAGGTGATGGTGATCGGCGTTGGCGTGGCCGGGCTGGCGGCGATCGGCGCGGCCAAGAGTTTAGGGGCGATCGTCAAAGCCTTCGACACTCGCCTGGTAGTCAAAGAACAGGTGCAGAGCCTGGGCGCAGAATTTCTCGAACTGCACTTTGACGAAACCGAAGACGGCAGCGGCGAAGGCGGCTACGCCAAGGTGATGAGCCCGGCCTTTATCGCCGCCGAGATGGCTCTGTTTGCCCAGCAGGCCAAAGATGTCGACATCATCATCACCACAGCGCTGATCCCCGGCAAACCCGCGCCGCTGCTGATCACCCAAGAGATGGTCGAGAGCATGAAGCCGGGCTCGGTGGTGGTCGATCTTGCTGCCGAACAGGGTGGCAACTGCGAAGTTACCCAGCCCGGCGAAGTCATTACCCACCACGGCGTCACCATTATTGGCCTTACCGATTTGCCCAGCCGCATGGCCTCCCAGGCCAGCCAGCTCTACGGCAACAACCTAGTACATATGCTGAGCGACCTGGGCGGGGCCGAAAACTTCTCTATCAATATGGAAGACCAGGTCATCCGTGCCACCACGGTGATTCACAACGGTCAGGTGACCTGGCCCCCGCCGAAGGTTGAAGCTCCGGCTCCGGCCCCCAGCGCCACCCCGGCCCCTGCTGCCGCTGAAGCATCTCCATCATCGACCAAGTCTGGACTCGGCCAGTTTCTCTGGCCCCTGCTTCTGGGCGGCTTGGTCGTGGCCATCGGCCTCTGGGCACCGGCTTCGTTTATCACCCACCTGACTGTCTTTGTCCTCGCCAGCTTCTTGGGGTGGAAGGTGATCTGGGATGTGTCGCCTAGCTTGCACACACCCCTGATGAGCGTCACCAACGCTATCAGCGGCATCATCATCATTGGCGGCATGCTCCAGATCTCTGGCGATATGACGTCGCCCATGACGATCTTGGGGGCGATCGCCCTCTTCCTCGGCACCGTTAACATTGCGGGTGGCTTCATGGTCTCCCAGCGCATGTTGAACATGTTTCATAAATAAATTGGTTTGAGTTGAAAATTCAAACCAATTTATTGCTCACCCCCACCCCTTCACTTCCCCAAAAATGGAAACCAACCTCGTAACCACCGCCTACATCGCCGCCAGCGCCCTCTTCATTCTCAGTCTGGCGGGGCTGTCGCAGCCCGAGAGCGCCAAGCGGGGCAACCTGCTGGGCATGGTCGGTATGGCCGTCGCCTTCGGGGCCACGGCATTCATCAGCCAGGGCTACCCGATTCAGCTGGGCTCTATTGGCCTGGGGGTGATGGTGGGGGCGCTGGCTGCCTCCCGTGTGGCGATGACCGACATGCCCGAAATGGTGGCGCTGCTGAATAGTTTTGTGGGCCTGGCTGCCGTGCTGGTGGGCTTTGCCGAATACCTCCAGCCCAGTGCCGCGCTCACGGGGGGAGATGTGACCGTTCACCGGGTAGAAATCTTTATTGGCGTATTCATTGGCATTGTCACCTTTACCGGGTCGATGATTGCGGTGGCCAAGCTGCGGGGCTGGGTGCCCAGCCGGGCGGTGCTGCTGCCCGCCCGCCACGTGCTGACCCTGGGAATGCTGGGGGCGATCGCCGCCCTGGGCTTCCCCTTCCTCACGGGGGCTGGCACTACGCCGCTGGTGGCTCTAGGGGCGATGACGGCGATCGCAGGCATCTTTGGCATTGTGATCGTGATGGCGATCGGTGGGGCCGATATGGCGGTGGTGATTTCGCTGCTCAACAGCTACTCGGGTCTGGCCTCGGCGGCGGCGGGCTTTATGCTCAACAACGATCTGCTGATCATCACCGGGGCGTTGGTGGGCAGCAGCGGCGCGATCCTCAGCTACATCATGTGCAAGGGCATGAACCGCTCTTTCATTAATGTGCTGCTCGGCGGCTTTGGCGAAACGACTAGTACTGGCAAGTCTGCCGCTCTGGTGGGCAGCGCCACCAGCACCACCACGGGCGAAGTGGTCGATCTGCTCGATACCGCCCAGAGTGTAGTGATCGTACCCGGTTATGGCATGGCCGTGGCTCAGGCCCAGCACGCCGTGGCGGAAATTACCCGCCTTCTGCGCGCCCAGGGCAAGCAGGTGCGCTTTGGCATTCATCCCGTGGCTGGCCGTATGCCCGGCCACATGAACGTGCTGCTGGCCGAGGCCAATGTGCCCTACGACATCGTGTTAGAGATGGACGAGATCAACGACGACTTTGCCCACACCGACGTGGTGCTGGTGGTCGGGGCCAACGACACGGTAAACCCCAGTGCCAAAAATGATCCCCATAGCCCCATTGCCGGTATGCCCGTGATGGAAGTGTGGGAAGCCAGTACGGTGGTGGTGCTCAAGCGCGGCATGTCGTCGGGCTACGCCGGGGTCGAAAATCCTCTGTTCTTTAACGACAACACGCTGATGCTGTTTGGCGATGCCAAAACCAACGTTAACGGCATTCTGGCCCAGCTCTCCAGTGAGACTGTCCCAGCCCTCGCCGCTGTCTAGGCCAGCCCAATTTCCCGTAGGGTGGGTTAGGCGGTGTATAACTCTGGCTAGCAACGGCTAACCCTAGCCCGCCGTAACTCACCCTTGGTTACGCGAAAGTTGCGTTTGCCGCTTTCGCGGTACTGCTTTTGCAGCGCATCTTCCGACTCGAAGTAGCGCAGGGCCGAGCGATCCAACAGTTGTACGGCAGTGTAGATTTCATTCAGCCGCACGGGGTAATCCATCCGCACGCAGGCGACTTTTAGGGTGCTGTGGCGATCGATGTAGCGGCGCACATAGTCCACCATCGCCTTTCTCAGGGCCAGGTTTTTGCCGATGTCCCAATCCAGCTTTTTGAGGGTTTCGGTGCCCTTGTCTTTCACCAGGCTGGTGATCAGGCCACCCAGGCCAGCGGCGGCGGCTCCGATCAGGGGTTCAAATCCGGTCATGGCAGGGACAGAGGTGGCGGTTGCCCACCACTATAGCCCCATAGCCTGGGCCTGGGGGCATGCCAGTTCCTATCATGACGGACACCCACCCCGAGGGCAGACACATAAGTCTGCCCCTACGCATTCACCCATCTATCCACTACCTAGAGAAAGTTACTCGCTGGCAGGGGGGTCGGCTTCAACTTCGGCTTCGGCTTCAGGGGCGGGGGGGCTGGCGGGAGCATCGGCTTCATCTGGGGCAGCACCCGGCAATGCCCCCGGTCGATCGCCCCGTTTTAGAGCAGCGGTAATGTCGTAGCGCACCTGGCGATCGCTGAGCACGGTTGCCGTCACCCCGATCGCCTCGATCGCTTCAGAGCTGAGCAATCCCTCCTGGGGCAGGGGCGGCAGCAGCAGATTGTTTTGGTCTGTAGCTAGGGCCTCTAGGTTGACGAAAAAGTGGCCATTGTTGGGGCGGGGAGCTTCTCCAGTGGTGGCTTGAAACAGAGCATTTTCGCCCAGGCTGCGGTTGGGAGTCGGGGCAATCAGCTCAGCTATGCCCTCGCCGACGGTAAAGAAGGCAACATCGCCCTCTAGCCAGCCGTAGGCCATCACAAGCGAGTCAAAGGGGGCCGTCCACCGGGTGACGGGTATGCCACCAATGTCGATCGCATCGACCGCAAACCGATACCGACTCTGCATGACGGCATCTAGCTGCTCAAAGGTAGCGGTGGCGGCGGCGCGATCGCTGGTCTTGACCATCAGCACCAGGGCTGGGTTAGGCAGCGGCGGGGTCTCGCTATTGCCGGGTGAGTCGGGCGGAGTCAACACCCCCAGAGCAAACTCTCCCGCCATCCAGGGCAGTAGGTTTTCGTCAAGGCTGAGACCCGTCGCGCTTTGAAAGCCTAGGGCCAGGTCTTCGGCCCGCAGGGGCAGCAGCGCCGACAGCTGCTCTCCAGCCTGAAAATCTTCCCAAAACTGCTGAAAACTGCCCCCCGAAACGGCAATTAACGATTCGTTGGGCAGCCGCTGGGGCATCTGGTCAGCCCGGTTGCCGGTGGTAAAGGTCTGGGAGCCAGGCTCTAACCAGCTCACGCCCTGAATCGCCACGCCGCGATTTGTTAGGCCAATCGCCCCTGCCAGCCCTCGCGGTGTCTGAAACGCCCTGAGGCGATTGGGAGGAAGGGGTGGGTCGGCAGCCTGACCAATGGTTTGGGCCAGGGTGGGCACATCTACATAAAAACGGGCCAGGGGTCGAGTCTCGGTCACCTGCTCAAAGGCTGTGGCTATGCCAGGGCGATCGACCAAGGAATCGTCGCCTCGGTAGGCATCGATCGATCGCTTGAGCTGGGCTAGCTGGGGGC
This sequence comes from Pseudanabaena sp. PCC 9330, assembly GCF_055795045.1. Lineage (NCBI taxonomy): Bacteria > Bacillati > Cyanobacteriota > Cyanophyceae > Pseudanabaenales > Pseudanabaenaceae > Pseudanabaena > Pseudanabaena sp. PCC 9330. The sequence continues at coordinate 155,979 of NZ_JAYFES010000115.1, read as the reverse complement.
TGAGTACTGCCGTTTCGGCGTTGAGCACGGCGGCGTAGAGAGGCTCAGCCCCTGGGCGGGTCACCTGCTGAAGCGAGATGCCTCGGTAGGGGGCAGCTTCGGCCTCGGGGGCGCTGTCTAGGCGATCGCCCAGACTGCTCTGGGCTCTGGCCTCATCGGCAATGGGCACCACCACCACCAGGTTTGAGGTCAAGGCTAGCTCTGGCGCGGGCAGCGATGAGGGCAGATCGGTGGCCGCTGCATCGGGAGGCAACAATGCCAGGGTGACCTCTGGCCCCACCCAGGGCTGAATGTCGCGGCCAAAGTCGAGGCCTTGATCGGCGAGCAGGCGATCGCGCCACTGCACCAATAGCTGGTCAAACTGGGCCTGGGTAGCAGGGGTGCCAAACTGCCGCAGTCGTCGCCACTGAGCCTCATCGCTGCTGAGCGCCAACACCATCAGCGCATCGGCGGGAATGGCATTGGCCCCAGTGGGTAGGGTCTTGGCCAGTTGCCCCCGACGACTGGCAACCCAAAAGGTCAGCCCGCCACCGCCAATAAATAGAAGAGCGGCAGCCAGAAGGAACAGCAGCGGAGGCTTTTTGGTCAGCGGCTTGTCTTGCAACACCATAGGGAGCCAGGGACAGAGCAAATTGGCCCTGTCACTCTAGCAAAGAACTCTGACAACGAACCAAGGCCGACCATTCTGCGTCATGGTGCGAGCTATGGCTCGCCCTAGCGAAATCGAAAGTCGTAGCCAGCGTAGCGATCGCCCTCGTAGAGCACCACCAGCCAGGTCTGGGGGTCAAAGGCTAGGGGGTAGGCCTCGCGATCGGCGGGCTGCCCCGCCTGGGTTTGGCCCGGCGACAGCACACAGTAAGGCCGCTGAAGAAACTCCTGCACGGTGCTCTTGGGCGATTGCAGCTCGGTTTCAAGCAGTCGTTTGAGCTGATCACGAGACACCACCGCCGTGGCCTGCTCCTGCTTAATACAGGTAAAAGGTGCCGCCTCTTCTACCTGAGACTGGCTGAGCTTTGGGGTAATGACCAGCGCCGCTAGGGCCAGCATTGACCCACTGGCCACCAGCCCAAGGCGGGGCTTAGCCTGGGAGGCCGTATGGGCTACATCCTGCCCAGGGGAATGGTAAAACCCTTGGGGAATGGGGATGGGCTGGCCATAGCCCTGGGTTTGCGGCTGTCTCCCAGCAAACTGCCCCCTAGACACCTGACCTCTATCTCTAGAGACAGGGTCTCTAGGGAGCGGCCCCCCAGAGGGTGGATAGATTGGAGACGCACCGCTGGGGGGCTGAGGCTGCCCCTGGGGTTGGCGGTAGTAGGCTGAGACAGGATAGGGAGATGGCTTTTCCATGGCGTTGACCTTAACTGGCGGGGTGTTTAGGGGCTCTCAAGGTTATCTGACTGGCATGGGCCACCGAGTCCCATCCCCAAACAAACGCCCGTCGGCAGGCGTTGTATTGCCAGGGAAGGAAATTCGAGAAAAGCATGCCATGAGGCCAGGCACCATTGACCACCCGATGGTCAGCGCCGCCAACAAATGGGCGGGCGGGGCAGCACAGAGAGCGGAGAAAGTTCTGAAATCCACTATAGTACAAAATTACTAATCAGTCTAAGGATGGAGACTTTATTTTTTGTTACGGTTTGAGAAGAGCTTTTTTCAGGCTTTGGCGAATTGCCCCGAGTGGTTTCTAAGGCTCAATGAACAGAACGATCGTCTGGTTTCGCCGCGACCTGCGGGTCGCTGACCACGAGCCGCTGCTGCGGGCCTCGATTCGGGGGTTGGTGCTGCCGGTATTTGTGTTCGATCGCGCCCTGCTGCACCACCCCGAAACCGGCTCGGCCCGGGTAGCCTTTTTACTGGCGGCCCTGCACGCTCTCGATGACGATCTGAGGCGGTTAGGTGGGCGGCTGATCGTGCGATCGGGTGACCCGGTACAGGTGCTACCCGACCTAGTCAACGAATGGCAAGCCGACGGCATCTACGCCCACACCGATGTCGAGCGCATCTATGGGCGCGTGCGCGATGCCCGCCTCAACGCCGCTCTAGCCCAGCGGCAGATGAAAATTCGCTGGTTTGAGCCGCCCGCTAGTGTCGATGCCCTAGTGCCCTATCCCCAGTACCGCGAGCTGTGGTACAAAGCCATGGCTCAGCCCCTGGTGCCGACCCCCGCCCAGGTGGCGGCGCCTCCCGATCTTCCCAGCGACCCTTTACCCAACTTAGAGGCTCTGGGCCATCGGGCCGACGAGAAACCCATACCCGCCGCCAGCAGCGCCGCCGCCCGCGCCCTGCTCCAAGGGTTTCTAGAGAACAAGGCCGATCGCTACTATTGGCAGCTGTCCTACCCTAGCGCCGAGGCCACCACGGGGCTCAGCCCCCACATCAAATTTGGCGTGATCTCGGTGCGAGAGTGCGTGCAAACCGTGCGCCAAGCTCCAGATGGAGGCGATCGCCGGGTACGCCGTAGCCACCAACAGCTGATCTCGCGGCTGCGCTGGGGCAATGGCTTTACCCAGCGGTTTCGCTATTTGCCCCAGCTTGAGCTGCGATCGCTCTACCGCACCTTTGACGACGAGGGCTGGGACTTTGACCCCAATCTCTATGAGGCCTGGCAGACAGGCCACACCGGCTTTCCGATTGTGGATGCTGCCGCCCGCTGCCTCCAGACCACTGGGGGCTATCTAGCGCTCAACTTTCGCACCCGCGCTATCTATGCCAGCTTTTTGAGCAACCTGGGGGGTATCGACTGGCGCTATGGGGCACTGCACTTTATGCGCCATTTAATCGATGGCGACTGCCCCATCGACCACTATCAATGGGCCATGCAGTCGGGCGTCACCCACTGCGTTGACAAAACCTGGACTCGTATCTACAACCCCGGTCAGGTGGCGGTCGATCGCTGCGACCCTGAGGGCAAGTTTATCCACCGCTGGGTGCCTGAGCTGGCCGATGTGCCGCCCCAGCAGTTGGGCAACCCGCCTACCCTGTCGGGCTACCCAGCCCCCATTCTCAACTACAAGGCGGCTCGCCAGCGCCGGGTCAAACAGCTCGAAGCCCAGCGGGGGCAGTTTCTCAACGCCGCCAATCTGCTGCCGTTTTTAGCCCCGATGCCAGAAGATGTCACCCCCTTTGGTACCGATCTGTACGGTGGTGAAACGACCTGGGCCACTGCCGCCGACGCTTTATTTCCGCCGCCGCTGCCTCTAGAGCAGCTAGACAGCCAGTCAGCGCAGACCTTGCGCACCTGGTTTGTGGCCCACGTCAATATTCTGCCGCCGAGGGCTCGACGGCCCCGGCCCACCACCCCCAAGCCCAGCCCCCATGGGCGGCAGCTCAGCCTGCTGGGCGATCTAGATTAGCGTTTGCAACGTCTGTCATGAAGGAATGTATAGCAGGACTCGGTGAATATACTGGGAGTAAACCCTGCTAGGCGAGGAGTTTTTTCCACAGAACTTTACCAAATCCTGTGGTGGCCCTGCTGGCCAGGCAAAAAATAAGGCAGCTAAGGCCTAGCGAAAACCATCTTGTATGGCGAGAAGATAATATTTCTTAATGGATGGCAGCAGCCGATCTCTGTGGTTCTGAAATAAACAATCAGGGCGTTTCTAAAGTGCGATCGCTCAAACGTTGACTTGTCATTCTCTAGGCTAGATTAACAGGCTTGGAGTTGTTTAAGTCGACAACAATACTTCACTAATTCAAGAGCTTTATTATCTATTTTTTTGAGCTGTAAGTACCTTCCCTTTCTAAAAATAAAGGCCTCTTTTTGTCACTAAACGTTAGAAATAAGATTGCTTTAAGAGTCTTTAAAAATATCCGGATTATTTGATTCTTAGGTATTCACGCCATGTTGGAGTCTGGGTCTAAGGCTGTAAAACAGGGATGTTGATGAGAAAGCACCCCCACAGGATTTTTCCTATGAGCCTTGAGCCGAAAGAATTTATGTCCAAGATGGTGTCGCGAATTGGTTTTGTCCCTGACGATCGCCAAGTGCTTCAATCGAATGCCGACTGGGGTTTAGCGATCGCTCCCGAAATGGCCGACTATTTCTATGAATATCTCGGTCGAGATGCAGAGATGAGCACCATTCTCAACGAGTCTGAGGGCAGAATTCACCGCCTGCGCGAAACCTTTGTGTCCTGGTTTCACGAAATGTTTACCGGCATGGATGACTGGGGCGATAGCTACGCCGAACGGCGCTGGCGCATTGGGCTGATTCACGTGCGCATTGGCATTGGGCCACAGCATGTGGTGCCCGCCATGGCCGTGGTGGTACATGAGGCGGGCAAGCGGGCGATCGCCGACGGCAAAGACCAGCAGCTCCGCGACGCCCTGGCCAAGATCTGCATGGTCGATCTGGCCTTTATCGAGCAGGCCTATATCGAAGTCTCTTCAGCGGCAGTGCTGCGCGAAACCGGCTGGTCTGAGGGGCTCTTCCGGCGTCTGGTAACTACAGGTGCCGGGGCCATGTAGCTCCAATCCTCAAAAGTTTTCACCTGCTTTAGACCCCATTAGTTTGCTAACCAAAAGCGAGAATCACCATGGCTATTAGTACCGAAAAGCTCACCTACATCCTGCAAAACTTTGTCACCTCAACCACCGACATTCAAGGGGCGGCAGTGGTTACCCCCGACGGTCTGCCCCTGGCCGCTACCCTACCCGGCGGTATGGATGAAGAGCGGGTTTCGGCCATGTCAGCCGCCATGCTCTCCCTGGGAGAACGCATTGGCAGTGAGCTAGCCCGAGGCGGCATCGATCGCATCTATGTAGAAGGCGACAAAGGCTACGGCATTCTCACCAGCTGTGGTGAAGACGCCGTGTTTCTAGTGCTGGCCGACAAGGCAGCTAAACAGGGCCTGCTGCTGCTTGAAATCAAGCGCGCCCTGGCCGACCTCAAAGCCGTTTTGATGTAGCCCCTTGTTCCAGACAGAGTGGGTTCGCCCCAGCTACGACCTACTCTGCACCCGTTTTTTAGGAGAAATCCCATGAGCTCCCTTGAATTGATGGTGTGCCCCCACGACACTGCCAAAGAACCCGATCGCTGGTACCGCTTCGCCCAATACCTCAGCCAGCATCTGGGTACCCCCGTGCACTTTTCCGTAGCGCTCGATTTTGACGAGTTTCACCAGCGCATGGCTGAGGCCGACCTGATCTATGCCAACCCCAGCGACACCGTCAAGCTAGCTACCCAAAACGGCTTTTGCCCCATCGCCCGGGTGCTGGGGCAGTCGGACGAGGTGGTGTTTGTGGCCCACCCTTCGGTGAATAGCCCTAGCCTCAATCTGATGGACGGCGGGGCGATCGCCACTGTTACCTCTATGCTGGCCAGCAAGCTGGGACTGCAAGTGCTTTACCGCCAGGGGATCATCCCCAGCGAAATCGTCGATCGCCCCACCTGGCTGAGCGTGATCAGCGCCGTGGCCAAGGGCACCCCCGCCTACGGCATTGTCTACAAAGACACCTACAGCGAAATGGCCAAGTCCACTAAATCAATGGTCAACGCCTTTGCCGCTTCCGACGAAAAGCTGGCCTTTCACGCCTTTGCGGTCGGCCCCGGTGCCATGGCCTACACCGACACCCTAGCCAACCTGTTGCCCGCCATGGCCACCGACCCCAAGGGGCAAGCGGTGCTGCAAGCCCTGCACATCGAAGGCTGGATGGCTGTCACCCCTGCCGATCTAGAGCCGATTCGCGCCCTGGCCTCGTCGCCCGCCACCGTCTAACGCTGTTCTTCATTGCCCGCGCCCATCCATGGAAATCATGCGTTTAGTGGTCACCGGCCCTGTGGGGGCCGGCAAGTCTACCTTTATCCGTGCTGTCAGTGAAATTGAGGTGGTCGATACCGATCGCCGCGCCACCGACGAGGCTCTGCTGATCAAAAAGCGCACCACCGTCGCCTTTGACTTTGGCCGGTTGCAGTTTGGCCCCGCCATGGCCCTACATCTCTACGGCACCCCCGGCCAGTCGCGCTTTGACTTTATGTGGGACATTTTGATCCACAAGGCCCACGCCTACATTCTGCTGGTGGCGGCTCACCGGCCCCACGAGTTTCGCGAGGCCCGCCGCATCATGATGTTTATGAAGCAGCGATCGCCCGTACCCATGATCATTGGCCTCACCCACACTGACTGCCCCGGTGCTTGGGATGCCGCCAATATTGCCCTGGCTCTCGGCTACCCCAACCCCGCCCGCCGCCCGCCCATTGTGACCGTCAACGCCAATGAAATCTCCTCCGTGGCTCAAGCGGTGATTGCCCTAGTCCAGCACACCTGGGCCGACAGCCTGACCCCCACCGCCTAGGCTCTCAGCGCATCGTTGCAATGCTGCCAGATCGATCGCCACTCTGCGGGATTTACGCATGTCAGGTTGAAGCCATTGCAAAGCACACCCAAAGGCCTACACCTACAGTAGGTCTACTCCCCACCCATAACCCGTCCACTCTCCCACTCAAAGGGATACCTCCCATGACTGTCACCGGATATCTAGCCGACTTCTCCCTGCCAGAGCTGTTTCAAATGCTGGATCAAGGCAGCAAGACTGGCCTGCTCACTATCTGCACCCTCAACGACAAGGCCGATGTCGATCGCCGCAATCATCACATCTGGTTTAGCCAGGGGCAGATTGTGGCCGCTGGCAATAGCCTCGACCAGCAAGGGCTGATGCGGCTGATTGCCCAGCGGGGGTGGATGGGCGATCGCGCCGTGTCACGACTGGCCCAGAGCTGCCCGGTCAACACCCCCCTGGGGCTGTGTCTCAAAAACCAGAGCGTGCTTACCGCCGAACAGCTCAAGCTGCTGTTTTATACCCAGGTGATGCGCCAGGTGTGTGCCCTATTTGCCATACCGGACGGCTGGTTTCAGTTTGACCCCAAGGCACCGCTGCCCTCGGCTGAGATGACTGGTCTGATCGCTACCGCCACCGACGTCACCCTGGCGGGGCTACGCGCCCTCAAAGACTGGAACGCCCTAGATGACAAGCTGCCCGACCCCTCCTCAGGCCTGGTCAGCGTGGTCGAGAGCAAGCCCAGCCTGCGCCTCAACCCCAACGAGTGGCAGGTGTGGGAATTTACTAACGGCACCATGGCCCTCAAAGATATTGCTCAACAGCTCAATCTGCCGATTGAGAAGGCCCAGCAGATCGCCTTTCGCTTGATTGTGACGGGCCTGGCCGAAGAAATACCCTTAGTTGCCACCATATCTCTGCGCCCTCTGGATCTAGATATTCCCGAGATCCTCGATCACACCCTGACCACAGGCTCCACCTCCGGTGCCGCCCCGGTGAGCCATTCGTTTTTGCAAAATCTAGTTGGTTTCCTCAAGGGTAAGGTGTAGCCATGACCCCAGATGCTCTCTGCTTGCTCCAAGGCTTTTTGCGCTTGCTCAAACTTGCAGACCTGCTCACTAGCCTCCCCGGCCTCGCCGTCTCCCTATGGATTTGGCTATACACCACTCTGCCCTACGATACTGCCCTGCCCCTCTGGCTCATCGCCCTGGTGCCCCTGATGCAGTTGCAGGGTGATGGCTGGAACCCAAAATCTCGAAGGAATTAGAGACCTGCCAAAACTCTCTACTCCCCACTTCTCCATTCCCTCACCCCCCTCACCCCCTAACTCCCATGAACTCCGCTACCCTCCAATCCTTCACCTGGGATGACTCTCTCAGCACCGGCGTGCCGATGATCGATGCCCACCACAAAGAGCTGATCGCCGCTGTGAACGATCTGGGACAGGCGATCGCCCACAATAAGGGCGCAACCGCGATTAAAAAGCTGTTTGTCTTTCTCAAGTTCTACGCTGAGTGGCACTTTGAGCACGAAGAAGCCTGCGCTGCCAAGCACCAGTGCCCGATCGCCGCAGTCAACCAGCAGGCCCACGCTACCTTTATTGAAACCTTTGGCCATCTACATGAGCAGTACAAAGCCAGCGACGCCAGCGAATCGGTCGCTCTAGAGATCTACGAAAAACTGGTGGACTGGCTGACTAGCCACATTCTCAAAATCGACACCCATATTGGCCGCTGCATTCGCAGCTCTACCACGGCATAGGCACTTCCGTTTGGCACACTCAGCCAGCAACGGCATAGCCAAACCAACCCCGGCCAGCGGAGGTCAGCAATGGGATAGACATCATGGCTGAAGCGGCCTCGACCAGCATCAACCCGTTGACTCATCGGGTACGCTGTCGCCACAGTAGGGCCGCGACAGTAGCAGAGACAAGATCGCCCGCCCACATAGCGTGGGCGGGTTTTTTGGGTTTCGCCTAAGTAAGGCTCGCCTGTGCTATAAGTGTGAAGTAATTATAAGCAATTCTCATGGGCTAATCTTTGTCCCATTAAGCTGTTTGCGGCGATTATCAGAGTTACTGAAATAGTTCGACTTGTTGATACCTCGATTTTGCAATCAAGCTTAAGCTCTGTTCGGCTCCCCGAGGGGTGAACAGATTTTTTTTGGGCAAAAGAGTCCATCTCTGATTTGCGCGCCCTTAAACGTTCGTGGAGACGATTCCTTGACTGCAATTTTTGAGCCATCCGCCAGATCTGTGGATGATAGTCCGTACAGCAACCTGACTCTAAAGCAGGTTATTCAAACTATTCCTAAAGAATATTTCCAAAAAGACACCCGTAAGGCCTGGACGGCAGTTGCCCTGAGCCTAGGGGCTGTCATTCTCGGCTATGTTGCGATCGCCTTTTCCCCGTGGTTTTTGCTGCCGATCGCCTGGTTTGTGACCGGCACTGCCCTGACTGGCTTTTTTGTCATCGGTCATGACTGCGGCCACCGTTCCTTTGCCAAACGCCGCTGGGTCAACAACTGGCTGGGGCACATCATGTTTCTACCGCTGATCTACCCGTTTCACAGCTGGCGGCTGCTGCACGACATTCACCACCGCCACACCAACGACATGGAGATCGACAACGCCTGGGCACCCTGGAGCCCAGAAGAGTTTGCCGGGGCGGGCATATTTTTGCAGACGGTGTACCGCAACATGCGGCAGTGGCTGTGGTGGCTGGCGTCGATTGTCCACTGGGGGGCACTGCACTTTGACCTGCGCAACTTTGAACCCCGCGATCGCGCCAAGGTGACTCGCTCTATCGCCGCCGTGGTAATTTTTGCGGCGATTTTCTTCCCCACGCTGCTCTACTTCGCTGGCCCCTGGGGTGTGGTCAAGTTTTGGCTGATGCCGTGGCTGGGCTACCACTTCTGGATGAGTACCTTTACCCTCGTACACCACACCGTTCCTGAGATTCAGTTTCGCTACAGCGACAGCTGGAACGAGGTCGAGTCGCAGCTGTCGGGCACCCTCCACTGCGACTACCCCAAATGGATCGAAGTGCTCTGCCACGACATCAACGTGCATGTTCCCCACCATGTCTCAGTGGGCATTCCGTCCTACAATCTGCGGCCTGCCTATGCAGCCCTCAAGGCAAACTGGGCACCCCTGATGAAGGAGACTCGGTTTTCCTGGGATCTAATGCGGACGATTACCGAGCGTTGCCACATCTATCACCCTGAGCAGGCCTACCAAACCTTTCGGGAGCTAAATCGCTAGTTTAGCCCTGGCCATCGGCCATAGCGCACTCAAAACCGGCTCAGAATTTCTGGGCCGGTTTTGTTTTAGGCAGGGACAATTGGTAAACTGCGACACGTTCATCGCCAAAGGAATGCTTGCGATCGCCACAATCATGGGTAGCATTGGGTGTCTTGCCCACTCTCGCCTCGACTCCAGCCCTCACACCGCCGCTTCACCTCGCTATGGCCTTGTTTTCTCGCTCGCTGTCTACTGTCATGACTACTGCTGCTGTGCTGCTGGCGGGGCTAGCTGCGGCCCCGGTGGCCCGTGCCCAGCAGTTTGGTCAGCAGCCCATTGACCCCAGTCTGACGGTGGCGATCGCCACCCCCGTGCGCAACGGCGCCTTTCACAACCTGATGATTTTGGAGCAAATTCCTAACCGGCGGCAGTGCTGGCAGGAGCAGCCCCAGGGCAGTGGGCCAGTGGTGGTAGACCCGCTGCTGCTAAATTTTGACTTTACCGGAGCCTGCGATCGCAAGACCGACGGCAACGGCTACTCGGTGCGTATCAATGGCCAAGACCTGGGGGTGCAGTACCGCTTAGAGATCTCGACCCGGCAAAATGACTTGGTGCTGTTTGCCCGACCCACCCGCGATCGCAGCGCCCCGCCGATCGAAATTGGCCGCACCAATGGCCGTACCGACGGTCTCTTGAAAATTCAGCTCAACCCCGGCTGGCAGATGGCCCGCCGCACCTACAACGGTCAGCCCGTGGGCCACATCTACCTCACCCACGACGCGCCCATGGAGGTTGCCCTGGCCGCAGGTACTGCCGGGCAGCCGACCACAGCCCCGCCGCCCGGTCGCCCGACCACGCCGCCTCGCCCCACTGCGCCCCTGCCGACACCGCCCCCGCCCAGCAGTCAGGCACCCAGCAGCCCCGCGCCCACCGGCAGCTACTTTCGCGTCGTGGTGCCCATCGTCAACGACGGCACCCTCCAGCAGGTGCGTGCCGTTGAGCCTGAGTCTTTTCGCACCACGGTAAATGGGGAATCGGTGGTGCAGGTGGGTCTGTTTCGAGAGCGCCAGCGGGCCGACGAGGTCTACAACGCCCTGATCGCCGCCAGCCTACCCGCCAAAATTCTCGGCGCTTCTGCTCCAGCGGTGGCCTCAACGCCCAACATTCCCCCCATTCCCCAGGGGGCGGTGGTGGTGGTGATTGACCCCGGCCACGGTGGCCGCGACCCCGGTGCTGTGGGCATCGGCGGCCTGCAAGAAAAGCAGATCAACACCGCCATCTCTAACCGAGTGCAGCAGCAGCTTCAGGCGGCGGGCATCACCGTGCTCATGACCCGTGAGAGCGATGTCTACGTCGATCTCGACGCCCGCGCCCAGTATGCCAACCGGGCCGGAGCCGACCTGTTTGTCAGCATTCACGCCAATGCCATCAGTATGCAGCGCCCCGATGTCAACGGTTTGGAGACCTACTACTTCTCCAGCGGCGAGCGTCTGGCCCGCAGCATTCATAGCGCGGTACTGCGAAATACTGACCTGGGCGATCGCGGCGTGCGCACCGCCCGCTTCTACGTGCTGCGCTACACCTCAATGCCCTCGGTGCTGGTTGAGACTGGCTTTGTCACCGGGGCCACCGATGCCGCCCGCTTTCGCAACCCCACGGCAGTTAACCAGATTGCCGACGGCATCGCTCGCGGCATTCTCAACTATCTAGGCCGATAGGCCTCGGCCACCTCGGCCTGAAAACGCTGTGACTGGCCTAGGCCGGGCTATACCCACCCAACAAACCTCATTTGAGGACGCCGCCTGCCCCAGGGTAGGTTCCTGACGGTTAAGTGTATTCAGTTGCCCTGCCGTGACTAGGGTTTGGATGCAGCTTGCACGTAGATAGACAGCCAGCCTTAAAGCTGGAAGCAAGCATAAAACCAGCTCGTGAGGCTCAGGGCCCTCAAGCCAAAAAACCGGGTTTCTCGGCCGCGAGGGTTAGGTTCTAGCCAGACTAATCCCAGAAATCTAGGTGCTCACCTCAGGTCTAGGCTGCTACCAGTGCCTGTACTAAACCCTGGAACACCGGCAAGCCGTCTATCCCGCCCAGTAGAGAATCTGCTGCCCGCTCAGGGTGAGGCATCAGACCCAGCACGTTGCCCTCGCGGTTGCAGATGCCCGCAATGTTGCCTAATGAACCGTTGGGATTGGCCGCTGCATCCACCACGCCCTCGGCGCTGCTGTAGCGAAAGACAATTTGCCGGTTGGCCTCTAGCTCTGCCAGGGTAGCCTCGTCGGCATAGTAGCAGCCCTCGCCGTGGGCAATGGGCAAGCTAATCACCTGGCCCGCAGAATATCCAGCAGTCCACGGCAGGTCAGTGCGCTCAACGCGGAGGGGAACGCGATCGCAGATAAACCGCATATCTCGGTTGCGCACTAGCGCCCCCGGCAGCAGCCCCACCTCGGTCAAAATCTGAAACCCGTTGCAGATGCCCAGCACTGGCTTGCCGGCGTTGGCGTGGGCCACCGTAGCCTGCATGGCGGGCGAAAAGCGGGCGATCGCACCACACCTCAAATAATCGCCATAGCTAAAGCCCCCCGGCACCACCACGACATCCACATCGCCCAGGTCGCTGTCTTCATGCCAGACCATGCGGGTGGGCTGAGCAAGAATATCGCGGGTGACGTAGGCCACATCGCGATCGCAGTTGGCACCGGGGAAGACAATGACGGCGAATTTCATGGGATAGGGAGGTGAAGGAATCTTGTAGCGGCGACGGCGTAGGGGCGAACAACCATTCGTCGTTACGCCGTCGCCAGAGTTTGTAGCTCAAACCGATAGTTCTCAATCACCGGATTGGCCAACAGCTGATCGCACATGCGATCGAGCTGCTCGCTGGCGGCAGCTTCACTCTCTGCCTCCAGGGTCAGCTCAATGTATTTGCCAATGCGAATGGGGCCGACGTTGGTATAGCCCATGTGGGCCAGGCCCGACTGCACCGCCGTCCCCGCTGGGTCAAGTACCGAGGGGCGCAGGGTGACATAGATGCGGGCGCTGTATTGGGTCACGGGCAGACTCCGGTGGCGGTTGAAAATAGGCGATTCATCAGCAATCAACATCCTACCGTATCGCCCGGTTGATAAAATTGAGCTAACACTAGTGAGCCAGCATGGTACGACGCACCCGCAGTCAAGAAAAAGTTTTAACCGTTCTCAAAGGGTTGAGCAAGCCAATTTCGGCCCAAGACCTGTACGTCGAAATGCGGCAAGACGGCAACACTACCGGCCTGGCCACGGTCTACCGCGCCCTCGATGCCCTCAAGCTGGAAGGGGCGGTGCAAATGCGCACCCTGCCCTCGGGCGAATCGCTCTATAGCCTGCCCCAAGAAGATCGCCACCACCTCACCTGCCTCCAGTGCGGCAATACCATTGCCATCGACCAGTGTCCGGTGCACGATCTTGAGCAGCAGCTGCACAAGGCCCACGAGTTCAAGATTTTTTACCACACGCTAGAGTTCTTTGGCCTGTGTCCTGGTTGCCAGGGCAGCCTGGCCATCGCCCAACCCAGCCCAGACGACCATGGCTGCGACACCCATCGGCATTAGGGTGGGCTCACTCTATCTGTAAATGACGCTGGCTGTAGATGACGCTGGAGCGTCGGAACGATGACCCGTGTCTGCGGCTGGAATGTCTTTGCCCTGCATAGCCAATCAAAAAGGCAGAGGCGATCGCCCCTGCCTTTTTGATTGACCCCAATAAGTCTAAAAACAATTGTGCTCTTCCCTAAAACCCGGCGTCGGAGTCAGTCCAGGTTTCGCAGGGTTCGAGACTACAGCCCACCATCATGACCTCAATCAAGAAATTACCCTCGTAGGGGGCGATCACTACGGGAACGGCATCTTCCATAGTGTCAGAAGACACCAGGTCGCCGGTTTCGGCGTCGTAGAGAAACAGGTCTAGGTCGTAGCAGTCGTCATCACAGATGGCACTTACGGCCTCGCCATCATAGAGGTACCCGTCGTACATGATGTTATCGCCGCTGCTGAGCCAGTCAACTCGCGACTGCGCCTGGGCAATGGCCGCACTGCTAGCTACTGCGATCGCCCCAAGAGTCAAGGCTGCCACCATCTTAAATTCACGCTGAGCCATAGGGTTTTCCTCTGGGTAAAGGGGTTAGAGCTAGAGCCGAAACAACTTACTAAGGCTTGTGCTCGACTCCTATGGGTAGCCTACCCAGCGCAGTAGCTAATGAAACACTAAGTGTGAAAAATATACGGAGGCTAGATTTCTTTGGGCAACGCAGCAATCTAGCCCATCGTGCCTGCGCGCAGTGTGGGAATGCGGCCTCGCGCTGCAGCGCCCCGGTCTATGATGGCGCTGGATCGTCTGGGGAATGCGTCTGACGCTAGAGCGCCGAGAGATGAACCAACCCAGGGCACTCTCACAGGGCGGTTGGGCAGAGACTTGGGCCAGATATCTGGGTGATGTGACAGCCCTGTAGCCCAGGCCAACTCGCCAACCCCCCAAACCGTTGCGTTCTTTACTTTAAGCAAGGGTTTCTCGGTAGGATACTACAGGCTTGCTCATCGTCTAAATTTGGCTTTACCCCACGGCGGGGTGGCAGCGGCTCATCGAATCACCAATGGAGTAAATGTCATGGTTGCAATTACATCGGTTCACGGCAGACAGATCCTCGATTCGCGGGGCAATCCTACGGTTGAGGTCGATGTGGTGCTAGAGGGTGGGGCCAAGGGCCGGGCCGGGGTGCCCTCTGGGGCATCCACCGGCATTCGCGAAGCGCTGGAGCTGCGCGACGGCGACAAGGCTGTCTACGGCGGTAAGGGCGTGCTCAAGGCGGTTGCCAACGTGAACGATGCCATTGCCCCGGCCATTATCGGTATGGATGCGATGGATCTGGCCGCCGTTGACCAGAAAATGCTGGATTTAGACGGCACCGACAACAAGGGCACCCTGGGCGCAAACGCCATTCTCGGCGTGTCTATGGCCGTGGCGCGGGCCGCCTCGATCGCCGCTGACATTCCTCTCTATGTGCATTTGGGCGGCCCCGACTCGGTGCTGCTGCCGGTGCCCTGTTTCAACATCATTAACGGCGGTGCCCACGCCGACAACAGCGTCGACTTCCAAGAATTTATGATTGCCCCGGTGGGTGCGCCGACCTTTTCTGAGGCGCTGCGCTATGGGGCCGAGGTCTACCACGCCCTCAAGGCGGTGCTCAAAGAGGCGGGCTACAGCACCGCCATTGGCGATGAGGGCGGCTTTGCCCCCAACCTCAAGAGCAATGTAGAAGCCATTGAGGTGATTCTCAAGGGCATTGAGAAGGCGGGGCTAAAGCCGGGGGATGACATTGCGATCGCCCTCGACCCCGCCGTCAGCGAGCTGTACCAAGAAGACGGCAGCTACCTGTTCTATAAGTCTGACAACAGCCGCAAGAGCACTGCCGACATGATTGACCTATGGGAAAGCTGGGCCGACCAGTTCCCGATTGTGTCGATCGAAGATGGCCTGGGCGAGCAAGACTGGGAGGGCTGGAAGCTGCTGACCCAGCGGTTGGGCGATCGCATTCAGCTGGTGGGCGATGACCTCTTCGTCACTAACCCCGCCATCATTGCTGAGGGTATAAAGACTGGGGTCGCCAACTCGACCCTGGTCAAGGTCAACCAGATCGGCTCGATTACCGAGACTCTAGAAGCGATCAAAATGTCCCACGATGCGGGCTACACTTGTATGGTCAGCCACCGCTCGGGCGAAACCCCCGACGACTTCATCGCCGACCTGGTGGTGGGGGCCATGACCGGGCAGATTAAGTCGGGTGCTCCCTGCCGCGGCGAGCGTCTGTCGAAGTACAACCAGCTGCTGCGCATTGAAGAAGAGCTGGGTGCCCGCGCCAAGTACGCTGGCCTCGGCACCTTTAAGCGCAAGGAGCTGGTCTAGCCCTCCTCAGCCTCTGCTTCTCGCCTCACCCCTCTCCCATCGGAGAGGGGTGAATTTTGTCATGGGTTCACGTTGGAAGACGCAAAATTCTCAGGCGTGTTTGTTGCCAGAGTTCTGCTTCGGCATGAGGCTATTTTTCGAAAAGAACGTCCCTGTATTGGGCCAACAACCGTTGGCCCCTGTGATTGACTGGCGATCGCCTAAGCAATCCCTGCGATCGGAAACTCGCGCCGCTGGTTGCTCTCGGCCTCGGCATTCACCGCGCGGCGGTAGGTATCGACAATGTGGTTGGGCAAAATGTCGCCCGCCTGGCTGAGAAACGACCACTCTTCGCCGATGTGAACAAACTCGGCCCGCAGCCGGGTAGGCGGCATGGTTGGGATCGGGTCAGCCAAGTTGGTAATGCGAAAACTGTTGGGCAAAAGCTTAGCGTAGCTGCGGACAAACTCTGGGTTGCCCACCCGTGGGCTGGCGTACACGTAGACTTGCAGGCTGGGCTGTAGCTCGGGCACCGCTAGGGCGATATCCATAGCCAGCACCGTGGCCAGGGCCGCCCCCAGGCTGTGACCCGACACGTAGCAGGGCTTATTGGGGTTGATCTGCTTCACCGCCTCCACTACCAGGGGGTTGATGATGCTGGTGGCAATGCGACGAAAGCCGGTGTGAATATTGCCCAAATTTTCTCCTGTGTTGGGGTCGAGGTAAGGCTGCTGTACCGCATAGATATTGCCCACCCACTCGGTAGTGCGCTGGGTGCCGCGAAATACCAAAATACTGTCGTCGTCAGACTCCAGCAAAAAGCCGTAAAACACCTCAATGCGCCGCCCCACCCGCACCGCCGCCGTCACCCCGGTGCGAATGGCGTCTTGGGTCTGGGAGAGAGTTTCTTCTAGAGCCGTGGGGTCATCGAGCAGGGTGGGGTCGTCGATGACGGCCTGGGGTACCTGAAGCTCGATGCTGTCGTTGACCTGGCGCTCTTGACCGCGAAAGTTGGTCACCAGACGGTACTTGTCAAGGCTGGGGTCGTAGTCGAGCAGCTGTTGCAGGTTGCCGTCGTAGCTGGGGTCGTTGCGCCCGGTGATGTACTGCTGAGTGGCCAGACGGCTGAGCAAGATCAGTCGCTTTGAGATGGTGCGGTTGTAGGGCACTGGCGGCGGTGGAAAGGCGGCGGCAGCCTGGATGGCCTGAAATTCTTCCACCATGCGGGTATCGCCCGTGACTGCCGCCTGAATGATGTCTTCAGGATCGTAAAACTCGGCGGCAAAAGCGTCGATCACGGCCTGGCGCTCTTGGGCGCGCTCTCGTCGCACGTACTCGGTGCCTAGGGTGGCGGCGGTGCCAGCGGCCACACCCCCCAGCAGCAGTTGGCGACGTTTGAATTTGTCCATACGCTGGGCTCCAAGGGTTGTGTAGGTTGAGGGGAGGGCTGGAAAGATCTTTTCTGGTGGGCAGTGCCCATCCTACGGCTTTACTGATTGGTTAGAAGCCATGAGGCTGGGGAAGGCTCGCTTGAGGGCGGTGAAGTCAGGGCGCTTTTGGCTGGTGTAGAACTGGGTCGTAGACTGACCCGCTACCCAGGTGGCCGTGGCAAAGGCGGCGGCCTGGGCAAAGGCCCCCGCGTAAGGCATCACCACCCCCAGGCCAACCAGAGTGCACCAGGCCAAAAAGCCGGCGATGACCGCCGCCATAAAGCCAAACAGGTTGCCAATCACCGCCAGTACATCCTGCCCCTGGGGTTTGCCCCAAAAAGTGCAAATATCCCAAATCATTTTGAGAATCAGCAGCAGCACAATCAGGAACTTGATTTCGAGAATGCCGCCGCCGCGCAGGGGCACCAAACCGACCATCGCCGCTCCCAGCGCGTAGTCAAAAATCAGCCGCCGCACATCGCCCTCGCGACCAATCAGCGCCGCCATCCCCGTCAGCGCCGAGTTCACCATGGGCTCTGAGGAGGCTACGCGAAAGGGTTGTCGGGCCAGAGCATGGGCTACCTCTGGGGAGAGTTGGAAGATGTCTCGCAACTGGCTGAGTAGCGCTGCTTCTTGGGGATCAATGCCTTTAGAATGGGCGATCGCCACTGCCCCCCGATACACCTGCTGCTGCATCTCCGGCGTTTGAATCTGCGGTAGCCAGTGCTCCACCGGGGTAGGGTCATTCAACAACCCCTCAGGCGTTATCCCCAGGGGTAAGGGGGCAAAGGTGTTGACCACCGCTAGAAACGCCTCAAACTCCCTTGGTGTGGGATCGCCTTTAAGCTTGGCCACGGCGGCTAGGGTTTCGAGACAAGCGAGTTTTTCGGCGTCGGTGGAGGTCATGGGGAGGCGGAGAGGTTTGAGTTTTAAGTGATTAGTTTTGCATTCAAGGCAGAACTCAAAATTTAAGGCTGAGCAACTTGGGTTTGTAAGCGTCCAAACCTCCGCCTCGGCAACCGTTCCTTGCCGCCGAAGGCGTAGATCCAAGTCATGACCACTGCCCAGTGGATAAGGACGATGGGCCAAAGGGAGCCGGTAATCCAATACACACCGGAGAGCAGCAGGCCCAGCCAGCCAGCCAGGGTGAGAAAGCGGCGATCGCTCAGCGTATTCCAGGCGGCTTTGTAAGTGGTTTTGCCCAGCAGCAGGTGGTAGAGCACAAAGAGCATCAAGCTAAGCATCGCCCACAGAATCCACTGGCTACCAGAGATACCTTCTTTAGGGTGGGGCAGCAGCATCACCCTAAAGACGATTTCTTCTAGCAGGGCGGGAAGCAAAAATACCCGCAGGGCGCTTAGGGCCATGGGCAGCGGGCTAGCGATGGCATTTTGGCGGCTAAGAAAGCGGGTTTTGAGACCGTAGGGGACGGCGATCGCCCCATACAACCCCAGCGCCACCAGGCCCAGCAGCCCATTGAACAGGTTTAGCGGCACCGTCACGGCATCGGCAAAGCGCTGCACCGCCCGCCCCACCAGCGGAATGCCACCCATCAGCGTAGTGGGCGGCACTGGCTCTACCCTGGGGTCATTGCCCCCCACCATATTGGTGCGCAAAAACCACAGCTGCGCCCCGTGGCGCAAAAACACCCGCGCCACCTCATCATGCGCCCAGCGGGGCATCATGCTCTGCCAGCTCAGCGCCCCGGCCAGCAGCCCGCTGTTGCTAATAAACGCTCCCTTTGGCGCTACCCCGGCTAGCGACTCTGCGTTGTTTTGCCAGTCGCGGCGCACCACACCGTAGGGCACCAGCATGTCCTCCATGGCCATACCCAGGGCCACAAACTGAATGGCGCGCACCACCTCGTGGCTGTCGGGGTTTTGCTGTAGCCACTGCGCAATGTCAGAGTTATTTTCAATCCGCCTGCGGATCTGCTGAATGGCGATGAACAGCGCCTGGTTTGAGTCTTGCACGCAGGAGGTGGCGGGCGTTACCCCGGCCACCCCGGTACCATCTCCCGTACGATAGCGGGCAGCAATCACCTGGGTCTGTTTGAGCAATTCCTCAAACAGCGAAATGCGGGTCTCGCCAAACTGAAAAGGGGTAATAAACGAGTCGAGCTTGACCACCACGTCAGAGATCGGGCGTATACCCAGCCAGCCCCGCTGCATGTCGCCGACGTAGCCCGCCCAGTCGTGGGTGCCCGAAAGCACCGCCGGGGAACTGTGGGCGTAGATCTGCTGGTACTGAATGTCGAACTGGAGTTCGTTGGTGATCGGTTCGCGCACTATCCGCGCTAGGCCGTAGGCAAAGTGCCCCGTCACCGTCCCAACGGGAATGAACTCACTATTTTCGCCGCCGATGCCGCCGAATAGGTGAATCACCAAGCCGTAGTCGCCCTCTTGCCACTGGGCG
The DNA here is from genome assembly GCF_055795045.1 of Pseudanabaena sp. PCC 9330. NCBI lineage: Bacteria > Bacillati > Cyanobacteriota > Cyanophyceae > Pseudanabaenales > Pseudanabaenaceae > Pseudanabaena > Pseudanabaena sp. PCC 9330. Next base: position 136,705 of record NZ_JAYFES010000115.1, on the reverse strand, counting down.
CGGGCGGCGTCAGGGCTGCCGCCGTCGGGGCTGAGCAACACCCGCTGAAGGCTGCCCTTGCGCTGGGGAGTATCGCGCCAGTTTTGGCGATCGATGTATTGATAGCCTGCGGAGCGGCCAATCACCACCTGGTCGGGCTGAATCTGTAAGAGAGCGCGGGGCTTCAGTGCCTGTACGGTAAAGATGTCATTGGCATCCCTGGCTCCGTAGATATACCACCCGGCCTGCCCCGCTGGAGAAGTCTCGAGGTCGCGCAGGTTAGAGAAAAACCGCTCCCCATTCACCATCGGCTGCTGGGGAATGCGCACGGTGCCAATGGGGCCGGTAAAGTCTTGGGCCGCCGTGTCGTAGAACTGCACCCGAAAAAACTCCGTTGGACAGGGCTCCGGGCCTGGACACTCTGTCGGCAAAGGGGCATTGACGCTGGGGTCTGGGCCGAGAATTTTTACCAGGCCGTATTCGCGCCCGGTGATTTGAATCGGTTCCAGCTCTGTTTGCAGTACCGGCTGGCCGTCCTGGATCGTGAGTTCAGCGTCTACCAACCGCACCGAGACATCATCCCTGGGTCGCGCCCCAGCCAGAGATTGCAGGGGGCCGACCTGCCGCCGCCCGTTGAGCCGAGTAGGCACCACGTTGCCGTTGGCCAAAAAATGCTCGGCCTGGGGGGTAAAGGCAATGTCGGTGGTGACGGTTTCGACGTAGGTGCGGGTTAGCTCTGTGGGTTTCCAGGTCAGCTTCAGCCGCTGTCCTACCCGATCAGCATCTCCATGCCACACCTCGAACCAGGCCCAGTCGCCGGGGTCGGCAGCGTAGTCGGCCTCGCTGGGCAAGATCAGCCGCCCAATCCAGCGTCCGTTGGGCCGCAGATTGGGCGAGGTGGGCAGGGGTGCGATCGGGTAGGTTTCAATTTGGTTGAAGGGCTGGGCCTGGGCCAGTTCGTAGTTTGAAACGGCAGGGGTTTGGGCACTGGCCCCACTGCCCAGCCACATCAGAACCACCGTTGCCAAGGCCAGAAAAACTCGAGGCAACCAGCGTCTGGGCCCAGGTCCTAAGCAGTCGCGCAGAGGAGTCAGCACCTTTTTTAAGCCCTGTAGATGAGAACGCATAGCCAGCGATCGCGGCCTGAGACAGCCATTATCTTCGACCTCAGCACCTTACCTAAAATCTGTAAGGAACTTGTAGGGAACCAGCGATGGCAACCCCCGCTTTTTGCAAGCAGCAGGGTTTTGGGCCTAGCCCCTTGGCTAGAGTAGTCTGCACAAGCACACAGACGCACGACGAGTAGGTTGTCTGACCCACTCATCAGCGTAAGAGTAGCCCCCGAGGGCTATTTTTGTTCGGGGTGGGTCGTTTCGGGGCGATGGTCGCCCAAGTCATTGAGCCGCCAGATAAACTGGTGCAGCTTGCCAAAATCGCGATGGTTAAAGTGCATCACCAGGCGAGGAAGGAGGATGGTTTCATCGTTGTACTCCTCCGGTAGGGCCGCCGTTTTTTCGATCTTACCCTTGGTTAAAAAGCCGCCAAATTCTTCGTTGAGCAGAGCGACGGCGCTATCGGGCAGATCGCACTTGAGCCGAATAATCAGGCGATCGCCTGCGTACCGACAGGAGTGGTAGATTCGATAAAAGCTGCTGATGGCATGGCAGGCGTCGTCTACATTGTCGGTGATAGTGTACAAACTAGGGTCATCGGTGCTGATCAGACCTCGGCTGAGCAGGTGAGTGCGAATATAGCTATCCCAACCCTGCCAGTAGTCGCCGCCGGGGTGATCGACCAGCACTATGGGCATCGGGTCAGCCTTGCCGGTTTGAATCAGCGTCAGCGACTCAAAGGCCTCATCCTGGGTGCCAAAGCCCCCCGGAAATAACACCAGCGCATCGCTCTCCCGCAAAAAGAACAGCTTTCGAGTGAAAAAATACTTAAAGTTGATCAGCTTGGGGTTGCCCGCCATCACTGGGTTAGCCCCCTGCTCAAAGGGCAGCTGAATATTGAGCCCAAAGGAGTGCTGCGGCCCGGCTCCGGCGTTACCGGCTTCCATAATGCCGCCCCCTGCCCCCGTCATCACCATAAAGCCCAGCTCGGTCACCTGCCGAGCAAACTGCTCGGCCAATTGGTAGTCAGGACTGTGGGATTGGGTGCGGGCCGAGCCAAAAATCGTAATTTTGCGGATGTGACGGTAGGAATAAAAAATTTGAAACCCCTGCTCCATATCCAGCAGGGCATAGTTCAAGATTTTCCAGTCTAGGCGATCGGACTCGCGCCCCATCATTCGCAAAATGGTCTCTAGCACCTGACGAATGAGCTTACCGTGCTCCATGTGGGGCAATTGCTCAAGCACCATGGCCAGATCGGCCTGAACGCTAGAGGGTAGGTCAGAGGGGAGCGCAACCATAAGCAATGGGTTTCATAGAGGCAGCAACCTATTCTAGCGAGATTTTTACCCCTACCGCCCAAAAACCTCCGGCAAGAGACAGCAGCTCACCGGAGGACAACAGCGCTATGAGTTGACATTAACCAGAGATGCTGATCAATGGCTAGAGATACTTCTCAAGGGTATTGGCCAGAGTAGTTTTGGGTACTGCACCCACCACCATGTCAACCCGCTGACCTTCTTTAAAGATCATCAGGGTAGGAATGCTACGAATACCGTACTGGCTGGCTACGCTGGGGTTTTCGTCAGTGTTGACCTTGACGACCTTAACCTGGCCATCGTACTGCTCAGCAATCTCTTCTACCACGGGAGCCACCATGCGGCACGGGCCACACCAAGGAGCCCAAAAATCTACAAGAACAGGAACGGTGCTTTCGAGAACTTCTTGCTTAAACGTAGAGTCTGTGACCGGAGCAGCTGCCATGCCTAAGTATTCCTTGCCTTTCATAACCAAACGCAATCTTACCACAGCCAACCCCTGGCAATTTGGGCTATTACTTAGCAGAGCTGCCCCACCCTTGAGGTGGGGTTAATCTATGGTGTATTTCCATGGTGTGAGCCCCTTAAGCATTGGGTCAGAATCGCCTTGGGACACAAACGTCAGGACGCAAGCATTGACGCGAAATGTTGATTGTCATAAGGAACCGCCCAGACCGAAGCCTGGGCGGAGTGTGGTGTGAGGAGTGAACGGAAACTTGCGTCTCCGCTTTAGATTTATTCTACTGTGGACACTTGCGAATCTGCCATCTAGTGCAGATTTTCTCAACAAGTTTATGGTAAACGCAAACTATGGTGGCTCTGGTCATAGCCGTGACTCTTTGGAGCAAGCCTGACTGTGTCAAGTCTATCTACCAGTCTGCCTGAGATGGCTCACATATTGATCAAGGCAGCCGCGCCCCGATCGGTTACTGTGGCTAGGCTTGCTCACCCGTGGGGCTACTAGGCGCTCACATCGCTGCTGCCACCGGCAATGGCGTCATTAGTGTCTGAATATCCGAATGATTATATCTAGATGTGTTGTGTCTGGACGTATTGTAGACACCATGCGATCGCCCTTGCTTCCTGACACAATGCAGATGGCTACTCAACAACGAAACTAGACCGATGTACAGGCGCATGCTTCCCCCTTTGACCTTTCGCACGTTGACTTTTCGTACTGGGGTTGGGCTATTGGCCCTGGGCCTAACGGCCTGCAGCAACCGCCTCAACACTAGTGATGTTGAGGCGGCGATCAAAGCCGATATAGAGCGTCAGGGTCGTCGCTTGGCGCTGAAGTCGGTGCTCTGCCCCAGCGACGTGACTCGACAGACGGGAGCCTACTTTCGGTGTGTGGGTGAGCTTGAGCCCGACGGCACGTTTACCATCAATGTCACCCAGCAAGACAGCCAGGGCAACGTCACCTGGGACGTGCCCAACTCCAAGGCGCTGCTCAACCTACCCAAGGTCGAAGACACTATTCAGCAGGGGCTATCCCAGGCCTTTGGTCAGCGGGCGCTGATCGACTGCGGCACGGCTACCTACCGAGCCAACCAGCCGGGCGATCGCTTTCAGTGTCAGGTGGTAGGTGGCCTTGAAACCGGCACCACCACAGTAGACTCAGTCTTGGTGAAGATTGGTTCTGATGGCAATCTGAGCTGGCAAGAGCTAACTACCGCCTCGGGGGCGGCTGGGCAGCCGACGACCACCAAGGCGGCTAACCCAGGCATTGCGCTGGGTTCGGTTGCGGCCAGCCCAGATCCAGTCACCGACGCACCCAGCCCAGCGGCCCAACTCGACCCGGCGATTAAGGCCACTACCGTTACTAGCCCCACTGGCCGGGTGATAAACCGACCCTACATTCGAGGCGACAACGACTAGTGCACCGTCAAGACTCAGCAATTAAGGGTTCGACAAACTCAACTCGAACGGGTCGTTTACGGTCACCTTGAGCTGGTTGAAGAGTCTTCGAGGGTATCTGTGACCCTAAAATTGAGTGCTGACTAGCCACTGGGCTAGGGGAAACCAAACTCAAGTCAGACCCAGGAGCGGGCTGCTACCTGCAGGAAACCACAGATACCGGGTGAGCTTGGTATAACGGGTATAGGAAGACTTAATCTACCCTTAAAAATATAATTTCTTTTTGTTAATGTGCCAGGCCATAGCTTTCGCTAGTCTTAGTCTGGATATTGGTGGCCGCAAGCAACGTAACTTAATCTTGGGCTATGTCAACTGTTTTTGAGTTTTTAGCAAAGGGTGGGCCGGTCATGGTGCCCATTATGGGTTGTTCGGTGCTGACCATTGCCACCGCCCTAGAGCGTGCCCTGTTTTGGACGAACCTGCTGCGCCGCGAAGACCAGGTGGTCAACGAGGTGCTCGATGCCTCTCGCCGCGACCTGACTCAGGCGGCGGCGATCGCCACCCAGTCACAAGATCTGCCCATCGGTCGTTTTTTGCTGGCTCCCCTGCGGCTCAAGCAACCCTCCCCCGACACCTTTCGTCTGGCGCTGGAGACAGCGGGCGATCGCGAGTTTGTCAAAATGCGCAAGGGCGACAAACTTTTAGAGACTATTGTTGCGGTGGCTCCACTGCTGGGGCTGCTGGGCACGGTGACGGGGCTGATTGCCACCTTCGGCAACCTCAACATCGGCGGCGGTGGCACTGGCGACCAGGCCAGTGCCGCAGCGGCGGGCATTGGCGAGGCGCTGATCACCACGGCGGCAGGCATGGTGGTGGCGATTATCGCGCTGCTGGTATTTCGCGTCTTGGTCACCCTCCAGTCGCAGCAGATCGACTACTTCTCAGACGCGGGCAACGAGCTAGAGTTGATCTACCGTCAGTACTGGTATGAGCCCACTCTGCTGGCCAACGAGCGCAGCCACTCGGCAGAGTTTGTCAGTACTGGCGATCGCCTAGGATAGCCCCATGCGTTTTAAGTCAAAGGCCGCCCCGCCGCCCCCTCAGGTTGACCTGATTCCCATGCTGACGGTGATGATGGGCATTCTGGCCTTTTTTGTGGTGGTCACCCTCACCCTGGGCAGCGAAAAGCTCATCGACGTGCAGTTGCCCGCCGAGCAGCCCGACAATGTGTCGCCCCCGCCTCTACCCGCCGACCCCTTTATCGTCGAGCTTGGAGTCGATGGCCAGGTTAAGCTCAATGGTCAGCCCACCGATGCCGATGCGGTCAAAGGGCAAATGGAGGGCTATCTGGCCCGCAACCCCGAAAACATCGTGTTTGTACTGCCTAGTCAAGACCTGCCCTACGAGCAGGTGATGCAGTTTTTGGGCGACATGCGATCGGTGGGAGGTAACCGGGTCTCGCTGGCGATCGAAGAATAACCCTTCCCAGGGCTCAGGGCTGCTCTGGGGTGACCATGCTAGGCTCAAGGCCGATCACCGTTGCACCTAAACCCCCATGGTCTGGAACCCTTTTCGCCTGCTAAAGACCCTTGCCCACTTTGAGGTGGCAGGCCCGCTGTCTAAGGGGCTGGGTGCCCTAGCAGCCCTGGTTGAGGGCGATCGGGGCACATCCTACCCGGCTAATTCAGAGATGTTGACTATGGATCGCTTAGAGCCATCCCCCCTCCCTTTAGAACTGCGGCTATTAGGCGAGTCTGCCCTTGCCGATCGACTGGCTGACCAGCTCACCCCCATGGGCTACAGCGTCAACACAGCTGCCCTAGACTCTAGCCAGGGCCTGGTCAACACGCCCCTGGTGGTGTTAACCCCTGGCGCAGACAACGTGATCCAGACCTTGATACAACAGCTAGGACACCTGCCCACATACCAGGAGGCTATGCTGAGCGATTTTCGTCAGCCCCACCGGGCGATCGCCGCTCTATGGGGCAGCCTCGACGACGGGGTGATGGGCGGCGTCAGCGCCAGCCAGGTGCAGTGGCAAGAGCAGGGTCTGCGGTTTGGTGGGCAGGTGTCTACGGCCAACAACGGTGGGTTTGCCTCCATTCGTACCCGCAATATTGACCCGCCCCTCAACCTGGGCCAGTGGCAGGGTACAGTGCTCTACGCCCAGGGCGATGGTCAGCGCTACAAATGGATTTTGCGCGACAACCCCGGCTGGGATAGTCTCGCTTACTGCCGATCTTTTGACACCGAGGCCAACGCTCTAGTCGCTGTGAGAAGCTCGTTTCGCGACATGGTGGCTACCCGCCGCGCTCGCACGGTGCCCGACGCTAGCCCGCTTAATCCCGCCCAGCTGTACTCCATGCAGCTCATGCTGAGCAAATTTGAGTACGACGGCGATCTCAATCCGGCGTTTGAGGCCGGGGCATTTGAGCTGATGGTGCAGCGGGTAGGCGTCTTTCGCCAGGGGCCAACGCCGTTGGTGCTGCTACCCCAGGGAACGGCTGGGCTGGGGCCGGGGCTGGCTGCTGCGGGGCTGACGGGGGCAATTCTCCAGGGAGATGGCGTTGGGGTGATCGGTGCCAGTGATCAACTGCCCCCGCAGGTTAGCCTGGAGGTGGTTCAGTCTATTCTTCAAGCCTTGGCGTAAGCAAGTTATGTCGAATCCGAGTTCCATACCCCGATTTGCAACCGGCAGACCTGTAGGGGCAAACAGCGGTTTGCCCTGCTGAATCGTCGGCAGGGGAGCAGGATTTGTATAACTTGCAACAAAAGACCCAGGGTTCCTGTTTGCCTTGCCGATGACCTGTGCAAAGCAGGACAGAACCCTGGGATCTGAGGGTATAGAACTCTGGGAGCTAGCTCCTAATAAGCCGATCGCATATCGCCCCGCTCGGCCCGGGCGCTTTCTTTAGCCTTGGCGGCGCTCTTTTTGAGGGCTTCGAGGCGCTTGATGTAGCGATCGCGCTGGCGTTTTTTGGGAGTTTGCTCGATCAGGGTCTTGAGGGCGCTACCCAGGCTCTTATAGGCGTTGGGTAGGGTGTAGCCAAAGCGGGTGGCAATGGCGATCGCCCGCTCGTCGGCACTGATGCTCTCTTGCAGGGTCTTTTGGTTGTTGTTGCGCTTGTAGAGCCGCCAGCTCGAAAAACCACACAGACCCAAGGCCAGCATCAGCAGTAGCCCATCCTGCACCCACAGCTCGCCCACGGCACCGCCTAGGCCAATGGCTAGGGCTGCCATCTCCCAGCCATCGCGGGGAATGGTGTCGTTTTGAATGCGGCCCACCTCGTGCCAAAATAGTAGATTGCGCTGATCGAGGGCTAGCTGCTCCCACTTAATCAAGTCAATCTGAATTTCCACTTGGTCTTTGCCCAGCTCTTCGCAGGTGACTAGCGGCGGTGTCACGTCGATAGCCGACTCCACTGTCACCCAGCTTTGCAGCTCGGGGGGGAGCAGGCTTCTCAGACGGCGAAGCTCACCCATATCGGCGCGGGCAGTGGCGGTGGCGTACGAGGTCATGAGGGTTACAGGGATGGAAACTGCAATGGAAATTTATCTATAGATCCTACCTTAAACCCCATTAGTCAAGGGGCGGATATCCGGGTTCGGCTGGCCAGGCCCAGAGGGGCATACCGTGAGCTAATAATTTGCCGCCGCTAGAATTTGATCGACCGCTAGGCTCAAGTCGGCAAACAGCTTCGATGCCAGGGCTTGCCCGGCAGTAAACCGCTGGATCTGGTATTCACCCTCCACGAGCTGGCAGATCGTGACCGTGGGCTGTTTGGGCTGACCGATGTAGCGCACGGCCCCCAGCGCCCGGTAATCGACAATCCAATACTCGGCGACGCCCATGGCCTCGTACTCGACCAGCTTGTGGCCATAGTCATCGCGCCAGTTGGTGCTCACCACTTCGATCAATAGCGGGATGGTTGAACCAAATTGCACTGTGGAGGCATTGTTCCACAGCGGTTCGTTAACCAGCTCCCGTTTGTCGAGCACGATCACGTCGGGTCGATAGCCGGAGTCGGGCTTCTGGGGTTTAATTAATCCGCTTTTAGGAATGGTGTAGGGAAGATTTTGCTGACGAAAGTGTAGGGTCAGCTCTTCCGCTAAGAATGCACCAATGAGTTTGTGGGCTCCGGTAGGCTGCATTTCGACTACGCATCCGCTGTAAAGCTCGTACTGGCTACCGTTTTCAGGCACCCAGCGCAGAAACTCCTCAAAGGTCAGATAGGTGGGGTTGAGGGCTTGCACCATGGTGAATAGCCTAGGGTAACGAGATCAATTGGGGAGGGTTAGGGGCGATCGCATTCCCCAATCCCGCGGCAGACTCTACCTGGGCGATCGCCCCATCCAGCAGGTCGTAGCCCGCCTCTACCGTATCGATCTGGCAGAGTCGCTGGCGCAGGGGAGCCGCCCCCTCAAAGCCCTTCACGTACCAGGCCATGTGCTTGCGGGCCTGATGAATGCCCTTTTGCCCCTTATACTGCCACAGCAGCCCCAGGTGTTCGCGAGCACAGCGCAGCATTTCACCCGTTGTAGGCGGGGGCAGCACTGTTCCGGTTTTTAGAAAAGCGTCAATTTCGCCGACCAAAAACGGGTAGCCCAGGGTGCCCCGCGAGCACATGACGCCATCGGCCCCGGTTGCTTGCAGGCAGCGCACCGCCGACTCCACCGAAACAATGTCGCCGTTGGCGATTACCGGAATCGAGAGCGCAGTCTTTACTCTGGTAATCCAGTCCCAGCGGGCGGGGCCGTGGTAGCCCTGGCTGCGGGTGCGCCCGTGGAGGGTGAGCATTTGGGCTCCGGCGGCCTCCATGCGGCGGGCAAACTCGACGGCGTTGATGTGGTCGTCATCCCAGCCGATGCGGGTTTTGACGGTGACGGGGATGGCCACCGCCGTCGCTACCGTGCGCACGATCGCTTCGGCCACCTCGGGCTGGCGCAGTAAAGATGACCCGCCGCCCTTTTTGGTGATTTTGTTCACCGGGCAGCCCATGTTGATGTCGATGGTTTTGGCCCCCTCGGCCTCGGCCCGGCGGGCGGCCTCGGCCATGAAGTCGGGGCGGCAGTCAAATAGCTGAATGCTGATCGGCTGCTCTGCGGGGCCGATATCCATGATTTTCTCTAGCTGCTGGGCGTGGCAGAGACCCGTAGCCTGCACCATCTCGGTGTAGAGCATGGAGTCGGGGGCATAGCGGCGCACCAGCTGGCGAAAGGCGCGATCGGTCACCCCCGAGAGGGGCGACTGGAGCACTCGGCTGTGGAGCGTGACTGGGCCGATGCTGAGGGGCGATCGCAGCCGCTGCTGAAGCTCTAGCGACAAACTTACCATGAGACGAAGCCACCTCTCCCTACTCCATTACCCCGTCACCCCCACTACCGAGACGCCTCAGCAGAATGTTCTTGCCCTGATTCTATCGCTTCAGACCACAGGCAGTAGCCGTTGCGACCGGCTTTTTTGGCGGCATAGAGGGCTTGATCGGCGCGCTGCATCAGCACCTCGGGCGACAGGGCCAGAGTTGGCACCAGGGCCGTGACGCCAAAGCTCAGGGTAACCTGGCCGTACAGCGGCGATGCCCGGTTGGGAATAGCCAGTCGGTTGAGGTGGGTCTGAGCCTCTGACACCAGGGCGATCGCCCCTGCCGGACTGGTATTGGGCAAAATTAGGGCAAACTCTTCCCCACCGTAGCGGGCCGCCAAGTCGGCGGGGCGCTTGGTGATTTGGGCCAGCAGTTGCCCAATGGTGCGCAGGCAGTCATCCCCAGATAGGTGACCGTAGGTGTCATTAAAACCCTTGAAATAATCTACATCTGCCAGCACCAGAGCCAGACTGCTCTGTTCACGCTGCAAGCGCTGCCACTCCTGGGTCAGGTAGCGGTCAAATTCACGCCGATTGGCAATCTGGGTGAGTCCATCGAGGTGTGCCAATCGCTGCAGCTCGTCGTTGGCGGTTTGCAGTTGCTGGTATAGGTCGGCCTGGTGCAGCGCCTGACCCAGCTGCTGGGCCACCTCTTCAATCAGACGCAGGTCGCTATACTCCCACGAGCCCACCTTGATCGATGCCATTGCCAACTGGTCTGGGTTAGGGCAAGCCCACAGCACGCCATGCACCTGACCATCGGTGCGAATCGGGCTGGCCACGTAGGCCGCTTGGCCTTGCACCACAGACTGCAATGAATGGGGCCTCACCGCCACCGGATGGGTGAGGTAAGGAGTGACCTGCTGGTCACTGTCGAGCAGTAGCTGCCGCCGCAGCGCGTCGGTAATCTCTAGGGGCGGTACCGTTTCCTCAGAGTCAGGGGTTTGGCCGCTGAGCAGAAATGGTGTAGGCAATTTAGGTAGGTTGTGGTGCAGCAGGGTAATACCGCACTGGCGCAGGTTGAGCGCTGTCCGCAGGTGATCGATGGTGCAGGCCAGAATCTGTTCAACCTCAAAGCTGGCGCGAATTTCATCGAGAATGTGGTTGAGCAGCACCTCCTGGCGGGCCTGACGCTGCACTTGGTTAAACAGACGACTCTGCTGAATGGCGATCGCCAGGTGCGCCGAGAGCTCTTGCAGCATCTCGACTTCCGCTGCCGCCCACTGCCGGGGTTGGTGGCACTGGTGCAAAATCACCAGTCCCCAGAGGTAGCGGGTCTGCCCCATCAAGTTGTGAATAATCGGCACTGTCAAGTTGGCTTTGATGCCAAAACTCAGCAGCATATCTCGATAGCACTGGCTCACCTTGCCCAAGGTCGCCACATCGTCAATTTGCCCGACGCGGCCAGACCAGTAGGCGATCGCATGGTCTTGGTCAAAGCAGGCATCGTTAATTTGACGATTGAGCATCGTTAGGCTCTCATCGACTATCGACTCATGGGTAATCACCCCCTGCCCGTCGCTCCTAAATTGATAGATCACCACCCGGTCAGCCTGGGTTTGCTGGCGCACATCCCGCACAGCGGTGCTCAGAATCGTATCTAAATCGAGGGAGTTGTGGATGCGTTGCAGGCTCGCCTTCAGCAGCGATGGGCGCGGTGCAAGGGTCTTGGCTAGGGCGATCGCCCCAGCATCTGGCTGGCTACCCTCAAGCTGGCGCTTCACCCGAGCGATGACATCTGCCGCAATCATCGGGCCGATTACATAGTCGTCGCCCCCCGCTTCAAAGACCTGGGTGGGGTTAGCCAGCACCTCAGCCACCCCGACAAAAATAATCGGCAGATGGGCTAGGGCCGGGTTAGCTTTAATCTGCTGGCAGAGCCGGTAACCGCGATCGCCATCGGCCACCATCGGAATTAAAACCAGGTCAGGAGTCTGTTTGAGTAGATCGAGCAAACTGTCAGCCTCCAGCGCGCTGCGGGTCTGATAACCCGCCGCCGCCAAAATTGTGCTCAGAGCTTGAGTATGGTGGGGAGCAGCCTCTGCGATAAAAATTGTTGCTTGCTGATGTGATGCCATGGCTGCTTCCTTACCCGAGCCCTTGCCAATCTAAACCTGCAATAGCCCTTAGCCTAAAAATTATAAGTGTTCTGATTGACCCTGCTTGGCTCGACAGCTCTCTCAAAACCCGTTGAGCTGACCACAGTGAGTTGGCCCAACCCGTACCAACACCAGCGTCTCTGCTGTCCGTAATCGATCCCTGTAGCGCTGCCGATTTTGCGTTCTGATTTTAGGTGCTGAGTGTTATCAGGCTAACACGGGCTAACGGCCAGCATAAGTGAAATCTCTAAGGGGGTTGACCGCCTACCTGAGCTATGGTTCCAGACTGTTGCCAGGCCCGAGCTAGATACGCCCTAGGAGCCAGTAGGTCATCATATGACCTCGCCCCTTGACGGCCACATGGCCACGGGGCTCCAGCAAAAATTTGTCCTTGATCCTTTCGTAGAGCTCTGGCGTGACCTGTATGCGCTGGGCTTCTCCGGTAGCCTCCATGCGGCTGGCAATGTTGACGGTGTCGCCCCAGAGATCGTAGGCAAACTTGCGCCGACCAATCACCCCCGCTACCACCGGGCCAGTGTTGATGCCAACTCGAATTTGAAAAGGCTGGCCGTCGGGTCGCGAATGCTGCTTAATCGCCTCGCAAATGTCGAGGGCAAAATGAGCTATGCCCTCGGCATTGTCGTCGTCAGGGGTGGGCAACCCCCCAGCCACCATATAGGCATCGCCAATAGTCTTAATTTTTTCTAGCCGATGAAACTCTGCCAGTTGGTCAAATATGGAGAATACTTCGTTGAGCATCTTGACCAGCTGGCGCGGCGTCATCTCGCTTGAGGCGGCAGTAAAGTCAACCAGATCGGCAAATAGCACGCTAACTTGGTCGAGGCTTTCGGCAATGGTGCGGGCCCCGCCCTTGAGCCGCTGGGCGATGCGGTAGGGCAAGATGTTGACCAACAGGCGATCGGCCTGCTGGCGCTGCTGGCGCAGCTCAGTCTCCATCTGACGGCGTTCGCTGATGTCGTGAACAATGCCCTCGTAGTGGAGAAAGTTGCCTGCTTTATCCCACACTTTCCAGATATCTTCACTCACCCAAAACGTGCTGCCGTCTTGGCGAAACACCTCTGACTCGGCATCGGTGATTTTTTCAAAGCGATTGAGATAGACCACCAGCTCATCACGGCGAGTTGGCTCCAGATAGATTTGGCGGCTGATATTCTCGACGGTGGCAACCATCTGCTCGGCTGAGTCATAGCCATAGAGCCGCGCCATCGACGGGTTAACGCTGAGCAACTGCCCAGTAGTAGCCGCCTTATAAATACCCACTGTGGCATTTTCAAAGATGCTGCGATAGTTCATCTCGGCGGCGATGAGAGCCTGCTCCATCTGGGTGCGCTCACGCACTTCTTGAATCAGCAAAGCATTTTGTTGACTGAGCTGCTGCCGCTGCTGGGCCAGGCGCAGCTGGTTTTGCACCCGTACCAGCACCTCTTGAATCGCAAAGGGCTTGGTAATGTAGTCAGTAGCCCCTACCTGAAAAGCCTTGACCTTGTCGAGGGAGTCACCCAGGGAGCTCAACACGATGACCGGAATCTCTGCCGTCAGCGCATCTGTTTTGATCTGTTGGCACAGGCTATAGCCATCTATGTCGGGTAGCAAAATATCTAACAACACCAGGCTTGGTTGCCGGTTGAGAATGCAATTTATTGCTTGTTGACCGTTCTCGGCCACTTGAACTCTGTACCCCTGCTGGCTGAGCAGCCGGTTCAGCAGGCGAGCTGTTTCGGCATCGTCATCAACGATAACCAAATCAATGGTGTTGGGGGCGTCATCCACGGCGCTGGGGCTGGGGCGAGGTCGGCTAGGTCACTGGCTTAAGCATACGGTCATTGAGTCTAAAACAATGCACCAAATCTAGCTCCGAGGGTATGGAAGCGCCAATCACTTAGGTCGTATTTAGACCAGTTTGAACTAGCCAGAGAGCTAGCGCACCCGGAGTGCTGAGCCGTGGTCGTTATAACCCGTTACTAAGCCTTGGCGAAAGGTCACTTCGCCAGATTCAAAGTGAAAGACCTCTTCACAGTTGGTGTCGTTGCGGCTGATGGCTAGGGGTGCCCTGCCTTCGATGCGGATTACCTCGGTGCGGCTAGAGCCCACTGACCAGGCGGGGGGCACTGTCTGACCTGCTGGCAGATCGGGGAGATTGATCGACAGCTTGAGATTGTTGTCGGAGTTGAGGTAGCCAATGACCTGGTCATTTTCCAGGAAAACTGAGCTCTTGCCGTAGTAGAGAGTGGTAAACCGGTTGGAGGTGTACTGCTCTTGACGGGTCGGGGTGCCCTGGAGCTGCAAGACTTTGGCTTCTGTGGATCCCAGGGTCCAGGTGCCGGGGTCGGCGGTGGCTGACAAGACTGTGGCTCCTTCGGCCAGTACGTTGAGGGTGCCGTCAGGGTTGTCGTACTGTTTGACGTAGCCATTATTGAGTTCGACAAGGCTGTTGCCGTAGCGTAGGGTCTGCAGGCAGGCGCTTGGGTACTGGATGGTCTGGGCTGGGGGGCCTTCAATGGCGATGACTAGATCGTGGTCTGAGCCCAGGGTCCAGTAGGTTTTACTGTCGGGGGTGCGGCTAGCGCGGGTGCTGACGTTGCTCTGGGCATACTGCATGTTGCGCTCATATTCAACCACTTTTTCCTGGGCGATCGCGCTGTTGGGGCTGGTTTTGGGGACTGCCTTCATCAAGGCGATCGCCTGTTGCCAGTCCATGACGACAGCGGCCCATTCTTCGCTAAATTCGGCGGTTTGGGTTAACTCTGCTGCGGCCATAGCTCGCTCCGAACCCTGGCGAAAGGGATCTTCTGCCGCAGGGGTAGAGCTTGGCTGTGATGACCAAAACCATGGCCGTGCCAAGGAGTTGCCCGCCGATGGCTTGAGCAACCCATAACCCACGGTCAAACCAGCTCCCAGGGAGAGACCTAGGGCGACCCACAGGAGCCGCTCTCGCCGGGTTTGACCGGGCCGCTTGAGCTGAAACGTATAAAGGGTCTCAGGGTTTTGCCCGTCTAGCTCGGGGTGGCTATGTTTAGTCATAGGAAAGTTGCGAAGGTACACTACGCCAGGTTCTTTGCCGCCGCAGGTAGACAGAGGTTTCTGGCACTTCGTTAAGCATGAAATCTAAGATATAAGACCTGTTGTAGAGCAAAGGCAGCAGGCTAGTCGTGATCTTTAGTCAGCTATTTGAGAGCAGAGACTAAGATAAATTTATTCGGTCAAATAATTCGGCCAAATAGATGAATCTACTCATCGTATCGTAGGAAGTTGGCCTAAAATTTTAGGCTTTATTTATTTTACGGAAGCTTCTTTAAATTGCCTACTTGGGCCAGACTCGCTCCATCTCAACCTCACCTTTTCTTGACTTAGCTTGATGGTTAACCAGGTTATTCAGGCCCAGCGTTGGAATGGCCCCTTGGCTGAGTCTTGCCCCCAGGGGTGGCTAGATGTGGTAGCCCAAGCGCTGCCCGGCGGTACCGATCGCCCTGCTCGGCTGGCCCAGGTGCTGTGGCAGCGGCAGATCGGTACACCGGAGACCGTGGCTGGCTGGCTAGACCCGAGAGCCTATATTCCGGCTGCGGCCAGCGCCTTTGGGGAGGCGATGGCGATCGCCGTCACCCGACTTCAGCAGGCCATCGACAGCGATGAGAAGGTGGCCATCTGGGGAGACTTTGACGCCGATGGGGTGACCGCTACCGCCGTGCTGTGGGACGGGCTAGGACAGCTGATTCCCAAGGGCGATCGCCTGACGTACTACATTCCCAACCGGCTGAGCGAGTCCCATGGGCTGTCGCGGCGCGGGCTAGAGCAGCTGGCGGCAGAGGGCACAACGCTGATTGTCACCTGCGACACGGGCAGCACCCACGGGGCCGAGATTGCCTACGCCGCCGAGTTGGGCATGGCAGTGATTGTCACCGATCACCACACGGTGCCGGAAGGAGATATTGGGGCAGTGGCGCTGATCAACCCCCGCTGCCTGCCAACCGAGCATCCCCTGGCGACGCTGTCGGGGGTGGCGGTGGCCTACAAACTGCTGGAGGGGCTATACGCATCGCTCAAGTCGCCGCCGCCCCAGCCCCTAGAGCATGTGCTTGACCTGGTGGCCATCGGCCTCATTGCCGACCTGGTAGAGCTGCGCGGCGACTGTCGCTACCTGGCTCAGGTGGGGCTACAGCAGCTGCAAACCCAGCTACAGCCCCGGCCCCCCTACCCCCGGCCAGGGTTGGCGAAGCTGCTAGAACTGTGCAAACGCACGGGCGATCGCCCCACAGACATTTCCTTTGGTCTGGGGCCACGCATCAATGCGGTCAGCCGCATCCACGGCGATGCTAGCTTTTGTGTAGAGCTGTTGACCAGTCAGGAGGTTGAACATACTCAGGCTCTAGCCAACGAGGCCGAGCTGGCCAACACCCGCCGCAAAGCTCTCCAGCGCGATCTCTATAACCAGGTCATGGCGCGGGTCGGCCAGGTCGATCTAGCTACCACCCGCTGTCTGGTGCTGGCCGACGAGCAGTGGCCGACTGGCATTTTGGGGCTGGTGGCGGGGCAGGTGGCCCAGTCGCTGGGGCGGCCCACGATTCTGCTGCGTATCGATCCACCTGCAGATCCATCCCTGGGGGACGATGGCCCTCGGCTGGCCAGGGGTTCGGCGCGATCGGTGAAAGGGCTCGACCTATATCAGCTATTTCAGACCCAGGCCAGCCTGCTGACGGGCTTTGGCGGCCATCCTCTGGCGGCGGGCCTGACCCTGCCGGTGGAGCATGTTGACTTGCTGGCGACGGCTCTCAACCGCATGGTGCGCGAGCAGTTGGGGGGCGACGGTTCCCCTCAGCCCAGCCTAGACATCGATTTAGCGGTGACGGTGGCCGACCTGGGTCAGCCCCTGTTTCGCGAGCTGAAATGGCTAGAGCCCTGCGGCATGGGCAACCCGGTGCCTAAGCTGCTGATTCGCAATGCCTGGTTTCAGAATGCCTTTCACAAGAATTTGCGCGATCGCCACAACAAGGCCGTCAGCTTTATCAAAACCGAGTTTGAGCTGTGGGACGACAGCGCCCAGACCGGCTTTCCTGGCGAGTGGTGGGGGCACTACCGCGACGAACTGCCCCAGGGCCGCTGCGATCTGGTGGTAGAGCTAGACCACAACAGCTACAACGGGTACCACGTCAAGCTGGTAGATGTGCAATCGGTGCAGGGCGAGCTGACCAGCGTAGAGAATACTGGCCGGTTAGATGGCCAAACCCTGGCTCTAGCGTTTTCCCCAGCGGTGGATGACCGAGATCCGGTAGCTCTGTGGCAAGAGCTGGTGGGCCTGGCTAAGTACCTTGTCCGCACAGCCCTGCCGGTGACCAAGGCTCAGCTCATCCGGCGATTACACCTTTCGCCCACGAGTCTGGCGTTGGGGTTGACCGCCCTAGCGACCACAGGCTTTGAGGTGGTGGCGATCGCTGCAGAAACCATGACCTTTCAGGCGGCACCAGAGCCGATTGATCCTGACCTGGCAGCGGTGCAGCACTTTCTCGACGCCCTGCAAGAAGAGCAGTTTCGCCGCCGCTACTTTGCTCAGGTGCCGGTCTCAGCCCTTTCCTGATAGGGTGAGCACTGGTTTCGTTCTCTGTCGCTCTTCGCTGCTCCATTTTTTGTTGCTATGGCTGCTGACTGGTTTTATCCCTTTCCGCCCCTGCTGGGGGGCACCCTCCTCAAACGCTACAAGCGCTTTTTTGCCGATATTGAGCTAGACAGTGGCGAGGTGATCATCGCCCACTGTCCCAATACGGGGCCGATGACCGGGGTCTGCCACATTGGCGGACGGGTGCTGGTCTCCCAGAGTAATGACCCCAAGCGTAAGCTGGCCTACACCTGGGAGTTGGCTGAGGTCAACGACACTGTACCCACCTGGGTGGGGGCCAATACGGCTCTGCCCAACCGGGTGGTAAAAGCGCTGCTGGAGGCTAAGCAAATTCCCGAACTGGGAGACTACACCACCATTCGCCCCGAGGTGCGCTACGGCGGCGACGGCAAAAGCCGGATTGATTTTGTGATCTCTGGGGAAGACAATGTCATCCCCACCTACATTGAGGTAAAAAACACCACCTGGGCCAAGGGCCGTCTGGCCCTGTTTCCCGATACGGTGACCACCCGTGGTCAGAAGCATTTGAAGGAATTGGCGGCGCTGATACCCACCGCCCAGGCCACGATGCTGTACTTCATCAACCGGGGTGACTGCACCGCGTTTTCGCCCGGCGATGAGGCCGACCCGACCTACGGGCTACTGCTGCGGGAGGCGATCGCCAGGGGGGTGCAGGTGCTGCCCTGTCGCTTTGAAGTAAAGCCTGAGGGCATTCGCTATCTGGGGCTGGCCCCCCTAGTCTTAGCCTAAGGCAGGGTAGTTTTGTTGTCATAGTAGAAAAATGGGCATGGTCTGAAACCCTTATCAGTACGTTCAGACCATGTCCCTCATCGACCAATTAACAACGATTGAGAATGGCAATCTGCAATAGGTTGACCAGTCTCTTTACGGCAACGTCAGTAAATCGATCAACCTAAACAGTAAAATCCGCAAAAACTGCTATTTTTACCCTTCAATATCAAATCCTGCTCGCTTACCCCCGATTCAGCAGGGCGAATAGCGATCAGGCCTTCGGCTAGGCTACGCCAACGCCCTACAGGTTGGCCGGTTTGGAACCGGGCTTGTACGATTCCAAACAGACGGATTGCGTAGGGGCAAACGGTGTTTGCCCAGCCCAACCGGTGCTAGCCAAGGCGGATTCTGTATCAGACCGCAGCGATCGGCGCATAAAGGCGGTTTGTCTAAATTTTAGTAATTGATTAGTAATTGAGATTACAACTGCGGTACATAAAAGCCTATTCACTTGGGAAGTCGTTTAGGTGTTTATGGTCTATTAACTCTATGAAATTGTTAAAACAACTCAAGCGACAGCTGAGAGCGTCACGGTGGCTGTTGCAGGTGATGGGCGGGGTTGGGGTTTGTCTGCTGGTGGCAACGGCCTGGTCGTCATGGTTTTCGCCCGCTGCTGCCCAGTATGAGACTTACGAGGTCAAATCCATTCCCGGCAACGTGATCTGGGGTGAGCTGTTTAAGCCCGACAGTGAGCCAATTTTGACGGTCAAATCGGGCGATCGCATTCGTATGGAAACCGTCTCTCACGAAGGCATCATTGCCGACCAGGGCGACACCGTTGCGTTTCTTACTGGTGGCGGTGTCAAAGAAGAAGACATTTTGCCCGACCAACTCACCATTAAGGGCACCGTGCCCAAGTCTGGGCCAGGCCCCCACGTGATCACCGGGCCGATCTACGTCGAAGGGGCAGAACCCGGCGATGTGCTAGAGATCAAAACCATCGACATCGAGTATCGAGCCCCCTACGGCGTGATTTCTAACCGCCACGGTAGAGGAGCCCTGCCCGGTGAATATCCCGAAAACGACGCGCCTATCTATACCAAAATTATTCCTATCGACGCCAAGAATGAGATTGGCATCTTTAAGCCATCCAATGGTCTACCCGATCTAGAAATTCCCCTCAAACCGTTTATGGGGCTGATGGGGGTAGTGCCTGCGGCGGCGGAAGATGCAGTAAACTCTGTACCTCCTGGCCTCTACGGCGGCAACATCGACATCAAGCATTTGGGTCGGGGCAGCAGCCTATATCTGCCGGTGCAGGTGCCTGGGGCGCTGTTTTACTCGGGTGACCCCCACTGCGCTCAGGGCAACGGTGAGGTGGCGCTGACGGCGATCGAGTGTTCTCTGCTGCCCACCTTTGAGCTGGTGCTGCACAAAGATATGGAGCTACCTGCCCCCATGGGCGAAACCGCCGACTCATGGATTGCGGTGGGTCTCGACGTTGACCTCAACGAAGCTATGAAGAAGTCGGTGCGCGAATATCTGCGCATCATGAATGACAAGTATGGTCTCACCAAGGCCGATGCACTGCTCTACGGTAGTGCCGATATCGACTTTGAGGTGTCGCAGGTGGTGGACATTGTGAAAGGCATCCACGGCGTGATTCCTAAGGAGCGTTTCACTGCTCTAGAGCAGTAGTTCCAAAGGTCTACGCTGTCTAGACAAGCACAAAGAGAACCCCGGTCTTGGCCAAGACCGGGGTTCTCTTTGTCTAAGCGTTGGGAGGGCTTGGCCAAACCTCGATCAAATGGCGGAGTGAAACTGGAAAATGTGGGGCAAAAGGCTTGCTGTAGCTTGCACAGAGCTAAGTTGCGGGGTGAAACTGCCAAACAGCTGTGCCAGTTTGCGTTTAGAGACCGGGTGCCTGTTGTCTTGACCCAAGACGTTGCTTGCAGCGGCAGGCACTCGGTCTCTTTGAGAGTCGCTACTCGATGAGCAGGGTCTTGGTCATGATCACCATCCACTGGTTGGGGTGATCGGTGGCTGCGGCACTGCTGGGCGGCACGGGGATAGGGTCGCTCCAGTCGTTGGGTTCGGCGTAGCCGTGGGCGTGGAGGATTTTGATGGTGCGGTCTATGGCGGCCCAGCTACCGTAGAGCAGATGGCGCACTTTCTCAGGGTTTAGGGACCGGGTCCCTCTGTTGGTGGCTCCAGATCTGGGTGGCACCGGCAGGGATCCGGTCCCTTGGTTAGTGCCTTGGTTGTCGTTGGCGTCTGGTTCGAGATATTCAAACATCGGTTCTGTTTTCTTTTTTGGTTGCAGTGAGCAAGCCCTGTCCCCCGCAAGGGGTAGAAGGGTGAGGAAAACAGAACGCGAAAACCCTAGCCACCCGCAGTTGAAGTGCAAACTGGAGTGACTAGGGTACGATCTCCCTAGCCTGGCAATCTGCGTGCTAGATTTGCGGGGTTAGCTGTCGGTTGGTGGTGCAAACACCTTACGGCAGCGCCAAAGTTTTCGAGTTCTGTATGACGACCGCTCTGCTCGAACGGCTTAACGTAAAAGAGTAATGGTACAAAAGCTCCCCATCAACCGTAGGGGTAATGCCTGAGGCAAATTAATTACTCCACCTAATTGAGTAAAAGGTTAAGGTGGTGACATGTTTAGACGTTGAATAATCCCTGAAGCTAGGGTATTGTCCAGAACTTCCGATGGATAACACACCGATCCTCTTACTGAACTCTCAAATCTGTGGGATGACATCTCAAAACGTCGAACTTTTCCCACAGATCTAATGTTTAATTCCTTAAGAATCAGATGTCATTCTCAGATCTAATGGATAATAGCGAGCGTCGAGGGCTTATCCAGCAGATACGTGGCTTAATATATAGCCATATACAAAAACGGAAATAAACATGAGCGATGACAAGAATCATACAAAAATAGACTTTTCATCCACTGCAATTGAAAAGGGAATAGATGTTGCGAAAAATTTCGCCGAAAAGCTCGTCTTGCCTTCAATTGAAGAACTTGGCTTATTAGTCAAAGATCAAATATCTTATTGGCGCTTTAATAACCAAGTTAGAATTTTGAATAAAGCCAAATCAATATGTGAGAGAAACAGCATAAGCATTAAAGCCATACCGCCCAAGCTACTCTGTCCTTATCTTGAAAATGCCTCATTGGAGGATGATGATGAACTCCAGGACAAGTGGGCTGCATTGCTTGTAAATATGGTGGACTCACAGCAAAATATTCAGAATCATGTCTTCCCGTACATTTTAAGTCAATTATCAAAAGATGAGTTTAATTTGTTGGAAGCGGTACTTATTGAGAAGAAAAGGCGAGTAGATGAGCTCAATAATGAAATCTCAAAATTCTTGGCTAATCGTTATAGTATAGAGAGCGGGCTGCAAGTAGAACTAAGTAATCTCAAAAATGAGCTTGCGAGTCTGTCGCCTGATGGACAGTATGTTTTCTCAAAAGAAGCCAGGAAATTAAGGTCATCTATTCTCTCGTTAGAAAGAGAACTTAGATCGCTCAACCACAGAGAGGTCATGCTGAAAGCGGAAATCGTAGCCCCTGAATCTATTCCTGAACAGAATGTAAAAGAATTCGAAATGGCCAATATTATTAGGCTTGGGCTGGCAAAGGTTGTCTATACGGCTAGTGCAGGAACACATAGTATTGACATTCCAAGCGGCGACCCCGATTTTAATACCTCTGTAGATTTCGATATTGACATAGAGACAGAAACATCAACAATACTTACGGAGTTGGGTGAGTTGTTTATTGATGCTTGTCGAGAAAAAACGTATCACAATTAGAGCGCTCGTAGATCTCCTGTAGTGCGATCGCAGCTCTCTTGTAGGTTGGGCTGACGAAGGAAGCCCAACAATCTCAGCGGCAGGTGTTGGGTTTTCTCCTAAGGGAGATGCTTCGCGATCGCTAGCTCAACTTAACTTACTAGCTCATCATATTTTGTGCAAACTATGCGTTCCAATATTGATCCTAAAAAGCTAGAGCAGTTAATGGACATCTTAGGTAAAGAAGCCCGTGGTTCAGGCTCTATATATTTCACAGGCGGGGCTAGTGCTCTATTAATTGGTTGGCGTAATTCTACTGTTGATGTAGATATTCGCCTAGACCCCGAACCCCCAGGCATTTTTCAGGCGATCGCTAAAATCAAACAAGACCTCAATATCAATATCGAACTTGCCTCACCGCAAGACTTCCTGCCTCCCCTGCCAGGATGGCGTGAGAGGAGTGTATTCATTGGAAAAAAAGGTCAAATTTCTTTCTACCATTATGACTTCACCGCTCAAGCCCTCTCAAAACTTTCAAGAGGATACGATCGCGATATTAACGACGTTCAATCTATGTTCGAACAGGGATTATTCTCATTAGCCAATCTGCGCGATTGCTTTGAGGCCATTGAACCCGATTTGATTCGCTTTCCTTCTCTTAATCCTGATGCTCTCAAAAGCAGAGTCGAAAATTTCATTGAGCAGGCTGACCAAATGCAAGCAGAGGGGCCATCATGAACTTAACTGAGCTACCAGGAGCAGAGCTAATTTTCCCTGGGCTGAAGGATTTGCGCAACGGCAAGACTGATACCGTTGGGGCATTGCTAGTTGCGATCGCATCAACCCGCTTAACCGCAGCGGGCTTAAACATTCCCAAAGATCATCTAGTTCCAGAGCCAGAGCTGGCCCTGTATGCCCGTCTTCAGGCTGAGCGAGACGATGCCTATCCCTACTACAATGCTTTGCTCAACAGCCTCAATAGCTTTTGCAATGCCCTCGAACTCAACTACCGATACGGGCAATCGCGGTAAACTTCTGGGCGCAGCAGCGAATACATCAGCGTTATGACCCGCCGCATTGCCCCGACTGAGGGCTAAAAAACAGGGGCAGCCTAGCGAGGCCACCCCTAAACTATCGAACAGCCATACAGGCTTATTCGTCTTCTTCCAGAGGAACAGTCAAATTCAACCGTTCTCTGGGTTCGGGTCGCTCTTGGCGAAACTCTACCCTGCCTTCATCAAACCGAATGCGCGTCTCGGGTCGGGGTTGCTCTTCAAGCTGAATATTGAGCTGGCCGTCGTCTACCGACAGATTTGGCCGCAGCTCTGGGTCGCGGTTGTCTCGTAGGTCAAACTCAACCTGGTCGCCAATCTCAAAGATTTGAGCCGTGGCCGAGGTAGCACCTAAAACCGTGGTGCTAGCAACAGCAAGGCCAATCAAGCTTTTAGTTAGGTGGTTCATAGTAGACCTCCTGTTCTAAACGTTTGTCTATAGTTTGGCGTGCAAAAAAAGAGCTGCCGTCCTTCAAAGGGGTTAAATCGGTCTGGCAGTGGGGACGCTCTTCGCAACTTACCCCCCAACTCTCTACCTTTTGGCTGGCTTTCTGGCACCCGGTACCCTCGCTATAGTGATAGACGGCGGCTGTTGTGAGATCTTTGACCATGACCCAACTCGACCAGACCGAGGATCAGGCTTCTTTGACCGCTGCCAGCGATCGCAACCTGCCCGATAAGCTTCCTGCCGCCGAACTTACGGCAGACCATGTGCCCATCGGTGGTGGTCTGCCGATCATTCAGTACTGGGCACAAAAAACCCTCTCGCCCCAGGGGCCGCAAATCTGGAAAACGCTATTTCACAAGAGCGCCTGCCTCTCCTGCGCCTGGGGCACGGGCGGGCAAAATGGCGGCTTTATCAACGAGCTAGAAGAACCGCTCCAGCGCTGCATGAAAAGCGTGCAGGCCATCTCCTCAGAGCTGCAACCAGGCCTGGGCGATCACTTCTTCGATCGCCACACTATTGCAGAGCTGCAAGCGCTCACCTCTCGCGAGGCCGATCGCCTCGGTCGCCTCAGCTTTCCAGTGATTCGGCGGGCCGGGTCTGACCACTACGAGCGCATTAGCTGGGAAGAGATCTACCAGCTCACCACCGCTGGCTTTTCGCTGCCGCCGGAACGGGTGGCCTCCTACAGCTCGGGCCGCTCCTCCAACGAGGCCGCTTTTCTGCTCCAGCTCATGGTGCGGGCCATGGGCTCTAACAATCTGGCCGACTGTTCTGACCTGTGCCACGCCCCCTCGACGGTCAGCCTCAACAAAGTTTTTGGCACCGGCACCTCCCTGGTCAGTTTAGAGAGCCTGCGCCAGGCCGACTGTTTAGTGCTGGTGGGCTCCAACGCCCCCGCCAACCACCCCCGGCTGATGAATGAGCTGATCGAACTGCGCGATCGCGGCGGCAAGGTCATCGCCATCAACCCGGTCAAAGAAGTAGGCCTAGTTAAGTTTGGCTCCCCGGCCCACCCGCTGCGGCTGGTGCAGGGCGAAGACATCGCCTCGCTATTTTTGCAGCCGATACCCGGCAGCGACCTGGCCCTGTTTGTGGGCATTCAAAAGGTGTTGCTAGAGCGGGGCTGGGTGCAGTTTGACTACCTCAAGGCCCACACCGAGCATTGGCAGGAGGTGATCGATCAGGTGGCCGCTACCGAGTGGGAGTCGATCATCGCCACCTGCGGCCTGTCACTGACAGAAATTGTTGCCGCTGCCGAGATCATCCACAGCAGCCAGAATGTGGTCTTTGCCTGGGCCATGGGCATTACCCACCAGGCCAACAGCGTTGACAACATCTACAGCATCGCCAACACCGCCCTGATGACCGGCAACGTGGGCAAGCCTGGCGCGGGGATGATGCCCATTCGCGGCCACTCCAACGTGCAGGGCTTTGGCTCGATGGGGGTGACGGCCCATCTCAAAGACAGCCTTCGCGAGGCGCTGGAGACGTTGCTGGGGCGATCGCTCCAGCGTGAACCGGGCTACGACGCCCGCGCTTTGATCGAAGCGGCGGATGCGGGCGACGTCGATACCCTGCTGTGTCTGGGGGGCAACCTCTACGCCGCCAACCCCGACCTCACCCAGGCCAAGCGCGCCCTCGGTAACATCGACACGATTGTCTATCTGGCCACCAAGCCCAACCAGGGCCACTTTCACGGGCTGGCGCGGCAAAACACCATCATCGTGCCGGTGTTTGCCCGCTTTGAGAACCCCCACAAAACCACCGTCGAGTCGGGCAACAACTTTGTGCGGCTCAACAGCCCCGGCAAAACCCACCTGAAAGGAGCTGATCTGGTGACGGAGATCGACTTTTTGGCAGAACTGGCCCACCGCATTCATGGAGAAGACCCAATTCAGTGGCGGCGGCTGCACGATCCCCGCTACGTGCGCCAGCTAATTGCCCAGACCATTCCCGGCTACGAAAAAATTGGCGACATTGACGATACCAATGCCGAGTTCACCATTGGCGGTCGCATCTTTCTAGAACCCAAGTTTCCCACGCCCTCGGGGAAGGCCGAAATGCAGCCCACGCCGCTGCCCGACCTGACGCTGCCCACCCTGCAAGACTTTGGCCTGCCGGAGACCCAGCATCCCGCCCTGGTGCTGGCGCTGATTACCGGGCGCAGCTACGGCCAGCACAACACCGTGGTCTATAAGGAAGCCGATGAGTACCGAGGGATGCCCCACCGTCACTGCATCTTGATGAACCCCAACGATGCTGAACGATCGGGCTTCGCGCATCACCAGCGGGTGAGCGTGCGGGGCGATGCCGGGCAGCTCGACGGCATCGAGATTATCTACGGGGAGGTGCGATCGGGGGCGGCGCTGATGTTTTACCCCGAGGCCAATGTGCTGATGAAGGCGCACATTGAGCCTCGGGCGGGCACTCCGGCCTACAAGCGTGTGCCCGTAGCGGTTTTTGCTGAGTCTGCCAAAGATTCTAAAGATTCTGCATCAGACTAAGCCGCAAACAAGGCTGGCTGACCGTTTGAGCTGCGATCGCCCTACAGCAGCGTCAGCAGATAGATCAGGCTAAACAGCACAATCCACACTACGTCGACAAAGTGCCAGTAGATCTCAGCCATCTCGGGGCCAACGTGGGTGATGTCGGTGTAGTGGTTGGCCCGGCGCGATCGCCACAGCACGCCCAAAATCAGCACCAGCCCAATGAACACGTGCAGACCGTGAAAGCCCGTCAGCAGATAAAAGCAGTTGCTAAACAGGTTAGTCTTCAGCCCGTAGCCCAGGTTCATATATTCATAGACCTGGCCCGCCAAAAATATCGCCCCCATGGCAGTGGTAATGCCAAACCACTTGCGCAGCCCCGCCAGGTCATTCTTCTTAATCGCCTTGGTGCCCAGGTTGATCACCAAACTGCTCGAAACCAGAATCAGGGTGTTGATGGCGGGCAGCAGCAGCTCTACCTCGGTTTCCTTGGGGGGCCACTCAGCCTTGCTGCCCCAAAACACCAGAAATACGGCAAAAAAGCCCGCAAACATCAAAAATTCTGAGCACAGAAAAGTGATCAGGCCCAGCACCCGCAAATCTTGGTGCTCTTCGTGGGCCGCTACCTCGTGGCCAGTAACGACGGGGGTGGAATCGATTGTGCCTTGCATAGGGTCCGTGGGGGTAAGGGGTGGATGGGTGTGAGGGCGGATGGGTGTGAGGGCGGATGGGTGGGCACTGCCTGCCCTACCGCTGCTTCGGTACTACGGCCTCGCCAGCGGGGCCAACCTCATCGGCTCTCTCCGAGCCATACTCATAGGGGCCGTGGGTGAGCACTGGCAGCACCTCCCAGTTTTCAATGATCGGCGGCGAGTCCGTCGTCCACTCCATGGTCAAAGCATTCCAGGGGTTGGGGCCAGCTTCTTTACCCTTGCTCCAGCTCCAGATCACATTGAAATAGAACGGAATCACCGACACCGCCAGAACGTAGGATCCAATGGTTATCAGCTGGTTGAGATCGGCAAACTGCGGGTCGTACATGGCCACCCGCCGAGGCATGCCCTGCATACCGAGCTGGTGCATGGGGGTAAAGGTGAGAATGGTGCCGATGAAGGTGAGCACAAAGTGCACCTTGCCCAGGGGCTCATTCAGCATGCGCCCGGTGATCTTGGGGAACCAGTGGTAAATGCCTGAGTAAATGCCAAACACCGAGCCGCCATAAAGCACGTAGTGAAAGTGACCCACCACGTAGTAGGTGTCGTGCACGTGAATGTCGAAGGGGGCTGCCCCCAGGGTAACGCCGCTGAGGCCGCCAAACACAAACATCGACAGCAGGCCCACGGCAAACAGCATGGCCGTGGTGTAGCGAATTTTGCCGCCCCAGAGCGTTGCCACCCAGCTAAAGATTTTCACCCCCGTAGGCACCGCCACAATCAGCGTTGAGATGGTGAAGAAAATCCGCATCCAGGGGGCGGTGCCGCTGGTAAACATGTGGTGTACCCACACAAACAGACCCACTAGGCAGATGGTCATAGACGAGTATGCGATCGCCTTATAGCCAAAAATCGGCTTCCGTGCATGCACCGGAATCACCTCCGACATAATGCCGAAAATCGGCAAAATCATCAGATACACCGCCGGGTGCGAGTAAAACCAAAACAAGTGCTGGTAGACCACCACGTTGCCGCCCGCATCGGGCTTAAAGAACGAAGTGCCAAAGTTAATGTCAAACAGCAGCAGCACCATCGCCGCCGCCAGCACCGGGGTAGCAAACAGGGCCAGCAGCGCCGTGGCCACCATGGCCCAGCAAAACAGCGGCATCTGATCCCACTTCATGCTGGGCACCCGCATCTTCCAGATCGTGACCAAGAAATTCACCGATCCCAAAATGGAAGAAGTGCCCACCATGATCAGCGCCACACACCACAGGGTCTGGGGCAGGTTGGCAGTGATCTCACTCAGGGGCGGGTAGGAGGTCCAGCCCGACTGGGCACCACCACCGACAAAGAAGCTGGCCGCCAGCAGCGCCCCCGCCGGGGGGTTGAGCCAAAAAGCCAGGGCGTTGAGCTTTGGGAAGGCCATGTCCCGCGCCCCGATCATTAGGGGAATCAGGTAGTTGCCAAAGCCGCCGATCGCCGCCGGCACGATCCACAAAAAGATCATGATCGTGCCGTGGTTGGTCAAAAAGGCGTTGTACAGCTCAGGGCTGAGAAAGTCTGAATCGGGGGTAGCCAACTCGGTGCGCATCAGCACCGCCATAAAGCCGCCCACCAGATAAAACAAAAACGATGTCACCAGGTACTGAATGCCAATCACCTTGTGGTCAACGTTGAAGGTGAAATAGTCGTACCACTTCCACTTATCGGGATGGCCGTGGCCACCCTCAATACCGATGGGGGTCAACAGATCTGCTTGAGCCATGAATAAAGTGTTGCTAAAGGGCTATGAATGTGGGGATGGTTAAGGACCAAGAGTGAGATGGTGGGCAGTGCCCACCATCCGATCGCAGAAAGCCTAGTGGGTCATGGTTGCCATCTGGGCGATCTGTACTGGGGCTTTGGCCAGGTCAGGGGCGATCGCAGCCAAGTAATCCCCGTCGGTAGCGTCTTCTATAGCCTGCGCCACGACGGTGGTCGGAGTGGCCGAGGCGACGCGGCTGGCCACCCAGTCGGCATACTCCTCGGTAGAGTGCACAATCACCTGGGTACGCATGCCGCCGTGGTAAGCACCGCACAGCTCCGCACAGACCACCGGGTAGGTGCCCTCTTTAGTGGCCACAAACCTCAGCTCAGCCGCTTCGCCGGGCAGGGCATCTTGCTTGAGGCGAAACTGGGGCACCCAGAAGGAGTGGATCACGTCTTTGGCCTCAATGATCAGCTGTACATCCTGACCCACGGGCACGTGGAGTTCGCCATCGACAATGTTGGTGTCGGGGTAGGTAAAGATCCAGGCGTACTGCATGCCAGTGACATTCACCGTCAGGTCAGGGGCATTACCCAAGCTCTGGGAGCCAGCGCCAAAGCCATAGACCTGAGTTCTAGAGAACACGTCCGCTTCGGGCACCTGGGCCAGCAGCGGGGCCACATCGATCACCGACTTTTGCGGAGCCATGGCCACCATGGTGCCGTGGTTGTGGTGACCACCGGGCGAAAAGCCGCCCATTTCTTGAAACACCACCACGCTGTAGAGGCCCAGACCCACCACAATGACAGCGGGAATGGCCGTCCAAAAGGCTTCTAGGGGCAGGTTGCCCTCGATCGGCAGGCCGTCAGTGTCGTCGCCTTTGGGCTGGCGAAAGCGAATCATTGAGTAGATAATGGCCCCCTGCACCACGATAAACAGAGCCGTGCCAATGGTGACCATGACGTTAAACAGATCGTCCACCAGAGGGGCCTGTTCTGATGCCTGCATCGGCAATAGGTTGTTGTTTTGCCCATACCACAGGCTGATCAGGGTGACCGCAACGCCGAGAACGAGGGTCCAAAAGGGGGCGGGAATTTGATTCATGGCTACTCTCCTAGGGAGATGGGCGATCGCCGCCACCCTCAACGAGCACGGGCGATCAGCGTTTGCGAATTAACTACCAGGGCCAAAAAATCATCAGCCATGTCTCTCTGCATCCTAAAGGGCAGAACCAGTCGGTCTCGCGAAACTTTTGATTTGCTTCAACTCTGTCCACAACCCACAGCGTTTTCAAGAAGTTTTGTAACCGATTGGGCAGGATGAAGTCAGGGCGTGAAGAAAAGAAATCCTCAGGTTTTGGCGCTGGCTCAGCAAATTCTGCAAAAATCCGAGGACTGCTAAGAACTAATTTTTGTTAGCCCATCGGGCTATGAGCTAACTGGGTGGGCAATCTAAAGATAATCTGTAGGCGATCGGGCTGCCCTGTCGTCTAAGTGCTATTCCAGGGAGACCCCCGCTATGGACTTTTCGATGGCCTCAAGCCAGCCCGACGTGCGTAAAGAAGCCCTTGTTGCCCTGACGGCTCAGTTTGTCAGGCAGGGACACCCGCCCAGCTACGCTCAGCACATGGCCACCGCCTCCATCTTTCAGGCCGACTTGGAGTTGCGCAATGCCCAGTTCACCCGCCTGATCGCCTGGCTGAAAGAAAGCCACGCCGACATCTACCCCGATGCCTTGGCGATCGCCGAGTCAGTGCGGCAAGAGTTTGAGCAGCGGGTCACCGGTCAGTTTTAGGCCCAACAATAAACCAATCAATAAAAAAGGGGCCAAACTTGGCCCCTTCTCTAGTATCTAGCTGGCAATGTAGCCGTGCATGGTGCTCTTGCGGCGGCGCAGGTGCTTGAGCGCCTGCTGCTCGAGCTGACGCACCCGTTCGCGGCTGATATTCATGCGGTTGCCCACCTTGGCCAGCGACAGCTCGTTGCCGTCTTCGAGGCCGTAGCGCAGGGTAATCACTTCTTTCTGTTGGGGAGTGAGTTCCGACAGCAGGTTGCGGATATCTTGCTTCAGCGACTCCTGGGCAGTGAAGGTTTCGGGCGAAATGCCGTCATCTTCCAGCAGCTCTTGCAGCTCTGTGTCCTGGTTGTCGCCGATGCGCACATCCAGGGAGATGGGCTGCCGGGCCAGCACTAAAAACTCGCGAATTTGCTTGGGCTCTAGCTCCAACGCTTCGCCAATTTCGACGGCGTTGGGAGCGCGCCCCAGCTGCTGAGACAGCTCTCGCTGGACCCGCTTGATCTTGTTGAGCTTTTCAGTGATGTGAATGGGCAGGCGAATAGTGCGCGCCTGCTGGGCGATCGCCCGGGTGATCGCCTGACGAATCCACCAGTAGGCGTAGGTCGAAAACTTGTAGCCCTTGGTGGGGTCAAACTTCTCCACACCGCGCTCTAGCCCCAGGGTGCCCTCCTGAATCAGATCGAGGAATTCCAGGTTGCGCTTCTGGTACTTTTTGGCGATCGCCACCACCAGGCGCAGGTTAGCCTCGATCATCTTGCGCTTGGCCCGTTCGCCCAGCAGCACAGTCTGCTTGAGTTTATCTTCGGCCAGACCGGCAGCTTCGGCCCACTCTAGGGATGTAGGCTCGCGCTCTAGGGAGGCCGTCAAGCCTTCTTTTTGCTCTAGCAGGGCCATGTAAGCCTGCACCTGCTTGCCGAAAATAATTTCTTCTTCGTGGGTGAGCAGCGGCACCCGGCCAATCTCATGGAGGTAGGTTCTGACAGCGTCGGCACTGTAGAGGGGCTTACTCTTTAATGTACGGGTTTTAGTTTTGGCCATGAATTAACCTTATCCTCCACTGACAATGCTGCGAACGCTGGAACACAAAACCTGAAACTTATGGAAACTGATAGAGCTGACCTAAACCAAAAGGCCTAAACTGTGGTGAATACTGACAATAAAAGGCTGACGTGACTTGAGTTTCTGGGGTCAAGTGCCTTACTATTTAACCGCTGGGGCTGCTCTAGAGCTGCGATGAGAGATCTGTCTGACCTGGGGCACGACCTACGGCAATTGGGTTCATTTGGCACGGGAGTCCGAGCCCAAACCACAAACATACGTCCCTCCACAATCTTCTCTGCCAAACCCCAACAATCAGGATTAAGTTCATCACTCGCAATGCAGAGATACAGGTTGAGCGCAGACTATCAGCGCCACAGGTATCCAGGTTCAGCATTAAAGTCTCTCCTCTGCCTAAAATGCCCTCCTCCACGAGTGCTCTCTTCTATCTCTCCAGAGTGATATGGGCTCAGAGCGACACAGACCCAGCAGCACAAACTCGAAGCCATTATGAGTTTACCTCTCCAGAGTATAACAACTTATCAGTTGCGTAAAGTGCTACAGGTGTAGTGTGTGTTTAGACGCTGTGGTACGTGACTTGGTTTCCACTGTCCCACAGTAGCTAACTCATCTTGGGCGGTCTGCATCAGATGCTTCAGTTCACAATTGCCACCCAGCCGCAGCATTGCTGACAACACATCTATTTTGCCGGACTGAGTTGTTAGACCCATTGGGGTTTGCCCCGTAGGAAAACCGAACCTGCCCTTCTAGACCGTAGACTGATCTCGTGGTGACCCAAAACCAGCCCATTGGTCTGCATCTAAGTAGGATGCGACCATTACATTTGTCAGCATAGCGATCGCATATCGCGCCCGTGTGTCGAACCTATGGCAACCCTATGGCAGGCTCTGCCTTCGTACTACAAGTCGGTTGCAGCCTGCCAAGACCACCTGCGGGTAAATTTCTGGCCGACCAACTAGCTACCGATCCAAAAACCGGTAGACTCAGTGAGATTATTTTTTATCTATAGGCACCAATACCCATGAGCAACGGGCTTAACTACCCCCTGCTGACGACCCAACCAGCTCCCATCGGCATTTTCGACAG
Organism: Pseudanabaena sp. PCC 9330; assembly: GCF_055795045.1. Lineage (NCBI taxonomy): Bacteria > Bacillati > Cyanobacteriota > Cyanophyceae > Pseudanabaenales > Pseudanabaenaceae > Pseudanabaena > Pseudanabaena sp. PCC 9330. Next base: position 104,481 of record NZ_JAYFES010000115.1, on the reverse strand, counting down.
TGGAGTAGGGGGGCTGACAGTGCTGCGCGAAATTTATCGCCAGTTGCCCAATGAGTCAGTGCTGTACTTTGGCGATACGGCACGGCTGCCCTACGGATCGCGATCGCCCGAAGAGATCCTCTACTTTGTGCGGCAAATTCTTACCTGGATGGCAGGTCGGGGCGTGAAAATGGTGATGATGGCCTGCAACACCAGCTCGGCCCTGGCCCTTGACCAGGTGCAAGGTGAATTTCCCTTTCCGGTGCTGGGGCTGATTCGGCCTGGGGCTCAGGCGGCGGCGCTGCAGGGCAAGCGCATTGGGGTGATCGCTACCCAGGCCACCGTCACCAGTCGGGCCTACAGCAGCGCCATTCAAGAAATTGACTCTACCTGTCAGGTCTGGGAAGTGGGCTGCCCCAAGTTTGTGCCCATCGTTGAGCAAAACCAAATTCGAGAACCCCACGCCCAACACACTGCTGCTACCTACCTGCAACCCCTCAAGGCCGCCAACATTGACACCCTGATCTACGGTTGCACTCACTATCCTCACCTGGCCCCGGTGCTCAAGACAATCTTGCCTAAAAACCTACGCTACGTCGATCCGGCTATCTCTATGGTGGCTGCCGCCGCCCAAGAGCTCGACGCCCTCGGCCTGCGCAGTAGCGTTCCGGCTTGGTCAACGCAGTTTTACGTCAGCGGGGCCGCCCAAGAATTTAGACAGCTAGCGGTGCAGTGGCTGGGCCATCAGCCCACCGTGGAGCGCATTTGCCTGCCGGAGCTGACCGCCAACCCCAAGGCCTAGGGCACAGGTCTTCGCGTTCGGCCTAGACGTCTAGCCTTCGGTACGCCGTGACCGATTAGCCCATTTAGCCAAGGTTAGGGCTCCGTAGACCAGCACTAGATAGGCGATCGCAAAGGTAGGAATAACCAGTAATAACGAGTCAGAATAGGTCATAATCGGCAGAGCATGGGGAACAAAAGCGATCGATCGCCACCGGGCACGCAAATTTTGAGCGATTTTCAAACCGCACAAAACAGCTTCCTCTTCTACAACAAGAGGTTTTTGCCCACTAGGCATCTAGGGTGAAAGCCACCCGCTAGAGTGAATTTGAAACGGCTCAGCGCCCAGAGAAACAGTGGAAAACCACCCAGCCCTGCCCCGCACTCAAAGGAATCGATAAGTGAACAGCTAATCAATTATCTTGAAGGCTGCACTTACTATCTTGAGAAATTCTTATGTTTAGCTTATCACGGGAACCTCTATGTGGGCAGCAAATATGAGGCTAAAAGAGACCGTTTTTTGGCCCATTGTTGAGGGGGGCACCGCCCCCCAGAAAAGCCTAGGGGCGATCGCACTCAAATGCTGCAATCCCAGGCTGTCAAAGGTTTTAGCGGCGACCTGAAAGCCTGACGACGCCCGGCCTAGGGAGGAATGGCAGAGAACAGCCCCAGCGGTTAGTCATAATCTCCCTCGGGGGTTGCCTTAGAATGACGATAGAATATGTAAAAATTCGTAACCTTACCGCTCTTGTCGGGGTCCATGACGTCAGTAACTTCCCTTTTTGCGCCAGTTGAGTCCGATCTTGACCTAATGACCCAGAACTTGAAAGGGCTCATTGGGGCACGTCACCCAATTCTGTCGGCGGCGGCAGAACACCTGTTTGGGGCGGGGGGGAAGCGACTGCGACCCGCCATCGTGCTGCTGTTGTCGAGGGCCACCCTCCAGGGCCAGGAGATCACCGCTAAGCACCGCCGCCTAGCCGAGATCACCGAGATGATTCACACCGCTAGCCTGGTGCACGACGATGTGGTCGATGAGGCGGCGGTACGGCGGGGAGTACCCACGGTGCACAGCAGCTTTGGCAACCGCATTGCCGTGCTGGCGGGCGACTTTTTGTTTGCCCAGTCTTCGTGGTACTTGGCCAACTTGGACAACCTGCGGGTGGTGAAGCTGCTATCGCAAGTCATTATGGATCTGGCCGAGGGCGAGATTCAGCAGGGGCTCAACCGCTTTGACACCAGTCTCACCCTGGAGTCGTATATCGACAAGAGCTACTTTAAGACAGCTTCGCTGATGGCCAATAGCGCCAAGGCGGCTGGGGTGCTGAGCGAAGTGCCAGAGGCGGTAGTCGAGCAGCTCTACAACTATGGTCGACACCTAGGGCTGGCGTTTCAAATTGTCGACGACATTCTTGACTTCACCAGTAGTGACGAAGTGCTGGGCAAGCCCGCCTGCTCCGACCTCAAGAGCGGCAACCTTACCGCTCCTGTGCTCTACGCGATGGCCGAGCATCCCTTCTTGACCACGCTGATTGAGCGCGAGTTTTCGGAGGCTGATGACTTTGAACAGGCCATCGATCTAATCCACCGCAGCAGCGGCATCGCCAAGTCGCGGGAGTTGGCCCTGACCCATGCCTCCCAGGCGGCAGACTGCCTAGAGCATCTGCCCCCCTCCGCTGCCCGCCAGGCGCTACAAGACCTGACCAGCTACGTGCTGCGGCGGATTTCTTAGCGCACTGAGCGATCGCCCCAATTACCGGTCGATCGAGTCGTACTGCTCACCCACCCAGGGCATGGTCGCCAGGTCTTCAAAGCTGACCTGGCGATCTTTTTCAAGCGCTTCGATGCGGCGCTTCTCGGCGTAGATCTGGCGCTGATATTCGGCAAATTGCTCGGGGGCGCTGGTGCAGTCGGTCTTTTCCCACAGGGCAAGAAAGTGGCGATAGCGTTTTTCGCAGAGATTTTTTTCCATGCAGGCGGCGGCGGCGCGAATGATCAGAGGGGCGCGCAGCACGTCGCGCTTGGTCTTTTCGCCCAGGTGCATGAGGTTTTGCAGGGGCGTGGTGGCCAGGCCGGTGTCGGCTAGCTGGTTGCGCAGCAGACCGACTAGATCAACGCGGTCTGGGGCGTCGGTCAGCAAACGCTGCATCTGCCGCCACAGGGCGCGGTGGTGGGAGTAGCTAAACTGCAAATCTCGATCTTCGAGCACCTGGCGAATCTCGTCGCGATGGGCGGCAGCGTGGAGAAAGATGCGCAGCAGGGCGGCTTCGGCCTGCTCTAGGGAACTGGCGCTGGGGGTAGGGGTGGGGGCAGAGCGGGTGGGGGCTTCAGACGAGGTTGTGCGGCGCTGGCGGCGCACCTGGGTAACCAGGTTTTCAGCGAGTAAGGGCACCAGGCGGCTGTCGCCATTGCTGAAGATTTCGGCGCAGTAGCGAACGTAGTGGGTACGGGTGTCGGCGTTGGCGATGTCGCTGAGCAGTTTGACTACTGCCTGGCTAGTCTGCTGAAACTGGTCGGCCTGGCGCAGGTCTTTGCCGCTGATCAGGTTGTGAATTTGCCAGTCGATCCAGAGGGGGGCGGCCTCGATCAGCTCGCGGTAGTCGGCGGCAGAGTGCGATCGCAAAAATTCGTCCGGGTCTTTGCCGTCGGGAATATTCAGCACCCGCAGCTGCACGTCGCCCCGGTAGGCCATCTCTTCGACTTCACCGATCGCCCGCTGGGCCGCCTTAACCCCGGCGGCATCGGCGTCAAAGTTGAGCAAGATTTGCTTGGACTCGGTATAGCGCAGCAGCTGGCGCACCTGGGCCGCATTGAGGGCGGTGCCCAGGGCGGCGACGGCATTTTCGAGCCCGGCGGCGTGCAGGGCAATCACGTCGAAGTAGCCCTCGACCACGATCGCCCGGTCGTCTTTAGCGATCGCCGCCTTGGCTAGATCGAGCCCGTAGAGGGTCTTGCCCTTGTCAAACAGCTCGGTGTCGGGGGAGTTGAGGTACTTGGGCTTTTCGTCGCCCAGGGCGCGGCCCCCAAAGCCAATCACCCGACTCTGGCCGTCGCGAATGGGAATCATCAGGCGATCGCGGAAGCGGTCATAAAACCCGTCGCCCTTTTGCCGGGGCACAATCAGCCCAGCCTGCTCCACCAGCGCCACTGGGTAGTGCTTTTGCTCGACCAGGTAGCCGTAGAGGGTCTGCCAGCCCCCCGGCGCAAAGCCCAGCTGAAACCGCTGAATGGTTTCGTCACTGAGGCCCCGTTCGTAGAGGTAGGCCAAGGCATCGGCTCCATCCATCTGCATCAGAGCATGCTCATAGAAACGGACGGTAACCGCCAAAATTTCGTAGAGCTGCTCCCGCAGGGTGAGCTGGCGCTGAAGCTCTTGGCGCTTGGCGGGCTCCAGCGTCGTCACCGGCACCTGGTAGCGCTGGGCCAGGTCGAGCACCACATCGGCAAAGGAGCGCTTGTTCAGCTCCATCAAAAACTTAAAGGCGTTGCCCCCCGCCCCGCAGGAAAAGCAGTAGTAAAACTGCTTGGTGGGGCTGACGCTAAAGCTGGGCGACTTGTCTTCGTGGAAGGGGCAGAGGCCCACGAAGTCTTTGCCCTGCTTTTTAAGCACCACATGCTGGGAAACCACATCGACAATATCGACGCGATCGCGCACCGCTTCAATCGTGTCGGGGTGGAGTCGGGGAGTATCCATAGCGTCGGGGCTGCGCGGTGACCGGAAGGCACACCACTATATATCGAGGTGGATAGATTGTAGCCCATCTGCAGCAGGGAGACGGATAGCCCTCACAACTCTGTGAGAACCCGATCTGCATAGCACCGGGTTGATGGAGAATGTGCCAGCTCCGCAGGGGAGCGATCGCTTCCCTGGAGTAGAACTCTACTTCTATCCTGCTCTACTTCCTGGAAAGAGGTTTAGCCCAGCAGGCTTTGGCATTGGCCAATTGGATATTGGTCTTGGAGATTAGTCGGTGTTGATCATGCCCTCTTCAGGGTTGACCAGCCGCCAGAGCTTTTGCTTGATCTGGGTGTCAAACACCTCCCACTTGAGCCGGTTGTACTCAGAGTTTTCGTAGAAACCCGACAAAAAACCCACCGGAATCTCAAACCCTCCGGCCATCGAGCGCCCGCCACCAAAGAAGCGACCCTCGCTGTCTTGGCCAAAGGCCTCTTTGATAAATTCATCGGGATCGAGGGTAATTTTGCTGGTGCGCAGGGAGCCGATCACCACCTCTCGCTCCTCATCTTCGTCGTGGACAATGCCGTAGACCACGGCGGTGTGCACATTGTCTTCGGTGACGAGAAAGTCTGCCGCCTGGGGAATAGCATCGCGATCGTCGTAGCGCAGGTAGCCTACTCCGGCGATGGAGACATTGTTGCGCACCTTGCGATTGCGCAGCGATCGCTCAATCACATCCATCACCCGCTTCGATCGCGAGGCTTGCAGCACCGCACTGAGCAGTTGGCCGTCATAAAACTGACTCAGGTAGGCCGCCGCCGCAAAATCGCTAGCCCCGGCATGCATGAGCTGGTTGGTGTCGGCCCGCAGGCCATGCATCAGGGCGGTGGCGCACTTGGTGTGCTTGCTGTTGTTGCGATCGAGGTCGAGCAGCCCCTGCTGCAGATACTCGGTCAAAATGGTGGCGGTGGCGCGAATGTGGGGCCGCAGATCGATATACTCGGCGTCGAGCTTTGACTGGGGCGCATGGTGGTCAATCACCAGCACCAGGGGCAGACCAGCCTCGCGCAGGTGGGCGTAGAGTTGACTGGTGGTGCCCTGATTATCGACCAGCACCAGCCCCTGGTAGTCGATCAGAGAGGCGTCATCGCTGGCGTTTTGCCAGCGACGGGCGGGTAAGTTGGTGAGCCGCACCAGGGCAATATTCTCCTGGTGGCTGAGGGTGCCAGCGTAGATAATGTCGCAATCGATGCTGTACTTGGCAGCAATTAGCTTGTAGGCCCAGGCCGACGACAGCGCATCGGGGTCAGGAAAGTCTTGCAGCAGCACTAGCTGGCGCTCTTCGCGATGGGCTTCTAGCAGTTGCCGCACGGCCTGCACCGGGTTGTGGATGTCGTTGTCGCCGTTGTGACGCGCAATCAACGACAGTGCCCCCTGGGGATGGGTGGCGACAGGGGCCTCTAAACTAGGGTTATTGGTCATGACTGCTGTTCTCTTCTGCGACTGCGTGCTCAACCGGCTAGGGTCTCCAAACTCTACAAACGTTGCCCCTGAGGTACAGATGAGCCATCTACCTGGGGTATTGCAACCGCCTAGTCTTGCAATTGATTAATATTTCGACTGCCTCCATTATCGCAAATTGCTACCGAAGCGCTAGCGAAACCTATCAGAGGACAGATCTACAGATCTGTGGTTATGAGATGCCGATAACGTACTTTTTCCACTCCTGGTGCACACCGCTGTGGATGTGTCGGGTGACCTCGAAGTAGAGGCTGCTGTGGGGTTTGCGCGGCTGACTAAACAGCGGCATATTGGCCTCGCGGGGGGTGCGGTTGCCTTTTTTGACATTGCAGCGAACACAGGCGGCCACCATATTTTCCCAGCTATCGCCACCGCCGCGCGATCGCGGCAGCACATGGTCAAGGGTCAGCCCCTCTCCACCGTAGCCGCAGTACTGGCAGGTGTGATTATCACGCTGGAGCAGGTTTCGCCGGGTGAGGGGAATGTCTTTGTAGGGCACTCGCACATAGTGGCGCAGACGAATGACCGACGGCAGCGGAAAGTCGGCATAGATAAACTTGCCGTTGTGCTCAACCCGCTCGGCCTTACCCTTAATGATAAGAACAACAGCCCGTCGCCAGCTCGTGATGTTGAGCGGTTCATAGGAGGCATTGAGCACCAGAACCTTACTCATTCCTATGGTTAATTGGCTAAAGAATATTAGCCCGATGGTAGCACAGAAGCTAAATTGGGGCTTTTGGCCCCAGAGACGCTGCCATAGCGCCCTGTCTCTGGGATCATCTGGGGCGCCATCTGAGGCGCTGGCCTGAAGCAGTTCAACCGGGGTAGAATCTGGCGCTATGATGGGGTCGCCAGCCCCCCAGGCAACCCCGGTGAAGGAGGAGTGAGCCGATGCTGAGTTGGGATCAAACCCCGGGCCTAGAGCCCATGCGCTGCTGCCGGGCCTGGGTCGAGATTGACCTGGCAGCTCTGCGGCACAATGTGCGGCAGTTTCGGAGCATTTTGCCCGCTACTACCCAGCTAATGGCGGTGGTCAAGGCTGACGCCTACGGCCACGGAGCGGTGACCGTAGCTCAGACAGCACTCCAGTCTGGGGCCGCCTGGCTGGGGGTAGCGACGGTACCCGAAGGCATTGAGCTGCGCACGGCCGGCATCCAGGCTCCGATCTTGGTGATGGGGGCGGTCAACAGCACCGAAGAAATGCAGGCGATCGCTCATTGGCGGCTCCAACCCACTTTGGTCAACCCCAAACAGGCGCTAGTATTTTCTGACACCCTCTCAAAGCTGGCCACCGCCCGGCCAGTGGGAGTCAACCTCAAAATCGACACTGGCATGTCCCGGCTGGGGTTTCCCTGGGCTGAAGCCGTCGACTTTGCCCGGTTTGTGCAGCCGCTGCCCCACCTCAAAATCGACAGCCTCTACTCCCACCTGGCCACCGCCGACGACCCTGACCCCACGGTCATGGCTCTACAGCACCAGCGCTTTGCTACCGCTGTCAATAACCTGCGCCAGCAGCACCTGCTGCCCCCCCGGCTGCACCTGGCCAACACCGCCGCTACCCTGGCCGCCCCGGCCCTGCACTACGACCAAGTCAGGGTAGGTCTGGGCCTCTATGGCCTCTACCCCGCCCCCCACCTGCAAGGTCGGGTTGACCTCCAGCCGGTGATGCAGGTGAAAGCCCGCATCACCCATCTAAAAGATGTACCGGCGGGCACGGGCATCAGCTACGGGCATCAGTATGTCTGCGATCGCCCCATTCGCATGGCCGTAGTCGGCATTGGCTACGCCGACGGGGTGCCCCGGGTGCTCTCCAACCGGCTCCAGGTGTTGGTCAAGGGTCGCCTAGCCCAGCAGATCGGCACCATCACAATGGATCAGCTGATGCTGGATGTCAGCGGCATTCCCAACCTGCAGGAGGGCGAGGTGGTGACTCTGCTGGGCCGCGACGGCGATCGCACCCTCAGCCCCGACGACTGGGCCACCCTGGCCAACACCATCAGCTGGGAAATTCTTTGCGGCTTTAAGCATCGTCTGCCCCGGATCGCGGTCGAGCAGCCGTTGCTCGAAGCCGCCAAGGTGCAGCGGTAGAGCCTGGCGCAGAGCAAAGCTTTAGGCTATGTCGGCTCTGAGGTGGCCAACTGTCAACCCTGCGAGCGGCGGTTAAATAATGGCCAAATGCCCCACAGGTCAGAGCTTTCCGCTATTCTGGCCATGGGTTTCTTATCAGGTTTAACAGCCATGACCGCTTCCCCCCAGGCAGGCCCGCGTTGGCGATCGCAGTTGATGCTTCCCCAGTGGGCCATCCCCTACCTATTTTTGCTGCCTGCCCTGGCAGCCCTGTGGATTTCGGTCTTCTGGCCTGCCATCAGAGCCTTTTACCTGAGTTTTACGACCTTTGGGGTCGACCTGACGGCAGCGCCTACCTGGGTGGGCGGGGCCAACCTCCAGCGGCTGATCAGAGACGATATCTTCTGGCAAACGGTACGCAATACCCTGGTGTATCTGGCCGGGGTCGTGCCGGTGCTCACCTTTGCCCCCCTGGGGCTGGCAATCTTAGTCAATCGCCAGCTGCGGGGCATCCACTGGCTGCGGGTGGCCTACTACTCGCCCGTGGTGGTGTCGATGGTGGTGGCGGGCATTGCCTGGCGCTGGCTCTACGCCGAGACCGGTCTATTTAACCAGGTGCTAAAGGCTCTAGGGCTGACAGAGAGCGGCATTCCCTGGCTGACCAGCCCGACCCTGGCCCTGTTTAGCGTCATGGTGGTGACGGTGTGGAAAGGGCTGGGCTACTACATGGTGATCTACCTGGCGGGGCTGCAAAGCATTCCCCAAGACCTCTACGAGGCCGCAGCCCTAGATGGCTCTGACGGGTGGCGTCGCCACTGGGATATCACCCTGCCGCTGATGCGGCCCTACCTGGTGCTGGTGGGGGTGATCTCTGCGATCGCCGCCACCAAAGTCTTTGAAGAGGTCTACATCATGACCCAGGGCGGCCCCCGCAACAGTTCTAAAACCGTGGTCTACTACATTTACGAGCAGGCCTTTCAAAAGCTGGAGATTAGTTATGCCTGCACCATTGGTCTGGCGCTGTTTTTGGTGATTTTGGCGTTGTCGGCCCTGCGCTTAGCGGTCAACGACGGTACCCAACCCATGGGCTAAGACACGCCCTTGGTTGAGCGGGCTACTCCACAGGCATGGCAGAAACAACTCCGACGGCCCAGAGCTATCTCTAGAGACAACGCTACAGTCGATCTGCATGAGATAGTCTCTAGGGCACCACCGATACGGCTGAGCTGATGCGGCCACGGTGAAGTCCTTAAACCTGGCAGCGATTCCGAAACGGATCGCTTTGCGAATTGCTGCACCCCTCGCCCAGCCGCGCCTCCCGCTCGGCCAAAATAGTCTTTAGGCTGGGTCGCCCAGTCACCGCCAGCCGCCAGTTGGCCCAGACGCCGTAGGCCCAGTCCACCAGGGGGCCAAGTATAGGCCAGCGGGTGGGGGCGTAGATCCAGCCAATGCCCAGCACGTCGTACACCTGACGAAACACTTCCACATTCTGGATCACGGTACCGTCGGCCTTGACCGCATGGATACGGCCCATGGCCGTCACAAAATCTACGCCGCCATTGTCTCCGGGGCTGTAGTCATCGGCGGCAATATCGGTGAAGACCACCAGCCCCCGCCCGTTGTCTTTTTTTCGCAAAAAGTTTACTTCGTGCAGACACAGCGGACAGTCGCCATCGTAGAGCAGCTTAATTTTCCAGCTCGGGGCGGCGGGCTGCACACTTTGATCGACAGCATCAACAGTGGTCGTCATGGGAATACAAAGCCTAGAGACGATAGAGAAAAATTACTCTATACATATCTTAATAACTCCAGGCCGTCGTGGCATTGCCCAATCGACCATCGACCTCGCTACCTCTCCGCTCTCTATAAAACCCTTGCCTTCACTAATGTTCCTGGCAGGGTCAGCAGCTTCCGTAGCCCCGGCACGTAGGCGCGCTTGGTGAACACGTCGTAGCCGTTTTCTTCGATCACATCCAAAATTTGACGATACAGCGCCAGGGCCGACCACACGGGCCAGCGGGCGTCTTCGCTCAGCAGCCCAATGCCGCTCTCTGCTTCGGTATAAAACTGCCGAGCGCGATCGATCTGAAAGGCCATCAGCGATCGCCAGCGATCGTCTACTACCCCAGCTATGAGGTCGGCCTCGGTGTAGTCGAAGGCCTGGAGATCTTCCAGAGGTAGGTAAATACGGCCCCGGCGGGCGTCTTCTCCCACGTCGCGCAAAATGTTGGTGAGCTGGTTGGCAATGCCTAGGGCGATCGCCTGGGGAATCGGATCGAGATTTTGCTGCTTAGCCCAGGGAGCCGTTTGCAGCTGGGTGTCAATGCCCATCACCGTGGTAGACATTAGCCCCACGGTGCCTGCTACTCGGTAGCAGTAGAGCTCTAAATCGGCAAAGGTTTCGTAGCGGTTGCGGTGCAGGTCCATACGCTGACCCGCAATCATGTCGCGAAAGGGCTGAATGTCGAGGGGAAACTGCTCCAGGGTATCCACGAGAGCCACGTCTTCGTCATCTACCGGGCAACCCGCAAAGATGGATTCTAACTGCGCCTCCCAGCGATCGAGGGTTTTTTCGCTGGTGAACTGGGCCTGGGGGCCATCGACCAGCTCATCGGTGCGGCGGCACCAGACGTAGATGGCCCAGATAGCGCGCCGCTTAGCGGGGGCCATCAACATGGTGCCAGTGTAAAACGTCTTGGAATACTTAGCCGTGATGCGCCGACACACCTCGTAGGCACCGTCAACGGAGGATAGGGATTGGCTAGGGGGTGAATCCGTCAGTTGCAGCATTAATAACCCAAACCTGGAGAATATAAATCTCAAACCGACTACAGGCAATTCTGCTTAACTTAGACTCTCACAACTGCACCCAACTTTGGCAAAACAGTTGAAATTAGCCCATTCTCCGAAGCAATCTGCCCCTGCCGTTCCTAACGATTATATGTTGCAAACTGTAACATTTGCTGTCAAGTCAAAATCTGCGGCTGAGATAGCTGTATTGCTGGCGCACCTCTGGCAAGCATCTACCAAATTTAGAGCGACCCAGATAAGATAATAGACTGCGTACTCACCGTGATTTTCTTGCCCATCCTGTTGCACCCTAGCTCTACAGCAATGATTGGCTCCACAGCAATCGGCGACTAGGAAATCACGCACCACGGGGAGAGTAGGCCGCTGGGGTTCACTGGCGATTCACTCCCTACAATTTTGTCCACTTAGTTAGTTCTGTCAACTGGGAGCCTAGCCCGTGCCTCAAACCAATTCTGATTTTCTACAATCGTCCGACCCGCAGCTGGCCAGCATTATTGACCGCGAGCTCCAGCGCCAGCGCGACCACCTAGAGCTAATCGCCAGCGAAAACTTCACCTCGGCAGCGGTGATGGCGGCCCAGGGGTCGGTGCTGACCAACAAGTACGCCGAAGGTCTGCCCGGCAAGCGCTACTACGGCGGCTGTGCCTTTGTAGATGAGGCTGAGCAGCTGGCGATCGATCGCGCCAAAGAACTCTTCGGTGCCGCCCACGCCAACGTGCAGCCCCACTCTGGTGCCCAGGCCAACTTTGCCGTTTTTCTGGCCCTGCTACAGCCCGGTGACACCATCTTGGGCATGGATTTGTCCCATGGTGGCCACCTCACCCACGGTTCTCCGGTGAACGTGTCGGGCAAGTGGTTTAAGGTCGCCCAGTACGGCGTCAGCCGTGAGACCGAGCAACTCGACTTCGATGCCATTCGCGCCTTGGCCTTAGAGCACCGGCCCAAACTGATCATCTGTGGCTACTCGGCCTACCCTCGCACCATCGATTTTGAGCAATTCAGGGCGATCGCCGATGAAGTCGGTGCCTACCTGATGGCTGACATTGCCCACATCGCCGGTCTGGTAGCGGCGGGTCTGCACCCCAATCCCCTGCCCCACTGCGACGTGGTCACCACCACCACCCACAAAACTCTGCGCGGCCCTCGCGGGGGCCTGATTCTCACCCGCGATGCCGAGCTGGGCAAAAAGTTTGACAAGGCCGTGTTCCCCGGCAGCCAGGGCGGCCCCCTGGAGCACGTCATCGCCGCCAAGGCCGTGGCCTTTGGCGAAGCCCTGCGCCCCGAGTTTCGCACCTACGCCGCTCAGGTGATCGCCAACGCCCAGGCTCTAGCTGCTCAGCTCCAGCAGCGGGGTATCAAGGTGGTCTCTAACGGTACCGACAACCACCTGGTACTGTGCGACCTGCGCTCGATCGCCATGACCGGCAAGCGCGCCGATCAGCTGGTCAGCGAGGTAAATATCACCGCCAACAAAAACACTGTGCCCTACGACCCCGAGTCGCCCTTTGTCACCAGCGGGCTGCGCCTGGGCTCTCCGGCCATGACTACCCGAGGGCTGGGCGAGGCCGAGTTTATTGAAATCGCGGACATTATCAGCGATCGCCTGCTCAATCCTGACAATGCCGCCACAGCCGAGCACTGTAAGCGGCGGGTGGCGGTTCTGTGTGAGCGGTTTCCGCTATACAGCCACCTGGGTGCCCAGGTGCCCGTCCTAGTGTAGAGATTTAGGGGGCAGAGATTGGGTGAAAGCCCCATCTCCCATCACCCGATATCCAACCCACAATGTCCAATGTCTTACTCCATGCAATCTGACCGAAAGTTAGGGTGACGCCTTAATGATCTGTCATAATTGCGTGGAGTTTTGCATGTTGGGCAAGAAGCAACCTATCCTATGGACTTGTTTCGGGCAAAATACGTCACTGGGTACTTTGTTTTCGCGACTGGCCCAGGGCGAAGTGCAGGATGAGATATCGCGATCGAACTACAAACCGTAGGCCAACGCCTAACGGGCTGGAGAATGCTCCAAAGTGGGAGGGGTGACTATGCCGTTTGTTTTGTATCACGTGTTGGCCTTTGGTATTTCCGCCGCGGTGGTACTTGGCACAACACCCATCGTTCGCCGCATTGGCCTTAAAAGTGGGCGGGTCGATCTGCCCGGCGGTCGAAAAGTTCATGACCAACCCATGGTGCGCCTGGGCGGCGTCTCTATTTTTCTTGGCACTCTGCTAGCCCTGCTGATGGTGTGGGCTCTAGGTGGCTTTATCGACGCCACTGGACAACACCTAGCCCCGCCCCAGGAGTTTCAAATCTGGGGCGTGACCCTGGGTGGGCTAGCCTTCTTTTTAATTGGACTTACCGACGATCTATTTGGCCTATCGCCCCTCAGCCGACTGATCATGCAGGCGGTGGTGGCCGCCATGGCCTGGCACGTGGGCGTCAGCATCGACTTTCTCACCATTCCCTTTTATGGGCTGACGCAGCTGCCCGACATTATTAGTTTGCCAGTCACCGTGATTTGGCTGGTGGGCATGGCCAACGCCATCAACTGGATCGACGGCCTCGATGGCCTTGCTGCCGGTGTTTCGGGCATTGCCGCCCTGGTGATGCTAGTGGTTAGTCTCTATATGAACCAGCCCGCCGCCGCCCTGATCGCCGCCGCCCTAGCTGGGGGTGCCCTAGGGTTTCTGCGCTACAACTTTAACCCTGCCAAAATCTTCATGGGTGATGGTGGGGCCTATTTTATGGGCTTTACCCTGGCGGCGGTGGGAGTGATTGGCCTGGTCAAAACAGTGACTACAGCAGCCGTTCTGCTGCCCTACCTCATCTTAGCGGTGCCCATTCTCGACATGTCAGCGGTAATTTTAGACCGTCTGCGAGAAGGCAAATCGCCCTTTGTGGCCGACAAACGCCATCTACACCACCGACTGCTGAAGGCGGGGCTGTCCCATCGGGTGACGGTGCTGTTTATCTATGTGCTGACGCTGTGGGTGGGCAGTCTGGCTTTGGCCTTTGCGGGTGTGCCCAGTGGTGTCGTCTACGCCCTCAGTGCCACGGCACTAGTTAGCTACACCGGCTGGCGGCTGCGTCAGCGCACTCGCTGAGGGGCCGTAGGGGTACTCGTACGGTCGCAGCAAATTGTTAGCGCGATAGATGTGGATGGTCTCGGTCACCTCGCCGCCCCGCATGAGCGGGACAGTGGCTAGGGGTTCGATGCTCTCAAAGAGTGGGCGGTAGCGATCGAGAATTGTATCATCTTGAGTAAATCGCTCTAGGGTCATGTACAGAGCGTCTTGCCCAACCCAGGCGGCAGGGTCAAACCAAAAGGCAAAGCCGCGTGGGTCTTGACTAAAGGTCGTAACGGGCACATCGACTAGAGGATGAATGCCCATGGCCAGGTAACCCCCCAGGTAGTATTCGTTGGTAAACACAAAGCCAACTTCGTCAAGGGCCACGCGAATCTCTGGCGTATCGGCAAACCGACGGCGGATCTGATCGGTATCGAGCAGTTCTGTCGAGTCGTCTTGCGCCACAGGCACGAGACCGCCAAACAGAGCGTAGGTGCTGGGCTGCTGCAAAATGCCCAGGCGCAGGTGCAGTAGAGCGACAACAGAGAGGGTAGCTAAAAATAACCCCGACCCCCACAGCCAGCGCTTTACCAGCCGAGGCCGCTGGCGCTGCCAGACCAAGGCCTGAGCCGCCAGCAGCATGACAATGCCCCAGTAGCCAGGGGCAGGCCAAGCGGGCAAGATCTGCTGCTTGGCCCCCAGCAGGGTGAATAGCAGCATGATCGGCAGCGACAGCCAGAGCACTAGCCCCTGCTTGTAGTGATCCTGCGCTTCATCACCGCTCAGGCTAGGGGCCGTCAAAAATAAGATCTGCTTGCCGCTCTGCTTGGCCGCCACCCACCACAGCGGAAACCCAAACAGTGGGAATAAATAGACAATTGACAGCAGCCAGTAGCCGACCATCTGCCCCAGGTTCACCCCGCTGCTGCCTGTGCCGCCGTCAAACCGCATACCCAGCTGAAAGCGAAAGGAAATCCAGTCGTGTTGGCTGTTCCAGTACCAGAGGGGAAAGAGAGTGAGCCCGAAGACCCCCAGGGCTAGCAGTGTCCAAGGCGATCGCAGCGCTGCGCGATAGGGTTTATAGGCTGCACAAAACCCCACTAAGCTGAGCCCTAGCACGAAGCCGTGGTATTTGCTCAAACCTGCCAGGGCAACGGTTAACCCCAGCAGCACAATCCGCCAGGTGGGCATATAGGTAGCCCGAATCAAGCCGTAGCGGCTGAGGCGATCGCTGCTGGGGAAAAACTCCCAGGCGGCTACCAGCAGTGTGGCGCTCCAGAACAAAGCCAGCGCGTTGTCGGGGGAGTTGAGAATGCCAAAGGCAATGGTCAGCAGCGGTATTAGAGTGACAATCACCAAGGTCATATAGCCCACCGCCGCCGAAAACAGACGGGTTGCCGTCAGGTAGAGCAGCCCCAGACTGATGCAGTAGATCACCAGCGCCCCCAACCGTAGGGTAAAAGGCGAGATCACCCCCGTCAGCCACCAGCCAATGCCGGTGGTCAAAGCCACCATGGGCGGGTGATCAAAATAGCTCCAGTTGAGATAGCGACTGTAGAGGTAGTAGTAGGCTTCGTCAAACCCCGGCAGCATCCACAGGGCAACCATGGTGCGGTAGATCAGGCCCCCCAGCAGCACGGTCAGTAGGCCATCGCCCCAGCCGGGCTTGCGATCGCCCCATTCCTCCCGACCGGACCAAGATGATTGTGGACTCCGTTGCCAACCTGCCATTGGGTCTCTCCCCTTGCACCAAACGCCGTATAGAGTTGACGAGCCAGCTGTTTTACCTCCGGTGGGCTGTGCCTGGCTCCCCTGCCATGGTCATAATGACACTATTGCGCCCTGGCATCTTTCCTACCGTTTAAAGGACTATCTATGCCCTCCAGCTCCCTATCCCAAACTGAGCCATCTGCTGTCCCCAGCCCAATGCGCAGTGCCGAGATCATCTGTGTGGGTACCGAGCTACTGCTGGGGGATATTCTCAACGGCAACGCTCAGTTTCTAGCCCAGGAGTTGGCGAGCCTAGGCATCGCCCACTACTACCAGACTGTGGTGGGCGATAACCCAGCCCGCATTCAGCAGGTGGTGACCCTGGCGGCAGAGCGATCGCAGCTGCTTTTGTTTACCGGCGGCCTAGGCCCCACCCCCGACGACCTCACCCTAGAGACCTTGGCCGACCTGTTTGGGGCCCCCCTGGTCGAGCAGACCGATATCTTGGCCGATATTGAAACTAAATTTACCGCTCGGGGCCGTACTATGCCCCCCAGCAACCGCAAGCAGGCCCTGCTGCCCGCTGGTGCCATGGTATTGCCTAACCCCCAGGGCACGGCCCCCGGCATTATCTGGTCGCCGCGCCCAAACCTGACGCTGATGACATTTCCAGGTGTGCCCCGCGAGATGCAGGTCATGTGGCGCGAAACCGCCGTGCCCTATCTGCGAGCCAATGGCTGGGTCACCACTACCATCGTCAGCCGCATGCTGCGATTTTGGGGGATTAGCGAGTCGGCTCTAGCAGAACGGGTAGCCCCCTATCTGAGTCAACAAAACCCCACCGTTGCCCCCTACGCCAGCAAGGGCGAAGCCAAACTGCGGATCACCGCCAAGGCTGAATCTGCCGAGGTAGCTCTGACCCAGATCGAGCCAGTAGAAGCGGGCATTCGGGATCTGCTGGGTGACGACTGCTATGGGGCTGACGACGACTCTCTGCCATCGGTAGTTGGCAACCTGCTGCTACGGCACCAGCAGACGGTGGCCGTAGCCGAGTCTTGTACCGGGGGAGGCCTGGGGCAGCTGTTTACCCAGATTGCTGGCAGTTCGGCCTACTTCTACGGCGGTGTGATCGCCTACGACAATGCCGTCAAGGTAAAGTTGCTGCGGGTCGATGGGGCTACCCTTGAGGCCGAGGGGGCGGTGAGTGCGATCGTGGCCGAGCAAATGGCCCTGGGAGTCAAAGCTTTGCTAAAAACTGACTGGGCCTTGAGCATCACCGGTATCGCAGGACCAGGGGGGGGCACCACTACTAAACCCGTTGGGTTGGTTTACATTGGCCTCGCTCTGCCCAGCGGCAGCGTAATGAGCTACAAACACGAATTTTCGGGCTATCGGGGTCGGGATTGGGTGCGTCAGCTCAGCGCCCTCTCGGCGCTGGATGCCCTGCGTCGCAATTTGCTGTGATGGTTAGGTTGATCATTTGACTCAAATGGTTATTATGTAATTATGGATTTAAGCGCACCCCCACTGGGCCTTAAGGCCCGTCTCAGGCGCGAGTAGCCGGGGTAGCGAGTGCCAGTAAGGAGTTTTGCCCCAATGGATTACATCGATAAGGCTCTCGAAAAGCTGCGCGAGTGGGTCGATAGAGTGATTGAAGCTCTCTTTGGCCCTGAAATTCAAGGTGAGCCTGAGCTGATTCCCATCCCTGTGGACGAACCCCGTCGCTAGATCATTGTGTAAAACTTGTGGTGTCCTTTGTCCCGGTTCTGAGCCGTGAGGCCATGAGTAAGAAATTTTTTCTAGTGACAGCTAGCTGCTTCAATGCGACCGATGAACCTGCTGCACGTAGGGCGTCTCAGCTCAGTTTAGGTTCGCAACCGTCAAACGATCGCTCACTGGTAGACCATTGATAAGCTTGCAGGTGATTCACGGCCCCAATCTAAACCTGTTAGGTTTGCGAGAGCCCGGCATCTACGGTAGCCAAACCCTGACCACTATCGAAGCCATGCTGACCCACGAGGCCGAGGCGTTAGGTGCGACCTTAGATTTTTTCCAGTCAAATAGTGAGGGGGCGCTGGTAGATTGCATCCAGTCGGCCTGGGGCAATAAAGAGGGTATTTTGATCAATCCCGGTGCCTATACGCACACCAGTGTGGCCATTAGAGACGCGATCGCCGCTGTTGGTCTGCCCACCGTAGAGGTACATCTCAGCAATATTCACAAGCGCGAGCCTTTTCGCCATCATTCCTACATTGCGGCCGTTGCAGTGGGTCAAATCTGCGGCTTTGGGGCCGATAGCTATCGGCTGGGCCTGCATGCCCTAGTACAGTATCTCAAGAGTCTTGCCCCAATTGCCTAGGCCATCGTATCTAACAGACAAAGCCCGGTAATGCCCCAATTGTTATCTTTAGGTGAGCTAGCTACCGGTGGCTTGAACTAACGTCTAAGCTCAGTTTTTCTCTTTATGGCCCCGGCTACTGCCACAATTAAGTTTCTCCAGACGCCAACCTCCCTAGCCTGGGTTGAGCAAGCTCTGGCCAACCTAGATGTGGTTTTGCTCGACCATGCCCAGTGCGAGCGCAAGGCCGCTGGCGTGGCCATGGGCTTGATCAATCGCTACCCCTCCGACGCCGGGTTAGTGACGGCGCTGACGGCGATCGCCCAAGAAGAGCTGGCCCACTTTGCCCAGGTCAACCAGTGGCTAGAGCGGCGGGGCGTCGCCTTTGGCCCCCTGCCGCCGCCGCCCTATGGCGCGGCCCTGCGCCAGCAGGTGCGATCGCAGGAACCCTATCGGCAGCTCGATCTGCTGCTGGTCTCAGCCCTGATCGAAGCCCGCAGCCATGAGCGACTGGGGCTTTTGGCTGACCACCTGGGCGATCGCGACTTAGCCCAGTTTTACCGCAGTCTAATGGCCTCCGAAGCCCGCCACTACGGAGCCTACTGGGTGCTAGCCACGGGCCGCTTTCCCCGGGCTGAGGTAGACGCCCGCCTCGGGGAACTGGCCGCTGCAGAGAGCGAGATGCTCGCGACTCTGCATCCCCAACCTCGCATTCACAGCTAACATGCTCTCTGACCACCGCAGTGCCTTTGGCCCGTTTTTGATTCGCAGTTGGCAGCCAGGTGATCGCGATGCCGCCATGGCCATCATTCGCCAGGTGCTGAAGGAATATGGTCTGGGTTGTGAGCCCGAGGGCAGCGATCGCGACGTGCTGGAGGTCGAAGCCTGCTACTGGGCCACCGGCGGGGAGTTTTGGGTGGTAGAGCGGGCGGGCGAGCTGGTGGGCACTGCGGGGTACTATTCCATTGATCGCGGCCCCCAGGCGGTAGAAATTCGCAAGATGTATTTACTGCCCGCCGCTCGAGGCCAGGGTCTGGGTCGCTACTTGCTGACCACAATAGAAGCCGTCATTCAGGCCAGAGGCTTTAGCGACATCTGGATTGAAACCGCGTCAGTGCTGAAGGAGGCGGTAAGGCTCTACGAGACCAGTGGCTATGAGCCAGCGAGCGGAGTAGAGACGGCGCGGTGCGATCGCGTCTACCGCAAACGACTCAATCCTCCCCTTGACACAGAAGTAGCGCCAGCCGGACAGAACTAATGCTCGACAGCAACACATCTTGCTCCTCCACATCAGCCGTTAGCTGGCCCCGGCCTAATTTCCCCTAAGCCGCCGAAATTTAGCTATAATCGCCACATTCACACTGAGAGCGGTCGTTTTGATTGCCATTTATCCCGGCAGTTTTGACCCCATCACCCTGGGCCATTTAGACATCATTACCCGAGGTAGCAGGCTCTTTGAACGGGTAATTGTGCTGGTGTCGAGCAACCCCAACAAAGTGCCCATGTTTTCTACCGCCGAGCGCATTCGACAGATTGAGCGATCGGTCAATCATCTGCCCAACATAGACATCGATCAGTACGACGGGCTCACCATTACCTATGCCCGCCAGCGCCGCGCTCAGGTGCTGCTGCGGGGTCTGCGGGTGCTCTCAGATTTCGAAAAAGAGCTGCAAATGGCGCATACTAATAAAACCCTAGCTGACGATATTGAGACCCTATTCCTCTCAACGTCGACAGAGTATGGCTTTCTCAGCAGCAGCCTGGTCAAAGAAATTGCCCGCTTTGGCGGCCCCATCGATCATCTTGTTCCCCACCATGTAGCGCGAGACGTTTACCAATGCTACGCCCAGACCCAGCCCGCCGCAGTACCCAATCCCGCCCTGCCCAAACCAATGGATTGTCTGTAGAGGCGACGGACGGTGCAGCCCTGCCCAACCCCGGCGATATCGACATTCAGCAAGATCTCAACAAGCTAGAAGAGATCATTCTCGCCAGCCCCCGGGTACCCTTTAGCGGCCGCACCCTTATCGACGAAGACCAGTTGCTCGACCAGCTTGACGCCATCCGCCTCAACTTACCCCCCGCCTTTCGTCAGGCGGTGCAGGTTTTGCAGCAGCGCAACACCATCGTCGCCGAAGCCGAGCGCTATGCCGAAGATTTGATTACGGCGGCAGAGCAGCAGGCCGCTCAACTGCTTGACGAGATGGGCATTGTGCGCCAGGCCGAGCAGATGGCCCAACAGATCAAAACCCAGGCCCAGCAAGACTGCGATGGTCTGCGCACCCAGGTCATGGGTGACATCGAGCAAATGCAGCTTCAGGCTCAGCGAGAGTGGGAATCGCTGCGGCAAAAGGCCCTGAGCGAGCAGACCATGATTCAGCAGGAGGCCGATGGCTATGCCGACCAGGTGCTTTCTAGCGTCGAGCAGCAGCTTTCCCAGATGCTGCGGATCATTCAAAACGGCCGCAGCCACTTGCAGCCACCCCAAGAAACAGCCCCTTCACCTCTGATTCAGCGGCAAAAGGGCGGCAAAAATTCTACGGCCATCCCGAGTGCGTCGGAGGCGCGGCCAGAGCACAGCGGTGAGCGATCGCCCAACCGTACCCGACCCAAAAAGCCCGACTCCGCCCCATGATCAGCTATCTCAAAGGGGCGCTGGCCGACATTCAAAAACCCGGCAACCACAAAATCATTGTCACTCTCGATGTCAATCAAGTGGGCTACGACATGCAGGTGCCGGCGCGTCAGCTATCGCTGCTGCCGCCCCTGGGCGAGGTGGTGCAGCTATTTAGCCATTTGTACTTTCGCGATGACCAGGCGGTGCTGTTTGGCTTTGGCCAGCGTCAAGAGCGAGACCTGTTTAGGCTGCTGATCAGCGTCAGTGGTATCGGGCCTCAGATGGCTCTGGCCCTGATCGACACCCTGGGAGAATCTGAGCTGACCCAGGCGGTGGTCAGCGGCAATACCCGGCTGTTGTCTCGCACCCCTGGGGTAGGCACCAAAACCGCCGAGCGCCTGGTACTAGAGCTAAAAACCAAGCTCCAAGACTGGCAAACCCAGTCGGGCGTTGGCCTCGTCCCCGCCGCTGGCCCTGTGCCTACCCTCTACGAAGAGGTAGAAGTTACCCTTAGTGCCCTAGGCTACAGTCAGAGCGAGGTGCTCAAAGCACTCCAGGCGGTAGGGCAAAGTACAACCCTGCAAAAGACAGCCGATCCTGAGGGCTGGGTGCGAGAGGCGATCGCCTGGCTCAGCCAGTAGCTATGGCAGGGGAGATAATCGGAGCAACAACCCCTGTGCTATAGTTGAAAATCCTGACTCAATCTATCCTTCTAGAAAAACTGTCTATCCCATGACTCTGTTGCAAGCGCGCAAGCAGGAACTTATTTCCGACTACCAGGTGCACGAAACCGACACGGGCTCTGCCGATGTGCAGATTGCCATGCTCACTGACCGCATCAATCAGCTGAGCCAGCACCTGCAAAAGAACAAAAAAGACTATTCGTCTCGTCGGGGTCTGCTCAAGATGATCGGCCAGCGCAAGCGCCTGATGGGCTATCTGCAAAAGCAAGATTCTGAGCGCTACCGCGCTTTGATCCAAAAACTTGGCATTCGTGGCTAGAACTAGCTTCACAGCTAAGCCAGTCGCTTAGCTGTGGCAGTTCCATGCGTGACAGTTTTATTCATGACAAGTTGTTCAAGATAATTCTGTAGGTATATGCCCTCTGAGTCTTCGCGCAAGCGTTTGCCCTTTGAGCCCGGCGGCAAGGATGCGGGCGAAAAGGCCGCTGGTAAATCTGCCACCCCTAAGCAATCGGCCACGTCAGCTCCTAGCCAGAGCGCCAAAAAGGCAGCCTCCACCAGGACAAGCTCTAAAAAGGTCGCGGCTTCTCAACACGGTTCGACCTCAGGGCGGCTATCTTCAAAACAGTCTGATAAAGCCCCGGTGGCTATACCTGAAGTTGTCAGCAGTAGAATGCTGCGGAGAATGCTGGCGTTTTCAGGAATACCCACCGTGTTAGGCGTGCTCACTTTTTTGGTGAGCTACTATTTGGTGGTCAATCAGGTGGTGGAGCTGCCCTCTTACTTTGTGTTGCTGGTCACCTTAGGCTGTTTTGGTCTAGGGGTAGTTGGGCTGACCTATGGCGTGCTCTCTGCCTCTTGGGATGAAGATCGCCCAGGGAACTGGCTAGGTCTAGATGAGTTTCAGGTCAACTTTGGCCGCATGACCAGTGCCTGGGGCGCAAAGTCAGACCTCTAGGGAGCAGGTAAGCCGCGCTACAGTCGTGCGTAAATCGTCTTGGCTGTAGCGAGACTAGGCTTTCTGGGGGCTATGGCGATCATCTGAAGAGTCTGCTCAAGTCGAGGGCGCGATCGCCACGTTAGGGCAGTTTGTCTGATTCTGAGTCGCCTGAGAAATGAATGATTTGGTCAACTTGCTCTTCCATAGTTTTGAGCAGCTGACTCAGGGACTCCAAGGTGCGAGCTGAGGGAGATTCGGCAACTAGCGACTCACAGGCGCGATCGCGAATTTGACTGATTCGGCTCTGGAGAGATTTAGCAACGCCCAGGGCATCTTCACCCATCTTTTTAACTTGCTGTTGTTGATAAAACCGCAGAGCCGCGCCGCGCAACACCTGTAGCGTAGCTTCTTCGCCGTGCTTGCCTGCAATTAGCCGCAGCCGCAGCAGCACTCGCTCTCCCTGGTAGAGACGCTCAATATCGGCCTCGGTGGTTTTGTTGCTGGGCAGCAGGGGCAGATGGGCAATGTGTTTAAGCTCGTTGATGACGCCCTGAAGCTGGTCCAGACTAAGCTCTTTGAGCGCCGCCTGCACCACTCCATCTTTGCTCCAAAGCACTTGGCCATGGTGAGGTCGCCGCTCAAAGTAGAGTCGCCCAATCCCTCCGGTGAGCACTTGGTTGAGCAAGGCTTGGGCTAGCTGAGGCACTTGCAGGTGGTACATCTGGTCAACCGACATCTGGCGGAGTGCAGGGTCAAGGCTCAGCTCCAAAGGTTGGTTGGCTGCGATCGCCGACTCCAGTGGTTTTTGTTGTTGAACCTGAGCACTGGTAGCTTGAGCCTCAGGAGCTTGAGCGCCAGCATCGAGAGGGGCACTGGGGCGATCGCCTGGGATGGGTGTAACAATCTCAGCTGGGCCTCTTGATGCAACGCCACGATTTACACCTAGATCACCACGGAGGTTCTCGGGGCTGTCAACAATAAAGGTCAGCAGTTCATCGCCAGGAACAGAGGGTGGCGCGGCGGCGACACTTTCAGCCTGGAGTTTAGCCTTGGCACGAGCCGCGTAGCTCAGGTACTTAGACAGCAGCTTGCGCTGCCAGTCAGAGGTTACAGGCCAAGACACTACTGAGCAGCGAATAAAGGCCAGCTGCTTGCGCGCATAGTCGATCGCGGCCACATCTCCCGGATCGACCATGCCTAAATGTAGACAGCTCGCCTCGACCGAGAGGGGAATAATTTCGTGGTAGAGACAGGCTTCAAAGGGCAAAATGCTATCGATTAGAGAGAGCATTTGACCGACGTTGAGGCGACTGTCAATCGCCTCATGGCCACTGAGCAGATCAGAGGCTGAGAGGTCGCTGGGCAAAGCGTTGGCATCTAGATCCGGCATGGGCCTGTGAGGATTAGGATCGAGCTTCTTTTATGCTACGCATCAATGAAAAATAAAGTGCTATTCCCTGGGCGCGGCCATTGTATCTTTACTTTCTTTGGCCTGGGTTAGGTCAGTTAAAGGTATTTGGAGATCTTGCTTCATACCTTTAGCCTGGTGAAGGAAACAGCGATGCAGGATTTTAGGATACCCAGAAATATGACGCTCTACCCAGGGGCTGTCGCGCCAGCAATGGCCACCGCCCCGTGATTTGTGGCAGGGTCTTTACCGAGGGCCGATGGCGGGGGCTCAACGCAGAAAGCATTACTCAGCGGTGGGGAATGCGATCGCCTCCCCAGGCACAGTCTCTACCCCAGGCTCGGATGCCGCCGTCGGGGCCAACTCTTCACCGGCCGCCTCTACTGAAGTAGAGGTGGGGGCCGGAGGCGGGGATTTTATCAGCTCGTCGGCTGGTAAGACGGGCTCCGGGGATGGTAGAGCTGGATCAAGGGTTAAATCCCTAGGTAAGTCGCCAGAAATCTTTGAACTCTCCCCCGATGGGGGTAGGGGTAACATGGCGTCAGAAAGTGGCTCAGCGGACTGGTTGGCTGAGGGGAGAGAGGTGGGCAGATAGACCTGGCTATCGGGAAAAGCTCCGGCTACGGGCTCAGCCGGGGCCTCTAAGAATGGCGCACTCTGGCTGCCCTCCCGGGCTTCGGCCCAGGTAGGCACTGCGATCGCCGTAGCAGCTTCCTGAGGGGATGGCGTCTCTACAGCACCGAGGATGGTCTCTTCTGCCAATGTCTCTTTTGCCAATGTCTCCTCTGCCTGAGCAATGGGATGGGGCACGTCGGCAATGCTTTCAGCGACCGGTTCCACGGCTTTCTCGGCAGGAGTGCCGCTGGGGTTAAACAGCCTCATTCCCGACGCCATCTGATGAGAGGCCGCCGTGCCCTGGTTGAGGGCCACCTGGGTGAGCCGCTCTACGGTGATCTGCCACAGATGCCCTAGGGGGTCGTCGTCCTCTAGGTGTGGCTCACTGGCTAAGGCCACTGCATCCGACAGAGCAGGGGGGTCGCTGGGGGCGGTCCACATAGTCAACACCTCATCGACAGGCTCTGATCGGGTGTCGTTTTGGGCCAGCAGTGCCTCGCTCACGGGGGGAGGTGATAGCACCCAGGCACTGGGATCAAGCTGAGGATCTTGATCGGCATAGGCGGCGATCGCCTTGGCCACAGCATTGGCCCGCCGCTGTTGGTCACGGCGAATACTGGGCTCGGTGTTACCCAGCCCAGGTGCATTCCAGCGCCCGGTGTTGGGGTTGATATAAGAACGAGTACGGGCTACTAAAATGGCTTCAGAACCTTCGTAGCCGTTGGCTTTGGCTTCGGCCAGCCGCTCTATATAGCCCACCCGCCCAATGGCCGCCAAAGGCGACTGATTGGCTAAGTCGAGGCCGTTGAGGGTTTCTTCGAGGGTGAGATTCATACCGTGCTTGAGGGCTCGCTGGCGGAGCACTTCCCCCTGATTTTGTAGCCGGGCTAGCTGTTTTTGATCGGCCTCCTGGGGGGTCTGGGCACCGTGTTGATACGAGAATGTGCCCATGTTCCAGACGCGATTGCCAGGGTCGGTATGGCCAAAGTAGGCGGAGTTAATAGCTCCATTGGGGGTGCGAGTGCCCTCGGCACTGCCCACAGCCCAGGCCACCAGAGAGTCTGAATTGCCCTCAAACAGGCCAGGCAGCGGATTGCTAACGGCGACGGTAGCCGCCTCTGCCTTGGCGCGCGCCACCACCACCGCCGCAGATGGCTCTAGGGCAAAGTCTAAAAGCTCTACCGGAGGTGCTGTGGGTACGGCGCTGGTCTGCACAGGCTGAGTTGGGGCCGCCGCCACCATCTGGGCCTCTGGTAGCGGTGGCGCGGGGGGCAGCAGCTGCGCGGGGGAGGTGCTCTCATTCAGCGCTACCGCCACCCCACGCCGATAGATCCCGGCAGGCAGCTGCTGCGGAGAGTGAAAGCGCATGGGCGGATTGACCGCCCCAGGGGGGATGGGTAGGGGCTGATTGTTGGGGTCAGCCTCAGTCCCCTCAGCCGCCGGGATGGGCGGGATGGAGGCAGGCTCAGCCCATGATACGGGGGAGAGGTCAAAGCTCAAGAGGTCATCTTCGGCCTTGACAGGGGAAGGGGCAAGTAGAGTCAGCAATGAGCTGACGGCCAGCAAAGTAGGAGTAGACTTCATGGGTAGAACAGCTTGGCAGAGAGGGGCTAATGCTTGAAACGCCGAATAAAAATGTCAGATCAATAAAGAACGCTCAGTCAACTTTGGGAAAATAGTCTTTTCAATAGTGGGCAATACTCACCTTGCGGTGGCTACAGTCAGCGAAAAAGCTGGCATCCTCATTCCAGAAATCGTCTAAAAACGCCAGGTGGGAGAGGGCTGATTGAGCGATTGCTCCAGTACGCGATCGGAGGGCTCTACCAGAGCCCAAGCGCCATCGGGCTGTCGGCGGAGGGTGGCAAAGTGGACGATGCGTCCCTTGCCCATGACTGCACCACTTGAAATAGCCCCTAGTCGGGGATGCGTTACGCCGCAGTACCGAAACAGATATGCGGGCACCTCAGCGGCAGAAAAATAAATGCAGTGGAACCCCTTAGCCGCTAACTCCACCTGCCCATCAAAGGGAGCCCGTAGCCGGATTCCCCTCAGTTGGACAGAGATATCACCCAGGCTACCGGTCACTACCTGACCGGCCACGCGATCGCCTGACTCAATTTCCCACGTCTGCTTCAGCACAATTTGCCGGGGCACCACCGGGGCAATGGTGCTACACCCAGCTAGGCCAATCCCCAAACTCAGAACTATTTGTCTTAGCCCTAGGCCAGTCAGCCCCTGAGCCCAGGGTGGAAGAAATCTGCTGATGGGTTTAGCCAGCTGAGTTCTCAGCTGTTTTAGACAGGGCAACACCTTACTGAAACCGAAAGCGATAGCCAGCGTACTCATCATTTTCGTAAAGAATTACCAGCTGTACGGAAGGATCCCAGGCCATGGGATAGGCTTCTCGTTCGGACAACACCCCCGATCGCACCTGGAGCTGGGGAAGACTGCAATAGGGCTCGGCCACAATGCCACGCACTGTCTCCTTGGGGTCACGCTCTGGCACCGCGAGCAGCTTAGCGAGTTGCTCACGGCTGAGTTGGGCATTGCTCTGCACAATTTTTTCGCAGCCCTCGGCAGATTTAGAGCCTGCTGTCGTCAACCAGCGCGGCCCTGGGCCCAATCGATCTAGTGCCATCAACCCAATGACCAGCATCAGACCGCCAGCGAGAAAGGGCTTGAGGGTCGCGATCGCGACTCCTGGCCCAGCCTGTGGGGTTGCAACCATAATCCGTCTCCTTCTGAGTTCGTCAGCAGTGAACCAAGCTCAATCGGCCCGGTGCCAGGCGCTACGGCGTTGGCACCGCTTTAGGGTAGGCTCAAGCCATCTTAGAGCTGCCCCCCCACCACCAGCCCTGCCACCAGCAAAGACACCCGAATGGCCGGGCCAAAGGCCAGCTTAGGGGCCAAAGTTGCCCGATAGAGAGCGTAGGCGGTCACAGCGGTAATGGCGGCAACCGCCACAGACCAGAGCCCAGGAAAAGCTGCCAGCAGCAAATTCAGCGCTAGCCGCCCAATCACCCCGCCCCCAAACCACAAAATGCCATCGACTGGGGTCAGCACAGGGATAGCGCTCCCAGGGAAACTCCGCCCCAGGGGCGGAGGACTCTGACTGGGCATCAGTAGGCGAGCTATCTCCTGAACCAACTGCCAAATGCCCAGGCCTAAGCCGGTCAAGAGGCGGGAGGGCTCTTGACCTAACGTTAAGGTCTCGGCCAGCAACGCCCGCCAGCCACGTCTTCTAACAGACGGAGACCCATAGGTAGCCCTGAGCTGGGCTGCCAACTGGTTAGACGGCTCAACTAAAAGCGGCGATGCAGTCGGCTGACTTGCCCCAGCAGCAACGCTGCGGTGAGAGAGCAATATATTGCCCTGGGGGTCGACCTCGGCGGCGGCCAGAGTCACCTGGCGTAGATCGATCTTGGGCAGGGCGAATCTAGCTCCGGCAGTCGGGGGGGCAAGCTGGTGCAACTGCGCCTGAATCGCCTGCATTTCTGCGATCGATCGCTCTTGCTCAGCCGAGAGATGATTGATTTTTGTCGCCATGGCCCTCAGCCGCTTCGCGTAGACCTCAGGAGGAATCCCCCCCGCTCCAGGTCCACCATTGGCCAGATGCACCGATCGCCATTGCAGGGCGTCTACCGCAGTCGAAAACTCCACCCCTGCTCCGTGCTGGGGGCGGCGTTCCGCAGGCTGAGACGATATACCCCAGTCGACTTGAACACTGCCATCGCCCGCACCTAGGGAGTTCACAGTCTGAATGAGCTTGGTTTGAACACTTTGCAAATCCATGGCGCAGTACCCCGCAGCAATAAAAATCTAACGACAAAACCCAAATGCAACCTGCCACCCCCTCAGCCACTGCCGAATAGAGCATTCACTCTCATGGGCGCGCTGATGGGCTGACTGAACCCAGACTCAATCAGGGCAACTGCCAGGGCCGACTTGATACAAATGTACCATGTAAAACCTGGAATTGTACTGTTTTTGTACTAAATCAAGCGCCTGGATTGCTCTGTTCTCTGGCCTGCCCTAGGACGGCAACCTGCCCTAGGACGGCAATCTGAAAACTATCTTCAGAAACCTCGATTGTGTTAGTCGAGTCTGTAGAGTTGACTTAGGCTGTAAGGCTATGAGCCCGATGGCGATCGGCTGCTGCTTTCGTCACCTGACAGGTGATGGTTGACCCTAGTCAAATGACTAGGATGATGGCCAAGCCAAGCCGTGGGGTTAGCCCCGTCGGTGCGCATCTGATGATTTTCTTTAACTGGGTTTAGGTTGTTGCTGCATACAGAATCTCTCCAGCCTAATCGGGCAAACTAAACCTTATCCACCTCCGCCCGTTGACTACCCTACGTGTGTTTTATGGTTAAGGCTGATCCCAAGACCCTAGGGCTATCTGGCTCAAAATCAATCCAATACGACTATCCTGCTCGACTGAGGCCAGAAGCAGCGATCGCGATTCGACAAAAGTCCTGCCTTTACCACATCGTAATGGCGTTCTTTTTGGGTGGTCAGGTGCTGATGCGCATTTTGAGAGGGGGCATCAATCACCAGCGCACCCTAGAGCAAATGGTGGCCGCCGGCCCCCAGACCCTCACTCCGGTACTTTTGACCAATCTGTTCGCCGGCATGATCTTCGCCATTCAAACGGGGCGGGAACTCGATCGGTTTGGGGCCACCTACGCCCTCGGCGGTGCTTTTGCCATGGCTTTCTGTCGAGAACTGGCTCCCATCCTCACCGCAGCGATTATGGCAGGGCAGGTGGGCACCGCCTACGCCGCCGAAATCGGCTGTATGAAGGTGACCGACCAGATTGATGCTCTCAAGGTGTTGCGCACCGACCCCATTGACTACCTAGTGGTGCCTCGGGTGGTGGCCTGCTGCATTATGCTGCCAGTGCTAACGGTGCTGGGGCTGAGCCTGGGCATCGCTGGAGGAGCTGGCGTGGCGTTTCATTTTTATGACATGCCGGTGGGTCAATTCCTCGATTCGGTGCGATCGCTGATGGCGCTCAATGACCTCATCGCTGTACTCATTAAATCGGTGCTATTTGGTGCGATCGTGGCCCTAGCTGGCTGTACCTGGGGGCTGACCACCACCTGTAGCCGATCCGTAGGCCGAGCTGCCACCTCGGCTGTAGTCACCACCTGGGTCAGCCTTTTTGTCGTCGATTTCTTTTTGTCGCTCCTCCTGTTTGGTAGTTCTGGGGTGGCGGTGCACTGATTGACCGTCTATTTCTGGTCTTAGATTAGGTTCAGGAGCTTTCCAGTCAAGAAAATACCAGTTTTGCCTGAGCGCCAGTTTTGCCTGAGCAACGGCAAGCGCTACAGGGTTTACGCGGCCCACCCTGGGAGAAACTATTTTGCAGCCGTCCCCCTAGAGCCCCATTGGGTCAGCACGGGGCTGGATCTAGATGCTGGCGTCTAGTTGACTTCTAAAGGGTGGTGCTCTGCTGCGCCTTGGTCTTGCTCAGAATATTCCATGACGGAGGAGTCAGGCATCATGGCACCTAAGAGGTTGGTGCCTTCGAGCAATGCATTGGTGAGATCGGCATCGCGCAGGTCAGCCCCTTGGAGGTTGGCATAGCTAAAATTTGCCCCGCGCAGATTTGCTCGCCTCAGGTTTGCTCCACGCAGGTCGCTGCCGCTGAGTACTGCTTCTCTAAGACTGCTGCCCTGCAAGTTGACCCCCATCAGCTGGGCTCCTGAGATCATGGCTCGATTGAGGAGAGCCCCGGAGAGATCAGCCCTAAAGAAGTCTGAGCCAATCAGGTTAGCCCAGCTGAGGTTGCATTTACGCAGGTTGCTAAAGGTGAACACGCCCCCAGGCATAAAGGCTCGCGACAGGTTTAGACCCTGAAGATTACAGTCAATAAATTCTACGAAGGGCATTCTGACCCCTTCGAGGGAGAGCTTGCGCAAGTCTAGGCTCTCAAACTTAAGCTGGCCACGGCTGTAGCCCTGGGAAAACAAATCGAGGGGAGAGGAAGAATGGGCAGCCATAGGAAAGCCTTGTAGAGGCGGTAAGAAGCGATCGCCGGTAAAACGCCTGTAACGGGTAGATAGCACCGCAGCCTGAAAGAGCTAGGCCAGAGCCCCATCACAATGACATCGAGACAACGACATCGGGGCATCACTCATATTTCCATCCTAGAAGAATTTAAGAACAGTAGAAATTTCTGCCCCTTAAATTTTGTATCGACGGTTTGTTTACTGATCTGCTCTGTAGGGATCGCCGCCGAGTTTGCACTCTCAACCGAGACACGTCCTGGGATGAAATACTTTAGCTCTATTGTGCCCAGCCTGGGGCCACCCTCCACAGGCCTATCGGAGGTATACCCAGGCAAAAAGCCCTACCATCGACGCAGCTTTTTCTGCAATTGCCTTTGACAATTTGTTACATTTGAGTTACATTAAGTTACATAAGCGAAGAACGTTGGCGCTCTGTTAGCCAGGGATAGATTGGGCAACGGGCTTTGCGACTGACATCGTTTCAAGCTAGAGGTTCGCAAATGTTTGCATTACTAATTTCTCTCTTCGTGGTGGGCTGGGTTGCCGTAGCTCTGATCGGTACTCAGGCTTACTTTCGCGGTGAACAAACCAAGCCTATCCATGAGCGCAACTGGCGCTCTGAGTCGTTTGATCAACTGGCCCAGGCTATGACGGGGCAGTCCACCGAAGGTGTAGATCGGGTGCCGGCCTACAGCGGCGACGCCTTCTCTAGCCAATCTATCTAGGCGCAGTCAGTGCCTCCACTGGGTGCTGATACCCTGCTTTGAGACTCTCCTCTAAGGCAATTAACCCACAGCCGCCCCCACCAGGGCGGCTGTTTTGTGCATGGGTTTGTGCCCTGACCTGGCGTTAGCCAGGGTCTCGCTCAACCACAATGACATTTTCGGTCAGTTGTTCAAAGGTGTCGTCATGGCTGATGACAAACAGCTGCTGAAAGCTTTTGATCCGCCCGATCGCTTCTGCCAGGCCCTGACGCCGGGCCTGATCCATATTGGTGGTGGGCTCGTCAAAAAAGGCAATATCCACATCGGCCAGTACCTTGAGTAGGGCCAGCCGCACTGCCAGAGCGGCACACATCTGCTCACCGCCAGAGAGGTTAATAAACCGCCGCTGGTTGGGGCCATCCTGCACGACGATCTCGTAGTCTCGGGTCCACTGCAGGGCCACATTGGGGCGGTTGAGCAACTCGCGAAACAGGCGATCGGCCTGCTGGGAAATGCTGCGCACGTACTGTTCGGTAATGCGCGGCCCGGCTTCGTTGTAGGCCTTGCGGGCGAAGTTGATGAAGCGTTTGGCTTTTTCCTGATCTTGGAGGGTTTGGCGGGCTGCATCGCGACGCTGGGCCAGGGCTTCTAGGCCGGCAATCTGCTGGTTGAGGTCGGTTAGCCGCTGCCGCTGCTGGGGTAGGCTGCCCGAGAGCTGGTCGGCCTCTGACTTAACGGCGCTGTAGGTCACCTCTACAGCTGCGGTAGCTTCGGGGTCAAAGCTGACCAGAGCAGCCTGATAGGCAGCATTGATCTCGGCCTGTTGGGCTTGTACCTGAGCTATGTCAGCCTGGGCAGCCGCTAGCTCACTCTGGAGTTGGGGATGTTGGTTGGCCAACTGCTGGTTTTGCAGGTAAAGACTGTAGCCCGGCTGATGCTGGGCGCGATCGCCCTGGGCCTGGGCTAGCTGCTGATCGAGACCGGCAAAATCTGCTAGCCGGGTGGCCAACTCGGCTAACTGCCGATCGACCTCGGCTAGAGCCTCAGCCTGAGCCTGGTAAGCCGCTTCAAGCTGAGCTTTGTCGGGCAGGGTGCGGGCCAAAATCTGGCTCTTTTCGCGGGGGCGCCCCAGGGCCTCTAGCTGCTGGTCGAGAGCGGCTAGGGTCGCCTGCACCTGGGGCTGGTTGGCTAGCTGCTGGGCGATCGCCCCGATCTGCGCGACCATCTCTGCCTGGGTCTGTTGAAGCTGGGCAATCTGCGCAGTGACATGGTTTAACTGGCCCACCTCGGCTCGCCAACCGTAGCGCTGCTGGAGGTCACCCTCTAGGTTTTTAAGCTCTCGCTTCAGCGTCTTTTCATCGGTCTGGTCAGCCAAGTCTTGCAAGATCGCCTCCAGGGCAGTGAGTAGCGATCCGTGCATGGCAGCAGTATTTTGAATCACCTGCTCAAGGCGGGCTCGGGTCTGGCTCGACAGCAGCGGCAGGCTGGTGGCCAGATCGGCTAGCTCTTGGAGCACAGCCTTGATTTCGGCCTGCTGAGCTTGGCCCTGGCCCTGGCTGGTGCTCACCAGCGATCGAATCTCGCTTTCAAACTGGCGGGCAGCGGCAATGTGGCTGAGCTGTAGCTGGAGGCGATCGCGCCGATCTTCTAACGCTTGAATCTCAGCCACTTGGGGCTGGAGGGCGATGAGGCGATCGCGGTTTTCGGCGGCCTGGGCTAGCTGCTGGGCTAGCTGCCCGAGCTGGGTCTCTAGCTGCTGCTGCTGCGACTGCTGCTGCCGGTGGTGGTCTAGCTGCCTTTGCAGATCTTGGCGCTGGGCCTCTAGCGCCGTTTGGGTTTCGATCTGGGGCTGGAGCTGGGCCAATTCTTGCTCACTGGTCGCCAAAGCCTCTAGCTGGGTTTGCCAGCGGGTAAGCTCTACCTGGGTTTTGCCTTGGGTCTTTTGTAGGGCTTGCGCCTCGCTCTGCAATCGCTGGCGCTGCTGCTGATCTTGGGCCAGGGCTTGGAGGGTTTGCTCGGCGGCCTGGTAGCCCGCGTAGGCAGCACGATGAGTCTGGCATAGGGCGATCGCCTGCTCCGCTTGCTGCACCGACTGCTGTAGGCGAGCCAACCCAGCCTGTTTGGCCTCTAGCTGGTGCCCTAGCCCCTGGTGCTGGCTGGCCAAAGCCTGCACCTGCTGGGCCTGGGCCTGGACTGCCGCCCGCTGGATTTGCAGATTAGCTAGTTGAGTACCTAGATCTTGCAGGCGTGTCTCGCTGGTGGCCATGGCCTGCTGTAACGCCTGCTGGCGCTGGTGCAGTTCATCCCACGCTTTGAGGGAGTCTTCAAACTGAGCAATTTGCCCCTTGGTGGCCTCTACCTGGTCTTCGGCATAGCGGCGCAGAGAATTCATCTGCTTGAAGGCCAGCTTGTAGTCTTCGACCTTGAGAATGGCGTCGAACACGGCCTTGCGCTGCTCTGCCGGCTGGAGAAAGTCTGCGGTAAAGGTGCCCTGGGGCACCCCCAGGGTGCGGGCAAACAGCTGGGGCAGATTGGTGGTTGGGCCGACGCCCAGGTGCTGGCGCAGCCAGGGCAGCACCTCGTCTTTAATGCGGGTGTAGGGCAGACGCTCGTTGAGCTGAGGGTCAAACAGGGCATAGCCCCGCTGGGTGCAGCGCTGCACCTGGTAGGTGCGACCGTCGTAGTTGGAGGTAAAGGCCACGGTTACCTGGGCGCTGCCGCTGCCATTGCGAATTAAGTCTTCCTTGGCGTAGTCGCCCTGGTAGTTAAACAGCACCCAGGCGATCGCCTCCAAAATACTGGTCTTACCTGCGCCATTTTCGCCACAGATGGCGTTGGTACCCGGCTGAAACTCAAAGTAGCGATCGCGGTGGGTCTTAAAATTTTGCAGCGCCACCGACAAAATTTGCATGCTTTACAGTCCACCGCTAACGCCCTGTAGCTTAGGATAGCCTGCTTTGCCCAGCCCAATCCCAGCAGCATGGGCCTTGACCCCCTGCCTTAAAATTTGCTGGTGCACGCTTCAGTTGGCGCTGTTTGACTGGAGGGCTAGCTGCCCCGAGCCGCCGTCGACGTAAAGCACACAGGCTCAGGTTGGGCCTGGGTACACCAGATTTGAATCACCATGGTTGGATCCTCCGGTGACACCCACCAAGATTCTAGACTTACGACCTGGTTAGCGTAGGGTAGCCCTTGGGAAGCTGGGGCCTTGGCCTTGGCTTTCAGCTGCCCACCTGGTGCTGGGGCACCCCCAAATGTACTGGCACTGGGTGCGATCGCTGATCGAGATGCCGCCGCTGACCCAGCCGGAACGGTAGTTGTCAACGACTCTAGCCCCTGGGTGCCGTGGGCTAAGGCCGACTGAAAGCTCTGGCCATTGAGTAGATGGGGCTCCATCATGAGCGGCTGATCTGGTGCCAACGCCCAGTTAAACACATGGGTACGCACAACCCCGGCTTGGGGAGAGCCCATGACGGGTGCCTGATCTTCCGGAGCGGGCATCAGTCCAGGTGGTTGGGCTGAACTGGGCTCCAGCAGCTCAAAAGCGGGGGCTAGACTGGCAGCGGCTGGGGCGCCTGCCTGGTTGGCAGGGGCGGTGTCAGGCTGGTTTAGATAGCTATGCCCATAGGCGGTGAGCATCCCTGTGAGCATGCTGATGGGAATTAGCGATCGCACCAGGTAGCGCTGGCGACGGCTGCGCCGATTGTAGCGATCGCAAGCTGCCAGGTAATAGTTGGCCTGCAATGAAAGCTGGTGGGGTTGCGCCTGCTGAAACAGCTTGGCCTCGCTCAGGCGAGTCTTGGTCAAAAAATAGTCAGGGTGCTCGGGCTGCCGCTGCTGGTACCAGTCTTGTGCGGCTACTTCAATAGCCCGCTGCTGCCTCACTACACTGCCTTGAGCCTGCAACCACTCTTGAAGCATGGGCCAATTGCGCAGCAGCGCCTCATGGCCAATATCGAAGTAAGGCGATGCCTTGGGGTGAGCCACGCTTGTCACTCTTAGGCCGTTGGTCATGTCGGCCAAACTCTGATCCAGGTCAATTGTCGACGACCAGCCCGGCACCGCCACGGCCAGGGGGGCACCTCCCAGATCCAACGATTGCACCTGGGCCACTACCAGACGGGCCGCCAACAGCTTATCGAGGGTCGTTTCAACGGCAGTCTGGGGCATAGTCTCGGTCACAAGCTCAGCCAGCTGCAGCTGACGGCGACTCAAGATAGCACCATCCCCCAGGTCACAAAGGCCCAGAAAAATTCGCTGAGCAATGGCCTGTTCGACAGGGGTCAGACTCTGATAGGTCTGGGTAGCGCGCTGGTTGAGCAGGTAGCGAATGCCCCCCATATCGGCATAGGCAGCCAGAGTCAGGCGAGGCGCTTCGGCGGCATTTGCGGTGGTCTCGCGGCGCAGCCACAAGGCCTTGAGTGCCATCTGTAGCATGGCCAGATCGGCGGGGGCGCTGACCACATCGAGTAAAAGGGTGTAGACCAGGTTGGCATCGTAGCGCAACCCAACTTTTTCGAGGGGGCCGACAATAGCAGCCTTGAGCTGGTTATAGCCCATCGGGGGCATAGCCAGACAATGGCCCATCACCAGCGCTTGAAACTCTGGGAACTCATTTAGGGCCTCTAGATGATGAGCCCGCAACCCTAATACCAGGTGTAGGGGCAGATGTTCTTGCTGCAGGGCGGCGGTCAAACAGTCTATGATCAGGCGGCGATGGCCGTTGTCTGGTTGAGCTTGATCGCCGCCTGGGGTAAGCAAGGCTTCAAACTGGTCGAGAATCAACACCATGGGGGTATCGCCGGTCACCGCCTGCACCAGTTGGCAAAACCCCCCTGGCCCCTGCTGCAAAAACGACTCGGCCTGGCGGAGCTGTTCGGCCCGCTGCAGCCCACTGGCCTCGGCCTCCACAAACCCCTCTGCCAGGTGGCGGAGGGGATCTGACCCCAGAGCCAGATAACGCACATCCCATGCTTTTCCCTGGGTTAGGCGAGGCCCTAGACCCGCCTTGAGCAGAGAGGTTTTGCCTGTCCCCGAGGCTCCCACCAGGGCACACAGCCGTGATGACACGACTCGTTTTTCTAGGGTTTGGGTGATTTCGTCACGGCCAAAGAAAAACTCGCTCTGGCGACTGTCAAAGGGTGCCGCCCCAGGAAACGGACAGAACCCATAGCGCAGCTTCTGCAGTCGATCTATCAGCGGCGGTGCCTCTGCTGAAGTCGGCGTGGTCACCCCCGATAGGCGGGTCAGAACAATCTCGCTGCCGGAGCTCTCGAACAAAGGCTGCTGCAACTCGCCCTTGAGCTTGCGGTTGACCGTATCGGTGAGAGAGTGACCATTGACAAGGCCACCTTTCACTTTGTAAGGGTTTAAGCCTGACAGCAGCGCCTGGGTAAACACGCTGTGGCTGCCATCGAGAGACTCGTAGGCTGACTCGTACTCACGGGAGGCGGCCATAAACAAGCGATCGGTACCGGCCCGAGCACCAGGATCGGCCTCTAGCATGTTAAAAAATTCGCCACTGTTGCAGCAGTCCAGCAAAATCACCCGCTGGCGCACCGGGCTCTCTTGCAGCAGCCGTCGCAGCCAGTGCAGCGATAGCCCGTAGTGCCCTGCCGCTGGGTTGGCATCGCTGGTAGCTAAATAGCCTTCTTGAATACCTGCCTGACGCTGCAACCCGTGGCCCGAATAGTAAAAGATAGCTGTTTGGGGAATGTTTTTGCCCGCAGGCTTAAAGAGTTTAATCAGCGCTTCTTCCAGCATTGGAGTAGTAACAGTGCCCCGTTGCCCAATGATTGGCTTCTGCTGGGCAATGACCTCTGGCTGCCGCACTACCCGGCATTCTCCAAAGCTTTCTAAACACCTTGCTACTGACTCAGCATCGTGAGCCGGTGCCTGCAAGCCAGGCAGATATTGATAGGTATTTATTCCGACAACAAGCGCATCCCGTGACATTTTTTCTCGCACCCCGATTTGGCGTTTTAATATCTGGCCGATCGGCCAATAGCATTAGGAACACTGCAACTTTAGCCATCATCTTTAGGTGAGATTTTCGGCAACTCAGCCTATGGAAAACCTCAGGGAACTATTCCAAAAACTGAGTACTTGCTGCTCAATGGGTTAAGTTTAGCGAAGCCCTAAAAATTTTCTAAGAGGGGTTTCACCCCTACAAATAGCGGTCGCGCTTTAATGATTTTTTTGACAGTAAAATATAACCGTAGAAACACGGAGGAGATCGTTGCTGTAGATGATCTGGTGGCGATCGCAATAGGGAAAACCACATTTTTAAAAGGGCGATCAATGGATTACTCCCCGGCTCGGGTCAACTTCTCAGTAGTAGTACGGAAGTAGTTTTGTTCTTCGGTCAATTGACCTAATGAGGTTGCCTTACCCATATTTTGGGAAAATGGCTTGGGAGGGCGCTGTTTTTTCTGCCAGACACTCTTAGCTGCCCTACCTAGGAAGCCTCCACTCTGAGGAGATAGTCTGAGGCCGGCCACGCAGATTGCGTTTAGAACATAATGGCGCTACCCCTGGGTGGGAGTAGAGGGCCTTGCTCTATCCATAGGGGATGAGAACGATAGAGTAGATCCATCAATCTGCTTCATCAAGCGCTGATCTATCAAACGACTTACAGCAATGCCCCAACCGCCGCCCGTCAACCAGTGGACTACTGCTAGTCATGCCCTCACCTATCTGGCTCGCGCCGATCGCATTCCCCACCGCACTGAGGGAGAGGCCGTGCTGCTCGACCTGGTGCCCACCACTGCTGGCCGGATTCTCGACCTGGGTACCGGCGATGGACGGCTGCTGGGCCTGCTGAAAATTGACCGCCCTGGGGCGGAGTATGTCGCCTTAGATTTTTCGCCCACTATGTTGGCGGCGGTGGGCGATCGCTTTGGCGATGACCCGAGCGTGACTATCATTAGCCATGATCTATCTAAGCCATTGCCCGATCTGGGAGGCTTTGATGCGGTGGTTTCTAGCTTTGCCATTCACCATCTACCCCATGACCGCAAAGAGGCTCTCTACGCTGAAATTTGGCAAGTTTTACGGTCAGGGGGCTGCTTTTGCAACCTAGAGCATGTGGCTTCTCCTAGCGATCGCCTGCACCAGCGGTTTTTGACAGCCATTGGCTACAGCCCAGAGGAGGATGACCCCTCAAACCAACTCTTGGATGTGGAAACCCAGCTGGGTTGGCTCCGCAGGCTGGGGTTTATCGATGTGGACTGTTACTGGAAGTGGTTGGAGATGGCGCTATTGGCGGGAACTAAGCCCTAGGAGTCTAACCTTTCGGTAGGGGGGGCGAGGCTTTGGGGCTGGCCTTAAGCCGAAACCTGAGGTTTGTAGTCTATTTACGACACCCAGTTGCCGGGCCAGGTGGTGACCAAAAACACCACCAGGCTAATAAAGGCGAGGATGCCCTGCAAAATGTTGCCCACCAGAGTGCCGACCACAATGGCTAGGCCCACCTTGGCCGATTGTTTAATACGCTGGAGCAGCTTTAGCTCGCGGCGGTGTAAAAATTCGCCAATAAAGGCTCCAAGTACCGTGCCCACCAGCAGCCCCAGCAGGGGAATGCCGGTAGGCAATAGGGGCAGCAGGCCAAATAGACCGAAAAACATGCCGACAAAGGCTCCGATTTGCCCCCAGTTGCTGGCCCCGACTCGCTGGGCACCCAGCACCCCGGCCAGGTAGTCGATGGCAATGCTGAGTAGAAATGCTGCGATCGCTACCCCCAACGCCCATTTGAGCCCAGCAAACCCTGCCACCAGACCCCAAACTGCGATCGCTCCCACAATTAATGTGATGCCAGGTAGGGCGGGCACCACGGCCCCGATTACCCCCACCACCATGACCAACACCAGCAGCCAGTACGCAGCCAGGTGCCACGCCTGATCGGGTGCTAAGACGGTAGGCAATTGGGCCGGCAGATGGGCGATGCTGTGACCAATGCCGACCATGTAGTCTCCGGTCGCGCTGAGGATCTGCATGACCCACTGGGTTAATTGCTGGTAGAGGTGGGCTATCCCCTGGGGGGCAGAGGGTAGGGCCGGGGTAGCGGTCTGGGCCAAGGCGTGCAGCATGGGAAAAAGCTTGGGGTAGGTGCCAGCAGCCCGGATAGAGGGGCTGGCAAGGATGGGAACCGATAGACCAAGTTCAGCTCAGAATCTGTTCGGCTCGGGATCTGGGGTTTTCCTGCCGACAAAGCTCTACTGCTGCACTTGGATGAGATTTATACGGCGGATCATAACTAAAACTGGGGCCAGGCAGTGCAGGCAGCTATTAATGTCGTTGATCACCCAGCATCAACGACATGGCTAAATGGGGTGGCCTGAGGGCGCTAGAGTTGGAGGGCTTGAATTGCGTCAATAGGGAAGCCCACCGTGTCACCACAGTCTCGATCGCAGCCGCTGCTGCCCAGGTTTACCCCACCCGCCTCGCTGCTGGTGATTGCGGCGATGGCCTCAACCCAGCTGGGGTCGACCCTGGCCAAGAGCTTGTTTGGCCAGGTGGGGCCACTGGGTTTGGTGCTGCTGCGGGTGGGGCTGTCGGCGGTGGTGCTGGTGGCCTGGTGTCGCCCCCGCTGGCGCGGCCACCAGGCCGCTGACTACCGCCTGCTGGTAGCCTTTGGGCTGTCGCTGGCGGTGATGAATGCGCTGTTTTACCTATCGATCGCCCGCATTCCTATCGGTGTGGCGGTGGCTCTAGAGTTTTCGGGGCCGCTGACGGTGGCGCTGGTGCATTCTTGCCGCTGGCTCGATGGGCTGTGGGTAGCGCTGGCGGCGGTGGGCATTGTGCTGCTATCGCCGCTCAACACCCCCGACCTCGACGGTCTGGGGGTGGCCTTTGCTCTGCTGGCAGGGGTGGCCTGGGGAGCTTATATTGTGCTGTCGGCCCGCATGGGGCAAGCGTTTAGGGGCGGCGAGGGGTTGGCCCTAGCGATGGCGGTGGGGGCACTGGCGCTATTGCCCGTGGGCATTGTGGCGGAGGGGCGGGCCTTGCTGTCGCCCCAAATTTTGCTGGTGGGGCTGGGGGTGGCGCTGCTGGCCAGCACTCTGCCCTATTCCCTGGAGATGAGCGCTCTGCGACGGATGCCGGTGAATGTGTTTGGGGTGCTGATGAGCCTGGAACCGGCGATCGCTGCCGCCATTAGCTTTGTGTGGCTCAAGGAATCGCTGAGCCCCGCCACGCTGGGGGCGATCGCCCTGGTGATGGTCGCTGCCGCCGGAGCCTCGCTGTTTCAGCGCCGCCTGCTGGCAGCACCTCCCCTCGACGGCCCCTGACGGATGGTGCTCGTCAAGCGATAACGCTAAGGAATCGGCCGCCGGGGTGCTGAAGTTACAGGTTGTGCCCTTTTGCCTGAGCCATCTCGCCGGGTGGGAATACTGTAGCGGGGCACAGCGCGAAAACCTGTCACCGCACCCACCGGAGATGACCATGGCAAATCGGAGTCGATCGGCGTGCCGCCTGGGCCTTGTTCTGCTTGGGGTAGCCAGTGGTGCGCTGATGCTGGGGCCTGGATTGCTGCCGGGGGCGGTGTCGGGAGGGAGACCGCCTGCTGCGATCGCCCAGACCGCCGATCAAACTGGCTACCCCCAGCGCCAAGACCCCATCATTAACGACTACGGCCAAATTTTGCTGCCCGCCGACCAGGCCCGCCTGCGGGAGACGCTGGAGCAGTTGCGGGCCACCACCGGCATTGAGACCGTGGTGGTGACGGTGCCCTCTACCACTATGTACAACACTGGCGATCGCAGCTTTGAGCGCTTTGCCACCAGCCTGTTCAACCGCTGGGGCATTGGCGATGCCCAGCGCAACGATGGGGTGCTGGTGCTGTTTTCTGAAGGCGATCGGGCGGTGCGCATTGAGCTGGGCCGGGGCTATAGTCGCGCCTACGACGCCCGCATGCAGCTGGTGATCGACGAATATATGCTGCCTCGGTT
Source organism: Pseudanabaena sp. PCC 9330 (assembly GCF_055795045.1). Classification (NCBI taxonomy): domain Bacteria; kingdom Bacillati; phylum Cyanobacteriota; class Cyanophyceae; order Pseudanabaenales; family Pseudanabaenaceae; genus Pseudanabaena; species Pseudanabaena sp. PCC 9330. The sequence continues at coordinate 63,603 of NZ_JAYFES010000115.1, read as the reverse complement.
TCGGAATGGTGACTACAGCGCTGGCCTCTCCAGCGGCACCCAGGCGATGATCTCCCAGCTCACCGGGCCACCCCCCTCCACCCTCGAAAATTTGCCGATACAGGGGTTGGCGACCGGAGCTGGGGCACTGTTCTTGAGTGGCGGTGCGATCGCCGCCTTTAACCTCCTGCGCAACCTGTGGCGACCCAAGTGTGAGCTGTGCCAAGTGCCCATGACCAACCTGAGCAAAACCGCCGCCCAGGCCTACCTCAATGCGGGGCAAAGCCTAGAGCTGGAGCTAAAGTCGGTGTTTCACAACGTTTTAGAGTGTCCCCAGTGCCATAAACGCAGCAACCGTCAGTTGGCTAACCCGATGAGCTCCTTTAGTGCCTGCCCCAGCTGCCGCTTCAAAACCCTTGAAACCGTGAAGCAAACTACCTTGGTGAAACCCACCTATCAGGCGTCGGGAGAGGCGATCGCCGAGCGCCACTGCCGCCACTGCAACCACACCGATGAAACAACCGTGCACCTGCCTCGGCTGGTGCGCAGTTCTTCGAGCCACAGATCCTCGGGCGGTAGCTCGTCGAGCGGCGGTGGTAGCTCGTCGGGAGGTGGGGCCAGTGGTCGCTGGTAAGCCCCGGCTGATTAATTGCAAAGAAAGCCCGTCGCATCGATCAACCACCCGCATTCCGTGGAACACTGAAACACACAGGGGAATGCGTTCTACGGTCGGTTATGAGTCTTTGTATCAACCCAGGCTGCCCGCAGCCAAACCACCCAGACAACGGTGGTAGAGACGCCTGCGCTGCCTGCGGATCTGCCCTGGTACTGCAAGGCCGCTACCGAGTCATGCGGTTGATCAGCGGCGACAGCGGCTTTGGTCGGGTGTATGAAGCCTATGAGCGCAACATCCCCAAAATTCTCAAGGTGCTGAAGGAGAGCTACAACACCAATGCCAAGGTTGTAGAGCTCTTTCGCCGCGAGGCCCAGGTGCTCAGCCAGCTTCACCACCCAGGAGTGCCCCGGGTTGAGACCGATGGCTACTTTCTCCACCATTACGAGGGCAGAGCCGAACCGTCGCACTGCCTGATGATGGAAAAAATCGACGGCCCCAATCTGAAGCAGTGGATGGTGCAGCAGGGCAACCACCCCATCAGCGAAAAGCAGGCCATGCTGTGGATGACCCAGCTCACCGACGTGCTGGATCTGGTGCACCAGCACAACTATTTTCACCGCGACATTAAGCCCGAAAATATTATGCTGCGGCCATCGGGGCAGCTGGTGTTGGTCGATTTTGGGGCCGCCCGGGAGATGACCCAAACCTATATGGCCAACCTGGGGGACAGCGGCATCACGGCGGTGAGTTCGGCGGGCTATACACCGCCGGAGCAGGAGCAGGGCCAGGCGGTGCCCCAGTCTGACTTTTATGCCATGGGCCGCACGCTGATCTATTTAATGACGGCCAAGCTGCCCAGCGACGCTGAGATCTACAACTCTCGCACCAACATGTTTCTGTGGCGGCATCTAGCCCCGCAGATCTCTGCCCCCCTGGCGGATTTAGTCGACGATCTGATTGCTCCGGCAGCGGTGAACCGGCCCCAGACGACAGCGGTGATTTTAGACCGGCTAGCCCAGGTGCGATGGGCAAAGACCGCCCCCGAGGGGCCATCGCGCCAAACTTCGAGATTACCCGGCATCACTGCTGTTGTCTCCGACTGGCCCGAGACGACGCTTAACCCCCAAACTGCCAAAACCCTACCTGACCCGGTCAGCAGCTTTTTGCCCCCCTGGCTCGATCAGCGCCCCTGGCTGCTGGCGGGGCTCACCGGACTAGCTCTGGCGGTGCCCCTAGGCTGGTATGCCCTGACTCGACCGGCTCAGAACGCGATCGCCGACATGTCGGTGACCGAGCAGGTGCCCCAGATTACGGTGCAGCCCCTCGCGGCCCTTGCCGGTCACCAAAACGATGTGCAAGCCATGATGCTGCTCCGCGATGGCTATACTCTAGTGACCGCCAGCTCCGATCAGACGGTGCGATTTTGGGATTTGCAGACGGAGCGATCGCTGCGGGTTCTCCAAGACCACACCAACGTGGTCAAAGCACTGGCCATGACCACCGACCAAGAAATTTTGATCACCGCTGGCGACGATCGCACCATTCGGTTTTGGGCCATGGCCGACGGTGCCCCCCTAGCCACCATTGTCGATGCCCACCCGCTGCCGATCAATGCTCTAGAGGTAAGCAATAACGGCAAACTGTTGATCAGCGCCGACAGCGGTGGGGGCATCTACCTGTGGGATTTAACCGGTCAGACGGGCCGCATTGATCCCCAAGCCCTGGTTGATTCTGGCCCCACCCGCATGCTTCAGGCCGATGGAACGGTCAACGATCTGCGCTTTACCCGCGACGACAGCTACCTGGTGAGTGGCGGCAAGAGCCTCCACGTGTGGACGATGGCTGATTTGAGTCAGCCCGCTACCCTAGTGGGTCACGAGCCCTTAACCTTCATCAATAAGCTAGACATTAGCGAAGACAATCTCACCCTCGTAAGCGCATCGAGCGATCAAACCGTGCGCCTTTGGAATATGGCCGACCAAACCCCCAAAGCCATTCTCAGGGGCCACCAGAGCTATGTGAACGATGTCAGAATTGATGGCTCACGCCTGTGGAGCTCTGACGCGGCTCAAACCATTCGCGTGTGGGATCTGCAACAAAATCGGCATGTCGAAACCATCACCGGCTTTAACACCGATATCTGGCGGTTTGCCGTGCAGCCCAACGGCCACATCGTCACCCTTGGCGGCAAAGAGCATGTTGTCGCCCTGTGGCAGCTGCCCGCAGACACAGAAAATTAAAGGAGCGACCAAGGGTTAACCCGCCTGCCTCAGCTCGACGCCGCTGTCGCCAATACTTTGCGGTGGTTGATATCAAAGCGATCGCCGTGGGCCAGCAGGTGTAGCCTAAGCCCGTGGATGCTGAGGGGGTCGGCGGCGGTAATGTCGGGCTCGTTGGTGTGGGTCATGTCGCCGGGGTCGACCACGGCGATTACCCCTTTGCCGATCACCTGGAAGCTGCCGTCGCCTTCAAACAGGGCACAGGTGTCTTCGTCAATACCGAGGCCCAGGCGGTTGGGCTGCATGGCCATGGCACTCATCAGCCGGGCCATGCGGTTGCGGTTGTGGAAGTGCTGGTCAACAATCACCTCGGGCACAAAGCCTAGACCAATGGCCATATCTACCAGAGAACGGTTGGGTGACTCGCCGCTGCCGCCGCCGGCAATCATGTGGTGGCCCATGACGGCTGCCCCAGCGCTGGTGCCCGCCAGGGTAATCTCGCCCAGCTGCGCCCGCTGGCGCACGATGTCAATCAGGGGGGTGTCGGCCAGCAGACCGCACAGGCGCACCTGGTCGCCGCCGGTAATGAAAACGCCGGTACAGGGTTCAACGACGGTTTTCCAGCTGGGGTCTTCGCCCTGGGCGCGATCGCGGATATCCATCACCACGGTTTCGGCAGCCCCCATCTCGGCAAAAATCTGCTGGTAGCGGCCCGAAATCACCACCGGATCTCGCGAGGCGCAGGGAATAATGCCAATCCGGGCTGCGGCTCCCCCCGAGCGCTCAAAAAAGGTGTGCAGAATTTCTTTGCCGTGGACTTTATCTTCTGCGCCGCCGATGGCCAGAATAGCATTGTGCTTGACGGGAGACATGGGCCGCTCTACAAAGGGACGAGAATTGCTACCTAGACTCTATTACTGCATGATAGAGAGCGTTGTAATGTACCCATCAGGTCTGTAGACCTTGGCAGTCTAGGTTATGGCAATCGGCATCCACGGGGCGTCTCATCTAAGAGTAGATGTGGTCAGCCTGTTTCCAGACTTTTTTACCTCGCCCCTGGAGTCAGGGCTGATTGGGAAAGCCCTGGCGCGCCAAATTGCAGAAATTCATCTTACCAATCCACGGGACTTTACAACGGATAAGCACCACCGGGTCGATGACGAACCCTACGGCGGTGGGGTCGGTATGTTAATGAAACCTGACCCGATCTTTGCGGCGGTAGAGTCGCTGCCGGCGCTGCCCCGGCGCGAGGTGATTTTGCTCACCCCCCAGGGCGAAACCATGACCCAAGAATTATTTCGAGAATTGGTTACCCTCGACCAGCTGGTGCTGATCTGCGGCCACTACGAGGGGGTCGATGAACGGGTTAGCCACCTGCTGACCCGAGAGGTTTCTCTCGGCGACTTTGTGCTCACCTGCGGTGAGATACCGGCGCTGACGCTGATCAACGGCGTGGTGCGGCTGCTGCCGGGCACCGTGGGCAAGACCGACTCGCTGCGCTACGAGAGCTTTGAAACGCCGCTCTTAGATTATCCCCAGTACACGCGCCCGGCCAGCTTTCGCGGCTGGGAGGTGCCGGAGGTGCTGCGATCGGGCAACCACGAGGCGATCGCCCAGTGGCGACGCCAACAGCAGATCGACCGCACCCGCCAACGACGCCCCGACTTATACGCCCAGTGGATCGAGGATATAGACCAGCCTGACCCAGCCATTTAAACTCGGAGTAGGCCAGTGGTTACGGGTAAGCTGGAGCTAGGAGCTAAGCAAGACCTTAGAGGAACTGCTGCCAGTTGCCGCTCAGATAGAGGGCGCGCTCGGCGTTGCGGCGGCGCTGGAGGCCGGGCAAAATCTGAGCCCCCGCGTAGACCCAGCGCAAAAACTCGTTGGCGGCCCCGGCAAAATCGCCGCTATTGTGCTTGCGCAGCAGGGTTGAATCTCTAAAGGCTCCGGCCCCCACGTTGAATGTAAACGACACCATCGCCGAAAACTGGTCGCTGGTGGGGGTGCGGGTGACTGCCGCAGCAACGGCCTTTTCAAAGACACCCAGATCGCGTCTGAGAATTTCTTCTGCTTCGGCCCGAGTAATGGTGAGGCCAGGCTGCACCCTCGGTGGCCCAGCGGCGGAGGTGTGGCCGTAGCCAATCGTCCAGGGTTCGCCCCCGGTGCCGGGGTCGGGGTAAGCGCGCAGCTCTAGCCCTTCAAAAGACTTCACAATTTCTAAGCCAGCAGCGTTAATGGTGCTGCCAGAGGGCGGTGGCGGTGGCGGCGGTGGCGGCATGGGCTGAGGCTCTGGAGCCCCAGTGCCAATCGATACCGTCATGGCTCGGGGATAGTCGTCGCGCAAAAACCACGACTTGACGCTGCCAATGTTGACCACCTGCTCTTTAGGGTTGGCCTGGGATGGGTATTTGGTTATGCGAGAGATCCAGTAACCTCCCTGCATTAGGTAAATCGCAATGTCTGTTTCTTTGATCCAGGTTCCCATGTGACCTCGCCGGAGCAGCCCGCATACCAGGAATTTACAATACTTTCAGCAAAATGGACGATTGAGTTCTCTAATTGGGGCAGGTATTTGGGTCTGGCCTGAGCAAAATAACGTCGCCATCGGGGTGAGCGATCGCCCAGACGCACCCGAGAATTGCCCAAATCTGGATGTAGCTGGAGCTACTGACTCGATTTTCCCCGTTAGGTGCTTCAGTCGTTAAGATATTCAAAGCTCTACGTCTTGTTGCGAAGAATAATTTTATGGCTTTGCTCTCAGCGATCGCAGATCTGCCCGCTGGCCTGGTGTCCCCCACCATTCGCCGCCTCCCCAATGGCCTGACGGTCATTGCTGAGCAAATGCCCCTAGAGGTCGTCAACCTCAGTCTGTGGCTGAGGGTGGGCTCGGCGGTGGAGAGTGACGCCATCAACGGCATGGCTCATTTTCTAGAGCATATGATTTTTAAGGGCACTCAGCAGTTGCAGTGCGGCGAGTTTGAGCGCCGCATCGAAGAGCGAGGGGCCTACACCAACGCCGCCACGAGCCAAGACTACACCAAATATTTCATCACCACTGCGCCCCAAGACTTTGCTGCTCTAGCGCCTTTGCAGATTCAGGTGGTGATGGCACCGCGCCTCAGCGACGACGACTTTGAGCGCGAGCGCCCGGTGATTTTAGAAGAAATTCGCCGGGCCGACGACAACCCCCGTCGCCGTACCTACGCCCGCACTATGGAGCTGATGTTTGAACAGCTGCCCTATCGGCGATCGGTGCTGGGGCCAGCGGCGGTGGTAGAGAGGCTGACGGCCCAGCAGATGCGTGAGTTTCATAGCACCTGGTATCAACCCCAGAGCATGACTGTGGTGGCGGTGGGCAACCTGCCGGTAGAAACGCTGATTGCCACGGTGGCCGAGGGGTTTGACCAGGCTATGGCCCAGCGGGCTGCCTCTGATGCAGAGTCTGACTCAATCGAGCGCTTTAAGCCTCTGTTGTCGGGTGCCATAGAGCCCCCCTTTGACCAAGTGCGGCGGGCGATCCATGACGACCCAGCCATGGCCCAGGCGCGGTTGATTATGGGCTGGCGGGTGCCCGGCATGACCCAGCTAGATGAGACCTACGGCCTCGACATCCTGGCGTCGATCTTGGGTCGAGGGTTGACTTCGCGCCTGGTGCGCGACCTGCGAGAAGATCGCAAACTGGTGACCAGCATTAGCTGTAGCAATATGACCCTGGCCCACCAGGGAATATTTATGGTGTCGGCTCAGCTGCCAGCAGAGCATCTGGAACAGGTCGAGGCGGCGATCGCGGCGCACATTGACACCGTTATTCAAGATCCGATCAACCCTGCGGAGCTGCGCCGGGTACAAACCCAGGTGGCTAACCGATTCATTTTTGCTAACGAGAGCCCGAGCGATCGGGCCGGGCTCTATGGCTACTACCACACGCTGACGGGCGATATTGTCGACGGCGTTAACTACCCAGCCTACATTCAGCAGCTGGGGGTTGAGCAGGTGCTGCAATCGGCCCAGGCCTATCTCTCGGCAGACAGCTACGGTGTGCTGGCCATGCAGCCGTCGGTCTAGGGCTGAGGAAAGTGACGATGTGGACTGCGATCGCCCAGCATATTAGCGCCAAAACCGGCACTGCCTTCACCATTCAAGACCGGCGATCGGTCGGAGGTGGCTGCATTAATCAGGCCTACCAGGTCAGCGACAGCCGCCAATCATTTTTTATCAAAGTGAACCAGGCCACTCAGGTGGCGATGTTCGAGGCCGAGGCCATGGGTCTCAAGGCGATGTACGACAGCCAGACCATTCGCGTGCCCAAGCCCATCTGCTGGGGCACCGCCGATGGGTCGGCCTACATCGCCCTGGAGTGGCTGGAGTTAGGTGGTAGCGGCGATGCCTGGGGGCGCATGGGCGAGGCTCTAGCCGCCATGCACCGGGTGACGAGTGACAGCGGCTTTGGCTGGCATCAGAGCAATACCATTGGCTCGACACCGCAGCCCAACCCCTGGACACCCACCTGGCTAGAGTTTTACCGAGAACACCGCCTGCGTCACCAGTTTCGCCTGGCGGGGCGGCGGGGTGGGCGGTTTCCGCGCCAGCACGAGCTGCTGATGGTGCTGCCTGACCTGCTAGCGGGCTACGACCCTGCCCCCGCCTTGGTGCATGGCGATCTGTGGTCGGGCAATGCGGCGGTGACTAGGGATGGGGAGCCAGTTATTTTAGACCCGGCGACTTACTTTGGCGATCGCGAGGTAGACATCGCCATGACCGAGCTGTTTGGCCGCTTCCCCGCCGCTTTCTATGAGGCCTATACCGCCGCCTACCCGCTCAGCTCAGGCTACGCGACCCGCAAAGCTCTGTACAACCTCTATCACATCCTCAACCACTTCAATCTCTTTGGCGGCAGCTACGAAGCCCAGGCCAACCGCATGATTGATCAGCTCTTGCGCTAGGTTGGCGGTTTTGTCTGCTGTGCTCCCGCCAAAAAAAAGCCCCTGAGTTAGCTATCCTCAGAGGCCCGAATCAGGGTGCATCTACCACTCCCATCTCCTAGCGCAGCGGCTAAATTCCGGGGAAATACCAAGGGTTTACGGAGACTTGAGACAAACTGGCTATGATGCAGGGGCTGTGTGAATTTTGGCATTTTGCCCTATGGCTACCCCTGCGACCTCCCCTAAAATCCAAGATTTTTCCTCAAATACCCCGGTGGGGGATGCGGCTCTAGCTCCGGGGGTCTACATCGTGGGGGCAGGGCCAGGCGACCCAGAGTTGCTGACAGTTAAGGCTCAGCGACTGCTTAGCCAGGCCGATGTGATTCTCTACGCCAACTCCCTGGTGCCCCAGCAGATTTTAGAATGGACTCGCCCCGACGCCGAGCGCATTGGCACTGCCACCATGACCCTGGAGAGCATTCTGCCGCTGATGGTGGAGCGGGTAAGAGCCGGCAAGTCAGTGATTCGCCTGCAATCGGGCGATCCTAGCCTCTACAGCGCCATTCACGAGCAGATTCAGGCGCTGGCAGAGGCGGAGGTGCCCTTTGAGGTGGTGCCGGGCATCAGCGCCTACCAGGCGGCGGCGGCCAAACTCAACGCCGAGCTGACCATTCCGGGGCTGGTGCAGTCGATCATTCTCACCCGCATCAGCGGTCGCACCCAAGTGCCCGAGGCAGAAGATTTGGCATCGCTGGCGGCCCATAAGACCAGTTTGTGCCTCTACCTCAGCGCCCGCCATGTGGAAGAATCTCAGGCGCAGCTGATGAAGCACTACGAGCCCGATACCCCAGTGGCGATCTGCTTTCGCATCGGCTGGCCCGACGAGCAGCTGCTGGTGGTGCCGCTCTCGGAGATGGCCCAAACCACCCGTGAAAAAGACCTGATTCGCACCACGCTGTACGTGATTAGCCCGGCGCTGCGGGGGCAAAAAGTCAGGTCGCGCCTCTACAACCCCGACCACACCCACCTGTTTCGTCCCAAGGATCGATCTGTCACCCCCTCTGACGCGACCCAAGATGCGGTAACCGTTGAGGCTTGACCTCAGTGATGGCTGGGCTTAGAGTGTTGGCATTAAAACTGAATTTAAGCCTCTAGGGTTCCGGTTTGGCGATCGCGCTAAACGGCTGGTCCGAGAGAGGCGGGTTGGTAATTGCCAACTACACGGCGGGACAAAAGCCCGGGAGGATTCTAGATGTTGCTCGGTGCAGCTTCTTTAATTTTCCTGGGCTTTGTTGTAGCTGGCCCAGGAATTGCGTTTAGTCTATTGCTCAACTTACCCCTGTGAGGCTTTCCGATGACCACCGACCCCGCCAATGATCCGGTATTTCAAAGCCCCGACGGTAGCTCGACCGAGGCCCAGCGAGCGTTGGAGATGGAGGCCCGCCTGCCCATGACGGGCTGGCAGCAGGAGGTCTCCCAGGGGCTAGAGTATGGCCTGGAGGCAGCAGCCAGCATTCGCGATCGCACCATCCCGACCTTCTCTCGCGGCGAGCTGCCCCACTACGCGGGCATCAACACCTTCCTCAAAGCGCCCTATATCGAAGACGTGCGCCGGGTGGGTGAGTTTGACGTGGCGATTGTTGGCATTCCCCACGACTCGGGCACCACCTACCGCCCCGGCACCCGCTTTGGCCCCCAGGGCATTCGCCGTATCTCGGCCCTCTACACCCCCTACAACTTTGAGATGGGGATTGACCTGCGCGAGAGCATCACCCTCTGCGACGTGGGCGATGTGTTTACCATCCCGGCCAACAACGAGAAGTCGTTCGACCAGATTTCTAAGGGTGTGGCCCACGTGTTTGCCTCGGGGGCGTTCCCGATTTTGCTGGGCGGCGACCACTCCATCGGCTTCCCCACGGTGCGGGGCATCTGCCGCCACCTGGGCGACAAGAAAGTCGGCATCATCCACTTCGATCGCCACGTCGATACCCAGGAGACCGACCTGGATGAGCGCATGCACACCTGCCCCTGGTTCCACGCCACCAACATGGCCAACGCCCCGGCCAAAAACCTGGTGCAGTTGGGCATCGGCGGCTGGCAGGTGCCCCGTCAGGGGGTAAAGGTCTGCCGCGAGCGGGCCACCAACGTTCTCACCGTCACCGATATCACCGAAATGGGGCTGGATGCCGCGGCAGATTTTGCGATCGCCCGCGCCACCGACGGCACCGACTGCGTCTGGATCAGCTTCGACATCGACTGCATCGACGCGGGCTTTGTGCCCGGCACCGGCTGGCCCGAACCCGGCGGTTTGCTGCCCCGCGAAGCCCTCTACCTGCTCAAGCGCATCATTCAAGAAACCACCGTCTGCGGCATTGAAGTGGTGGAGGTGTCGCCTCCCTACGATGTCAGCGATATGACCTCGCTAATGGCCACCCGCGTGATCTGCGACACCATGGCCCATTTGGTGAAATCGGGCCAGCTACCCCGTCGCGAAAAGCCGTCGTACATTCACGAAGAAGCCAACATGAATGTGGATGAGCCTTGGGAGTAAGGAAGCCCCATGCACGAAACCGACATGACCAAGGCGCTGATTCTCACCGTGCGCGACTGGTGGGAGGTACAGCCGGGGCAACCCGCGATCGAAAAAGTTCACTTGACCGTGGGCAAGTTTACCTGTGTTGAGCCGGTGGGCTTGCAGTTTGCCTTTGAGGTGCAGACCAAGGGCACGTTTCTAGACGGGGCCGAGCTGGTGATTCGCGAAACGCCGCTGGTTGCCTTCTGCCACGACTGCCAGAGCGAGTATCGGCCCGAAATTGGGCTGCAATACGCCTGCCCCACCTGTAAGTCGCCCATGGGCGACATTCGCTCTGGGCGCGAGCTCAAGATCGATCGGGTAGAGTATGCGGAGGCGATCGCTCAACCGTAGGGTGCATTAGCGCAGCAATGCACCGCCTCTTGTGGGGTATGTAAAGACAAAGCCCCATCAATAGTTCCTGGACAGACCCACCCCTGCCCCTCCTGGGAGGGGAATTAGACTATTAAGCATCGGAATTCATCAGTTCAGCATCCTTGCCGACCCACCCCTACCCCTCCGAGGAGGGGATCCGGATCAGTCCAAATCGCACATCCAAAATCGCCCTATGCATCAGACCTTCGACGCTGCCCTCGGTATTGATCTGCTCCACGTCAACCAGAGCGGGGCTGACCACAACCGCGCCCACTTTGACCGCTGGGGCATCACCTGCATGAACATCATGAGCAGCCCTGGGGCGGGCAAGACGGCGCTGCTGGAGCGCACGCTGGAGGGATTGCATGGGGAGCTGGCGATCGCCGTGATCGAAGGCGACATGACCACCGAACTGGATGCCGATCGCCTGCGCCAGTACGGCGTGCCGGTGATTGCGATCAACACGGGGCGATCGTGCCATCTCGACGCCAAAATGGTCGCGGGGGGCATCCACACCCTAGAGCACAATTACGATCCCCAAACGCTTGATCTAGTGCTGGTCGAGAACGTAGGCAACCTGGTGTGCCCCGCCGAGTTTGAGGTGGGCGAACATGCCAAAGTGGCCCTGCTCAGCATCACCGAGGGGGAAGACAAGCCGCTAAAGTACCCAATCATGTTTCAAGAGGCTGACTGTCTGCTGATCACCAAGATCGATCTGGCCCCCTATCTGGATGTGAGCATCGAGCAGATCGCGGCCAACGTGCGGCAGATGAACCCCAAGGTAACCATCATCCCGGTGTCAGCCAAGACCGGTGAGGGATTAAAGGAATGGTTCTCCTGGGTGCATTCGCGCAGCGTCACCCGTCAATCGCTCGATGTCATTGAGCAGAAAGCTGGCTAACCCATGCCTCGTAAGACAGCGGCGATCGCAAACACCAAAAATAGGGATCCGGCAAAGATAGTAATAAACCGTTCTGACAGTCGCCCGGCCACTAACCGCCCCGCCACTACCGCTAAACCAATGCAGAGAAAAAAGCCCGACAGTGCCCCAAAGGCAACGCCTAGCGGCGGGTGACTGGCCGCCAGCATCACGGTCGTAATCTGGGTGCGATCGCCCCACTCTCCCACAAAAACCAGACCAAAGGTTTTGCCGACAATCCCCAGGGTTGACAGAGATTTGGGGTCAGCTTGACCCGCCTCTGCCGCCGCGATCGCGGCCTTGGCTTCATCGGCTTCATCGTCGTCGGGGCAGTGGTCACCCATGCACAAGCCGTTGTACAGCAGCTTGAGACCGAAGCCAGCAAACAGTACTACTTCCCCGATATGCAACCAGCTCGGGGGCAAAAGGCCAATTACCTGTCCAGCACTCACCGCCAGCAGGGTCATGACAGCCAAGGCCCCAAAGGCCCCCACAAACACCAGCCGTCGGGAATGCTTCATCGCCATCAGCGCGGCGATGAAGAACGTCTTGTCGCCTAACTCTGCCAGCCCTACCAGCAGCAGGCCAGCGGTAAAAGCGGTAAACAAATCTGAAAAAACCATGTTCGATTCCTCTCAAGCGAATTGCCTAGCTTGAGGGAACCTGGAGAGAAACACAAAGACCTCACCAAGCTCACATCTTGCTAGACATGAACTAAGTGAAGGTCTCGCGAATTGCTAATAACTGCTTGGGTAAACCAACCCCTAGAGCAGGTAATCTTGCAATGTTTGGGCCAGGCTCATCGCCAGTATGTTGACCCAGAACGTTTGACCGCAGTCAACCGCTACTCCCCTTCATGTGCGCAACTATACCAGATTGAGACACAGATCCACAAGATCAGCAATGCCACTGGCATTGGGCAGGCGGTCACCAAAACCCCAAGGAACTTTTCCCCAGGCCGCAACGGTCAAGGGGCTTTTCTATGGGAGTGCCGAGAGCAGCGGAAAGAAGTGGCAGACGGGGCCTTGGCCTTGGCCGATGGGCAGAGCGTGTTTGAGGGCGGCGGTGACATAGTCTTTGGCCAATTTGACCGCCGTTAGGGCGTCATGTCCCAGGGCCAGGTTGGCGGCGATCGCCGCTGACAGCGTGCACCCAGTGCCATGGGTGTGAATGGTCTCGACGATCTCTGTGGTCAGCACCTTAAGCTCATTGCCGTCAAACCACACATCGGTGCTCCGTAGATCGGCGGCCATGCCGCCACCCTTAACCAGCACTGCTGCAGGGCCAAGAGCGTGAATCTTGCGAGCAGCGGCCTCCATCTCTGCCAGGGTGGTGATATCTAGCTCGCTGAGCAGCTGAGCCTCGTAGCGGTTGGGAGTGAGAATTTGGGCCTGGGGAATAAGGTGGCGGGTGAGAGTGGCGATCGCATCGTCGTCAATTAGCTGGGCTCCGGTGCGCGACACCATCACCGGGTCTACCACCACCGGGGTCGCGTGGGGCAATGATCCTAGGGCTTCGGCCACCGCTCGAATGATACCCGCATTTAACAGCATGCCGGTCTTAACGCCCTGCACGCGAATATCGCTCGTCACCGCTTCGATCTGGGCAGTGACGGATTCAGGGGGCAGGGCATCGACCCGAGTGACCCCCAGAGTATTCTGTGCGGTAACGCAGGTCAGGGCACTGGTGCCGTGAACGCGATGAAAGGCAAAGGTGCGTAGGTCTGCTTGAATACCAGCACCGCCGCCGCTGTCAGAGCCAGCGATGGTCATCGCTGCCGGGCAGATAGGTGGCCTTGTCATCGCTACCGATTACCGTTGGGCCGCCGCCGCTGCAAAAATTCTGGAATATCGAGCCCAGCACCCAGTCCACCCGACCCACTGCTGGCGGGAGGGGCGATCGGCGGCGTGCTCAGGGTGCGTTTGAAAGGGGTAACCCGTGCCACTTCTATCTCGGGCTGAGCGGTTGCCCGGGTGTTAAATCCGGTAGCAATAACCGTGATGCGAACCTCACCCTGCATGCGCTCGTCGATGACGGCGCCAAAGATGATATTGGCGTTGGGGTCGACCCCTTCATAGATGATCTCAGCAGCGGCGTTGACTTCATGCAGGGTCAGATCGGTGCCACCAGTGACGTTGAACACCGCCCCTGAAGCCCCATCGATCGAGGATTCAAGCAGCGGTGAGGAGATGGCGGCGATCGCCGCTTCCCGCGCCCGCGACTTGCCAGAGCCCACCCCAATGCCCATCAGCGCCGTACCGGCATCGGCCATGATGGCCCGCACGTCGGCAAAGTCCACATTGACCAAACCGGGAATAGTAATGATGTCAGAGATGCCCTGCACCCCCTGACGCAAAATATCATCGGCGGTGCGAAAGGCCTCCTGCACCGGAGTTTGCTCAGAAATCACCGACAGCAGCTTGTCGTTGGGGATGATGATCAGCGTATCTACTCGACCCTGAAGCGCGGCAATGCCCTCATCGGCCTGGTTCATACGGCGGCGGCCTTCAAAGGTGAAGGGGCGAGTCACGACGCCTACCGTGAGAGCACCGGCCTCTTTTGCCACCTCGGCCACAATGGGGGCAGCTCCAGTTCCCGTACCCCCACCCATACCGGCAGTGATAAATACCAGATCAGATTCTTCTAGCGCCGCCGCGATTTCTTCGCGCGACTCTTCGGCAGCCTTTTGGCCGATGGCCGGGTTGCCCCCAGCACCCAAACCCCGAGTCAGCTTTTGGCCGATATGCAGGCTGTTGGTCATCGTGGTGTTGTCGAGAGCCTGGGCATCGGTGTTGACCGACCAGAACTCGATGCCCGCTAGGCCACTGCTGATCATGCGGTTAACGGCATTACAGCCGCCGCCACCGACCCCAATTACCTTTATGCGGGCGACACTGCTGGGCAAAGCCGTGTTGTTGGTATACATTTCTCCGGGCATAGCTCTGGCATTGTGGGGTTGACTGGGGTTCAATTCGCCGTGGCTGAATGGATTGGCGGGACTAGCAAAAGCAGTCACAGGGTCGGCTGATGACTGCACATCGGCAGAGGCAACCTGGTGTGACAGGTAGGTCTCGTAATCAGCACCGCTAGGGCCAGCACCATTGCCGTGGGAGTCGTCGGGGAGCATAGAATTTGGGGCCGTAGACACTATATAATCACCCGCTCTAGATAACCGAAGATAACATCTAGCTCTTAAAATCTAAGTTCTGGCCGATTCTAGACAACTATAGAGTACTTCGCCAAAAAAAAACAAATCGTTTGAAAAAGTCTTAAATCCGTCGATCTAGCCTCTCAAATAAGAAAAATAAACGCTTTCTCAGAATAGAAGAATAGAACCGTGACTTATAAATCAATCTCTATCGGGTTAGGGCCTAGTGCCATCCTCTCTGTCTATCGATGTTGGGGTAGAGTTGGGGTCTTCTACCACCGCCACCGAAGGAGCATCGGGGTTACTGAGGTCAATGCGGGAGACCTCAGTATTGGCCAACTGATTGGGCAAGTTGCGCATTTTGTCGAGAGTGGCTAACTGCTGCTCTAACTCGGGAGAGTAGGGGCCTAGGTAGACGGTGCCCAGGGCTGTTTGTAGTACTAGATTATTGGGATCGCGCCAGTCAATTTCAGTAATGTCAACCGGGCTGCTGAGAATGGTTTCGTAGATCTGCGGCCAGTAGCGCAGGTATTGAGGCTGCAAGCCCCGCACCTGCAAGGCCGGCAGCTGGGGTGAGGCAGCGCCTAGGCCAAAACTGACCAGGGGCATCCAGGCCCCTTGGGCATCGACAAAGCCGGCGGCTAAAAACTGGGTGTCGGCAGTGCTGTCAGGGTCGCCCACGGGCAAGACCACGGCCACCGGTACCCGCTCTTGAATGCGCACGTTGAGGCGGGGCGGCAGCAGTTGTCGACTGACATCGGCGGCGACAATGGGGCCGCGATCGCGCAGTTGCCGAGCCAGCACCTCGGGCTCGACCTTCATCAGCGGCTGGGGATAGGCCAAGGGCACCAGCTGCTGTACCGCCTGATCACTGAGTAGATGGTTGCCGCTGACATTGATTTGGTGAGGGCCGTCGATCTGCCAGGTGGGCCGGGTGGTGCCCCAGAAGATAGCGACAGTTAGCCCCGACAGCGCCCAAAATCGCCACAGCGTCTGGCTGATGGTGATCCGTCGCTGCCGGAGCAGAGTTTGCCGACGAGTTTTGAGCTGATCGGCAGAAAGAGAAGAAACACGGGTCATGGCATCAACGGTGGGGGCCAGTCTGGCCCAGGGCTAAGCACTACCACAAAACACAGAAACTAGAAGAAGCCGAGTTGTTCCAGTTACTGGTTTGCCTTTAAGCTGATGCCGATTTTAGCGCCTGAAGAGATTGATGTAACGCTTTTTGCCAGCGGCGAGCCAAATCGCTGTCGGTGAAGGGAATGCGGTAGGTTTCGCCGGTGTCAGTGTCCAGCACCAGATCGACCTTGCCCCTGGCTGGAGGCTCATTGTCATCGGCTATGAGCTGGCCGCTGACCTCTAGCTGTAGGGTAGTAACTGCCCGCAGCGATAGGGTGGTGAGATCGATCGGCCCCTGACGGGTGGGGTATCCCCAGGTGAGGTCGCTACCCCGTTGCCCCAGCATAGATTTAATATCGTATTTGCTGCGCTCAAACTGGGTGGCCCAGGCTTCGTAGGCCTGTACCTTTTGAAACTCGTGCCAGCCAGCCCAGGCCAGGCCGATAAACACTCCCAGCAGGGGTAGCCAGAGTAGTCCTCTTTCCATAAATACAGATGGTGCAGGGGTAAGGTGTAGTAATAACCGGGGGTGGCGATCGCCTCAATCTTTGCCAGCCCTACTTATCCTAGATCCGATGCGGTTTATCTGAGCTACGCTCTGGTAACCCCAGAAAATGTAAAGTGTTGCTACAGCGATCGCCGGAAAATCCCACACCCGTGGAAAAGTAGGCCTTAGGCAAGCGTTCTGCTGCCTCAAGCAATCTCATGCAACGTATGGAGGCTGGTACATTGGCTTTTCTACCTCTTTTGGCGGCGGTTCCCACTACTTTGACCTGGAGCCCCAAGGTGGCGGCGGTCATGATCATTTGCAATATCTTGGCGATCGCCTTTGGCAAATTCACAATTAAATACCCCAGTGCGCCCCCGGCCATGCCCTCCCCCAATCTTTTTGGCGGTTTTGGCCTGCCAGCGGTGCTGGCGACTGCGAGCTTTGGCCACCTGTTAGGCGCTGGGGCCATTTTGGGCTTGGCTAACCTGGGAGTGCTCTAGGCCGCTGACGAGTGAGCGGTCTGGCAACTAGATCCCCAGGCCACTATCTATGGCCGCTCCAGGGTATCTAGCCAAAATCAGCCATGTAGATGCACTTGGCGAACATCTCAGCTCCTGTCATAGCC
Organism: Pseudanabaena sp. PCC 9330; assembly: GCF_055795045.1. Classification (NCBI taxonomy): domain Bacteria; kingdom Bacillati; phylum Cyanobacteriota; class Cyanophyceae; order Pseudanabaenales; family Pseudanabaenaceae; genus Pseudanabaena; species Pseudanabaena sp. PCC 9330. The sequence continues at coordinate 46,619 of NZ_JAYFES010000115.1, read as the reverse complement.
CAAAAGCATTGATAGCTCAGAGACATCCACCGGATTGGCGACCACCCTGGGGCAGCCAGCCGGTGGATGTTTGCATGGGGATAAACCCATGGGCATACCTGAAAGCTTCTATCTCGAACAGATTGTGCGCATGACCAAAGCTAAGGCCCACCTCAACCTTCAGGCCAGCCAGGCGTAATCAGCTACATTGCCAACGCTCTGCGGGAACAGGTGCGCACCAGAGCCAAGGGCTGTTGTAAGGATTGCCTGATCCCAGAATTGATGGTCTTGGCACCCCACAAAATTGATCGCATCTTGGCGGCAAAGCACGGCGGTGAGACCATGGCCACCAACCTGGCTCTGTCCTGCCCCCTGTGCAACCAGCACAAGGGTAGCGACGTGGCCTCGGTGGATGCAGCATCTCAGGACATTGTGCGACTCCACCCCCCCGCGATCGCTGGAACGAGCACTTCGCGCTTCAGGAGGGTGTGTTGGTCAGGCTAACCCTCGTTGGACGAGTCACCGGGGCTTTGCTCAAGCTCAACCGAGGCGATCGCATCCAAGAACGACAACGTTTGATGTTGGGCGGATGCTGCTGGGCAGACTCTTGACCATTCCTAACCAATGCTCGCGCTCAAGCCAGCTGCGACGCAGTCTCTTCATCATCTGGCGCTCAGTTAGAGGCCGTCGCAGAGACTGCGATCGCTAGCATCAGCCTCCCTGTTAGTGCGCAGATAGTCAGCTAGCCAGTCGCAGCCGTAGGCCAGGGGGCGCAGCTGCAAAATGGCCGGGATTTGCCACAGCACCAGACTTTCGTCATCTCCGACCGAGGCCAGTACCGTGCCGTCGGCGTTAAAAGCGACACTGCGCACCCCCGAGTTGTGCTGCTTGAGAGTGTTCACCAGGGTGACCGCCTGGCCAGCCCCATCGGCCTCAGGCAAGGCCCAGAGCTTCACAGTTTCATCGATGCTAGCGGTGGCCAGCAGGCGACCATCGGGGCTAAAGGCGACTCCCCACACCGCCGCCTGGTGGCCCGTGAGGGTGGTCATCAAGGTGCCATCGGGGTGCCACAGGCGGGCAGTCTTGTCGCCGCTGCCGGTGGCAATCCAGCGCCCTCCAGGGCTGTAGGCCACTCGCCACACTGCCGAGCCATGCTCTAGGTTATGCAGCAGATCGCCCTCGCGACTCCACAGGCGCAGATGACCATCGTTGCTAGCGGTGGCAAACTGATCGCCCCTGGGGCTGTAGGCGATATCCCAGATCGGCGAGGGGGCGGCATTCCAGCGGGCGATCGCCTGGCCGTCGGCGCTCCAGCGATAGAGCTGACCCGTGACGCTGCTGGCCACGACCTCCTCCCCGCTCGGGTGCCACGCCGCCCCCAGCAGGGCGCTGTCATGCCCCCCAATGCTGTACAGGAGATTGCCATCAAAATCTGAAACTTTGAGTGTGGCGTCTTCGCTAGTGGAGGTTAGCCAAGGTTGCGTCGGATGGGGAGCCAAATTGGAGATACCGGCACGGTGCAGGGCCACACTGGCCATGGTGGCCGTGGTGGTGTCAATCAAGGTGATGGACTGATCGCTACCGGCGGTGGCCAGGGTGTAACCCCCTCCTGAAGACGCTGGCCGAACGGGGCTAAACACCGCCCCGAGGGCCAGGCTGCTCAGCCCTTGAAGCTTAGTATGAAAGGAATTTTGGGTTTGCCACAGCAGCACCTGATTATCGGCCCCAGCGGAGGCTAGGATGCTGCCGTCGGGGCTGTAGGCCACCCCCCAAACAGCGGCGCTGTGCCCCTCCAGGGTGCTCAGCAGCGTGCCGCTGGCGCTCCATAGGGCCAGGGTCTTATCCCAGCTGGCCGAGACAAACTCCTGGCCGCTGGGGCTAAAAGCCACCTCTTTGACCGGGGCGCTGTGGTGCACTAGGGTTTTTAACAACTGGCCGTCTTCTGCTCTCCACAGCCGGATGGTTTTGTCGATACTGCCGCTCACCAGCAGAGTGCCATCGGGGCTAAAAGCCAGGCTGTGTACCGGTGCCTCGTGCTCCTCTAGGGTGGTGATGTATTGGCCGTCGGGTCGCCACAGCGAAATCGTATTGTTGTTGCCCCCCAGGGCAATGAGATCGCCCCTGGGGCTGTAGGCCACCGATCGCAGCCCGGTCACCTCCCCAGGGTGCTGAAACTGCCCGGCAGGCTCTCCGGTGAGGGTAAACAGTTTGCCCAGATTGCCGTTGCCCCCGACTAAAATGCGCTGCCCATCAGGGCTCAGGGCCAGGCTCCAGATGCTGGCGATCGCCGTTGGAATCGTGCGCTCTAGCTGGCCTGCTGCCGTCCACAGATACAGGGTGCCGTCATCTCCACCGGAGACGAGCATGCGGCCATCGGGGGTATGGCGGAGGGCACGGATGGTAGCCTGGTGCCCGGTGAGAGTGGCGATCGCCGTGCCGTCACTGTGCCAGAGCTGGATCGTGGCGTCGACGCCCGCCGTAGCCAGTTGCCCGGCCTGGTCGCCGCCAGGGTTAAAGCTAGTGGCCAGCACCGCTGCATTGTGGCCACTGAGACGATTTTTTTGGCGCAGGCTGAGCACAATACGCTCTAAGACTGCATCGGACTGGGCATGGAGGGCTGGGTCACCCCCCGGTGACTGGTGCAAACGGCGCTGACTGCGAATGGCCTCGATCAACGCTTCAAACGACTGGTCAGACGAATACAGCGCCTCAGCACTGCGAACGATCGCCTGGGCCTCGCTGCGGGCGGCTTGGCGATACTGACGGTGGGCTACTCCCCCCAGGCCGATGGCCGCTACTAAGGCGGTGGTGACTGCCGCCAACAGTAGGCGCTGACGGTGCAGGTGGCGCTGCTGCTCTAGGGTGCGCTGGTGCTCTACAGCCAGTCGGGCTTCTACCTCCTGTAGGCGATCGGCCTCGGCGCGGGCCAGCGACTCTCGCCGGTCAAGCTCTTGGCTGGCGGCCAAAAACCGATAGTCAAGGGGGCTGAGCCGCTGACGGTCGGCCCAGGCCAAAGTTGATTGCAGGGCCTGGCCCCGCAGCAGATGCGACTCGTCGGTGTGGCCCGAGGCCACCCAGGCGTTGAGGGTAGCCGCGTAGGGCCGTAGCTGATCGAGCTGCTGCTGTACCCAGACCGGATTAAAAATGGCGGAATAGATGGGGTTTTTGACCTGGAGCTGGCCGTCGCGGTGGCTGACCAGACCCAGCAGCAGCAGCTCGGTTTGGCAGGGTGAGTTGTCTAGCGGTACCTGCCCGCGGTCGAGCACCTGTTGATAGAGTCCCAGCAGTTGCCCCAGCTGCTGCGGGCGGTGCCAGAGGCGATCGCGCATTGTGCGGAGGTGCTCTGGCTCATCGTTGAGTTCCCAGTTGTCTAGCATGTGCCGCTGCACCAGCTGATCGACGCGATCGTCAGCCCTAGCCCCATCCCACCGGCTGGCGGTACTGACCACCAGGTGGCAGAGCTTTTGGGTCAAAAAGGGCTGCCCCCCCGTCCAGTCAAGCACCCGCGCCAAGACCGCCTCGGCATCGTCAACCCAGCCCCTCAGCGGGGCAGCCAGGGGCTGGGCCTCGACCCAAGTAAACCCTTGCAGCTCGATAGCCTGACCAATGTTGAAGGGCGTGCGGGCTTTGTCGCTGATCAGCGCGCTGGGGGTGGTAACCCCAAACAGAGCAAAGGTCAGTCGCCCGTAGGCCGCGTTGTCGGCCCGGCGGTTAAAACAGGTGCGAATCAGGGCAAAAAAATCATCGGTGGGAAAGGCCAGCCCTAAAATGCTGTCGATTTCGTCAATAAAAACCACTAGGGGCTGCGTGAGGCTGGGCACCACCACCTGGTCGATCAGCTCGGCCAAGCGAGCCACCGGCGGCAGATGCCCTTGACTGCGCCACCAATCCCCCAGGGCTATGGGTAACTGCAAGCGTCGCACTAGGGAAGCCGCGATCGCCGCGTACCACTGGTCAGCTGTAATTTGCTGGCTACCAATCGCGGTCAGGTCAATGGCCACACTCTGCACCCCTCGCTGGCTGAGCGCGGCCATCGTGTACACCCTCAGACTAGACTTACCCATCTGGCGAGCATTAAACACATAGCAAAACACGCCCTCAAGCAGGCGCTCTTGCAGGGCAGCGTCAGCGCCGCGCCTAACGTAGGTAGGGGCGGCCGGTGGCAAACTGCCGCCCACTTGGTAAGGAGACTGTTGGGGATAGGTGAGCACTAGGGTTCTGGGAGAGTCGCAAAGTAGCGGCGGTAAAGCTCACAGCTGGCCACCGACAGCTGTTGGTCAAACCGCACCAAGCCCAACCCCTGAAGCCGAAATGCCGTGGGCAAGGGTAGCTTGACCCCGCCGGGATGGGTCGCCACCTCGGCCATGGCGGCCAGAAGATCCGGCTCCACAGACAACATATCCGCCTGGTGGCGCAGATGACTACTGTAGATGCCGTTGTAAGCCGTAGCATTCTCTGTGATAGTTGCCAGGCTTTGCTGCTGAGTGAGATAAAACAGGCTGAGCTGAGTCAGGTAAGGATGCCCTCCCACCAGGCCCATCAGCTGATCTAGATCGCTCTCGGTCAAAGCTAGACCACAGCGCAGCGCCAAATCTTCAACCTGCTCAGCGGTAAACGGTGGCAGTTCTAAAGAGCGCCCCACATTAAAAGGCGACTGGTGAATATTGAGCGGTAGTGAGGTTTCGGTAGAGTGAGCAATCACCAGCCGCAGCTGAGGCCAGAGGTGTTGCCCCGCCCCATAGCGGCCCTGCTCATACCAGGCGCGCAGCATGCCCAAAAAGTCGATCGCCACATCGCCGTGGGCAAATAGCTCATCGAGATCGTCAATCACCAGCAGCAGCGGCTGGTCAGAGGCAGGCAGCAGGTAGGTCTCAAAGTAATCGGTACAGCTGTAGCTACCACCAAATAGGCTATCCCACCGCTGGTTTAGCTCATTGGGCAGGCCCAGAGCACGGGCGACCACGGCACAAAACCAGCGGAGAGTCTGGTCAATATTGACCAGACTGCGGCGATCGATCGCCTGCATACTGACCACCGCCGAACGCAGGCCATAGTCTTGGGCGTGGCCCAAAATCAGGTTGACCAGCGACGTCTTCCCAAACTGTCGCGGTGCCCTAACGCGCACCAGCGCACCAGCAGTTAGCACCTCTTGGGTACAGCTAGGCTCAATGCCAGCACGATAGACATAGAATGGCGAGTCGAGAGTCAGCGGCCCATTGATCGGCCCCTGCTGGGCAGCGCTGAGGGCGTCGGTTCGCAGGGTGTCGTCGGGTAGCAGGTAATCGTCAGCGGTCAACACCAGGTTGAAAGCAGCAAAGTAGGTATCGAGGGTTGTGAGGTCGACCGGCTTTTGCCGCCGCCGGGCCTTGACCAAAGTATTGGCGCTCAGACCAGTCACAGCACAGAGCTGATCTAGGGTATGGGGGTTACCATTATTTTGCTGCACCGCCAACAGTTGCTCTGCGGCCCTGAGCCGCTGCCAGCCCTGAGCACTGAGAACTACACCCCGGCGGCGGCGATCGCTTGAATTCATGGCTTGAGTCATTTGCCTTACACATACGCGTCCCACGGGTGGGAGAGCATTTAGCAGTTTGCAGGTCGCCGCTGTGACCTATTCAACCGTACTTTGGCGCTTACCCTCGGGTTACTGACTATAAAAATACTCAAAATAGAGCGCGAACTAAAGCTGCTGCATGCTGAAAATCGACCCCAATAGCCCCATCGTATAAACCTCAAGACGTTTGGTTTTATCTTGCAGAAATATCTTGCGATCTTGAGTAGACACCAAAACATGTCTCCCACTATGTTGATGCTGTCTCAGGTAGATAGAGAGCCCAGATCTGCAAGGGAAAACTCCTTTGTAGCCACTTCCCTGAGCCTGAGCTGTTCCCTGTACTTCTTTGATATGACACCACTCAATCAGGATTTAGATTTTGTCAAGCAGTACAGCCTACTCCCCTGCACCAAATTCACTTTTTGCCCCATGGCCTTTCGCAACATCAAACTCAAGATCTAGGGAAGGCAATCTGCCTGCCCGACAGTTGCTGCTCATCGATGACGAGCCAGATATTTGTCTATTGGTGCAGTCAGCCCTCAACGAGTTTCAGGGCTGGCAGGTTGCCACTTGCCAGCACCCCAACACCCTTGCATCCCACAGTCACTCGCAGTGGGATGCGATTTTGTTAGAAGTTTCCATTACCCGGTTGGCGGGCTTTGCCCTGGTGTCTGCCCTGCGGGCTAGTCCGGTCACTAGCCGCGTTCCCATCGTACTGTTGACCTCTCAGATCAGACCTAGAGACTATGCTCGGTTTCATCAAATGGCCGTTGACGGTGTGATTGCCAAACCCTTTGACCCGGTCACCCTGGGCGATCAGATTGCCGCTCTACTGGGCTGGCCCGAGGCGACGGGGCAGCCCTCGGGCTAGGCCCCACAAACGGCCAGTGCACTGCTCCTCCGCGTCAAGTTTGCGGTCTTGCGCCCCATGTCTCTACCGCCTTCTCGACGACTCACCCTACTTCTGCACCACGGGTGATCCAGCCCCCCTTGACTGTCATCCCCAGCCCGTCAGTGACCCGGGTCGGCTTACCCAGGGGTGGCCTGGTGGCTGGAGAGTCGATTAGTCTTTTGTTACTGCACCGACGGCCACAGAGGCCGGGGTTGACTGCTGCTGCCATTCCCAAAAGAAGCCTGCGGCATTGGCCATTTGCGAGACGAGCAGCAGGACTGACAGCCAAGCGCCCCTGGGTTTGCCCTGGGCTAGGGGGTAGGCCAACAACTGCCAGTAGAAACGCAGGGGCTCGACTTTGACCTGCGCATTGCCCCGTTGGGCTTTGGCCCGGTGAAAACAATAGGCACCACGACCATAGTTAAAGTGCTGTCGCCAGAATCTCTTAGGCGACAGGTAGTGGCTGTGGTAAATAGTCATCTCTGACGCATAGGCCATGGGAAATTGATGCTGAAGCCAGCGATCGCAGAATTCCCGATCTTCCCCTGCTGCCAGGGGAAAAGTCTCATCAAACCCGCCCAGGTCGTTAAACCGCTGGCGAGGCACAGAGAAATTGTTAGAGGCAAAAAAGGTCGCGCCTCCTGCCGCCCGGTTAAAATAGTCGTATAGGTAATCAATCAACAATTGGCTGGCGGTAGAGTAGGGGTTGTCACCGAGGGCGTTGAGGGTGCGACCGCCGATTAGCGCCTGAGGATGGCTCTCTAGGGCTGTCTTAAGGGCCGTCAGCCAGTGGGAAGTGGGTTGACAGTCATCGTCGGTAAAGACGAGATACCGGCCCTGAGCCACCCTCGAACCGGTATTGCGTGCACTGGCGGGGCCTTCATTCGCTTGCATGAGTAGGGTGAGGTTGAGCTGAGATTGCAGGGGGGTGACCACAGGGTCTAAGGATTCGGTGCTGCCGTCATCAACAACAATGACCTCAAAGTTTTGCCTTGGGTAAGATAAGGCTGCAAGACTGCGGAGGCAGTCTTGCAGTCGCCAAGGGCGATTATAAGTAGGAATAACAACAGAGAACTCAAGGCTTGGCGATACTAGGGTCATTACAACTTGACGGTAGTGCTCAGCGAAATCGGGTAGGCGAAATCAAAGACGGAATTGAGGAATAATCAAGCGCGTTTTGAAACGCCCCCTAACTTAAGGCGCAGCTTTTCCCATGCGCTAATGTAGCGCAGGCGCAGCAGTAGCAGCAGCAGCCCGATACCCTGGGGCAGGGTAGTTACCAGGGGGTTGTTAAAGACGCTGATGGCAAAGTTGACCGGGGGGGTTAAATCGTTGCGGATGAGTTTAGAAAACACCAAGTTGCGTTTTAGCCAGTGAGGCTCTGACTTAACGTAATAGTCGTATAAACCGCCAGCGGCGCGCTCTGTCCGCTGTCGCAGAGCACCCCAGGTGGGCCGGGCCGGATGTTGCACTATGACATCGGGAGCATATATTTGCAGGTAGTTGGCCAGATAGACCCGATGCCCCCACTCAAAGTCACCAAAAGACTTGAGCGTATGCATAAATGGCCCTACCTGATCGATGACCTGACGGCGGGTAAAGACGTTGGCAGTAGCACCGCTCTTGTGCTCCTTTAGGTGCTGTTCTTGGGGAAACCCGATCACCATTTGATACCTCTCGACCAGGTTGGGGCTAGTCGAGTTTTTGGTAAAAACGTCGATTTTGCCAACCACCATGCCGCAGTCTGGGTGTTGATTGAGCTGATCGACGCCGCGCTCGAGCCAGTCTGGAGAAGGGATGCAGTCGGCATCGGTAAAGGCAATGATTTCTCCTCGGGCTAGGGTGAGGCCCCGGTTACGGGCGGCGTAGGAGCCTACGATCGCCTCTTCGGCAAACCGGGTGCCTGAGTAGGAGGTCACCAGAGTTTTGATAGCGTCGCGGTCGGCAGAGCCATTGTCGACGACGATGACCTCAAAGTGCGATCGCCCATAGGTTTGCTGCGCTAGAGCTGCTAGACATAGCTGCAAGCCTTCTAGATCATTAAAAACTGGAATAATCACTGAAACAAAAGGCTGCGACAACTCTGCCATGGGCTGATCCTCCTTGTCACACTCCAAGTTAGTTGCCTTCCAAGTCAGTCTCCTTGGCGTAGGGCTAAGACCGACCCCTGGGGTAGAGGCAACCGTTGCCAGCGATAAGCCGCACAGCCGTAGGCAAAGGCCGCCCCACCGTAGAGAAAGTAGAACCAGTGCCAGGGAATTACCCTCAAGGTAAACAGCCAGCCGCGCTTTTGATAAAAGAAGCGGTACACTCTCCAGTTGATCGCCAACAGTCCGACCATAGACAGCAGTGAGACGATCCACAGCGGCGGCCACAGCGCTCCCCCGCCCAGGCTACTCACCAGGGCAAAGCTCAGAATTACGCTGTAGCGGTTTGAGCGATCGAGATTGAGATCATTCATTGGCTGGCGCTGGTCTAAGATCAGCTCTGTCCAGGGCAGGGCGCGGTAGAGCACCTCGGCCCGCAGCAGCGACAGGGGTCGCCAGCACTTCAGGTGCTTGACCTGAATATGCTTACACAGTTGCAGACTATACCCTGCGGCCTTGAGCCGATAGCCTAGCTCAATATCTTCGACACAGGGCTTGCGGTAGCGCTCATCAAACCCGCCCACGGCCCTAAACACCTCTGCCCGCACGGCTCCACAAGCTCCCCAAAACGTAGAGGCTTCTTCGCGGCCCACCTGATGGGTGTAGTGATGCAGCAGATTTTTGTACTGCGACAAAAAGTTGTCGGCCCCTGGCTGATCGTCGTAGGAGCCGATCAGAGCGGCCAGAGCACCATCCTGCTGAAACGCCTGCTCAACCTGGGCAATGGTGTCGCGCCCCACGGTGACATCGGCATCGATAAAAAACAAAATATCGCCCGAGGCCAGGCTGGCCCCCCGATTGCGGGCGCGGGCAGGCCCCCCTGAGGTCTCGTAGCGAAACACCTTGGCCCCCCAGGCTTCGGCTATCTGCCATGAGCCGTCGGTGTCGCCATCGGCCACCACGATGACCTCGTCGGGAGGGCGGCTCGACTGGCCCAGGCTGCTGAGGCACAGCCGAAAGCTCTTACCGCCGTTGTACACGGGAACAATCACAGAGACGATCGCAGGCATCGATCGCGGCGATGCAGGGTCGGTCATGGGAGGGGTAGTCGGATGCATGGGCAGCATGTCTCAGCCAACAAGGGCAATCTCAGGGTGGGCAATTAGCTCTATAGCTTGGCCAGACCCTGATCCTAAAGGGCAAGATCTGTGGCCACGCTCAGCCCTTACCGTTGCCCCAAGACCGTAAAGCTTTTGCCAAGCTTGGGCCAACAACCTAGGGCGATCTTCATTTAGCCTTTACAACTATTCTGGCTCGGCTATAGCCTGGGAGTAAATTGAGCCGTTGCGTCCTATGCCTACCGGAGCCCTATTTGCGATCGCCTACGCCGTCCTCTCTGCCGTTGGCGGCTTGATGGGCTACGCCCAAGCCCGCAGCCAGGTATCGCTGGTTAGCGGCCTCGCCAGTGCCACTCTGCTGCTGCTGGGGGCTTGGCTGTGGCAGGCGGGTTCGCCGGGCGGGGCGGGCATGGCCATGGGGGTGACCGCTGCCCTGGTGTTTATCTTTATTCGTCGGTGGATGCAGACGCGCAAAGCCATGCCCGCTGTCATCATGATCGCGGCTGGGGTGCTGGCGTTTGTGGGCATGGGGCTGTCTTTGGTGGGCGTTCTCTAGGCACCCCCGAGGGCAATGGTCAAGGGCTGTAAGGGGTCGGAAATAGCTTGGGCACTTAGAGCGTGTTGGCCGGGGTGGCGGATGCTGGGGAGTCGGCTTGGCCACTGGGGCGCTGCAGCAGATCTGCGGCAGAGATGCCGTCGGTTTGGGTGCCAAAGCGCCACAGGGCAGCAGCGGCCTCGGCCTGGGAGACCCCCTTTTGGGGCTGAAACAGGGTCGTAAAGCCAAAGGCGCGGCGAATGTTGGCAAAGTCGCCATTTTGATGGTCAGCTAGCACCGCCCGCAGCGCTAGGGGCTCAATCTGGGCCGTGTCTTGAAAGCCCCAGACCGTGGTGACGGCATCGGCGGTGGCCGTAGGTAGGGCCGTGCGCGAGTCGAGGGGCACCTTCCACAGCACCAGGGCTTCGCGGGTGAGGGGGGCCTCGGGACGAAAGGTGACGGCGGTGGCGTTGCCGGTCTTAGCACTGGGAATGATGCCCGCCTCGGCTAGCCCCTGAATGGCGGCAAAGTTGGGGTGCGAACCGGGCACATCCTGAAACACCGGAGTGGTGCTGCTGGTGGCTGGGCGAATGCGCTTGGTGGGCTGGTCTTGGTAGAACCGGTTGTTGGCGGTCAGCAGCCACTGGGCAAATTCGCCTCGGGTAATCGACTGGTTGGGCCTAAAGTCTAGGGAGGGCGCGGTGCCCGAGGTAGATGACTGGTTACCTTCAGAACCGTTACCCAGGGCCAGCCAGTCTTGCACGTAGGGGCGCAAATCGTCGGGCACTTCGCTGAGCAACGCAGACCCGCCACCCTGGGGTGCACCCGGAGCCGGCCTGTCGACGACGGGAGTTTCGTCCTCAGGCGCGGCGATCGCGGTTTCTGCCCCTGCCTCTGCCTCTGGATCGTCTACATCGCCCGGGGTCTCGGGCTGCACTTCTGGCTCTGTATCGCTAAAGACCGGGCGATCTTGCAGCTGAGGGTCGGCCTGGAGCGACTCTTGCAGGCTACCGGCACAGCCCGAGACCAGCAGCAGCCCCAGGCCCGATAGCAAAACAGTTGTCCGACGAAGCGCAGCAGACAAGGGCGAACCTCCTTCAGGGGGGGATTTTTAGCAACAGCTCTGTACTTATTTTACGGTAGCGCCGCTTGGCTCGGCTGGCGGTACTGTGCCACCCCTGTGGCTATTGTGTAGAGATTGCGCACGAGGCTGTCTATGGCTGCAAAACCCTTGATCATTGACTGCGACCCTGGGGTAGACGATGCGATCGCCCTTCTGCTCGCCTTCGCCAGCCCTGACGAATTTGACCTGCTGGGGATCACCACCGTAGCGGGCAACGTGCCCCTGGCGCTGACGACAGCCAATGCTCGCCGCATCTGCCAACTGGCCCAGCGTACCGATGTGCCGGTGTACGCAGGCTGCCCGCGCCCGCTGCTGCGATCGCTCACTACCGCCGCAGAGGTTCACGGTGCTACCGGCCTCCAGGGCGCTGAGCTGCCCGAGCCCACCATGGCGCTGCAATCGCAGCACGCTGTCGCATTTTTAATTGAACGCCTCACTACCACCCCTGCGCCAATTACCATCGCCACCCTTGGCCCGCTGACAAATTTGGCTGTAGCGCTGATTCAGTGCCCGGCGATCGCCCAAGGTATCGACCAGATTGTCATGATGGGCGGATCCCTCGGCGGTGGCAACATCACCCCCGCCGCCGAGTTTAATGTCTATGTCGACCCCCACGCGGCCAAGGTCGTAGTGGATGCCGGTCTGTCTCTGATCATGCTCGGGCTGGATGTGACCCACCAGGTAGTGACCACCCCTGCACGGCTGGCAACGCTAGAAAACCTGGGCACCCAGGTGGGCAAAGCCGCCGCTGGCATGCTGCGCCACTACGGCCAGATCGATATAGAACGCCACGGCCTCTCGGCACCGCCCCTCCACGATCCCTGTGTGATCGCCTACCTGCTGCGCCCCGACCTCTTTACCGGTCGCCCCATGGTGCTAGCCGTTGAAACTGAGGGCTCTCTGTGTCTGGGGCGCACCGTCGCCAACGCCTATCCGACGATCGCTGCAGCCAACGCCACTGTGATCGAAACCGTCGATGCCGAGGGTTTCTACACACTTTTGACAGAACGCCTGGGGAAACTATAGCTGGGCACAAAACGGCCCGTTGGGGGTTGGTAAGATAGCCCTATGAGCTACACCACCGAACAACTCCTAGAGTTTCTCGATCGCGAGCTGCGCGCCACCTGGAAGGGTGAGCGGGTGGTGCTCTCCTCGGTCGATCGCATCGACAACCCGGTGCTCTCGAAGGCGATCGGGGCTGACAAGCTCAGCAAAGTGTTTGCCATCCAAGACTTTCGCGCCCAGATTCACGACTACCAGCACCAGCACAGCGTGTCGGGGCTGGTGTGGCACACCTGCCAGTTTCAGGGTCGCAGCATTCGGGTACCCGAGCTGCACCCCCAGCTGATCGCCATCCCCGCCGACAAGGCAGCGCTGGTGACGGCAAAGCCTGCCGTGGTTGACTTTTGGCGACAGGCGATCGCCGGACTGCGCCTGTGGGTGGCCGGGGGCGATCCCCAGATCACCACCCTAGAGGCGGTAGAAAATCGCATTGCTGCCAGCGAGTGGGCCGAGCTATCGGCGACCCGCACCGAGCTTTACCTGAGTCTGTGCTGGGGTGATCCCAAAGACTGCCACTGCGACTGGGCCAAGCCAGCGTCGGGGTGCGATCGCATCATCGCCACCGCCGGAGAACCCAGCGGTATCAAGGTGTAGTTTAATGTTGGGTAATGCCCAACATTAAACTACACCAAGGATAAAGACCTATGGCGATCGCAGTCGGCGTCATCGAAACCCAGACCTTTCCAGCGGTGCTGGCTGCCGCCGACGCCATGGTCAAAGCGGGCAATGTCACCGTTTCGGTGCAAGATCGGTCTGAGAGTGGCCGACAGTTTGTGGTGATTCGCGGTCTGGTGGCAGAGGTCAAGCGGGCTATGGAAGCCGGTCTCATCGCCGCCAATGCCTGCCCCAATCTGGCCGAGGTCACCACCCATGTGATCATTCCTAACCCCACCGACAACGTCGACGCGATTTTGCCGATTGGCTTTACCCCGGCCTCAGAGCCGTTTCGGGTGTAGAGCTCGGCGGGTATCAGTCTGACTATTACAACTCCCCACAGTCTTTAATAAATCGACACGGCGCGATCGCTACCACCGCCCCGTACAATAAAGGTTGAATTTTTTACCCACAAAGCTTTCTCAGGAGTACAACCATGCCACAGGCCGTCGGGTCGCTCGAAACCAGAGGGTTTCCCCCGGTGCTAGCCGCCGCCGATGCAATGGTTAAAGCCGGGCGCGTGACGCTCATTGGCTACATTCGCGCCGGTAGTGCCCGCTTCGCCATCAACATTCGTGGCGATGTCTCCGAAGTCAAGGCCGCCATGGCCGCTGGGGTAGAAGCCGCCGAAAAGACCCCCGGCGGCATTCTCGAAACCTGGGTGATCATTCCTCGCCCCCACGAAAACGTGGTCGCGGTACTGCCGATCGAGTTCAACGAAGAGACCGAGATCTTCCGTCAGGCCGTCGAGCAACCCATTTTGCCCGGCTCTACCGGTCGCTAGAACCCCCACCCATCAGGCCCCAGGATGCTGAGGTGAGTAGCCAGTTACTTTGGCTTTTTCACAGAAGGATTCTGGGGTTTTTCTCATACAGTTCCGATAGGTTAAACCTGCTGCCTGCTGTTGCTAGTGCAGCGTCAGCGCTAAGAATTAGGATTAGTGTTTCCCGAAAGTCTTTCTTGACAGGCTTTTCAAAAGATGGCAGTCCTAAAGTTTAAGTCTTGACGCTGACTAGTTAGAGGGCTAAGTGTTTATGATCAAAGTCAGCTACCGCGTAGCTACTAGCTAGAGCAGGCACCGCCTACCCTTTACCCAAGCACCCATCTCTCACCTCAGGCGTCACCATGACTGCCACCCTGATTCAAAGCCCCGATCGCGTCATCTTGCACAACATTAGCTGGCAGACCTACCGTTCGCTGGTTAATGACTTTGAGCAAGAACCGGCTATCCGTCTGACCTACGATCTCGGTACCCTCGAAATTCGGATGCCCCTCGATCCTCACGAAACGTTCAAGAAGCTGCTGGGTCGGTTGATCGAAGCAGCGACAGAAGAACTGGGGCTAGAAATTCGCAGTTTGGGCTCACGAACCTGCGATCGCGCTGACCTGGCCAAAGGACTCGAACCCGACCAGTGCTACTACATTCAGCACGAGGCCGAAGTCCGTGGTGTCACCCAAATCGACCTAGCCTGCTACCCACCTCCAGACCTGGCGGTAGAGATTGACATCACCAGCAGCTCCCTCAATCGTCTAGAGATTTACTCAGCTCTGCGCATTCCAGAGCTCTGGCGATTTGATGGCACCAGCTTGACGATTTACACTCTGCAAGGCGAAAGCTATGCTCTCAGCCCTACCAGCGTAGCTCTACCACCGCTAACTGACAGCGACTTAGAGCGGTTTCTACAGCTCCAGCCCACCACTGGCGAAAACAGCCTGGTCAGACAGTTTCGCCAGTGGCTGATCAGTCAAATCCCCCGCGCCTAAATCATGACGCGGAGGATGTGCAGGCGGGCAAATACCTAAGCCTCTGCTGGTACAAACTCCAGAGAGACGCCATTCATGCAGTAGCGCTGGCCCGTGGGGGCAGGCCCGTCGGGGAAGACGTGACCCAGATGCCCGCCACAGGTGGCACAGTGCACCTCAACCCGAGTCATAAAGAAGGAGCGATCGGTGGTGGTGGCAATGGCCCCCTCAATGGGCGCATAGAAGCTCGGCCAGCCGGTGCCGCTGTTGAATTTGGTGTCGGACGTAAATAGGGGTGTGCCGCAGCCCGAGCACTTGAAGGTGCCAGGTTCGTAGACCTTGTCTAGGGGGCTAGACCCAGCCCGCTCGGTGCCGTGCTGGCGCAGCACCCGAAACTGCTCAGGGGTCAGCTGTTCACGCCATTCGGTTTCGGTTTTGTTGACGGTAAATTGCTCGTTGGTGGTAGCCATAGGGTTGGGTTGCTTGGTGTCTAGTTGATTAGAGAAAACTTCAGCGGTGAAATTGCTCAAAAGCCAGGTGCCGCCTACAACGGCGGTGCCCGCTTCCAATAGCCTACGTCGCTTCATGGCGGGGTAACGGTAGAGGTTTTTGACGGCTGATCGCGGCCAGATGCCTCGATCTTGGCCTTGTTTTATTTAAGTTAACGTATCTGCCTGGGGCAAGGCTGATAGCCAGCTGAGAATTGAGAGTCTTATACAATTCTGAACCTGTTTTGGTAGGTCTGAGCCGTAGGTTAGATTAGGGGTGAAAGGGCCATTGCTACATCCCTGCTACCCCGCCCAGACTTACCGACAGGAGCCGATGGGAGTTTTTCTCTACTTTTTGCGCCACGGCCAAACCGCCTACAGTCTGACGGGTGGCTACTGCGGTATGCCTGAAAACGACCCTGGCCTGACGGCTGAAGGGGTGGCCATGGCGGCGGAGTTTGCTGAGACCTACTGCCACCTGCCCTGGACTGCGGCCTACGTCAGCCCCCTGCGGCGGGCGGTAGAGACGGCCCGGCCTCTGTGCGACAGCCTGGGTCTAGAGATGCAGCTGCGCGACGGGCTGCGGGAAGTAATGTATGGCCGCTGGGAGGGCATGCACCCCACGGCGGTAGATCGCGAGCACCACGACGAGTATGTGGCCTGGCTGACCGACCCGGCCTGGTATGCCCCGGTGGGGGGCGAGCGGGCGGTAGATATTGCCCGGCGCTCGGCCCAGGTACTCGATGAGATTGAGCACCGCCACACCAGCGGCCACATTTTGCTGGTCTCCCACAAGGCCACCATTCGCATTATGCTGTGCACCCTGCTGGGCATCGATGTGGGCCGCTACCGCGATCGCATGGATATGCCCGTGGCTGCGGTCAGTGTGGTCGAGCTGAGCCAGCGGGGGCCATTGTTTCACACCATTGCCGATCGCTCTCACCTGAGCGAAGAGCTGCGATCGCTGCCCTGCACCTGAGGACTGCACCCCATGCCCCTGAGGCTTTACCTACTCCGCAATGCCGAAACCGAGTACTGCCGCACGGGCCGCTACTGTAGCCGCGACGGGGTGGCGCTCACCGAGCAGGGGCAGCAGATGGCCGACTACTTTGCCAAGGCTTACCACCACCTCGACTGGAAGGCAATGTTTTGTAGCCCTCTCAACCATGCCGCTGCCACCCTCCAGCCCCTGAGCCAGATTACGGGGCTGGAGATACAGCAGCGCCACGACCTGCGAGAGCTGGCCTTTGGCCAGTGGGAGGGCATGGCCCCAGCCGAGGTCAACCGAGTCTTCCACGACGACTACATTCGCTGGCTGGCCGACCCCGCCTGGAACAGGCCCACCCAGGGCGAAAAGGCCATGCAGGTGGCCCGCCGCAGCTCTGGCGTGCTGGCCGAAATCGAAGACACCTACCCCGACGGTAACGTGCTGGTGGTCTCCCACAAGGCTACCCTGCGGATCATGCTCTGCACCTTGCTGGGCATTGATGTGGGCCGCTACCGCGATCGCCTGGCCATGCCCGTCACCGCCGTCTCTCTGGTCGAGCTGATGGAGTATGGCCCCTTTGTGCGCCAGCTCAACGACTGCACCCACCTGCCCCTGCATCTGCGCCGCCCCTGGGCTGGCAACGGCTCCGATGGCTAAGATTCTGGCTCGAAAGGATCTTCCCTGCATTGGGCAAACAACCGTTTGCCCCTACGGCTAACCCTTCCCCACTCACCCTCCCCCTCTTCCCCAAGCAACCTCTACCCAACGAAATATCCCCCCTGCCAGATGGCAGCACCCTGAAAAGCCGCTCTCATGAAGGAGAAGAGCGCAGAGGGATGCCCTAATGATTGGCCTGATGATTGGATGGTTGAGTGAGCTACAGACTCAAGGTACGCTTGGGCTGCTGCTAGCCCAGGCCCCGGTAGTCGATCCACAGATTACAACTCCGGAGGAGGCCGCCCTGATTTTTTCGGGGCCGCAGTTTTTTATTGCCCTGGTATCGGGCCTGGTGTTGGCCTTTGGGTTTCAGCTGTTGCTGACCAACCTGTCGGTAGCGGTGGGTATTTCTGCCATCGGGCCGGTCAACGCTAGCCGCCGCTCGTCGAGCAGCGGGGGCAGCACGCCGCCGATCGCCACAGCGGTTGGTGTTTGGACGATTATTACAGTGAGTCTGGCGCTGTTTTTTGGCTGCCTGCTAGCGGTCAAGCTCAGCCTCTACAGCAGTGCTCTGCTGGGAGCGATCACGGGCCTGGTGGTGTGGGGCACCTATTTTTGCCTGCTGTTTTGGGTCAGCTCTACCACCGTGGGCTCGTTGATTGGCTCGGTGGTGAAGACGGCTACCTCTAGTTTTCAATCGCTGGTGGGCACCGCTACCAGCGCCTTGGCGGCCAAAGCAGCCAGCAACCAGGTGGTCGCCACTGCCGAAGCTACTGCCGCCGCCGTGCGCCAAGAACTCATGACCGGGTGGAACGACACCGACATTAAAGAAACCCTGCGCGACTATTTGAGCAATCTGCAATCGCCTACCGTCGATGCCGACGCCCTAGAGTCAGAGTTTGAGCGGCTCTTGCAAGAGTCAGGCGTGGTGGCCCAAGCCGATCGCGATGCCTTGACCCAGCTCGATCGCAGCGTTTTTGAAGATCTGGTCAGCCGCCGCACCGATCTGTCGGCCAAAGAAACTCGCCGCATTGCCGATCGCCTCTACCGCAGCTGGTCTCGGGCCCTCGGCCAGACCCAGGGCCAGGCAGCGGGCCGCAACGGTCTGGCAGAGCTGGCAGAGTATCTGCAATCGGCCAAGCGCGACGACCTGGTGACCGGCAAACTGCGCGATCGCCTCGATCAGCTGCTGTCTGAGGAGGGCCGTTCTTCCTCTGGTGAGGGGGCTGGCTGGCTTCAGCAAGGGTTTGGCCTGCTGATGGGCATTGCTCTGCAGCGCCTCGATCTGTCTGACCTCGACATGGCCGACATTACCGGTCAGCTCAAGGATGCTCAGCACAAGGTGAGCGGTGCCGTAGCGGCGATCGCCGCAGGCGACGACAGCCAACCCTACAGCGTGGTCAAGGCCGATGTCGAAGCCTACCTCTCTAGCGCCTACCCCTGGCAGCTTCAGCCCCAGCGCATGAAGAAAGAATTTTGGGAGGTAATCTACGACCCGTTTGCTGACCCTGGCCAACAACGCCAGACGCTGCAATCGCTCAACCGCAAAGACTTTGCCGATGTTTTGGCCCGACGAGGGCTGTTGACTCAGCAGGAGATTGCTCAGGTCTCAACCCAGCTCGACGACGTGCGCCGCCAGGTGCTAGCCGAAGTGTCAGAACAGTATCGCCTAGAGGCGGCCAAGACCTTGCAAACCCGCGTCTACACCTTCTTGCAGCGCACCGATCGCGAGAGTTTGGTCAGCGGAAACGCCGTTGATACATTTAAAGCAGTCATCGATGACCCCTACGCCGATGCCGAAGACCTGCGCGATCGCTACACCGCCTTTAGCTACAGGGTGTTCAGCGACTCTCTACGGGCTCGGGGCGACCTCAGCGAAGCCGAGATCGACTCCATTGCTCGCCACTTAGAGCAGGCCCTGCACACCGCTCAGGCCGACGCCGTTGGTCTTCAGTCTGCCGCCCAGGCCCGCATCGCAAATCAGCAGCAAGCGCTAGAGCACTACCTGCGCTCGACCGGCAAAAATGAGCTCAATCCCGAGGGCATTAAGGCCGATCTGCAAACCCTGCTCTCTGAGCCCGATGCCGGTCTCCACCGGGTGCGTCAGCGCCTAGCCCAGTTTGACCGCGACACCCTGGTGCAGCTACTCAGCCAGCGCGACGACCTCACCGAGGCCCAGGTGCAGCAGACCCTAGACGAAGTCGAATCGGCTTGGTACAAGACAGTTCACGCGCCCGCTGCCCTCACCGCCCAGGCCAAAGCCAAGTACGACGAGGCCACCCAGGCGATTGAGACCTACCTGCTCAAAACCGGCAAGCCCGAGCTCAACCCCGAGGGCATCAAGCGCGATCTAGAGCTGCTAGTGAACGACCCCAAGCTGGGCTTGCAGGCGGTAAAAGAACGCCTGGCCGACATGGATCGCGACACCCTGGTCAAGCTGCTCAGCCAGCGCGACGACCTCACCGAGGCTGAGGTCAACCAGGTGATCGACGACATGCAAAGCACCGTCAGCGACCTGCTGAAGCTGCCCCAGCGCCTGGCCCGTCGCGCCAAGGCCGAGGTGGTCTCCTTTGAGCAGGCGCTCGAAGACTACCTGCGCAACACCGACAAGGCCGCCCTCAACCCCGAGGGCATCAAGCGCGACCTGCGGCTGCTGCTCGAAGACCCGCGCCTGGGGGCCGATCGCCTGCAAACCCGCCTGAGCATGATCGATCGCGATACCGTTGTGGCCCTGCTGGCCCAGCGCCCCGACATGACCCAGGCCGAGGCCGAGGCCGCTGTCGATCGCGTGCTTGAGATTCGCCACCAGATCATGGATCAGATTCGCCTGGTGCAAGACAAGGTACAGGGTGCGATCGACGGCATTCTCAACCGCATTCGCCAGTACCTCGACTCCCTCGATCGCCCCGAGCTTGACTACTACGGCATCAAGCGCGACCTACAGCAGATGATGGCCGACCCCAAAGCCGGGTTTGACGCCCTACAAACCCGGCTCAGCCAGGTTGACCGCGATACCCTAGTCGCCATCCTCAGCTCCCACGACTCGATCTCCCAGACCGACGCCGAACGGGTGATCGCTCAGGTCGAAGATGTGCGCACCAGCGCCCTCCACAAAGCCGAAAAGCTTGAGCATGAGGTCGAAAAGCGTCTGGCCGAAATGCGCTACCAGGTCGAAAAGCAGGTGGACGACACCCGCAAAACCGCCGCCGCCGCCGCCTGGTGGATCTTTGCCACTGCCACCGTATCGGCCTTTGCCGCTGCGCTGGGTGGTGGTCTGGCCACTCTCTAGGCCCATTGGTTAGGCTAAAGGCAGTCATCCCTACGGGGCTGGCTGCCTTTAGTCTGTGTTTAGACTCTCCCCTCTGGCGGCTGCGAGTTTGATCGCGATTAACCCTAGCGATGCAACTCGCGGCGGCAGAGAGCATGGGTCTCGTCCACCTGGATGCCTGCCCGCCCTGGATGATTCTGTAGAGACCCCTAAATTTAACGATGCGATTCAACCGTTTTTCTGTGCTCTTGGCCCCGCTGGCGATCGCCGTGGGTCTGGTCAGCTGCGCCGCCGCCACCCCGGAGGTAGCCGCCCCCACTACCGACTCTATTACCACTGGCCCAGACTCTGGCCCAGACTCTGGGCCAGAGACAGCCCAAGCTCCGGCTACCGTGGTTGCTTCTGTCGAGCCAGTCACCGTGGTCGAAGGCCTAGAGCACCCCTGGAGCATGGCCTGGCTGCCCAACGGCGACATGCTCGTGACCGAGCGCCCCGGTCGCCTGCGCCGCATTAGCAACGGCGTTTTAGACCCCACCCCCATTGCCGGGGTGCCCGACCTGCTGGCCTTTCGCCAGGGGGGGCTGCTCGACATTGCCCTGCACCCAGAGTTTGCCACCAACGGTCTGGTCTACCTGGCCTACGCCGACGGCACCGAGCAGGCCAACCGCACCCAGGTGGCTCGCGCCCGTCTCCAGGGCAACAGCCTCACTGACTGGACGGTGATTTTTACCAACAATCGCGATAAGGCGGGGGGGCAGCATTTTGGCTCGCGGCTGCTGTGGCTGCCCGACGGCACTCTGCTGGTGGCGGTGGGCGATGGCGGCAACCCCCCGGTAGAGCTAGACGGTGAGCTCATTCGTAACCAGGCCCAAAATCGCCAGACCCTGCTCGGATCTGTGGCCCGCCTGACGGAGACGGGGGCGGCACCCAGCGACAACCCCTTCGTCGGCGATGGGGAGGGCAATCCCTTGCTTTGGAGCTACGGCCACCGCAACATTCAGGGGCTGGCCCTCGACCCGGCCACCAACCAGGTCTGGTCTACAGAACACGGCTCCCGGGGCGGCGATGAGCTCAACCGGCTAGAGCCTGGCGAAAACTACGGCTGGCCGGTAGTCACCTACAGCGAAGAATATTCTGGAGGGCCGGTGTCTAATGAACAGTCGCGGCCAGGAATGGTTGACCCGCTTACCTACTGGACACCGGCCATTGCCCCCTCGGGGCTGGCGATATACCGGGGCGATCGCTATCCCCAGTGGCAGGGACAGGTATTTGCGGGCGGGCTGGTTTCCCAAGATGTAAGACGCCTAGAGATCGACGCCAGCGGCCAGATCGTCAACGAAACCTCGATCGCCATTGGGCAGCGGGTGCGCGACGTGCGCCAGGGGCCAGACGGCTACCTCTACGTGCTCACCGACGCCGCCAACGGCCGTCTGATTCGGTTAGAACCTGCCTCCTAGGCGCTGGGGTGGGCAGTGCCCCTTCAGCGCCTAGGAGGTGGCCACACTATCGGCCACAAACACTAAGGACGCCCCAAACTTGGGGCGTCCTTAGCTTTAATGCAAATAGCTTGTGATCTCGGGGCGGCAAGCAGTGTTTTGTCGGTGGTGCCGTCGCTTCAGCAACAGGAGCTGGGCTGCATCTACAGGCTCCGAAAAAATAGCCTGATTAGCTGACGATCGCTCCGCCTGACATTGGCCCTCAGCGCAGTGGAGACAGACCTAAGCCGCGTAGTCAAAGACAGCATCTAGGTAAAGCCGGTTAATGCGGCGATCGCTAATACCGTTCTGCATCAAAAATAGCGACAGGGCCGCACAAAATACCCGGTGCTGGCTCCACGACGGGTGGGTTTCAACGTAATCACGCATCGCCTCAAACAATTCTTCAGGCACCTCCACATTGAGACTAATTCTCGACGCCATGGCCGCCACTGACTGCTCACTCATGTCCACTTCCCCAACTGAAAAAATCGCCAGCACAATGCCGCCCCTGCCACCCTGCCACTTGGCTGGATCCCTTGTAACAAGAGGGATCTGGCCTACCGACGGGTGGGGACAGAGGGATTGCCTTCGCTGGTCGAATCATTGTCACCAGACTGCTGGGGGATGTCAATCTTGCCAAGGTCACCGCGATCCGCTAGTCATTTTTTGGGCTACACGAGGCTTCAGGGGTTTCAGCGATCCCCGTTTTTTGAGACTGTAGCTGTGACTACTAAGGCGATCGCATGTACTTGTGGAGAATAGGCCGCATGGCCAAAAGGCTCAGCCCCCAGTCCCCCATTCAACCCTGGGGAAAACCCCGCCTTTTCTGGGGAAAACCCTGGGGAAAACCTGGATAAAAAAAGAAGAAAAAATAAAATTCGAGAAGAGTTTTATTTTTTTGCTTACCCAATGAATTGCCTTTTTTAGGATCCAATTTTTCGTTTAAACAGCTAAAGGTTTGCCTCGTCCAAACAGGCCGATCGCTGGGCCAAAAAGCGACAAAATCAGAGTTTTCTCTGTTGTGGCCAGGCGGTTTTAACCACCATCTTTTTATCCCGTTTAGGGATCCTTTTCTACCTATCAGCCCTGGGGTTGCAGCGGGGCCAAACTTGGCCGAGGCGGCAACGCAGTGGGGCTAGTCCAGCGGTTGGCGATGGGCATGCGCCAGCCCATGCCAAAGGCGCGATCGGTCACCTTGAGCACTGGGGGAGCCTGCCGCCGCTTAAACTCGGCCCGCGCCACCAGCCGCACCACCTGCTCGACCACCGCCCCATCGTGGCCCGCCGCTACGATATCGGCCACAGCCTCGTGGCGCTGCACCAGACGATCGAGAATGTCGTCGAGCACCTCGTAGGGGGGCAGCGAGTCTTGGTCAACCTGGCCAGGCTTGAGCTCGGCGCTGGGAGGCTTGGTGAGAATGTTGAGGGGAATGAACGGGGCGGCACTGGTGCGATCGCCCAGACCACCTAAAACCGAGTCTAGGGTTGACTGCTGGCCCTCCCGATTGAGCCACTGACAGAGGGCGTAGACGCGGGTTTTGGGCACATCGGCAATCACCGCCAGACCGCCGTTCATATCGCCGTAGAGGGTGCAGTAGCCCACCGCCATCTCTGACTTGTTGCCGGTAGAGAGCAGCAGGTGTCCAAATTTATTAGAAACCGCCATCAGCAGATTGCCGCGAATCCGTGACTGGATATTTTCTTCGGCCACGCCAGCGTCGGTACCCGCAAACAGCGGCTCTAGCACCTGGTCGTAGGCGGTCATCAGCGGGCCAATGGGGAGGGTCTGATGGTCAATGCCCAGGGTGGTGGCCAGAGCCAGGGCGTCGGTAACCGAGTGGTCTGAGCTGTAAGGCGAGGGCATGAGCACCCCCAGCACCCGATCGGGGCCGAGGGCGGCAGCGGCGATCGCCGCCACCAGCGCCGAGTCAATGCCGCCGCTGAGGCCCAGCACCGCCTTTGAGAAGCCACACTTGCGGGCGTAGTCGCGCACCCCCAGCACCAGGGCCGACCAGATCGCCTCGTTGGTGTCGGCAGGCAGTGGAGCCAGCGCAGCGGGCACCAGGTCGCGTTCGATGGGGTCGTACTCCACTACCGCCAGCCCGCTGTGGTAAGCGGGCAAGCGGGCCACCAGGTCGCCCCGACGATTAAAGGCGAGGCTGGCACCGTCAAAGATCAGATCGTCGTTGGCCCCCACTTGATTAGCGTAGAGAATGGGGCAGCGAAACCGGGTGGCGCTGTGGGTCAGCATTGCCGCCCGCAGCTGGGCTTTGTTGACTGAGTAGGGCGAGGCCGACAGGTTGATCACCAGATCGACCCCGGCCTCGGCCAGATCGGCGACGGGGTTGTGGGGGTAGCTGCGCCCACCCCAAAACTCCTCGTCATTCCACAGGTCTTCGCAGATGGTCACCCCCACCCGCAGCCCCCAGTCGCCCAGGGGCACCGTGAAGCTGCTCGGCCCCTCGCCAGGGGCAAAGTAGCGGTCTTCGTCAAACACGTCGTAGGTGGGCAACAGCTGCTTGTGAAACACCTGCTGCACATGACCGTGCTGGAGCAGAGCGGTGCTGTTAAATAGGGGCTTTTCGCCCGAGTAGCGGGCTTTGGGGTTGGCGGCGGCATAGCCCACCAGCACCGCCATGTGGGGAGGCACCTCGGTGGCCAGAGTGGCTAGGGTCTGGGCCATGGCAGTAATAAAGTCGGGCTGGAGCAGCAGGTCGCGGGGCGGGTAGCCGCAGAGCACCAGCTCGGTGGTGACCAGCACCTGGGCACCTAGATGGTCAGCCTGGCGGGCGGCCTCTAGTACCAGCTGAGCATTGTGGGCTAGGTCGCCAACGGTGGGGTTGAGCTGGGCGATCGCAAATTTCATCGGCGGTACCAACCTTGGGGAAATTTTAGAGTTTGGATTGTTGAGTTTGGAGCGCCCCGTTCTTGCCGGTGCGCTGGGCGGCGAGGGTGTTGCGCTCCCAAAACACGCCGTCGGCATAGCCCTGGATAGCGGGGTCAGCGGCGGCCAGAGCCAGGCGTTTGGCCGCCAGGCAGCAGTAGTCGCGGTCTTGCTCGATGCCCACGTAGTGCCGCCCCAGCTTTTTGGCTACCACGGCGGTGGTGCCGCTGCCGAGAAAGGGATCGAGCACCACATCTCCGCCCTGGGAACTGGCGAGAATCAGTTTGGCCACCAGCTTCTCGGGTTTTTGGGTGGGGTGGTCAGTGTTTTCGGGCATCGACCAAAAGGGCACGGTGATGTCAGTCCAGAGGTTGGAGGGGTGGGTGAGGCGGTATTTTTCTCGGCCATCGTCGTCCCAGTCTTTGGGCTGACCGGCAGCAGTGCGGTAGGGGGCCATCACCTGGCGCTTGAGCTTCACGGCATCGACATCAAAGTAGTAATCGTCAGAGACAGTGCAAAACCAAATGTCTTCGCTGGCGTTCTTCCAGTTGTGCTGGGCACCGCGCCCTTTTTCGCGCTCCCAGGTGATGCGGTTGCGCACGGTGAAGTGCTCGTCAAGCACCGGAAACAGCAGGGTAGAGGTGGCCCAGTCGGCGCAGAAGTAGGCCGAGGCGGTGGGCTTGAGCAGGGGCTTGACCTGGGGGATCCATTGCTGGAGCCAGGCGGTATAGGTGGGGCGATCGCACTTGCTAAACCGGCTGCCGTTAAAGTTTTTGGTCAGGTTGTAGGGCGGGTCCACAATCAGCAGATCGACAAAGCCCAGGGGCAGGTGGGGCAGTGCCGCCAGCAAGTCCTGATGGATGATGGTGTCGAGCATGGCCGCCACCGCAACAGATTGATCTAAGGTAAGGAGCGATCGCCCCAAAACCTCCCGCTCCTCCGCCAGCAGGCTCATCGTTCGATTTCGCGGCGCTCTAGATTTCATGGCTTCCAGTCAAATAAACACCATCGCCTTTTCCTTCAGCGGCTCAAACGCCTCGGCGTCGAACCGGTAGAGGCTGGCGGGGCGACCGGCACCGCGCGACACCTTCTGGCCCGTATCTTGCAAAAAGCCCAGCTTGAGCAGCCGGGCGCGAAAGTTGGAATAGTCAGAAAACCCCTCTCCCAGCACCGTGACGTAGAGCTGGTAGAGATCGCCCAGGGTAAACAGCTCGGGCAGCACCTCAAAGGCGATGGGGCTGTATTCCAGCTTGTTGCGCAGCCGCCGGTAGCCATAGGTGAGAATTTCGCCGTGATCAAAGGCAAGCTGGGGCACCTCGGAGAGGGGGTACCAGGCGATGTCGCTGCTGTCGGCGATCAGCTCGGCATCCTCGAAGCGCACCAGGGCAAAGTGGCTGACCGACAGGTAGCGCACCGCAAAGGCATCGGGAGCCTCGCGGGGGTCGCGATCGGGGCCGCCAAAGGTGTAGAGCTGCTCTAGATATAGGGTATTGACGCGGATCTTTTCGGCTAGCACCCGGTAGGCGGCAGCTTCCAACGACTCGCCTTGGCGCACCAGGGTGCCGGGCAGGCTCCAGTGACCGGCAAAGGGGGCCTCGTGGCGCAAAACCACCAGCACCAGCAGCCGGTTTCGCTGGGTATCGACAGAAAAAATTACGTTGTCAACCCCCACCTTAAAGTCGGCCAGGGCCACCGGGCTCAGGGAGTGGTCAGAGGTGCTGTGGAGGTTTGCGGGCATAGGTAGAGGTGGTGTTGGGCAATGTAGGCCTGAACCGCTGGGGTCAGCCCCGGTGTCTCGGCCTGGGAAAAGGGGTGGGCAGGTGGGTGGTCAGGTGGATTGACAGAGAGGGGAGCACACTGGCGAAAGCGGGAAGAAGACACGTCGACGCTGGGCATCTGGGCCACGGTAACGGTGGTGTGTTGGCCCAGGGTCGCCAAACTGGCCGCGCTGAGGTCGTAGCCGGGCCGAGGAATGACTAGAATGCTCGCCGCCGCCAAAACTTCGTTGGCCCGGTACCAGGAGGGCAGCTGTTCGACCAGATCGGCCCCCACCACCAGAGAAAACTCGGCCTGGGGCCAGATCTGCCTGGCCCGCTCTAGGGTGACGACCGTGCGCATGTGGCTCAGCTCAGGGTGCACCTGCACCCGGCCAGAGGGAACATCTAGGTCATCGATCAGCAGCTCTAACATGCGAAAGCGATCGCCTAAATCGGTCTGATGTGCCTTAAAGGGGTTGTTCGCCGTCCACACCGCCACATGGTCAAACTGGGTGGCCAACCAGGCGAGAATGGCACCGTGGCCCCGGTGGGGCGGGTCGGCGCTGGTGCCAAACAGAGCAATTTTTAAAGCCGGTGAGGTCATAGTGGCAAATGCTTAGGGCAGGGGTTGGGGGGCCGGTTGGCCGCGGGTCTGGGTCGTTAGATCTATCAGGGATGCTGATAACTCTACGCCATAGGTCGTCGGTGTCTGTATCTGACGAACGGTAGAGGGCAAGGTGGCCACAGCGGCGGCGGTGCGATCGCGAATCGTCTCCAGACTCTCCGGCGGTTTCACCACCTGGCCCTGGTGCATCACCCGCTCTAGCAGGGGGCGCTCGTCGGCTTCGGGCAGCTCGGTGGCCAACCCCAGGCGATCGCCCAATGCCACCCTCCCGCCCAACCGCCGAAAGATCTGCTTGCGGCCAGGCAGAGTCGCCTTTTGGTCAGCCTCTTTCATCACCGGCAGGCCGTCAATTTCTACCAGCTTATAGACGCCGTTGACCGGCGTGCCAGTGACCAGCTTGGTGCCCAGGCCATAGCCATCTAGCACCGCCCCAGCTTTCTGGAGCCGAGCAATCTCGTACTCATCCAGATCGCCGCTGGCGAAGATTTGAGTGTCGGGCAGGCGCGATCGCACTGCCTGAGACAGGGCCACCAGATCGCCCGAGTCGAGCCGCACCGCCGTCACCTGGGCGGTGCCCCGTCGTACCTGAGCTGCCAGCCGATCGGCCGCCGCCACCGTGTCGTAGGTGTCGATCAGCAGTGCCGCCCCCGGAAAGTAGCGATGAAACGCCTCAAAGGCGTCGTCTTCGCTGCCCTCAAGGGCGCTAATGGCCATCACTAGGGCGTGGGCCATGGTGCCCGCCGGTTTTTGCCCCAGCTGCACCGCCGCTAGCACGTTAGAGGTGGCGTCGAGACCCGCCGCCAGGGCCGCGCGGGCCGCCCACAGCGCCCCTTGGGGGCTAAAGGCCCGACGGGTGCCAAACTCCAGCAGGGTGGCCCCCGGCCCGGCCACATCGCGCAGCCGAGCGGCTCGGGTGGCCACCAGAGTCTGGTAGTTGAGGGTGTTGAGCAGGTAGGTCTCGGCGATCTGGGCCTGCCACAGGGGCGCTTCTACCCGCAATAGCGGCTCATTGGCAAACACCGCCGTGCCCTCGGGCACCGCCCACAGATCGCCCGTAAAGCGGTATTCTCGCAGCCGCTGCCAAAACCCATCAGGGGCGTGGGCAAACAGCCCGGTCTGCTTGAGTGCGTCAATTTGCAAGCCTGAAAACCGCAGGTTTACCAGGTAGTCGATCGCCTGGGTCAGCCCCATGGCGATCAAATAGCCGTAGTTGGCGGGCAACCGCCGGGTAAACAGCTCAAAACTGGCGCGGCGATCGGCGACGCCCTCCCCGGCGTAACAGCTGGCCATGGTGAGCTGATACAGGTCGGTGAGCAGACTGTAGTCTTCGGGGTTGGCTAGCAGGGCGGGGCTAAACATCGGCAGCGAAGTATTTTAGTTATTTATACCATAATTATTTTGTGCCGCCCATTCGCCGCTGCCACCCCCACCTTCACAAACGCTTCAAGATCTGTCACAGGGCTGACGTTGAGTCCTAACACAGCCCTTTATCGTCCATCAATATCGGCTTTCCGCAGGGCCTATGGGTTGATTGCCGCCCCCGGAGATGGCCGCTGGAGTACCGCCAAATCTGTAGATCAACCTGATCCAAGGCCAGTCGGGAGGTCTACCTATGAAAAAACTCCGGTTTCTAAGCTGGACTTACCCAAGCGGAATGTCATGCCCATCAGCTACATCCACAGATCAAAGCCGCAGATCAGTCACAGATAACCCCCACACTGCACTTTCTCAATCAGAACAACGCAGTGAGCAAGACCCCGTAAAACCCCAACCACAATTCACTGGGAGGATAGCGATGAATCTGACCCACACTCTAGAACTCTTTGACGCCCCCAAGACCGCTCGGGTTGACTGCCCGATTACCGCCCAGGCCAAAGGGCGCGTCTTTTTTGAGGGCACTTACTGGCCTGCCCAGTTCTATGGGGGAGACCCCACGACCCCCTACGCCCTGGCCGTATCGACCTGGGTGCGAGTGGTCGGCCGCCAAGGGCTCACCCTCCTGGTTTCTCCGGTGGTAGATGCCTATGCTTAATTCTGTGAAAATCCCTGAAAATCGAGGAAAAAATTCTATGATTAGATCAGTTCAGCCTATTGCGTCTGCATCCCTTTCTTTTCCATTCTCTGACCTATGGATAGCCTGGCTCAATGCCATCTATGGCTGACTTGGGAGACCAGTTCAGCGATCGCCCCCGATAGAGTAGGTGCGATCGCTGCGACACGTCATCACATGGCGACAAAACCGGCAAGGGCGATTGCCCTGGGGCGCAGACCTTTGGCTGTGGCGGCGGGGGCGATCGTTTTGGCCAGCAGTCTGGGCAACCCCGCTGAAGCCAACAACCACCGCTGGGGCAGCACAGTCTATGCCAATACGCCCTCTGGCTATGCCCTCAACGTGCGCTGGGGGCCAGGCACCAGCAGCGGTGTCTACCGTCGGGCGCGGCGGGGTGAAGCTTTGCAGGTGTCTGGGGTACGCCGCAACAACTGGGTGCAGCTCGTCGATGCCACCTGGGTGGCGGGCAATTTGGTCAGCAACAACCCCGTGGCGGGCATATCCCCCTTGCCTCCCACGGTCGACAACCGCAACCTAGCCACCGTGATCACGCCGCAAAACTTTGCTCTCAACATTCGCAATGGCCCCGGCTTTAACTATCGGGTGGTGGGGCAGTTTCTCAACGGCAGCCGCATTCCCCTTACCGGGCGATTTAGTGGTACCTGGGCGCAGCTGACCAACGGCAACTGGGTCGACAGCACCAACATTCAGTACAGCGGCCCCATTCAGGGGGGCAATCAGCCGCCGCCCCAGCCGCCCCCAGTCCAGCCCAGCGCCGATGTGATGGAGGTGCAGCGGCTGCTGCGTCAGTTGGGCTTTTTGCCGGGCAACTTCATCATCTCGGGCATTTACGACGAGACCACCCAAAACGCCGTGCGCCAATTTCAGCGGGTCAATGGCCTGCCCGTGACGGGCAATGTCGATGAAGCTACCTGGCGAGCCCTGCGGGCGGCCACTACCCCAGTTCCCCTACCGTCTCCCAAGCCATCACCAGGCCCTAGCCCCAACCCGACCGACCCACCAGTAAACAACCGCCAGCGGCGGGTTAACACGGGCGACAGCGGCGAAGCCCAAATTTACAATGGCCCCGGCTCTGAATTTACCCTGGTGCGCAGTGTGCCCAACGGCACCATTCTCACTGTCACCGGCAACACCACCGGCAACTGGTCAGAGGTGGCCGAAGGCGGCTGGATTTTTTCGCTCTGGCTAGAGCCGCTCTAGCGAGCAAGTGAAACCTGAGGCCGAGGGTTCATAGTTGAGTCTCGTCTGCAGGCAAAACGCCTCTATGCAACCCCACATCTCACCCGATGGAAAACCCTGCGCCCGCCCCTACCCGCCGTCTGCTGGTGACTGGGGCCAGCGGCTTTTTGGGCTGGCACCTGTGCCGCGCCGCCCAGACGAACTGGCAGGTGGAGGGTGCCTACCATCGCCACTGCCCGCCACTGCCGGGAGTGGCACTTCACGCCATTGACCTCACCGATGCCAGGGCGGTGGTGCCTTGGCTAGAGGCGATCGCCCCCGATGCCGTGATCCACACCGCCGCCCTCTCCCAGCCCAACCGCTGTGAGCAAGAGCCCGACTATTCCTACGCCATGAATGTGGAGGCGACCAGGTTACTGGCCAACTATTGCGCTCAACGCCAGATTCCCTTCGTCTTTACCTCCACTGACCAGGTGTTTGACGGCCAATCTGCCCCCTACAGCGAAACCGATGCACCCAGCCCGATCAACCTGTACGGTCGCCACAAAGCCGAGGCCGAAGCGCTGATTCAAGCCCTGTACCCCAGTGCTACCATCTGCCGTTTACCGCTGTTGTATGGCCCCGCCAGCCCCACCGCCGAGAGCTTTCTCCAAGGCTTTTTGCGCACCCTGGCGGCGAGCCAACCCCTGCACCTGTTTGTCGATGAGTTTCGCACCCCGGCCTATGTGGAAGATGTGGCCGCTGGGCTGCTCTTGGCCCTGGAAAAGGCCAGTGGCCTGCTGCACCTGGGCGGCCCCGAACGCCTCAGCCGCTACGAGTTTGGCCTGCGCATGGCCGAGGTGTTGGGGCTAGATGCGGGGTTGCTGGTGCCGGGTAGGCAGGCGGAGGTGGCCATGCCCGCCGCCCGCCCGGCGGATGTGTCGTCTAACAGTCAAAAGGCGTTTGCTCTGGGGTATTGCCCTCGCGGCGTGGTGGCGGGGCTAGAGGCTACTGTGGTGGCGTCATCGGTCACCCTGGAGAATGGAGAGACTGTTCTCAATGCGTTTCCAGACCGTAATTTCAAAGGGCCTCAGCTATGAAGTTCCACTACTATCCTGAGACAGATTCGCTGTATATCAGTTTGTTAGATCGGCCCAGTGTTGACTCTCAAGAAGTGGCCAGCGGCATTGTGCTGGATTTTGATGCGGAGGGGCATTTGGTAGGTCTGGATATTGACCATGCCAGTCTGGTGGTCGATTTATCTAAATTGGAAGCCAGTTCTCTACCGTTAACTTCGCTGTCTCTAGCAGGGCAATCTGCTGCCTAAGACTTCAAAGCTCATGATGAGCGATGATGCCCCTTACTCATCCACCCTCTACCCATCCACCCATCTACCCCTACTCGGGCCAGCGCACTGCCACTAGCCCTGCCGCCTGCCCGAGGGATGACTCGAAGGGGCCAGCGGGGTCTGGGGTGCGGGGTGGGAGGTTGCAGAGGGCTCGGTCTGCGTCGGTGGCTTGGCCGTACTCTAGGTAGTTGTGCAGCCACTGGCAGCCCCAAGTCAGCAGCTCTGGCAGGGTTTGAATGTCATACACCTGCACTCGGCCATCAACGACTGTGGCAACTCGCCGCCCATCGGGGCTGAGCGCAGCGGGAGATCCTTCATAAATGGCTAGTTGCCGACCTTGTAAATCCCACACCCGCGCGGTGCTATCGGCGGAGGCAGTGACGACGCGATCGCACTGGGGTAGTCTTGGCTGGTTTGAATGTCGGTGCGGTAGTTCCACACCGTAATGCCCTGGCGCAGCAAAGAGCGACGGATCTGCTCGGCGGTGTCTCGATCCTCGTCGCTGTGGCACAAAAACACCTGGGTCATCAGGTTGTTGGCGTTTTTGGTGCTCTCGGTAATGTATTCGCAGTGCAGATCGGTGGGGGTGCAGGGCAGCGGTTCGCCCTCGGCAAAGCGGGTTTGCAGCCAGGTTTCGGCGGCCTGGCGATCGCTGCCCACCAGCAGGTAGCGGGTCTGGCGGTGGTGCCGCTGCCAGCTCAGGGCTTGGGTGAGCAGGGCGGTGTGCTGGTGCACATAGGCTTGAATGTGGGGCTGTGCTTCACCCGTTTGCTCGTGGCAATAGCTGAGGGTGCGGGTCAGTTTTTCTAAATATTGCTCGGCCTTGTCTAGCCTGTCGCGGCACCAGATCCAGTTGAGCTGGCGCACTGTGGCGCAGCCCTCAGGGTCGGCGATCGCCCAGGCGTTTGAGTCTCCCCCACCTACATGCAGCAGCGGAATAATGCGCTTGCCGTAGGCGATCGCCCTTGCCAGCTCTAGCTTGCAGTAGGGCGAGGCCATCGCCGAGGGCGAAATGACCTAAATAAAGTGGTGCGATCGCTCGATCGCCTCGTCAATTCGCCCCTGCCAGTCTGTCGCGGCGGGGATATCGTCCTGATCGAGCCAGATGTTCCCTAGCCCCCGTGCCCTGAGCTGTTCTTTAAGGGCGATCGCAAAAGCTCTGCTGTCGGCCCGTCCATAGGAGATAAACGCATCTTGAAGGGCAGGCATGGGGGGATTTTGGAGAAGGGGAGAGCTAAGGATTCCTAGTAAAGAACCCTAAAACCTGTGTTTGAGAACATTTTCTCCCAAAAAAATCTCCATCAGGCCAAAACGACTTGTTCGTTTACGTTTACTCAAAAAATGATGATCTTTTGCGGCCCAAGATCCTTAAGAAGACAGATTCTAGGGTTCTTTTGTGCTCCACCAGTGCGCTCAAACTTGAAACAGAACCCTGGGATCTTAGACGACCAGCGATTATTACAAGATTGTCATTTTTCTGCCATCGCTTGGTCACTATGCCGGGGCATAACCTAAGTATTTACCGGGTGGCGGGCCTTTAAGGCTGCCAGGCCTGCCCCAAAGTAACGGATCGAATGCCTATAAATAACAGCGATCGCATCTACTAAAAGGTAGACGCCCAGCCTGAGAACTGTAAAGTAAAGTAAACGCAGCAAAATAAGAGGGATTGAGCATGCTGGCAAAGCAGCTGAGGGGTAAGAGGCGTACCCTGGTGCGAGTTTCTGGAGTCTTGCTGATGGGCTGTTTGGCGATCGCCACCACTGCCTGTGGCCCCAATGCCGAACCCACTGCCCAAGCTCAACAGGGGCAGCAGGGTGGGCCTGGCGGCGATGGCCCCGCCGTCGTCGATATTGCTACCGCCACCGATGCCGATGCGGGTGCCCGCATTTACACCGGCAGCACTCGCCCGGCCCGACAGGTTTCCCTGCGATCGCAGGCCGAAGGCCGTCTGCTCTCCCTCACCCGCGACGTGGGCGACACCGTGCGCCAGGGCGAGGTCGTCGGCACCATTGACCGAGTGCTGCTGCAAACCGCCGTGGGCGAAGCCCAGGCCGAGCTAGCCGCCCGCCAGTTTGAGGTCACCCAGGCCGAGGCCGAGCTGGCCGACATTCGCACCTCGATCGAAGATGCTCGGGTACGCCTTCAGCAGGCCCGCAACGATGCCAGTCGGCTCCAATCGCTCTCTACCCAGGGGGCTGTGGCTGCCCAAGATGCTGAGCAGGCCCAAACTATAGTGCTCACCTCTGAGCAAGCCCTAGCCTCATCCCAAGAGCAGGTGCGCACCCGGCAGCAGGCAGTCTCTGCGTCCCAGCAGCGGGTCGAGGCCCAGCGTGCCATTCTGCAAGAGACCCAGCAGCGGCTCTCCTTTGCCAACCTCACCGCCTCCCTCTCTGGGGTCGTGCTAGAGCGGGTGACCGAGCCCGGCGATTTGATTTTGCCCGGCGAGGCCGTGCTCACCCTGGGCGATCTGTCTAGGGTGCTGGTGGTAATCGAGGTCGCCGACAGCAACGTGAGCGACTTTAGCCTGGGGCAGAGCATTCAGCTGGCGATCGATGCCTTCCCCGACGAAACCTTTACCGGCAGCGTCACCCGCATTTCTCCGGTGGCCGACAGCACCTCGCGCCTGCTGCCCGTAGAGATTACCGTCGATAACCCCGGCAACCGCATTGGCAGTGGTCTACTGGCCCGGGTCACTGGCGTGGGTACCCAGGGGAATGCGGTGGTGGTGCCCGAGAGCGCCCTAGAGACCGCCGAAGCCAGTGAAAACCAAATCTTTGTAGTTACAGAATCCGGCGATGAAACCATCGTTGAGGCTCGTACCGTGCAAGTGGGCGATCGCGCCGACGGCCAGGTCACCATTCTCGCTGGCCTGGCTCCTGGTGAACAGTACGTTGTCCGCAGCAGCCAGCCCCTGGAAGCCGGGCAGACCGTGGAACCGAGTTTGACCTCCGAAGGGTAAGCAAAAGCTTTGAGTGCTTAGTTTTGAGTTCTGGCTAAACCACCTCAACTCAAAACTTCCTCCCACCCTTCCCCACTCCCTCATCCCCTCACACTCCCACCCATGACTACCCCCTCCTCCTTCCCCAACAACCGCTTCAGCATCAGCGGCGTGGCCATTCGACAGCACATCGGCACCCTGATGTTGACCCTCACCGTCTTTGTGATGGGTTTCTTTATCACCTCCCAGCTGCCGGTAGATCTGCTGCCGTCGATTACCTACCCGCGCATTGGTCTGCGGGGCGATGCCCCTGGCCTGTCGCCCGAGGTGGCGGTCGATGAAATTACTAAACCTCTAGAAGAAGCCTTGGCGACCACCGAGGGGGTGGTGCAAATCTTTTCGCAGACGCGGGAAGGGCAGATCAGCATTGACCTGTACTTTGAGCCGGGGGGCGACATTGACCAGGCGCTAAATGACGCTACGGCCACCCTCAACCGCGCCCGCAGCGCCCTGCCAGAGACCTTTGAAACGCCCCGCTTGTTTAAGTTTGACCCCTCTCAGCTGCCGGTCTACGAGATGGCGTTGACCTCCAGCAGCCTGAGTTCCCAAGAGCTGCGCATTTTTGCTGAAGAAGAACTGGAGCGGGAGCTACAGCAGGTGCCGGGGGTGGCTAACACCGACGTGTCGGGCGGCGTCAACGAAGAGGTGCAGGTGAATGTAGATCTGCGCCGTCTCCAGGCGGTGGGCATTGGCGTCACCGATGTGATTGATGCGCTGCGCGATCGCAACCAAGATATTGCCGGGGGGCGCCTGCGCGGCGGCAGCGAAGAAACCCTCACCCGCCTGGTGGGCCGCTTTGAGTCGGCAGACGAGCTGCAAAATCTGCCGATTACCGTGCCTGGCACCAGCCCACCCCAGCAGGTGCTGCTGCGCGATGTGGCCACCGTGATTGACGGCACCGAAGAGCAGCGCATTTTTGTCACCCTCAACGGCCAGCCCGCCGTCAAGGTGAGCGTGCAAAAGCAGCCTGCCGCCAACACTATTGATGTGGTTGATGGGGTCAAGGCCAAGCTAGAGCAGATGCGCCAGGCCGGCCAAATGCCCGAGGGCATGGAGATGACCTCAACCCTCGACGAATCGCGGTTCATTCGCAACTCGATCAACAACGTCATGGTTTCGGGGC
This sequence comes from Pseudanabaena sp. PCC 9330, assembly GCF_055795045.1. Taxonomy (NCBI): domain Bacteria; kingdom Bacillati; phylum Cyanobacteriota; class Cyanophyceae; order Pseudanabaenales; family Pseudanabaenaceae; genus Pseudanabaena; species Pseudanabaena sp. PCC 9330. Next base: position 11,030 of record NZ_JAYFES010000115.1, on the reverse strand, counting down.
TGACCGGGGCGGCCCTGGCGGGGTTTGTGGTGCTGCTGTTTTTGGGCTCTCTGCGGCAGACCTTTATTATTGTCACCGCCATTCCCCTGGCGACCTTTGTGGCGCTGATCTTGATGGGGCTGTTTGGCCTGTCGCTGAATATATTTAGCCTCGGGGGACTGGCCCTGGGCGTGGGTATTGTGGTCGACAACTCGATTGTGATGCTCGAGAACATGGCCAACCGGGCCGAAGAGCTGGAAAAATCCCGCCAGATCGGGGGCGAGTACAGCCGTAGCGAGGCGATCTTTCAGGCTGAGGCCAGCAGTGCTGAGCTAGAGAGTGCGCTGTTGGCTTCGACCACCACCAACCTGGTGGCAGTACTACCCTTTTTGCTGATTGGCGGCTTTATCGCGCTGATTTTCAGCGAGCTAATTTTGACCGTGAGCTTCTCGGTGGCGGCCTCCCTGGTGGTGGCGCTGACTGTCGTGCCCGCCCTGGCGGCGCGGCTGATTATGGGTCGCAGTACGCGATCGCTCCAAAACTGGGGGCCATTCCGCTGGTTTAACAACCGTCTGGAGGGGGTGACCCTGGGCTATGGGCGCTTTCTCAACCAAGTGCTGCGCTATCGGCTGCTGGTGATTGCTCTGGCGCTGCTGGTGTTTGGCGGCGGCAGCTGGTTCATGGTGGGCCAAATTCCCCAAGAGATTTTGCCCCGCATTAGCACCGGACAGGCCAACGTCAACGTCAGCTTTCCGCCGGGCACCACGGTGGCAGCCAACCAGCGGGTGATGAGCATCATCGAAGAGCGGCTGCTGGCCCAGCCCGAAACCGAGTATGTGTTTACCACGGCAGGCGGCTCCCTGTTTGGCAGCAACACCAACGAAAACACCCTGCGCGGCAGCAGCACCGTCACCCTCAAGCCCGGCAGCAATACTGTGGCCTACGTCGATCGCGTCAATGGCGAACTAGCCCAACTTCCCCTGGTCGATACGCGCATTCGCGTCAGCCCTGGAGCAGTGCGGGGTCTGTCCTTGAGCAACTCGCCCGTGCGGGCCGACCTCGACCTGGGTCTGCAGAGCGAAGATACCCAATCTCTCCAACAGGCCGGACGCATGGTTGTGGGGGCGCTGGGCGAACAGGCCACCCTGGCCCGCTATCGCCCCGACGGTGAAGATCCCCAGGACGAGGTGCAAATTTTGCCCGACTGGGCTCGGGCCGAGGATCTGGGTCTGACCGCCGCCGCCATTGGCGATACGGTGCAGACGGCGCTAAATGGCTCGACCCCAACTCAGCTCCAGCGGGGCAACCGTCTGATCGATGTGAAGGTGCAGCTGGCCCCTGGCAGCGTGCAGCGATCGTCCCAACTGCTCGATATTCCCCTGTTTACCGACAGTGGTCAGCTGGTGCAGCTGGGCGATATTGCTCAGGTAGGACGCGGTGAAGCCCCCGGCGAAATTCAGCGCATTAACCGGCGGCAGGTGCTGCTGATCTCGGGCGACCTGGTCGATGGGGTCAGTCTGGGAGATGCTCTGGCCGAGGCTCAAGGAATTCTGGCGGGGCTAGACCTACCGGCGGGTGTCACCGTGCTGCCCAGTTCTGCCGCCGCCACCAACGCTGAGCTTCAGCAGGCGCTCAAGGTACTGGGAGCCCTGGCGGCATTCCTCGTCTTTGTGGTGATGGCGGTGCAGTACAACTCGCTGATCGACCCGCTGGTGATCATGCTGACGGTGCCCCTGGCGCTGGCGGGCGGCATTTTGGGGCTGTACGTGACTCAGACGGCGATCGGGGCCACGGTGGTAGTAGGCGCGGTGCTGCTGGTGGGCATTGTGGTCAACAACGCCATTATTTTGGTAGAGCTGGCGAACCAGATCTACGAGGCCACCGACTGCTCTCGCCAAGAAGCGATCTTGATGGCCGCCCCCCGCCGCCTGCGCCCGATTCTGATGACCACGTTTACTACGGTGCTGGGCCTGTTTCCTCTGGCCCTGGGCATTGGCGAAGGGGCAGAGTTTCTTCAACCCTTGGGGGTGGTGGTGTTTTCGGGGCTGTCGCTGGCGACGGTGCTGACACTGTTTATCATTCCGTGCTTCTATACCCTGCTGCACAGTGGCCTGGGTGGTGGTGGCAAGGGTAAGCGTCGGGTTCTCTCTACCAATGCAGATGAACCAGTTGAGACGGTCGCAACGCAGGAAGTGCTGCGCTCCGAATCTTGGCGAGAAGTCCCTGAAGCTTAGGGTGCGTCATCAATTGCAACCAAAACCCTTGTGGGATCAGCCCTGCCACGTCTGTTGCATACGGTGATGTTCAGCCGCTAACCCAGACTGACCCACCCCTACCCCTCCTTTGGAGGAGACAGCAAGCCTGTTTTTGCAGAGAATTTTCTCATCCCAAACTCAGGTTAAATAGCCTTTGCTTCATACCGAATCCTCCTTGGTTACCCCCGATTCAGCAGGGCAAACAACCGTTAGCCCCTACGGTTTGGCCTTTTGAGAATCGGGGTTATGTGACTCGGATTGGGTATCAAGCCCCTGCTAGAGAGAGGCCGCGAGCAGCCGCTCAGGCCTGTACATTGATGAACCCTTGGAGAATTTTGCTCTGAGGCTGACGACGGCTTCAGGCTGCGGTTGGGCAGATACATCCGGGGCGACGGGCCGGGTGGACTGGGGAGTGTCAGATGGAGGCGTGGCCGGCTCTGGGGCTAGCTGGACGGGCTGCGGCGCAGCGGGCTGCGGTGGAGCCACGAGCATCGGGCTGGGGATGATAGGCAAGGGCTGTGGTGCCGTAGACTCAGCACTGGGGCTGGCAGAGGCCTCGACTGGGCTGGGGGATGGGGTCGCCATGTTTTGAGCGGCACCTGGGGCTGCAACCTCTGGGAGACTAGGGGCACCGGGAATGGTCTCAATGCGATCGGGGAGAGGGGGGCGCCCCTGTCGCAGATGAGGCATAGGCGTTAAAAACCCTGGAATGGCCTCCGCAGAACCAGGGGTGGTCAGTGCTGCTGCGTCGGGGGTGAGGGTTTCTGGGTCGGCAGCGTTGGCGGGAGTAGTCTCGGGGTGGGGTATCACAGGCCTCTGGAGGGCGCGTAGGCGAGCCCGCTCAGCAGCAGCGATTTGCCACCGCCAGCTGGCGATCGCCGCCCGAGCTTCCCCATGCAGGGCACGGCCCGACTTAACGCTGCTGGCCTCGGCAATCGCCTGAAAGAGGTTGCCCTGGGCCGCCAGCGATCGCGCTCGTTCGAGTATAGGTCGATCTTCGATCACCTGAAGCTCGTTAGTCCAGACGTAGGCCCAGCTCTGGGCCTCGCTACGCAGCGCCCGATGTAAAGGAATGGCGTTGGCGGTTTGAATGGCCTCTCGCAGCCCGTCTAGGGTTTTGTCCTGGGCCAGCCCGTGGGCCTTAACCAGCTGGGGCCGGTCTTCGAGGCGCTCTATCTCTTGCCGCCAGTGGGCCACCATGGTCTGGGCTTGCACCCGGCGGGGGTGGCCCAGGGGCACCGTTTCGGCCTGGGCGATGGCGGCCTTGAGAGCGTCGATATTGCGCACTGCGCCTATGGCCTGGGCCGTTTGAAGCTGGGCTAGATCGCTCAGGTGGCGGTGCCAGGTGGTTACGCTCGACTGGGCCTGACCGTAGTAGGGGCTGTCTGGGGGCACTCTGTTGGCCGTCAGCAAAGCCTGATAGAGGCTGACCAGCTGATCGGGGGAGGTGCGCCAAGTGCCCAGGCTCTGCTGGGCTAGCTGCCGCGACTGGCTGAGCCAGATGAGTTCCTGGGCCGGTTTAGCCCGATCGGGGTTGAGGGCGGCACTGCGCCCTAGGGCGATGGCTGCACTCAAATCAGAGGCGTACCATTTATCGAGCCCCAGCGTGAGCAGCAGATCGCTCCAGCGGTTGAGGTAGGGCTGGGCATGGCGACGAGCATAGGTGTCTTCGTCAATCTGGCTGGCGGTGCGCAGGGCGGTACCCAGGCGATCGCTGCCCCCCGGTGCCGCAGTGGCGATCGCCTCACTCAGCAGCTCCTGAGCGCGACGCTCTTGGCGAATCTGGCGTGACAGAGCCTGCACCTGCTCAACCTGCCAGTGAGAATTTTTTAGCTCAGCCAGGGCCAGCAGCTGCTTGGAGGCAGTGGCCCAGTCTTTTTGCTGAAGCGCTGTCTGAGCGATGGCCATGATAGCTTGGCCCTGCTCCCACTCGGTCTGCCATCGGCCTAGGGTCTCTTGGGCCTGGGCAAACACCGAACTATGGGGCGGAATGTGGCTGACCAAGTCTTGGGCCTCGGCCATGCTGCCGTTGGTGCGCAGCTCCTGCTCAGCAGCTTGGATCACTACCCAAGACCACTGCTCAATCAGCGGCTGCACTTCGTAGTAAAGGGCGTGGTCGGTAGACCAACCGCTGGCCAGATCGAGGGCCACCACCACGTCAGCCAGTTCTCCTGACTCGGCGGCAGTTTGGGCGCAAAAGAGCTGAGCGCGATCGGTAGTGACGGTGGCAGTACTGTCGCAGTTGGCGGTAGGAGGCAGATTAATCAGCCAGAAAAAAGCGCCCAGGGCAGCACCACTGGCCGCAAAGCAGCTCATCAGCGTGATCAGCAGCAGCCGCCAAGACTGGTTGTACCGAAGTGCCGGGGTCGGCATGGTCAGGGCTGCTTCGTCCTCTAGACCAAGGGCAAACGATGGTAACCCCTCAACCAAAGGCTCTCCCCGCTGGGGATCGGGCTGGCTTGGTTGGCTCAGCATATACCCGCAAACTCCCGCAAAACCACCTGTCCCCACTGTACCCAGAATTTACGGTGGACGAAAAGCCACAGTTATGAATCGTTAGCGATCGTGAGGAAATATGGCCCTGATGTCCTCGAATCTTGATATATGGCTGCATCAAGTCCAACTTGGGATCGATAGTTTTCCCGCTGGTAGAACTCAGGCTCTGGGCTAGGGCGAGGTTTAGAGTGACTTCTGCAAAGTGGTTTCTTAAGGGTGGGAAGTGCCACCCTACAGCTCGCAGCTGATATTGTCTGCCTGAGCAATCGTTTAGTCGGCCAGGGTCCACCAGCCAAAGCTCGGCCCAATAAACCGCAGCGTGATCCAAAAAGCGATGATCAAGACAATGGCGCCCCAGGTGCCCTTGCTCGTCCAAGCCATAAACTGCTGCGATTGCTTTTTGGTGATCGGTAGCCAGGGTAAAATTGGCTCCGCTTCGCCATATTTGTCACCCAGCTGATCTTTGCGTCGTTTAGATTCGCCCATGGGTTTTTGCCCCCTAAAATCGCAACTATCACAACTATAGCGATGGCGGTGCAAATCCTAGCGTTCTACACCCACCCGCTCTAAACCCGACGTCTAGGGCCACAACATCTAGAGCCTAGTTCTGAACCCGCTCAACCCCGCCAATCGTCGGGTAGCGATCGCACACAGGCCGCCGGGCTCAGCGCCTCTAAAATCTGGGCACCATAGCTGCGATAGTGGACTCGGCTGTCAAGCAGCGCGACAGTGCCCGAGTGCAGCCGGGAGGGGGCGATCGCCCGCTGAAGCTCTGCGATCGCCGTCGGAAACAGGTATAGCCGAAACCAGTCTTGCCGCCGTCGTTTGTGAAATGCCACCTGGCCTGCCACCATTGGGTTTTCGAGCGATGGCAGGGGCAGGGTCGCCACAATCAATAGATCTGGGGGCGGCAGCAGGGCGCGGTGCTGCTGCCAAAACTGCCAGCCACTGACCAAAATACCGTTGGCGGCTAGCTCCGCTTGCTCCACCTGTACCCGCGAGCCAAACTCCCCAGCCAATTTAGCCGCCAACTGCCCCTTGAGCGGCAGATCGTCGAGCAAAATCACCGTCATGCCGGGGTGGGCCTGGCTGAGCAGGCGGCGAATCTCCTGGTGCAGCACCCCCTGAAACTGGGGCGTGTTGGGCAGGGGAATGTGGGTCGGCAGGTAGAGCTGAATGGCGTCGTTTTGACGGTGGGGGCCAAACTGTAGACAGGTGAGATCGTCAAGCCCTAGCCGCTGGCGAAAGTTGTCGGCCCCAGCGTCAGGGTCGAGGGCGGCACCAATGAGCACCACCGGCTGCCGCTGCCACACCGAGGCCATGGCGCTGGCCAACTCCACCGGGGCGCAGTGGAGGCCGATGTGACCGCGATCGCGATCGACGGAAAACCACAGCAGGTGATCGGGCGGGTTAAACTGCTGCCAAAACCTGGCCCACGGGGGCGGCATCGGCCCCTCAGGCTGAGGTGTCAGGGCGCGGCTGGCGGTCAGGCGCTGCTGCAACCGCTGGAGCTGCTGACAGTCGCTCTCTTCGAGCAGGTAGCGGTGGTAGGGGTTAGGCGGGCGCTGAAAGGCGGCGTGGGTGAGGCCCACGTGGGTGTCTTGAATCAACTTCTGGTGCTGGGGGTAGGCCAGGGCCAGGTGCACCCAGTCGAGGGGGCCAAGGTCGGCAGTGAGCTGCTGACGCAGCCCTAGTTCTAAGTGGTCGGCCTCGTCGATCAGCACAGGAATGCCGTCTGGGAAGTAGGTGCCAGGGCCCAGGCGATCGGCCAGCCAGGCCTCTGGTGTGGTCACCAGCAGGCCGTCAAAGGTGCTGCTCGGCCAGCGCTCGCCGCCCTGCACCGGTTTGCATAGATTGAGCTTGTCTTGCAGCCGGGGAATCTCTACCATCAGCAGTCGCTGGGCGGTGGGGGCGGGAGCCACCACGATGGCCGGGCCGGGCCACATCATCAGGGCAATCAAGTAGCTGAGGCGGTATTCGCCCTGGTAGGCTGACAGGCCACCCACCTGCAGCAGCGCACTGCGCCGCAGCCGCAGCGCCCGCGCCACCAACCGAGCCAGCGTCAAATGGTGGGGCCAGCTCGGCTCGCCCCACTCTCGCAGCAGAGCGCGCAGTTGTTGGTGTACCTGGACCTCAATCACGGGGCGTCGATCTAGAGTAACGGTGGAGAGAGTTGACGCAAACCATAGCCTGGAGGTGCCTGAGACGACAGGTTGATGCCTTTCTGCTCCAGCTATAAGCCTCCATTGTTGCATAGATAACTCGCCGGGTCGTCTGGGGAACCTCGCACCGATATGCTGGTAGAGTTTGCTAAAGATGAGGGGCTATGGAACGCATTGCCATCGTTGGCCTGGGGCTGATTGGGGGTTCCCTCGGGCTAGAGTTGGTCAAGCAGGGGCACCCGGTGATCGGCATCGCCCGGCGGCCCGAGACAGCGGCGGCAGCCTTGACTATGGGGGCAGCGACCGAGTCGAGCACCGACCTCGCCCAGGTGGCCGGGGCCGATGTGGTGTTTATCTGCACACCGATAGATGTCACGGTGGCAACGGCGGCGGCGATCGCCCCCCACCTCTCCCCCCAGGCAGTTATGACCGACGTGGCCTCGGTAAAAGGCGACATTGTGCCCGCCCTTGAGGCACTGTGGCCCAACACCGTCGGCGGTCACCCGATGGCGGGCAAGGCCGAGTCTGGACTGGCGGTGGCCGAGGTGGGGCTATTTCAGCATTGTGCCTACGTGCTTACTCCCACCGAGACCACTCCGCCAGCGGCGCTGAAGCAAGTGGGGGCGATCGCCGCCTCTCTGGGAGCCAACCTCTGCCACTGCACCCCCGCCCAGCACGATCGCGCCGTCGCCTGGATCTCTCATCTGCCGGTGATGCTCAGCAGCAGCCTGATTCTCGCCTGCCAGGGTGAGGCCGACCCAGCCATCTTGGCCCTGGCCCAAACCCTCGCCAGTTCAGGCTTTAAAGACACTAGCCGGGTCGGCGGGGGCGTCCCCGAACTCGGTACCCTGATGGCCCAGCACAACCGGGCGGCCCTGCTGAACGCCTTGAGCCAATATCAGCACCAGCTCGATCAGCTCAAAACCCTGATTGCCGCTGAAGATTGGGAGACCCTACACCGGACTCTGACCGAGGCCCAGGCGGCTCGCCCAGCCTACATCACGTAGGTCTGCAAGAGGCGAATCACCGCCGCCACCGACGCTAGGGAAGCGGTTTCGGTGGCGGTGTGATATTCGGTGGTGGGGATCTGTAGCGTGGTGCCGGTCACTGAGCCATTGGTGGCGGCGGTGAGGCGGCCCATCTCGGTACGCCCCAGGGAGTAGGGTTTGGGGCGGGTGAGATTTTGGCTGGCGATGTAGTCGTCTTTGTAGCTGTAGGCAATGCCGAGGCGATCGCAGCGATCGGCCAGCTCCTGGGTAATGCCGGGGGCAAAGTCAGCGCTGGCGTCTTTGCGGCGCAGGGTGATGAGCTGCTGGTCGGCGGCCTCGCGGTTGTGGTATGGGCTGGTGTCAAGGGCAATCAGGCGATCGGTGCCCAAGCGCTGCCGCTGAAACCACGACAGGGCGTAGCGCCAGCTGCGGCCTGACTCTTCTTGGGCGGTGAACAGGGCCGTGCCCTCAAACCCGCAGCGAAACAGGAAGATGATGATGGCCGCGCTGACCACATTGTCGAGCTGGGCCGAAATGTAGCCATCCTTAAATTGCAGGCGGTCTAAAAACGACACCGGGGTGCCCGGCTGGAGGTATTCCAACCCCTCCACCTCAAAAATCAGGTTTTTGCGCTCGGGGCAAATATAGCAGTGGGTGATCACGCCTTGGCCAATGTAGGTGCCGGTGTAGGGCAAATGGGCCTGCACCCGCTGGCCCTGAAAGCGGTTTTCAATGGTGTTGAGCATTTGCTCAGACACTGAGTCGCCGGTCAACTCGCTCTGGTTGCCGGCGATAAAAGCGGCATATTGAAACTCGTTTGGCCCCGTACACAGTAGCCCGTGGCGATCGATGTGGGCCGAAAGCATCAGCTCGTGGGGCCGAGCGCCCTGGGCCACCATCACTCCGTGGTAGTGGCTTACCTCGGCACCCACTTCTTCTAGCTCCCGGCGCAGCACTCGAAAGAACGAGTCTTCGCTGCCCACCACCGAGGGTTCGCGGATGAGGAACTGAAGAATTTCTAGAAAGTCAGCCAGACCTTCAAGGGGCAATGGGTCAGCAGCGAGCACGGCCTGGGCAGTGGCGGTGGGGCCGACGAGTTGATCGACAACCAGGTTCAGGGGGCTCATAGGAAAAGACCTGCTAGAGGTTTGCCTGCGGTGCTCAACACGGGACTGGAAGGGTGCCTGGGAGCGATGGCTAAAGACAGACCTAGGCAGGTATTGATACCAAACCTAGCGCGCCCAAACCGCGCGATCGCCCTACATCTATGTATCCCAGAACACCATTCATATCTCAGCACAGTATCCCGAAGCCCCGTGACGTTTAGTGAAGCCCAATACAAATCAAGAGTTTTTTTATTGCCCGGCAATCATGCAAACCCCAGTGGAGAACCGGAGTATACTGAGATGTATCGCACTTTACCCTCCTACCCTGTGGATTTGTCTTCTAAGAGTGAATATGCGCTGCTGGCCCTGCTGGAGCTGAGTCCCCACTTTGCCAGCGGCGAGCCCCTGCAAATTCGGCAGATTGCCAGTCAGCAAAATATTCCCGATCGCTACCTAGAGCAGCTGCTGGCGACCCTGCGCCGGGCGGGCTTGGTCAAAAGTCTGCGCGGTGCGCGCGGCGGCTACCTGCTGGCCCGTGATCCGTGGAAGATTAGCCTCTATGATGTGGTGAGCTGCATTGAAGGGTTTGAGGCCCAGACCGACCCGGCCCAGGGCTCGCCCACGCCAGAGGCGCTGGTGATTCAAGAGGTGTGGGGAGAGGTGCGCCAGGCGGCGGAGGGAGTGCTGCAAAAGTGCACCCTGCAAGACCTGATCGACAAGCGCAATGCCCAGCAGCAGCACGACATTATGTATTACATCTAGGCTCCATTAGTACCTCTAGGCCCATGCGAATTGCCGAAAACGTGACCCAGCTCATTGGCCGCACTCCCCTGGTGCAGCTCAATCGCATCCCCCAAGAAGATGGCTGTCTGGCCCGTCTGGTGATCAAGCTGGAGGGCATGAACCCCTCGGCCTCGGTCAAAGATCGCATCGGCATCAACATGATCGAAGCCGCCGAGGCGGCGGGCAAAATTACCCCCGGCAAAACCACTCTGGTAGAGCCCACCTCGGGCAATACCGGCATTGCCCTGGCTATGGCCGCTGCCGCCAAGGGCTATCGTCTGATTCTCACTATGCCCGAGACTATGAGCTCTGAGCGGCGAGCGATGCTGCGAGCCTATGGGGCCGAGCTAGAGCTGACCCCCGGCGTGGCGGGCATGTCGGGCTGCATTCAGCGGGCGCAGGAAATTCTCGATACCCTGCCCGATGCCTACATGCTGCAACAGTTTAGCAACCCCGCCAACCCCGATATTCACCGCCGCACCACTGCTGAAGAGATCTGGGCTGACACCGACGGCCAGGTGGATATGCTGGTGGCAGGCGTGGGCACGGGCGGCACGATCACGGGCGTGGCCGATGTGCTGAAGCAGCGCAAGCCAGGCTTTAAGGCGATCGCCGTCGAGCCCGTCAACAGCCCGGTGCTCTCGGGCGGCAGACCCGGCTCCCACAAAATTCAGGGTATTGGGGCGGGGTTTGTGCCCGAGGTGCTAAATGTGAGCCTGATCGACGAGGTGGTGCAGGTGACCGATGAGGATGCGATCGCCTACGGTCGTCGCCTGGCCCGCGAAGAAGGGCTGCTCTCGGGTATTTCTACCGGGGCCGCTGTCAAAGCGGCTGTAGAAGTAGGCCTGCGCCCCGAAAATGAGGGCAAGCTAATTGTGATCATCCAGCCCAGCTTTGGGGAGCGCTACCTGAGCACGCCGCTGTTTCAAGATCCTGAGCTGCTGACATCGCTGGCGATCGGTTAAGGCGATCGCCCTGGTGATAAGGCCGATGGAGTGGGTCACCCTTGCAGGTGGCGTTGCTTAGACGCTCAACCAACCAAACTGGGAAAGGTTAGCATTGGGAGTAATTTATGTGGCTCTTCCGGATCTGTAGTTGAAGTTGTATTGTTTAACACATTTCACCTTTCCTAGATTCACTGAAAGCCTTGCTGTGCCTAGATACTGGTTGACTGACAAAACTAATCGGCAGCATAGCAGTACGTGTGTATTTTGAACTCGATTCGATAGATGCGCTGCTCATGTTGTTTCCGAGACGCCA